>NZ_JANAIF010000100.1 GCF_024721015.1 Xenorhabdus bovienii
ATTTCTTCCAAATTACGCAAACTCAGGGCGTAGGCTAGATACCAACGCACGCACGGGGCGATGATATCAACAGGATAATGCAGACGTTTGAAGGCTTTTCGGATAAGGGGCATCGTTAGAACTCTCAACAAAAAATGACAGGTTACGGGGTTTGACGCTCAGTGGAACGGTTTCACACGTTAAGGGTTTTTATCCGATAAATCAAAACATTATGGACAGTGAAAATCATGGCCAAAATGGCGTCTTTTAAATCGAAAAACGACACATAGTACACTCAGATCCACTAATCGATTTTTCAGACAGATATTTTCGCCTAACGTGAGTTTTCATTCGACTGAACGTCAAACCCCTAATATTGCTCTCTGATAACCAGAAAACTTGCTATGGTCAATGTCGTAGCAATACCGCCCACGGTCATCAGGTACAACGTTAACCATCTGCTCACGGATCCAATGACGTTCTAAACCCTCATTCAGGACTAAACAGCCTTGTTGATTACCGTCCGAAGTACCGCCTATTCGGATCAGATTAAAATAATGGTCAAAGGCGATATTCATGTAGCCTCGTCGCTCGGTTGGATCTGCATCCTCCAACAATATTTTATGTGCGTACTCGCTGAAATCGTCACCACACTCTTCAACCAATAGATGGAAGCCCTCTTCGTGCTTTATCTTCAGCTCTCTTTTAAGCTTTTTCTTCCACATCCCGAACGGGCCACTAATTTTTTCCAGTTTCACGATCACCAAAAGGTCGTTATCAAACACCGCTGTGGCTTGAACCTGTTCACGTCCTAACAAAGAGACACAAAATATCTTCTTCTGAGTACTTATCGTCTCGTCTCATACTGTAATCAGGCCATGATGAACGTGGCAGAAAAATACCGCAGCAACAGGGAAATATTGCCATTTTTAGATTTCTTTGATTGGCTTAATATCTCGATATGTCAACTAGACGGATGCAAACCATCACTTATGCTCGTTATGTCTGCTCATGCTAATTGCTTTAAAAACCTTGCGTCAATTAGAGGGAACGGTTCTTATGATGAAAATAATGGCCATGATATTTATGTATTTCCAGCGCTCTGCCCCGAATGACATTTCGCCATGCTTTGATAAGTTGTCGTTCCTGCTCACGCCACTGTGACGATTGCAGCATCGTTTGTGCTTGTCCTATCGCCTGCCGTGGATCAACGGAAAGCTGAGCAAAGTATTGCTGCTGAAGTTGTTCAGGCGCATCAGACAACTCTGCTATCCGGCATCAGATTCACCGGCGGGTGCTGACTATCGGTATAGACCACCGTTTTTGCGCCGGCGGACAGTGATGCCACCCATCCCATCAGGAGCAGTAAACCCGGCTTTTTCATCGTGTCCTTTCCATGTCATAAAACATCGGAGCAGCGTGAAGAAAGCCGAACCAAAAGTCAGCAAACAATTCATTTTTGCAAAATGCAAAAAAACACCCCTGCCTCAGTGTTCTCTCTGCCATGGCGGATATCGTGAATGAGACTTTTCCCAAATCATAAGAAAATTGAATTTCATTAAACATGATAATTAATAATCCCGTACAATAATCCCCCGCCACTGACAAAATGCTGATTTTATATAAACTTTACGCATAACATGCCGATGAATTATTCATCGGTACATTAGGATAAAAAGAGAAAGCCAATGAAAAACAACAAGGAGTCTATGTACCTGCGGGAAAGAGCCTATATGAGGGAACTGGCTCAACGCGTGGCGAAAGAGTCGCCTCACCTGGCCGACTTTCTGCTTGCCTCTCATGATCCGGATATTGAACGTGTCTTCGAAGCGTTTGCCCTGCTGATCGCCCACTTACGGGATAAACTTGAGGATGATTTCCCCGAAATTACCCACGGCATTCTGTCCCGTATCTGGCCGCTGGCCCTGAGTCCCATTCCGCCTACGACGGTCATGCAATTTCATCCCACCGACGGAGAACATCAGGGCGCCGTTGATATCCCGGCAGGCACACCGGTTTCTGCCCATGTCAACGGGCAGTTACTCACGTTTAAAACCTGCCGTTCCCTGCATATCGAACCCCTTATCGTGCTGGACAGAGTGGTGAAGAAAACCGGCACGCACAGTGAGATAGTGCTGACGCTTTGCCAGACAGGCATGCCCTCCCCCGTCTGGCAAAGCGGGCCACTGTCTTTTTTCCTCGGTACGGACAGTGAACGGGCGGCACCATTAAGCCTGTGGCTGGATCAGCATATCAGTGACGTCAGCCTGAGAGTCCGGGGTGAACAGCGAAAACTGAGCTGTTTTCCTTATGGCTGGCACAATCTGTTCGATACCCCCATCCTGCCGATGGAAAAACACACTTATGCCGGGCTTCAGTCTCTCATTGAATATTATGCGCTGCCCCAGCTTTATAACTTTATGACGGTGGATATCAGCGACCACTGCCGTGAGGTGCCGTTGAATGCCGACGGCACCTTTGAACTCATTTTTCGTTTTGAAGGCGAATTGCCACTGGAAGACGTTGATGATGCCTTTATGCTGGGCTGCGTCCCGGCCATTCATCTGGAAAATCTGACCAGCCTCCCCATTCCGCTGACGCCAGAAAATCATCGTTATCCCCTGCCGCTCGGGGAGTCCGTGCGATTGTTCCGGCTGCGCGATATTCAGGTTATTCAGCAGCCCGATGAGAAACAGCAACGCGGCACGCCATACCGCTACCTGCCCATTGACCAGTTTACCCCGGCAATGGGCTGGCTGGCAGAAGACGGGGAAGCGGACACTTTTTACTACCTGCTCCAGACAGCGCGTGATTTGCCGGGAAGGCTGACGCACCAGCTCCATTTTTTTGACCTGACCGGCCGACCGGCCGTGAACTTACCGGAGATCGCCGTCGCCTGTCATTCCTGGGGTTACCATGAACAGGCCATCGCGCTGGAAAAAGGCACCCTCACCGTGATGCAGGAAGGTTCCCCGTCCCATCTCAATGGGCACAATATTACGCCGGTCGCCACCGATTACCCGTCGATGTTACAGGATAATTCCGGCTGGCCGCTGCTTTCCTGCCTCTCCAGCCCGCCGGTGTTGTTATTTACTACCGAAAGCCTGAAACATTTCCTCCGCCTGTTTGACCCTTACGCCGAACTCAATCGTCCGCTGAGCCGCCATATCCGCCGGCATATTGACGGCATCGTCCGGGTGGAGGAACGCCTGACCGACAGGATGTATAAGGGCAGACCCGTCCGGGGTCACCTGTTGTCACTCACGCTGAACCCTGACGGCTACGCCAATCCGGGGGAGATGTACCGTTTCTGCCGGTTGATTAATCAGGCCATGGCCTGTTTTGTCGGCCAGTCCACCTTCGTCAAGCTGGATGTGTATACCCCGAACCGTCACAAAGCCCTGTGGGCATTCTGGGAAGTCTATGGATTACGCAGAGATATGTAAGCCATAAAGAAAGCACAATAAGGAGCAAAACAAAACATGGTGAATATGATGAATAAGCTGTCCTCTGCCAAAAGTGGATTGCGGTTTACTTTTCAGGTCGCGGGGCTTCCTGAAGATACGTTCAGCGTGGGGGAATTTTCCCTGCAGGAAGGGTTATCTGAGCTGTTTACCCTGAACCTGACGCTGGTCAAAACCCATAGTCTGAATCCGTTCAAGCCCTTAGACGAGGTGGATTTGACCGCCTTGTTGATGCAGGAAGCGGTGTTACAAATCTTTAATGGGGAACTCCAGCAGCGCAAAATCACCGGTATCATCGCCCACGCTGACTGGGCAGGCACCGACGGCAATAAAACCCTCTATACCCTGACGGTTCGCCCCGCCCTCTGGCGCCTGACGCTCAATCAGGACAGCCGGATATTCCATCAACAAAATGTGCCCGCCATCCTGAATGGCCTGCTGAAAAAGCACCGGGTACGCGCCGATTCCAAACTCTACGATACCCATCAGGACAGGGAATACACCACCCAGAAACGCGAGTCGGATTATGCGTTTTTCAGCCGTCTGGCCACAGAAGAAGGCATCAGTTTCTGGTTTGAGGATGAAACGTTGTTTTTCAGTGACAGCCACCTGGGGATGACAGCCGGGTTGCCGCTGGTTTACAGCCCGCAACCGGAAACCGCCCATGGGATAGATACGATTTATCAGGTGCGGTTAGGGGTCGGAATGAGTCCGCAACGCAGCCTCCACAAAGACTTTAACTACGACAACCCGCGTTATCACCTTTCCCATATGGAAAGCAGTGAAGGCTTTCGCGACTTTGGCAGCCAAACCCCCTATACCGTCTTTGAAAGCTACGGCCGTTTCCAGAAAGATGCGGCAGCCAAACCGTTCTTAAAATACCGCCATGAAGCGCTGGATAACCAGAAAAAGACCGGCAGCGGAAACAGTAACTGCATCAAACTGATGCCGGGTAAAATCTTCGAGATCAAAAGTCATCCGCACGCCCCGCTGAATGCCCGCTGGCAGATTGTCGGTATCAGCCATCATGGACGCTGCCCACAGGCACTGGGTTATGATGGCGGTGATGGCACGACACTTTCCAACCAGTTCAGTTTTATCGACGGTCTCGCCGACTGGCGTCCGCCGTTCTATTACAAGCCCTTAGCAGATGGCGATGAAACCGCCATCGTCGTGGGTCCCGAAGGAGAAGAAATCTTCGTCAATAAAGACGGAGCAATTAAAGTGCATTTCCACTGGAACCGTTACGACAAGGCGGATGATGGCGCATCCTGCTGGGTGCGAGTCGCACAGGGCTGGAATGGTCATGGCTTTGGCTTTATGGCGATACCGCGCATCGGGCAGGAGGTGATTATCTCCTACCTCAACGGCGATATTGATCGGCCGATCGTGACGGGCTGTGTGTATAACGGCCTGAACCGCCCGCCACTGGATTTACCGGCACAGAAAACCCGCACGACCTTCAAGACCAAAACCCATAAAGGCAAAGGCTTTAACGAGCTGCGCTTTGAGGATGCGAAAGGCAGCGAGGAAGTCTATATCCACGGCCAGAAAGACTTTACGGCACATATCGAAAACGATGCCTACTGGCATATCAAACATGACCAGAAACAGCGCATCGATAACAACCGCTACCACGATATCCGCGCCGATGACCATCATCAGGTCGCCGGTTCACGCAAAATCACCACCGAAGGGGATGTGTCACACCGGATTGCCGGCAGCCAGCATATCCAGACGGGAGATGCCACTGTGATTGATAGCGGGCAGGAAATCCACCTGAAAAGCGGCGGCAAAATGGTATTGGAAGCGGCATCGGAAATTACCCTGAAAGTGGGCGGCAGTTTTCTCAAAGTGACCCCGGGCGGGATTTTGTCTTCACCGATTAATGTCGGGCAAGGATCAGGCGGCAGCGGACGCGGGGTGGACCTGCAACTGCCGGAGGGCGTGGAGCCGTTGCCGGAGGTGGAAATGGTATTTCCGGCACATCCTTATTGCCCAGAACTGGCACAACAAGACGTCAGTCCCGTTATTAAACCAGCCAAGGAGTAACCGTAACAATGGAAAATGCAATTCCCGTAGAGGACACAGGATCCTCGGTAAGTTGGCAAGAATGGCTGAATAAATCTAATGATGCGCCCGTGTTCTTTATCCTCAATTCGCTGGCGAAACCTGATCCGGTGGCACACTTTTATCTCAATGACTGGGTAGAAGAAGCTTTTCCGCTATATAGCGGTACGCCGATGCGCAAAATGTTGAAACAAAGCCCGTGGCTGGTGCAGGCGAAAGTCAATAATTTATTTCAGATTGGTGCCGTGCTAGATAAACATGAACTCAGTGACAACAGCTGGGGTTGGGCTTATCGAAGCCATAAGTCGTGGCAGGAACAGCTTACCCACTGGCAACGACGACAATTGGTGATGTTGAATGGCGAACAAGTGATATTTCGCATGATGGATACACGGGTATTTGGCGCGATGGTATCGGCCTTCACGCCCTGTGACTGGTCACTGATGCTGACTCCTGTCACGGAACTCATGATTGACCTGCCCCAGACCACACGTTTCCACCGTCCGAAGGAATGTGGACAAGGCAATGACGATATTCCTTTTACATTGGGCGAACACCTACAACTGGTTTGGCTGCATTCGCCTTATGGCCTGAAAGTCTTAACCAGCTCTCTCTATAACGATCTATGGGAAAACCACGGTGTAATGGCGAAGAAATTGGATCAGCCAGAAGGCAGTTTAGAACCCCGGATTGAGCAGTGGTTGAGACAAAAGCTGGAAGCCGGACAACGTATTGAAAATATGTCCGGTCAGGATTATCTATTGGCTATGGAACAAGAAAAATAACAGGAGCACCTATTTATGAGTAATGCCAATTCAGTTTATTGTTCTGACTGCCTGGGAATGTTAAAGAACAAAATAGAAATTCAGCTTGTTGATGAACACAATAAGCCCATTTCTGATATGCCCTATATTTTAAAAAATAGTAAAGTTGAGCGTGAGGGAATGACGGATGGAAACGGAATGATCCGAGCAGATAAGTTGCCTGCTTCTCCTATACGTTTATTTCTCGGTGGGCAAAAACTTGCCGATGAAATGGAGAAACGACCATTACGATCATTGCGTGGTGAGTCTCATTCAACAGTCAAGCCAGATGCTGAATCCAAAGGTTATTTTTATCGTTATGCTGTCATTGGTGAGTTGTGTGACAAAGCCCCTGATATTGCAGAGTGGAAACAAGCTAAGTTTGGGCTACCTTATTACCATTTTCCGAAAGAAGATGAATTTAAAGGATTAGAGTTTTACGGTGAGGATTTTAATCAACGTCATGTGATTGAGGTCTGTCCGTTTAGAGCATGGTCTTTAATCCTAAAACATACACCAAGCTACGATATAGTGAATGCGTATAACCTAGGACTCATGTCCCTATTGGTGTATAAGGATGAAGTGATGGTTGACCCAGATTCTTCTGATATTAATATGAGGGAATATATTAATACTCCCGATACGGCCACTTCTTTTTTCTACCAGCAATGCTTTGACTTATCAAAACCCCCTGTTATTAATGATCATTCCGAATATCCCGCGATTGTAAACGATGTCCCCTTTAAAGAACGTTATCGGCCGGCAATATTCCTGGATGTTAAACAAGTGGAAACGCCTGAAACGTTTGAGCATGATACTCAAATGTTTTTTGTTGAAAATGAAACGCAAATTATTGTGGCATGGCGAGGGACAGCAAGCTCGAGAGATGCGCTGACGGATGGGACTTATCGCCCCATTTCATGTCCAGAGAATATTCTTCCCGGTGGAAAAGCCAAGGTTCATAAGGGTTTTTTAGAAGCTTATCAGTGCATGGAGAAATATTTTAAAAAGAGAATTACACAAATCAAAGAATCATCACAAGATATTAATCTTAAGGAGTTATTTATCTGCGGTCATAGTTTGGGGGGAGCACTGGCTTTATTGCATGCCACAGAGCTAAGAGAGCATAAGCCGCTCCTTTATACGTATGGAATGCCGAGAGTCCTCACTGGAAGTGGCGTTAAAGCCTTAACATCACTGAATCACTTCCGACATGTCAATGATGCCGATACTGTAACGAGCGTGCCATTTGATACCAACATGGATAACTGGTTATTTGAAGTTTATGGGCCACTCGGAACCATTTTTGGCTTTAGCTGGACTTTGGCAACATTACCCACCATTCCAATACAAAAATCTCTCCCCGAGATTGGTGAAGTCTATTATCACCAAGGAAATACCGTGAGCTTCTTTCAGGCGAGGCAAATCGGTGAAGAAAGAATTCCAAGTAAGAATGGTGTCGGTTTTACGGGTAAAAAAAGATGGCGCATGAATGGCATCTATAAGTTTTATTTAGTTCCGAGCATAGCTAATTCATTAGATAAAGGACTAAAGAATGAACAACAGGAATATGTGGACTTATTCAAGGGAGACAAATCTGTTATCGATGAAATATTCCCACAATGGAATAATCCTGATTTAGATACGATTATGACGACGGCAACAGACCATTTTATGGGCAGTCAATATCAAGCCATTATAAATAATCAATTGCTCAGTTTCTTAGCGCCAACGAAAACGCCTAAGCTAATAGCTTCAAAAGAGAAATTTGATGAATTAATACATCATCAAGATGCCTCTCCACTGAGTGCAAAACGTAACACTACTTTTATGGCACTCGAAAATAAACTGCACAATATTTTTGAACAAGATGTTAACCAGGATGAATTATTGAAACGCGCTCTTGAGCGATACAAGGAAAAAACCCATGAAATCTCTATGCAATAAAAGCGTATTATCCTCCCTACTTGCTGTGTTTTTCATACAAGGATGCGCGCAAAGCGGATCATTTTCTCCCCCAGTTAATGGAGAGAATATTCATTTTACGGCCACTATGCCTGACGAGTTGGATGCCTTACCCATTTCAGCCATGTATCGT
>NZ_JANAIF010000101.1 GCF_024721015.1 Xenorhabdus bovienii
TAGCGCGTCTTTTCTTGCCGCAGTGCAAATCCGTTGCCTTGTTCTTTGGCTGAAAATCTCATGACGACATCATCTAGACAATAGGCTAATTTTTTGTTCACATCACCTTCTTTACCAATATCTCAGCAACAAGAAAGTTAAGGAATGTCTATCAAACTATCATTAATTTTGTGCAATATCGCCTTGACTTTAAATAAATGATATTGATAATCATTATCAATAATTACATGTATAACAAGTAAGGTTTGCCAAAATGAACAAAAGGCGTTCAATTTCTGCTTTCCCGATATTCAATATGATTATCGCATTATTCACGCTCACCCTATTCAGCCAGCAAGCCTATGCAGATAAAAAATTCAGGGTTGTAACTACCTTTACCATTATTCAGGATATGGCCCAAAATATCGCAGGTGATGCAGCCATCGTTGAATCCATCACAAAACCAGGCGCAGAGATTCATGATTACCAGCCTACGCCAAAAGACATCATTAAAGCACAGCGTGCAGATCTTATCCTCTGGAATGGCTTGAATCTTGAACGCTGGTTTGAACGTTTCTTTGAAAACATGAAAGACATCCCTACGGCTGTCACTACTGAGGGTATAACCCCGCTGCCGATTCGTGAAGGACCTTACAATAAAAATCCCAATCCTCATGCTTGGATGTCTCCCAAAAACGCCCTGATTTATATTGAAAATATCCGCAAGTCTTTCGTTAAATATGATCCTGCGAATGCAGAGGTTTATAATCGCAATGCGAAAATTTACGCAGAAAAAATGGCTAAACTGGATGCACCACTCAGGGAACGCCTTTCCCGTATTCCAGAAAATCAACGCTGGCTGGTAACCAGTGAAGGGGCTTTCAGCTATCTCACACAAGATTATGGTTTCAAGGAAGTGTACTTGTGGCCAATCAATGCTGAAGAACAAGGTTCTCCGCAACAGGTTCGCCGTGTTATTGATACCATAAGGACACAGAAAATCCCTGTAGTCTTCAGTGAAAGTACCGTTTCGGATAAACCAGCAAAACAAGTCAGCAAAGAAACCGGGGCTCACTACGGTGGAATCCTCTATGTCGATTCTCTTTCTACCCCAAAAGGTCCAGTGCCTACTTATATTGACCTGCTGAACACCACTGTGGACACCATCGCGAAAGGATTTAATCAATGAGTCATTCATCGTTAAACCATCAATCATTATTTGAGCATCCCCATTTAATTGTTGATGATGCTACCGTCACTTACAACAATGGGCACACCGCCATATATGACGCCAGTTTCGATATTACCGGCGGCACAATTTGTGCGCTGGTAGGTATGAATGGCAGCGGAAAATCCACATTATTCAAAACAATCATGGGATTAGTTACTCCCTCCCACGGAAAAGTCACCCTCAATGCACAAACCATCAAGACTGCGTTAAAACAAAATATCATTGCATATGTTCCACAGACTGAGGATGTAGACTGGAATTTTCCAGTTTTAGTTTCCGATGTTGTGATGATGGGCCGCTATGGAAAAATGGGATTTTTGCGCAGACCCAGTAAACGTGACCATCAAATCGTGGATAAAGCGCTTGAACGCGTCGGGTTGAATGAACTACGAAATCGACAAATCGGTGAGCTTTCCGGTGGGCAGAAAAAACGGACATTTTTAGCACGTGCACTAGCACAGGAAGGAAAAGTGCTACTGTTAGATGAGCCTTTTACTGGTGTAGACGTTAAAACAGAAAATGCCATTGTCGATTTACTCCGTGACTTACGTGATGAAGGGCATCTAGTTTTGGTATCAACGCATAACCTCGGCAGTGTACCTGAATTTTGTGACCATGTTATCTTGATCAATCGCACTGTTCTGGCTAGTGGCCCAACTGAAACCACTTTCACCCAAAAAAATCTGGAGATAACATTCGGTGGTGTCTTACGCCATATCAACCTTTCTGGCTCAGAGCTTCATGATGATGATGACCCGCGCTCACTGACTGTCATTACCGATGATGAGCGGGCTGCTGTCTTCTATGGCTATGACCGTCATGTCCCACCACGACAAAGCCAAAAGCAGAAGGAAAACCAGCCATGATGGAGTTGCTGATACAACCATTCAATTACAACTATATGGTGAAAGCCATGTGGGTAAGTGCTATCGTAGGTGCAGTCTGTGCTTTTTTATCTGCCTATCTGATGCTGAAAGGTTGGTCGCTGATGGGAGACGCCCTTTCCCATTCTGTTGTACCGGGCGTAGCAGGCGCATATGCTCTCGGTTTGCCTTATGCAGGTGGAGCCTTTTTTACTGGTATGCTCGCGGCATTATCAATGACTCTGGTTCGTCATATTACGCGGTTACGTGAAGATGCGGTGATCGGTTTTATATTCTCTACTTTTTTCGCTGTCGGGTTATTAATCGTTTCCTTAAACCCCACTTCCGTTAATGTACAAACCATTATTCTCGGCAATATTTTAGGCATTTCTGATGAAGATGTTTTGCAAGTCGAAATCATTATTGCTGTCTCCTTTATTATCTTGATGTTGATCTGGAAAGATCTTTTAGTTGTTTTCTTCGATGAAACCCATGCACGTTCTATCGGTTTATCACCTCTGCGGTTAAAAATCATTTTCTTCACCTTACTCAGTGCCTGTACTGTTGCCGCATTGCAAACAGTCGGTGCCATTCTGGTCATCGCAATGGTAGTTACTCCTGGTGCCACAGCCTATTTATTGACAGATCGGTTTAAGCACCTGCTTATCATTGCTGTCACCATCGGATCATTAACGAGTGCTGTAGGTGCTTACTTGAGTTACTTCCTCAATGGCGCAACAGGGGGAGTGATTGTCACGCTACAAACTGTGATTTTCCTACTGGCTTTCTTCTTTGCCCCCAAACATGGCATGTTAGCGTCCCGCAGACGAGCGAAAAAAGAATCTTTAGCATTAACTCAAGGAAGACGCTCATGAGTACATTGATTGAATTCATTACTGAACCCTTCATGCATGATTTTATGCAGAGAGCTATTTTCGCTTCTATCATGGTGGGGGCAGTCTGCGCGGTACTTTCCTGCTATCTAGTATTAAAGGGTTGGTCACTGATGGGGGATGCCATTTCCCATGCGGTCTTACCTGGTATCGTATTAGCATTTGTCGCTGGAATACCACTCGCAATAGGTGCTTTTCTTTCAGGGATATTTTGCGCATTCGCTACCGGATATCTGAAAGAACACAGTCGAATCAAAGAGGATACAGTCATGGGTATTGTATTCTCCGGCATGTTTGCATTGGGTTTAGTCCTGTTTACTCGCATAGATACCGATCAGCATCTGACGCATATTCTATTTGGTAGCATACTTGGCATTACCCAGCATGAATTGATCCAGACACTATGTATTGCTAGCGTAACACTGGCAATTGTGTTGCTGAAACGCAAAGATTTTATGCTCTACTGTTTCGATCCCAATCAGGCACGCGTTGTCGGTCTACCCGTGAAACTTATCCATTATGGCTTATTGTCCCTGCTGGCCTTAACTATTGTCGCATCGCTGCAAGCCGTTGGCATTATTCTGGTTATTGCCATGCTGATATCTCCCGGCATTATTGCATTTATGCTCTGCCGGAGTTTTGATCGCATGCTTATTGTTGCAATGATTGCTTCTGTGTCATCCAGTGTGCTCGGTACAATAATCAGCTTTCACATCGATGGTGAAACAGGGCCTTGTATCGTCATTATTCAAGCTATTTTCTTCATAACAGCACTTATTTATGACCAAATAAAATTAGCTAGAAAGAAAATGAGCAAGAAGCGTACCAAAGATATCCCATCTCCATCATCATAAATTTCAGGTGAATCAAATTAATAAAGTAGAGAGCCATATCTAATTTTGGATATGGTTCTCTATTGAGTGCTATTTAAATCACTTTTTAACCTGTTCAATTGTTGCATCTGTCTGTAATATGAGCATAGCAATTGTCAACTTAATGAGGTGAATCATGTGGCAAGCAGTGAACCGTCTATTAAGTGAGCATTTTGGTGGCGCTGACATTCACAATAAAACAGAATTAGCGGGAGGGGATATTCACCGTTCTTGGTGCGTTGAGTACGGCGAACAGCATATTTTTATCAAATCCAACTTGAAAGAAATGTTGCCTGTTTTTAAAACAGAAGCAGAACAACTGGAATTGCTGGCCCACAGCAAAACTATCCATGTCCCTCAAGTTTACGGCGTTGGGTACGATCGCGACCACAGTTTTCTTTTGCTGGAGTATTTACCTATAAAGCCATTTAATGCCTATAGTGCATACTACTTTGGTCAACAACTCGCGAAACTGCACCAATGGAGTGAACAACCTAAATTTGGTTTTGATTTTGATAACATGCTCGCGACCACCATACAGCCTAATGGATGGCAAAAGCGCTGGAATCAATTTTACGCAGAAAAACGGATTGGCTGGCAATTACAACTCGCGGCAGATAGGGGAATGGTGTTTGGCAACATCGAGCTTATTGTCCAAATAATCAGTGACAAGCTACAATCTCACCAACCTCAGCCTTCTCTCCTGCATGGCGATTTATGGCCAACAAATTGTGCATCATTAAATAGCAACTCTGCCGCAGCATTTGATCCCGCCTGCTATTGGGGAGATCGTGAATGTGACCTTGCCATGCTGCCCCTTTATCCAGAGCTACCCCTACAAATTTTTGATGGTTACCAAAGTATTTGGCCATTGCCACAAGGTTTTATTGAGCGACAACCTCTTTATCAACTTTACTACTTACTGAATCGCTGTAACCTTTTTGGAGGGGAAAACTTCATCATAGTGCAAAATATGATCGATAATATATTATCTGAATAGAGATTACCGCTATCTACTTAATCAATAAAAATAACCATCATTATTATTAACTCTGATCTAACACCATTGCCAAAAATCGGAGTTAATTATCTTTATATTAAGCAAATTAACAATGACGATAAAACAAAATTCACGACACACTAAATACATTAACCATGCTTAATTAATTTTTACCTAATAGATAAGATAAAAAAGAAAAATTTATTATATTAGGAAATAAATGCTTATTGGATAGAACGGAGGTAAAAACACTACCAATGCCGATTAAACTACTGAATATCTTAATAAGCTGCGAAGAGAAGATAAATGCTTCCGCAGCTGTTATTTTTATTTTTTACATTACCAACCCAATAGTTTTGAGAAAAAATAAGCAATCGCACCAATAATTATTGGTGATATATAAAGGATAAAAATTTGACTGAATAACGAATGAGGAGGAAATTTAATCTTAGCTTCCAACTGCTCCTTGGTTATTCCGCTTTCCTTAACATTTTCAAGGATCATTTGATCTTCGATATGTTCCTTGATGAATTTAAATTGGCGATACATTCTTAAGCCTGATGCACTCATTGCCAACCCAACGAACATAAGAAAATAGATCACAAGGAAACTAACATTTGTACCTGTAATCATCACCATACGATCAGGTATTGGTGAATGCTTCCAGAAAAAATCCAAAAATGATGTATTGAATTTGATCATCTCTGTCATCATTCTTAAAAAATCATTCAATACTGCATGAATTCCACTTCCTTTCACACCATGTTGCCATGCCAGATTGATCACTGAGACAAAAGTTGACAAAAAAGCGGGTACAAAAATAACCCAGCCCAAGATCCGTTTCGCAATAGCGATATATCCAGCTTGTTGATACGTCATTAACATTCCTCATTAGCATAAATCATTTTATTTTTACTCAATGATAGCTGATAAGAGACTAACTTTAACCACATTTGTAATGTATAACTCTCATTTTTCCTAGAAAACGATGCCTTTCTTTGTTATTTGTTCATAACGAGATTTAAGACATAGAGCTTGCTACAATTATAAGTCTTTAATCGTTATCACCATCAAGGAGAGATATAAGATGTCATTTCATTTACCTATAGAAGCCGCCATTTGATATAACTAGCCACATTATATAAATTTATAATAAAAAACAACTAATTAAATATAACTTTGTCGCTATAAAAACAATAATGTACACGTTTATGTACAAACGAAAAAATCATACAACCCCCCCAATTCAGTGACCACTTCTATAGTATTAGGCATGCTTTGCACTTACCACAACTTTGAAAAATTCACATTAAGCACCATGACCGCTACGACTACCTGAAAGAGAAGCCGGAGATTGTGGAGAAGTGGGAAAGGAAGCTACTGTCACTATAGGGCAGAAATCTGACCTTAAGATGGGATATCACACCTTGCGGCAACCGTGGTGATTTCCACCCTAGTTGATTAACTCATTGATTTTCCCGAGGGGGTCACTTTGACCACCCCGAGACATCTCTTCCGTAAATTCGTCTTTATTTCAACTGTTGGGGAAATCCCAATGGTTACTTTATGCGCTGGACAAAAGGAATAAATTCATTGTGTTTCAACGTATTACTTGTGCGCAAGGGGCTGGACAAAACGACTTAACCCTTTGTTTCTAGCTCACTCTTTTGGGCACACCCCTTATTGAGTTGTGCAAAGTCCGATTATCGGACATTGGATTTTGCATACCAATATTATCGTCGCTCAAATTATAAGCAGACTGCAAATATGCAGCTTGATTAGATATCAATGAGCTATTGCTAAAGTGGGCATTCCCACTTAAATGGGCTTTCAAATCCCATTTAGCTAACCTTTTGATTTTAGCCAATTCCTGCTCAGAACGGGAATTCCGGTTCTCTGCCGGAAATAAGGGATATCAAGGAGTTAGGAGGAAGGCCGCGCATTGCGTGGCCTTGGATTCGAAATGTAAGGTAGGATTAACGCCAGTTGCAGTAAAAGCGTTTGGTCTGGCCTGTTTGTTTCAATATAGCGCTTAATTTTAGTGCGCCCTCGCTATCATAACGAGCATTGTATGTACGCTTGCCGATTCTTTCATAAGAATCATAAGGAGCGCCAAGATAATAGGTTACATTATCAACAGTGACATAAAAATTGCCCTGAAATAATGGGGGAACGCTATTTGGCTCACCTTGCCCCTTATCAGAGGGTATTCTAAACGACAAAGACAAAAAATTAGGCGAATTCCAATAGAAATTGGACATATTTTTAATATCTATTTTGTTCTGTATTACCCTTAAAGTACCAAAGAATCCACGTGGACCACCCGATACCTTGCCACTCATATATCCCCAACCTTGAGTACCATCATCAAGCTCACCAGTCGCTAAATTAAGATCAAAAACCAGCATATAATCTTCTAAATTCATTTCGGGCTTAATAACGTCAGACATACTATTTCCTTATATTTATAAATTATTGGAAGCAACCCAAAGAGTTACAACCTGTTCAGAGTCTTTTTAACACCACTACTAAGAAAGCCAAATTGACCATTTGCAGACTGGTATTCAGTTTTCGTTCGCAATTCTTCCAAAGCCGCCTGCATTTTTCCAACCAACTGAATGAGCGTTCAACAACCCAACGTTTAGGAATGACCGTAAACGTATGCAATTCATGACGTTGGACAACCTGAACCGTAGCACCACATAGCAGTTTGATTGACAAAGCAAACCTATCACCTGTATAACCCCCACCCGTCAGAAGGCATTTTAATTTCCCCAGATTATCCTGATGCCCGGCGAGTGCATCCAGTGCCCCTTCTCGGTCCGTCACATTGGCTGTTGTGACAACAACGGCGTGAGGAAGCCCTTGACTATCCACAACGATATGGCGCTTTATCCCTGAAATCTTTTTCCCCGCATCATAGCCTTTGTCTTGCGCAGTATCGGTATTTTTTACACTCTGTGCATCGACAATTAAAAATGTACTCAGCGCATCACGGCCGTTTTTTTGTCTGGCTTCCTGAACTTGCTTTTTTTAAAGCCCGTTCCAAAACCGAGCCGGCTCCCTGGGGTTCACTCCAAATCTGAAAATAATAATGGACGGTACGCCATTTGGGGAAATCGGACGGCAGCATGCGCCATTGGCATCCACTTTTCAACAGGTACAAGAGGCCGCAAAATACCTCGTAAAGGTCTATTTTGCGGGGGGCAGTGCGTTTACGGGCTTGTTCAAGCAGAGGACGTATCTGCTCAAATTGCTCACGGGTGATATCACTGGGGTATATTTTTCTCATTCCCAGATTATCAAGGTTCAATGTGTTTTAGTAAAGACTATGAACAGGTACTTAGAGCAAGTTATAGCCACGGTGCTGGTCGTTTATCAGTATTGAGTCTACTTGCTACACTGAGTTCAGTTGTACT
>NZ_JANAIF010000102.1 GCF_024721015.1 Xenorhabdus bovienii
TCTGCAGTAGCCGAGTTTGAGCGTGATCTGTTACTCGAGCGTACTCATGCTGGTATTGCGCGGGCTAAAGCATCCGGCGCGTCACTGCAACGGCCAGAACTTTTACGATTGCTTGATGATGCTGCACCGGGTGACATTATTCTTATTGAGCAGGTTGACCGCCTTTCACGTCTGGATGAAGCGGGCTGGCAGAAACTTAAACAACTTATTCAGGAAAAACACCTCGTGATTGTCAGTCTTGATCTGCCGACGAGCCATATGGCGCTTGCAGAAAATGCGGGTGATGAGTTCACTCTGGCCATGCTTAAAGCGATTAACGGAATGATGCTTGATATGCTGGCAGCCATTGCACGTAAAGACTATCAGGATCGTCGGCGGCGTCAGGAAGAGGGAATATTGAAAGCCAAAGCCGCTGGTAAATTCCGGGGACGCCAAGCAGATAACCAGCTGCATGAGAAAATCATTGAACTTCGAGTTAAAAACAGGCAGAGCATCCGAGATACCGCGAGATTGTGTGGTGTCCAGGGGTTACGCATGAAAATATTTAGTGGATAATGCCTTCATTTTTAGAGGGGTGCAGATGAAAGAATTAGTGGAGGTCTTTTCTGATTTTCCAGATCCACGTTGTCAGGGAAAGGTTAAACACCGTTTTATTGATATCTTAGTGATCGCGGTATGCGCTGTCATTGCCGGGGCTAACGCCTGGACCGATATTGAACAGTACGGCCAGCTAAAAAAGGATTGGCTGGGTTCATTTCTTCTGCTCAAAGGCGGTATTCCGTCACATGATACTTTCCGGCGCTGTTTTAGTTTATTAAATCCCGGCCTCTTTGAACGTCATTTTTATCAGTGGATTTCTCGTGACGTCTCTTCAGAAAAGCGAGCGATCATTGCGATTGAGGGTAAAAGTTTACGCCATTCGTTTGATAAGAAAATTGAACAAAGCCCACTACATGTGGTGAGTGCATTCTCGGTTGAGAAAGGACTCAGCTTATGTCAGTGTGCAGTAGACGGAAAATCAAACGAAATTAAGGCCATCCCCGCATTATTATCGATGCTTTCATTGAAAGGACATCTCGTGACGATTGATGCGATGGGCTGCCAACGCACGATTGCTCAGCAATTACGTGAGAGTGAAGCCGATTATATTTTGTCGCTTAAAGGCAATCAGGGAAAAACTTTTTCGGAAGCTGTTAATTATTTTCAACAGCAACAGATAACCCAAAAACCTTACCTTAAACCTGACTATGATGAATTCGATGATAGTCATGGACGTGGATGGGTTCTGCTGCTGACATCAGAAACAAAATACCTAAGTTCTTGGCCAAATATTCAGGCCCTTCTGGTAACGGAAACGATACGGCAAGAACACTACTCTGACACGGTGACCTCTGATTTTCGTTATTATTTAAGTAGTTGCCATGATTCTCCCACCTTTCAACTAGGTGCCATAAGAAAACATTGGGCTATAGAGAATAGTTTACATTGGGTACTGGATGTCACTTTTCGAGAAGATGACTCACGGATGAGAGAGCGGATCGCCACAAGAGTATTTGCCCAATTACGTAAAATGGCACTCAATATTGTTAAACGAGATACCAACAGTAAACTGAGTTTAAGTGCCCGAAGGAAATCGGCCGGGTGGGATAATGGCTATATGGAAGCGCTGTTATTTAATCAATTTTAGCCTACTAAAATTTCATGCGTAACCCCTGCTCAGAAAGTGGATGATAGCTGACGGTCTCTGGGTTCCCTATGTCAGACGTAAACCCCGTATATATCAGCCGCGTAACCGTCGTGATTGTTTTGGTGAACTGATCCAAATTGACGGTTCTCCTCATGACTGGTTCGAGGGACGAGCGCCTAAATGCTGTTTACTGGTCTTTATTGATGATGCGACTGGGCGGCAGCTCAAAGCGGTTTTTTCCGCTGTGCCAGTTATGTTTCAGCCTGCGTAACATATTGTATTAAAAACGAATACTCTTTCATCAACTCCCAAAAACCAACTGTGTTAGGTGTAACCTTTTCAATAAACAAATCCATGAGATAATTTCCGATTAGTCATCTTAACTTTTTATTTTCATCATAATGAGGTATGAAAGTGCAATTCAGTGTTCTGGCTGGTTTATAATCGTTAGGCTCTCAGCTCAACCTCATAAATTTTACGTTTTGCTATCATTTTTATTGGTTCTTCGATAGCTCTGACATCCGTTAGCTCCCAAGCTAACTAACCCGCTTCGTAATACGATGCGCAAGCTGCTTCAATATCACTTTCAAAAAATGGCCTAACATTTTTAACTTTGACGATTGCGACGGCTTTCCCCATTTCCTCATCACCCTCTTTTAAAAGATAATGTTGGTTCTCAACAATCAACAAGTCCTCATTACAATCAAAGTTTGGTGCCCATTTTCTTATTTCTAACGTTTTTTTTCCTGTCGCAATATTTTCACCTGCTGGTGCGACTATAGATATAGCTTTCATTAGTATGATTTTCTCATGTTAATCTGCATGTTCTCCTCCAGAGAACCGCCTGTAATTATTTATAATACATGCATAAATCAGGACATTTCTACTTAGCCTTGACATGCAAATCTGGCAACTACAGTCTTCCTGAATCGCTAAAACTTCAGGTATTGGCGTTGCTATATGAAAATTACAGTGACTTTGGCCCCACACTGGCTGCTGAAAAACTTAGGGAACGTCACGACATCATCGTCTCGGTGGAAATGCTCAGAAAATGGATGACTGCCGATGGTCACTGGGGTTACTTATTTTGGTCAAATCAAAGTTATTATCCACTTATCATTTGGTATATTGGCAAAATGTGTATCAACATGAAAAAATCTAAACTTTCGCAAAAAGAAATGCAGTTCAGTACTAATGTTTCTTTTCATCATCTGTAATTTTATAAATATAAAGGAAAAAAATGAGAAACAACTCAACCCCTTTTACATCCGCAATATGCTGGATCTCATTTTGGTTAGGAACAGTTCTTGTTGGCGCTTCATGGCTTTATGCAAAACTACAAGGAAAAGAATTTCTAGTGGGATTATCAGAAGGTTTAATGAATATAACCTCACCTGATAGCACAGTTGCGATAATGCTTTCTATAGGAGCTATGATGATCGCCATTGGAATGCTATACGTTCCCTTATTCTATACTACTGTCTTTGTACAAGCATTCATGAAAGTTCTGACGAGAAAACCAATCAGAATCTAAGAACGCTGTAATCAGGCAAGAAAAGGTCTATCAAAAAAATTAATGGGCCATTTCTTGCTCAATCGAGTTATTGTCATTCAGTGCGTCTCGTCGTATCAAGACTTACATTTAGCTGACCATTATATTTATCCTAAAGGTTCAAAACGGTTTCAGCAAATTCCCCAACCTCAATTTCAGAGTTTTCAAATTTCGGCTGGTAGTATTGCCATAAATGAGCATCTTTTCCTTCTTCCCAAGGTGGGAGAACTGGCTGACCATTTCGCCAAAATTGGATGCAAGATTTAACTTTTGGATCTTTCCTATTTCGATATATCCATCTCAGTTCACTGCCTGTGTATGAAGTCCCTTTCTTTATCTTTTGCTCATAATGTTTGTAAATAACACTCTCCATATCTATTCCATCTAAAATAAAATGAACACATGAACGGTTTAGTGAAAGAGAGTACCAAGATAATCCAGCTTTGCATTTTCTTTTTGTCACTTTTTTAGTATAGGAAAGACAATGTTTATCCCAATCAACATCAAAATTCGTCTTTCCATTATCTTTCGCAGCAGACTGTAATACCTTGTACTTACGATGATTTTCTATCGATTGTGTAAAGCTTTCTTGATTAGGTGGGATTTGTGCTCTAAGAAATTTCCGCGTTGTAATTTCTTCTGGAGTAATTGAATATCTATCAATTATTGAGAAATGATTCTTATCGCGTAAATGGCCGAAGGCTCGATATTCTATGGCATACTTGTTTCTTTCTGTATTTAAACCAAATACAAGATCCTCTGGCTCAAGACTCGTTTTAAATGGTTGAAAAAAAGGCATATTTACTCCTGATTTTTTACTTTTATCTATAAAAAATTTTAGCACTCTATATATGATTTCATTGTAAATAATTTATTCCAGTTATTTATTTTAATCAAGTCTTTCTATTGTATATTTATCCTCATGTCACTTGATAAATAATTTATTTAAAAACAAAGTATTAATAGCATGAAAAACAATTTAACCTTGACTAATAAGAAATAAATTTTTCTACTAATAGGGTTATTAATGATAATGACTCGCAGATAAGAGGATAATTATGATTGTTTTTGTGACAGGGGCAACTTCCAGGGGTTACGCATGAAAATATTTGCATCTCGTGACGATTGATGCGATGGGCTGCCAACGCACAATTGTTCAGCAATTACGCGAGAGTGAAGCCGATTATATTTTGTCCCTTAAAGGCAATCAGGGAAAAACCTTTTCGGAAGCCGTTGACTATTTTCAGTAACAGATAACCCAACAGCCTCATCTTAAACCTGACCATGATGAATTTGAAGATAGCCACGGACGTACAGTCAGACGACGCGGATGGGTTTTGCCACTGACATCAGAAACAAAACACTTAGGTTCTTGGCCGGATATTCAGGCCCTCCTTGTAACGGAAACGATACGGCAAGAACAATATTCTGACACAGTCACCTCTGATTTTCGTTATTATTTAATCAGTTGTCAGGATGTTCCCGCCTTTCAGTTAGGTGCCATACGAAAACATTGGGCTATCGAAAATAGTTTACACTGGGTACTGGATGTCACTTTTCGAGAAGATGATTCACGGATGAGAGAGCGGATCGCCACAAGAATATTTGCTCAATTACGTAAAATGGCGCTCAATATCGTTAAACGAGATATAAACAGTAAACTGAGTTTGAGTGCCCGAAGGAAATCAGCCGGGTGGGATAAGTGTTATATGGAAGCGCTGTTATTTAATCAATTTTAGCCTACCAAAATTTCATGCGTAACCCCTGGGGTGGTGGTGTGAGTGAATTGCCCTGCATCAACATTATTGATGGTATGAAAAATGGTTAATATCGATTCTCTGTCCCGTGAAGTTTTCCCCTGACTTGACATCAGAATCAATTACTGAAATCATTACCTTAAACGAGAAAAGGGTAACTGTTAAAACAGCTACCCTGTTATCTTGTCTTAAATGTTCTTTTCAACTAAACAGTACAAATTGAACTGATTAGGCTTTAACATTTAATTAACGATTGATTCCTTTTCGCGCTTTTGTCAGGAAATTTAACAACCTAGGACAAACCCGCATGGAAATTTGGTGCCGGACTCGGAATCGAAAATCATTATAACTTGTTGAAAATACAAAATTTATAATCTTACCTTTCTTTTATGCCCCTTTTAATGCCCCCGGATTTTTTTGCTTGCTTTTTCTTTTATATCTGACTGATTTTACTTATTTATATAACTCATTGCGTGCTTTTTGATTATCTTAAAGCAAAAAAGCCGTGAGGGTTAAAAATGGTCAAATCTGGCTGCCATTCCATGTTCAGGGCTTGATATAAAAAATTATCATTTTTACGAACTAGATCACAAATTGAAGTGAATTATTCCTGCGGTTTATGGCGAACCTTACGTTCAATCAGTTGACCATTAATATCAAAATAACGACTAGGCCAGATTTCTGAGGGATGGACGCCGAGATAATTCGCAATGATCCATTCACCTTTAGGCCACTGCCTGCTGAGTGCATTGGCTAATGTTGATGAACTGAGTCCCGTTTCACGGGAGAGAGCCGCTAATGTTGTACCGCGTTTGCGTAATGCAGCAATAATATCGGCCTGATGCCAGTCATTTCTAACATTATTCATTCCTGCTACCCCTTCCATTAATTAATCATTGATGGTGGCGATTCAGACAGGGTTAGCAGACTGGCACTCATACCAGCGAGACTTACGTCCCCCCTGCCTGAACCACCATTGAAAAGGCGATAACAGGCACACTGGCAAAATTTCTGCCAGTGTCTATGAGTGACAAGGCTGCTAAACCTTGACCATTGGATTTTGCCAATGGCGGGAATACTTTAACTGATTGTTTTATCTAACTCAATAACCGAACGACTAAGGTTAACGACTATAAATCCGTACCACATAACGCCCGCGACCATCACCATGCCCCAAATCCATTGAAACCAGTGCCCGTGATTCCTGACGGCTAAAACCATTTTGCTGGTAAAAACTCAGTGCATCTTGTGCCCACGCATAACGCAAACTGTGGGGAGAATGGCAGCCTGTTAAACCAATCCTTGTAGTATATGTCCGCCAGTAGTTCATGGCCTGCTTGAGATCCGGTTTATCAATCAACCTGCCGCCACGTTGTTCTGCAATAGCCATCGCCTGTTCGACAGCCTTTTTTACTGCTGCAACATCCAGTACACGGGTTTGTCTTGGTCGACCGCCTTTTGTACCGAAAACAACATGGAGTTTTGGCTCTGGTTGCTCCAACTGTTTGAGCCAGCTTTTCAATGAAGCACTGCATTGCACCGCTTCCTGAGAACGCAACCCCAATAATCGTGCGAGTTTCAGTGTGACGGCCAATCCGGCATCACGTTCAAGTGCCTTTTGATAAACAACCTGAAACGTGGCATCAGGGATCGCCTGCTTAGTTCCGGCGCGGCTGGTTCCGCTTAATCCCAATGCCTGATTACTCAATCGCGGCGAGGTTTCCAGTTTCTCCCGGCCTGCCATGCGGAAAATATTACGCAGCGCAGACATTTCATTTTGCACCGTTCTTTTGGCGATCCCCTGGGATAAACGGGCATCAACATACTGTTCCACATGTTTGGCTTTTAATTGGCTGAGACTTTTCACCTGGATATTCAGGCTCAATAACAACGCCCCCAAACGTCCTGCAATCCGAATGCGATCATGACAGGTTTTATGACTGCCGCCCGCCTTCCGGGCAAAAAATTTTAATTCTTTAATCAATCGGCTCATTAGCTTCCCTCTACTTAACCTTTCAACATGCAATCTCTGGCGCGCGACAGTTCTGGCAAAACAGTGAAGCCTGCCTTGCCCTTGACGGATATCTGTGCGCCAGAGTGAACGCAGGTTGAGGTATTACGGGGTATCGGTTGAGTACGCTGTACTGCCGCCTGCATAAGCAGGTCATCCCCACCGGCAAAAAGCCAGCCTCGATATCGTCAGGTTCTCCTTTTTCAATCTAAAAATGCAGTGTCAGATTCACTGCGCGGTTAAGCAGGCCTGAGCCTGTCAGAGTTGTGTTGTTTTTTGGCTGCGGCGTCACTTTCAGCGATAAACCGGCAAAAAGTGACGCCTTAAGTTCCACAAACAATCAGTAAAAGTCGTGCAATCGTTGAAATGCCAGTAAGCATCGCAAAACATCGCAAGGTTCAGTGTTAAACGGTAGTGATGAGTTAATTATTTGTGTGTAGAAAACCTGTTCGCTGAATATTTCAAACAGAAATAGTTAAGGCATTGAATCAGGTGTGTGAATATTATCCGGCACGTATGGCGTGAAATGCGTTCAGGACGTCACTCAATCTCACTATGCAAAAGTTAAGTGAAGATAGGATCTGATGTTGATATGAAAGAAGTGCATGATTCAACGTTCAATGCACTTGGAGGACAATATAAAAACACCTTTTTGAGGTCTTTTTTCGTTTAAAAAACCTTCATCGCCAGACAAGGGGTTTATGTCTGACAATATCTGCTTCCAAAGGTGCGCAGATGTACCGCGATGCTTGCTCTCCCTTTCAGGCTACGGGAGTTTTGTTTCGCCACCCGAAGGTGATCCTGACAGGCGCTGGATCATTTTTGTAGAAAAAGATATTAACGGTTAGGTATAGGAGAGTCAAACCGTTGACTGTTCTTGTCAGCCTTATTTTTGCCTGAATTCTCGTGCCTATTCCGCTGGTTCCCCCATATTCCGCCAAAATCAGGCGAAAACTCCATCTAATGGGTTAATTAATTTTACTGATGAGTGTGTACAATAGATTAACCTGCCGGATAAAAAAATATAACATTACAAAGTACAAATAATGATAAACAACAAGGAATCGCTGTACCTGCAAGAGCGTACCTACTTGCGGGAGCTGGCACAGTGCATAGCGAAAGAGTCACCGCATCTGGCCGATTTTCTGGTTTCATCCCATGATCCCGAGATTGCGCGTGTTTTTGA
>NZ_JANAIF010000103.1 GCF_024721015.1 Xenorhabdus bovienii
CACTGGCATTTACTCTCGTTTGGTTACCAATGTGGGCTGATTGATTTATGAACATAAAACATCAACAGTCCCTAATAACCATTTAAATTGAATGTGTATTATCACATTGATTTTTCCATATGAAAGGTTTAAAACCACCGTCTTTAGACGGTGACTTTGACTTTAATTCTTTGACCTATGCGCGTTTACGAGGTGCGTGGTCCGACGACTTTCAGTCGTCGGCACCGAAGTGCGCTAACCCACCTACTTCAGTAGGTGGTAGTTAAGTTTAATTAAAATTAATGTAGTGATTTCAAAAATGAGAAGACAGTCGTGAAATGGTTATATTGAAGATTGATATAACTGATTAGTTTTTTGAAAAATTTTGAAGTTGAAAAGGAAAGAGCAGAAGAAAAAAGGATGCGTTGCTGCAAAGAGCACACATCCTTTTTTGAAGATTATTTAGCCAGATATTTTTCGATAGCGTGTTGAATTCCAGTGGCATCTAACCCTAAATCAGCTCGGATCTCTTCCTGTGTTCCCTGAGGGATAAAGTGATCAGGCAAACCGAGGTTTAATACCGGAACAGGCTGACCTGTTTGCATCAGCAGTTCATTGACGCCGCTGCCTGCCCCACCCATGATGGCGTTTTCTTCCAGAGTGACCAACATATCATGGCTGGCTGCTATTTCTAGCACTAGTTGGTTATCCAGTGGTTTAATAAAGCGCATATCAACAACGGTTGCGTTCAAGGCTTCAGCGGATTGCAATGCGTCTGGCAGCAGCGTTCCGAAGTTCAGGATAGCAATGCGTTCTCCCTGACGGCGAACTATACCTTTACCGATTGGCAATGCCTCCAGTGGCTGGAGTTCAGCACCTGTTCCGGTTCCACGAGGATAACGAACAGCCGCCGGGCCGTTCTGATAGTGATGGCCAGTATGCAGCATCTGACGGCACTCATTTTCATCACTGGGTGCCATGATCACCATATTTGGGATACAACGCAGGAATGAGAGGTCGAATGCACCTTGATGAGTCTGTCCGTCCGAGCCGACAATGCCGCCACGATCGATGGCAAACAGCACGGGCAGATTCTGGATGGCGACGTCATGGATCACCTGATCATAAGCACGTTGTAGGAAGGTGGAGTAAATTGCCACAATCGGTTTGTAACCACCAATAGCCAGCCCTGCCGCAAAAGTGACAGAGTGTTGTTCGGCAATAGCCACGTCAAAGTATTGTTCAGGGTATTCACGGGAGAAACGAACCATACCTGAGCCTTCCCGCATGGCAGGGGTGATCGCCATCAGTTTTTTATCATGGGCAGCTTCTTCACACAGCCAGTCACCGAAGATCTTGGAAAATGTCGGGCGGGTATCTGAACTTTTCGGCAAGGAACCTGTAGCCGGATCGAATTTAGGGACAGCATGCCAACCGATGGGATCTTTTTCCGCAGGGGCATAGCCACGGCCTTTTTTGGTCATGATATGCAGGAATTGCGGCCCTTTCAGCTCACGCATATTTTTCAGGGTCTGGGTCAGAGCCAATACGTCATGGCCATCGACAGGACCGATGTAGTTAAACCCTAGCTCTTCGAACAGCGTTCCGGGAACGACCATGCCTTTGAGATGTTCTTCGGTTTTCTTCAGTAACTCTTTGATGGGAGGCAGGTTGGAAAAGACTTTTTTGCCCCCTTCACGCAGGGTTGTATACAATTTGCCTGAAAGAAGATGCGCCAGGTGGTTATTCAAAGCGCCAACGTTTTCAGAAATGGACATTTCATTGTCATTGAGGATAACCAGCATATCGGGATCGATGTCCCCGGCATGGTTCATAGCTTCGAAAGCCATGCCAGCAGTGATAGCTCCATCACCAATGACGCAGACGGTTTTGCGACCTTTGTCTTCATGTTTTGCCGCAATGGCCATACCCAATCCAGCACTAATTGAAGTGGATGAATGGCCGACACATAGGGTGTCATATTCACTTTCATCTCGCCACGGGAAGGGGTGGAGCCCATTTTTCTGACGAATAGTGTTAATGTGATCACGGCGTCCGGTCAATATTTTGTGCGGATAGGCCTGATGACCGACATCCCAAACTAAATTGTCAAACGGTGTTTTATAAACATAATGAAGTGCGACTGTTAATTCGACAGTGCCGAGGCCGGAAGCAAAGTGGCCGCTGGAGCGACTGACACTGTTTAGCAAAAATTGACGCAGTTCGTCGCATAACTTTGGCAAAGTGTCTTTGGGTAGCAGGCGAAGTTCTTCGGGAGTTTCCGCCAATGCCAATGTTGGATATTTCGCTATATCAATGCTCATGCTATGCCCGTTAAAATGCTATCCCGTTAGAAGTTGAATATTAAGAACCCTGTTGTTATCAGTGTGTAATTTCTGGGTTCGCCTCATGAGGCCATTTTATTGATTATTGGATTGCTATTATAACCGATGAATAATATAACCAGTGATTAATGTAACTAGTAACTAATATGATCGGTGATTGTTATGGCTCACTTTTTTAACTGTTTCTTTCGATGATAAAACCAGCCAGTTTTTTTAAGATCACGGTGTTATAGGATTGTTTTTCCAGTTCCGTGAGTGCGGCGAGCGCTTCTTCATAGAGATCCCTCGCTTTTTTCTTGGCTTGTTCCAAACCTAATAGCGCAGGATAAGTGCTTTTACCAAGTTGCTGATCGTTCCCCTGCCGCTTGCCGATAACGTCTGTATTGCCAATGACATCCAGAATATCATCATGTACCTGAAATGCGAGGCCAATGGCTTGAGCATATTGATCCAGTAAAGGGAGTACTTCACGGCCACGTTGCCCAGCACTGTAAGCCCCAAGCCTGACGGCTGTACGTATTAATGCGCCTGTTTTATGCCGATGGATTTGTTCCAGAGCAGCAAGGTCGATCTGTTTTCCCTCGGCTTCCAAATCCAGTGACTGCCCTCTGCACATGCCAGCAAGACCACTCGCTGTTGCCAGTTCAGCAACCATTGCAAGGCGATCGGATAAGACAATATTTGGCATATCTTGCTTTGCCAGTATCTCAAATGCCAATGACTGTAATGCATCTCCAGCCAGAATTGCCAGACTCTCACCAAATTTGATATGGCAGGTAGGTTGACCACGGCGTAAATCGTCGTTGTCCATTGCCGGCAAATCATCATGGATCAGTGAATAGGCATGAATGCATTCTAAGGCGAGAGCAGGAGCATCAAGACTCTCTCTGGAAAGGCCAAACATTTCGCCCACGCTGTAAACCAAAAATGGGCGCAACCGCTTGCCGCCTAGTACCGCGCCATGCAGCATAGCTGTCGCTAATGGGCTGTCCAAAAAAGGTAATGAAGAAAATGTTGCTATCAGCTTGTCATTGACATGCTGCTGACAAGCGCTTAATTGCTCTTCAAAAGGAGTCTTATATTGTTCAGACATAAATTTACTCAGCGTCAGGCGAAAATTCATCAAGTGGCGATTGTGCATCATGATTCAATAAAATCTGCACTCTTTGCTCCGCCTGTTGGAGGGTTTTTTGTCCCTGCCTTGCAAGTTGAATACCGCGTTCAAACTCATTTAATGCACTTTCTAAGGGAAGTTTCCCTGATTCCAGACGAGTGACAATTTCCTCCAGCTCTTTCAGGGAAGTTTCAAACGCTGGTGTCTGTTCGATTTCTGATGTTTGATTTGCTTTAGACATAATGATTTAAGGTATGATTATTTAACGAATTACAGTCAAGCAAGTTCGCTACAGAATTGCAGAGTACCCTACTACACTGGAAGAAATAAATCATTCGTTACCGCTGTTTTTTTACAGTCGATATAGTGAGATTGGTGTTATACTCTACGCCCTATCTAACTGAACACTTAAGAACAATCATTGATATTGATTGTGATAGTTCAACATTGAATGACTACTATATCTTACTATGAAGTTTATCATTAAATTATTCCCAGAAATTACGATTAAGAGCCAGACCGTCCGGTTACGTTTTATTAAAATCCTTGCCAGCAATATCCGCAATGTGCTGAAAACATTATCAGAGGAGATTGCTGTTGTCCGCCACTGGGATAATATCGAAGTTCGGGCTAAAAATGATAACCTTGGTGCTGAAATTTGTGATGCACTAACACGTATTCCGGGTATTCACCATATCTTGCAAGTAGAAGAACGAGATTTTCGTGACTTGCATCATATCTTTGAACAAACCTACGAAGCCTATGGCCATTTGCTGCATGGAAAAACATTTTGTGTGCGTGTAAAGCGTCGAGGTAAGCATAGCTTCACTTCCAATGAAGTCGAACGATATGTCGGTGGTGGCCTAAATCAGCACATTGAATCCGCCAAAGTGAAATTAACGCATCCGGATGTAACGGTAAATTTAGAGATCGAACAGGATATACTGATTCTGGTTAAAGCCCGCCATGAAGGGATAGGTGGTTTTCCTATCGGGACACAGGAAGATGTACTGTCGTTGATTTCAGGTGGGTTTGATTCCGGTGTTTCCAGTTACATGCTAATGCGCCGTGGCTGCCGCGTACACTACTGTTTCTTTAATCTTGGCGGTGCTGCTCATGAAATTGGCGTGAAACAGGTCGCCCATTATTTGTGGAATCGGTTTGGTAGTTCCCATAAAGTCCGTTTTGTTGCTGTTGATTTCGAGCCCGTTGTCGCGGAGATCCTCGAAAAAGTGGATGACGGTCAGATGGGCGTTGTACTGAAAAGAATGATGGTCAGGGCATCTTCCAGTATTGCGGAGCGCTACGGTGTACAGGCAATTGTGACCGGAGAGGCTTTGGGGCAGGTATCCAGCCAGACTTTGACTAACTTAAGGCTGATTGATAATGCTTCTGATACGCTGATCCTCCGCCCTCTGATTTCTCACGATAAAGAGCACATCATTAAGTTGGCTCGTGAGATTGGCACGGAAGATTTTGCTCGTACCATGCCTGAATTTTGTGGCGTTATTTCAAAAAGTCCAACTGTGAAAGCGGTGAAAGCCAAAATTGAAGCGGAAGAAGCCAATTTTGATTTTGAGATTCTGGATCGTGTGGTAAGTGAAGCTCAGAATTTGGATATCCGCCAGATTGCACAGCAGGCCTGTGAGCAGGTTGTTGAAGTGGAAACTGTCACTGAATTTTCCACCAGTGATGTGCTACTGGATATCCGTGCGCCAGATGAGCAAGATGATCGCCCATTAAGCGTGGATGGAATCGAAATTCAGTCATTGCCTTTCTATAAATTGGGCACTCAGTTTGGTGATCTGCCAAAAGAGAAAAATTACCTGCTTTATTGTGAAAGAGGCGTGATGAGCCGCTTACAGGCTCTTTATCTGCGAGAGCAAGGTTTTGAGAACGTGAAGATTTATCGGCCTTGATCTGAAATCAGGGCAGCAGAACTGCTTACAGGAATAATATTCTGTAAGCAGCCTGTGCAAATCCGATTTTTATTGCTGATGCTGGTAATTATTGACGCTAGGTGGCAATACCAGTTGTGTAGCAACTTCCGCTGCCTTCTCTTTCCCCTTCAGCAGTTCAATCAGCTTCAGTGCAAAATCAAAAGTGGTAGCAGGCCCTTGACTGGTCAGCAAATTGACCCTTTCATCAAAATAGACCCGACGGTCGATCCATTTTTCCGGCGCGATTTTATCCCGCATGCTGGGATAACCTGTCATATTTCCGATAGGAAAGAGTTGATGATATTCCAGAACGATGGCAGGAGATGCACAGATTGCTGCAATGATTTTGCCTTGGCTGTGTGCTGTTCGAATTTTTTCTACCACTAACGGGCTATCACGGAAACATTCTGCTCCTTTTATTCCTCCTGGTAGGATAATGGCATCAAAATCTTCATCAACAACATTAACCAAAGGTGTATCGGCAACGATTTTGACTCCACGTGAACAGGTTAGTATGAGGACACCATCTGTTGCGGCACTGGCTACGGTAACATTAATCTCTGCTCGAACCAGTAAATCAATAGTGATAACGGCTTCGGTTTCTTCACTGCCGTGAGCCAGGCAGATGAGGGCTGAGGCGTTCATATTCCTCCTCCTTTCGTTTAATAAATTGATAAATAATAGTATTTTCTTTGATGGACAGCCCATAAGCACGGGCTCGGCGTAGTAAAAAACCTGTAATGTAATCTATTTCTGTATGCCGTTGTGCTCGTATATCCTGTAGCATGGATGAATAATTTTCAGAAGTCTGTTCAATCACATTCATAACATAATCAACAAGCATCTGTTTGGTCGTATGTAGATTATCGCGTTCCATCACTTGGTGAATTTCGTCGCACAGTAAATCGATTTGCGCAGTATGCTGCAATAGATTGCCATTTTTGCAGTCATAAATTACTGTGAGTGGATTGATAATACAGTTGACGGCAAGCTTGAGCCAACTGATGGTGTGGATTTCATTGTGCCATGCCACATCGGGCAGTGCATAGTGTAAGACATCCGCCAGAAAACTGAATTTATCGGCGTTAGCCGTTGTGGAACCAATATGGGTAATACCTTGCGATTTGTGGTAAACAATGCCATTTTCCTGATAGGAGCCGTGAGTGGTCACACCAAGTAAAATGGGGTTGGGCAAAGGTAAAAATTCTTCCTGTGATCCCATTCCATTGTGTAGTAACAGGATCGGACAATGAGGAGAAAGTTTAGGGGCGAGGTTATTGATGGCATCAGAAACTTGCCATGCTTTTAAACAAACGAGCAACAATTCGCTTTCGGCGAGATGCTTTTCGTCATTGGCAGAAAATTGTTGATCAAATACCTTACCATTGAAATTATCGATACGAACCGAGACAAAAGGTTGTGGAACCCTTATCCATGCTTGAATGTCGTGATTTTGCTGGGATAAGGCCACAAGCCACAGTTTACCTATAGCACCACAGCCAAGAACGGTGATTTTCATATACTTCCTTGAGATGAGAGGCGCTTTTATGGAGAACCTCGAAACAATGCTGATTTCAAACGGCCTTAAATCAAACGATCTCAAATCAAACGACCTTAAAAAGTAGCGTAAATGCCAAAAGATCGCAGAACCTCCCGAGTATAGATCTTTTGCCAATAATGGAAAGCGGTTATCATGCCAACTTATTGATAAGCAGGAGGTGACTGGTAATGCCATCATTTGATATTGTTTCAGAAGTTGATATGCAGGAAGTGCGTAACGCAGTAGAGAACGCACAGAGAGAATTAACCAATCGCTGGGATTTTCGCAACGTCAATGCGAGTTTTGAATTAAACGAGAAGAACGAATCAGTTAAGATTGCGAGTGAATCTGACTTTCAAGTCAACCAATTGGTTGACATACTCCGTGAAAAATTTGCCAAACGTGGAATCGATGGTTCGGTGCTTAATGTTGCCGAAAATATGGTTCACAGTGGTAAAACCTATAGTGTAGAGGCAACCTTCCTGCAAGGTATCGATACACCATTGGCGAAGAAGATTGTGAAGCTGATCAAAGACAGCAAACTAAAAGTGCAGGCACAGATTCAGGGTGAACAAGTTCGGGTTACGGGCAAAGCGCGGGATGACCTGCAAAGTGTGATGACACTGGTTCGTGGTGCAGAGTTGGGGCAACCTTTCCAGTTTACTAATTTCCGTGACTAACTTTCGGTAATCGACGGATTTGTTTTTTGGATTGACCAAAATATTTAAGGGAAGCGGAGTAATTTCAGTAATTACTAATGCTTCCCTTAATAAATTTTCCATCAAATAAACTTGATTATTTTTATTTAAAATGATTTCCGAGTAGATTTCTATTTTTTTATAGAATGCTATTCATAATATAATACTAATAAATGATGAGGTATAAAGTTAAAAATGCGTGAGTTAGGATGATGACCTAAGTTATATAGTGAGACATGTAATTCTAATTTTAAAAAAGGAGAGTTTATGTCAAAGTTAACTCAGTTGGATCCTCTCAGTGAAGAATCTTACCGTTTAGATCATTTTATTCCGGCAACAGAAACAACAAAATTTAGTTATACATCTGGAAGAGTTGCTTTACCCGTTTATACGCAATTAACTTGAAGAGGCGGGTTTTAAAATCTGGAAGTTATCAGTCAACCGAGTGGTGAGCTCTTTCGCT
>NZ_JANAIF010000104.1 GCF_024721015.1 Xenorhabdus bovienii
ATGAGTTTTTGGCGAAATGGATTATACCAAATCATCATGCTGTTCAGATTACCTTCACAAAACGTCAACACGCCCTAGTCTGTCGCCCAGCGGAGTCTATACTGAACGTTATAACCGTACCGTTCGTTATGACTGGCTGGGGCAATATTTATTTTCATCATTGAGTGAATTGCAAGAATATACGACAAAGTGGCAATGACTTTATCATCACGAAAGACCCGATATGGAATTAGGCGATGACATGCCAATAGCAGTATTTATTACGAGCTGCTTAAATCCCGCTTCTGACTTCCATAGAAAATGGGAGAATTAACAAACTCTCCCTTTTTAATGACAGAAGTAAATGCTATAGAATAGAAAACCATCATTCTGTTGGATCTAAACCAATACCCAAAACATATTTTATATATGTTAAATAAAATAATTACATTATTAAATAATTGCAAATAAAATAATAATGTAATGCAATTCTACGTTAGGTGACAATAAACAGCGAAAAATTGCGGTAATATTTAAAATATCAGTTTGATATTGGGCATTTCATGATATTAAACAGAGTTATCAACCAATAAAAAAAACAAACCATAAATACGCAACAACTACATATAAGTAATTGTTTTTAAATTATTTTATTTTTTTCTCTATGTTAATTACTTTTAGCAATATCAAAAAATGTTTCTTAGACTCTTAAAATATTAGATATAGATTCTCAATTTTCGTTTACCATAATGCCATGATTAATTCTGAATATTCCTCATCACTGAATAGAAATATAGGATATGTTAGCTATTCTCTGTATTAAAAATAACTTAGCCATTAAAAATAAAAATATTACCCCCTGCATTTGATTATTATATTTCTTGCCGGGATAATTTCTATTTAGTAATGAAATAACGTTATCATTTATCATTGCAGATATTAATTTTCATAGATTTTATAATTTCATTTATTGGATGAATATTAGACGAAACCATGAAGTTAGATTATTTGTTGCTCCATTTAAATATCACTAATTCTGGATGAGTTCAAGGATAAATTTATTGAACATCCATCATTTATGATATGTAATTTTATAAAATCCTAATTGTTATATTTTCCCAATTTTACTTACAAGGAATTAACAATTTAAAATATTAGATATCTAAAAGCAGTGACTTATTTTTATTTGGTCAAGTAATTGTATTTGCCATACCATAATTTTCTCTTAGTGGAGTATGAGTCCTTTTGCTTGCTGGATGGTGAAGCAATTTACTTATTATTGAAGGGAATTCCCCCTTTTTTATTTCTTTTTCTGGAGATGACTTTTGACTTCTCTTGCTTATGTTGACGCCCTTTGCGCGCTTGATCACCCCTATCGTGCCGATAGCGATTGTGACCAACTATTCGACGCGGCTATGCGTGAATTGACACGGTACCATTGTGAAAACAGCCCCAGTTACTATCAATGGTTGAAAGCAAATGGTTTGGATGATCAAAAACTAGAAAAATTGCATGACTGGTCGCGTTTACCGCCTATTTTCGCCAATTATTTCAAACATCAGCTGCTGCTAAGTCATACCGGTATAGATGCGCTGGAATTGACTTCATCTGGGACAACCGGTCAAAAGAGCCGTATGCGGTACGATACGCGCAGCATACAGGCAGCCCAGAGAATGGTTGAACGTATTTTCGAATATTACGGCTGGAATACACCAAAACAGCCTTGTAACTACATATTATTGAGCTATGAACCCGCCGGAGCAATTACGCTGGGAACCGCCTATACCGATCAATATCTGTGTCAGTACGCACCGGTATCGCAAGCTTGTTATGCACTGCGCCACAATGGAAAAAGCAATGAATTCGACCCATTTGGTGTGATCCGTGCCTTGCAGGAATTTGCCGCACAAGGGCTGCCAGTGCGTTTCTTAGGCTTCCCGGCCTTCCTCTGGTTCACGCTGGAACGGATGCGGGAAATGAATTTACCTCCACTACAATTGCATCCCGAATCTTTGGTCTTTTTAGGTGGCGGCTGGAAAACCCACGCCGATAAAGCCATTCCAAGATCCGAGCTGTACCGGCGTTTGAATGAACAACTGGGCATTCCTGATGAACGCTGCCGGGATGGCTATGGTTCAGTTGAGCATCCGGTGCCCTATGTTGAGTGCCAGAATCACCATTTTCATGTGCCGTCCTATGCCCGTGCTTATGTCCGTGATACAGCCGACATGGCGGTGCAATCCTATGGTAAACCGGGTTTTCTGCATCTGACATCACCTTATATCACTTCCAGTCCAGCACACAGTATCGTGGTGAGCGATTTGGCGGTATTGCATCCCGCCGCAGAGTGTGGATGTGGATTAGCTACCGATTGGTTTGAACTGCTGGGCCGTGCCGGTACGAGTAAAAGCCGTAGTTGTGCGATTGCCGCTTCTGAGTTGATTAAGGAATCCTGAAATGTATTTAGTTAATGGCGAGGTTATCTCTAACTTGGAACCGGCGGCCGCACTGGCCGATCTTAAAAACCGTCTTGCCGACGCCTTGGCTTGTCCTCCAACTGTACAAGAAGTGTTGGATTGCGCCGAGCGTTTTGCCAACAGTCTCAAAACCATGGCAACTGATTTTGCACTGGATGCAACCACAATCAGCACGTTACGCCACTTTTGCCATCGTGACGCACTGGAAGAAAAGCTGCGCCATGAATTGGGAGAACAGCCGTTTTCCCTGCGCCGTTTCGATTATACCCAGCCGCGCTTTGAGACTTGGCAACCTTTGGGGTTGGTGGTGCATATCACTCCGGCCAACGCACCATTGCTACCATTTATGGCTGTATTGGAAAGTCTGTTAGTTGGCAATATCAACTGGTTGCGCCCCAGTAGCAGTGATAATGGCCTCAATGCACGGATACTGGCTGAATTTCTGCGCCATGATCTCAGTGGCAAATTAGCGTCTTACGTCTCCGTAATGCCGCTACCGTCCGATCAATTGTCAGAATTACTTGCCTGTGCCGATGCCGTGTCTGCCTGGGGCAGCAATGCCGCATTGACGGCTATCCGCAGCCAGTTACGACCAGGTTGCCGCTGGATCGATTGGGGGCATCGCATCAGTTTTGCCTATCTCGACCCGATAGCAGCCAGCAACGCTGACTACGATGCCCTGGCTGATGATGTTTGCCGTTTTGATCAACAGGCTTGTTCCAGCCCGCAGTGCCTGTTGGTAGATAGTACCGACGAGAATGTTTTGCGCGAAGTGGCTGATGCCGTGGCTTCGGCACTGGAACGACGCGCACCGGTATGGCCGGCCTTACAGCCAGATATCCAAGAAGCGGCTGAAATCAGCAGTCAGATGGCATTTCTGCGCTTGGATCACACGTTTGCCGACGTTGCCGGTTCGGTAACTGAAGGCACAGGATGGCGGGTCGCGTGGACGCAACGTCAGGAACTGGCGGCATCTCCACTGTACCGTACTCTGCAAATTCGTCCTGTGCCGCGTGCGCAGTTGATCAACGTATTGCTGCCGTGGCGCCCCTATTTACAGAGTTGTGGTTTGATCGCCGGAGAACACGAATTGCCGGCCTTGAGCCGTCAGTTGCTGGCGGCGGGTGTCAGCCGGATATGTCAGGCCGGCGCTATGCATGAGGGTTATGAAGGAGAACCTCATGATGGCGTTTATGCATTGACGCGGCTTGCACGCAGGGTCTCAGTCAGTGTGAAAGCTGAACAACTGCCAAACCATGTCACGCTGGATAAATTATCCATCAGGCCGCCGGATCTGGCAGGGCTGCCAATCATGGGCAAAGAACAGTTTCAGCAAAGTGGCACGACACCGAAAGCACAAGTGTTTTTCCGCAGTGGCGGGAGTACAGGAGCGCCAAAATTAGCGGGATTCAGTCATAGAGATTATCACATCCAAATGCAAGCAGCGGCAGATGGCCTATTTTCCGCCGGTCTCGATCCGGCACAGGATCGCGTCATTAATCTCCTGTACGGCGGCAATTTGTATGGTGGCCTACTTAGCTTTTTCACTGTTCTGGATAAATTGTCCGTGCCGCATTACCCGATGGGTGGCCCGATAGACGACGATTTTAGCCAGATCCTACAAGTTATTGTCACGCAAGGCGTTAATACGTTGGTAGGAATGCCAAGCACGATATATCAGCTGTTTGAACGTGAAGAGGCCGCATTACGCGCTTATGGTGGTGTGCGCAAAATTTTCGCCGGTGGTGAACATGTCAGTGAAGAACGGCGTCAATTCTTATCCAGTTTTGGCGTGCAGGTGATCCGTTCAGCAATTTACGGTTCCGTTGATGCGGGCCCATTGGGTCATGCTTGCACTTGTTGCAACGAGGGCGAATTCCATCTGTTATCTGATATTCAGTGGCTGGAAATATTAGATCTGGACAGCGAACAGCCTGTTCAGTCAGGCGAGACAGGTCGGCTGGTGTTTACCCCTCTGGCACGGGAAGGACAAGTCGTTCAACGCTATGAGGTGGGCGATTTAGGCCACTGGTTATCGGAACCTTGTACCTGCGGATTATCGACACCACGCTTTAGACTGGAAGGCCGGCATGGTGGATTGATACGGGTAGGTTCTATTTTTGTGAACCCAACGGCATTGTCAGCCGATCTGGCGTTTCCGGTGCAATGGTTAGTCGGAAATCTCGATAAGGGTGGCGAATACATCCATGTGTTGGCTGATGGCGATGTTAACCAGGTACGTCAACATCTACTGCAACATGAAATGCTGAATCAGGTTGTCAGTAGTGAATTGTTGCAATTGGAAATCACGTCTACGCCAGCCGGACAGTTCCGTCGTCATTCCCAAAGTGGCAAGACGCCGTTAGTGCTGGATTATCGCGTCTGAAACAATATACCCAATAGATTTCAAAACGACTTTTGAGCTAATCATGACTTTATCATTACACGATCTAGTGGAATACACCCGTCACCACGCGCCCTTTTTTAGGGATCTTTATAATAATTTGCCACAATCCGGCTGGGCACTAACGGATTTACCTTTAATCGATCCTGCTGCTTACTGGCAGCAATCGCAGCCATTGGAGAATTGGCCGGTACTCACCGGCCCTATCAACAGTGGCCATATTTTTAAAACCGGCGGCTCTACCAGCGAAGGGAGGTTGTCGGTGTTCAGTCGCAGCGAATGGCAAGCCTTTGTGCGTTCGTTCGGCCAAGGTCTTGCACAACAATTACAATCTGGCGACCGTGTTGCCAATCTCTTTTTTGCCGGAGATCTGTATACCAGCCTGTTGTTTATTCACGGAGCGTTATCTCATTCACCGGTTCCGGTGGTGGAATATCCGTTTACCTGTTCAGTCGATGATCAGGCGTTGGCTGACGCCATTGTTAGCTTAGGGATTAATGTACTGGCGGGAGTGCCGGTACAATTGTTGCGTTTTGCCAGTACCTTGCAGCGTTCAGGCCAGTTTATGCCCAATATTGATCGTCTGTTGTACGGCGGAGAGAGCCTGTTTCCGGAACAACTGGCTCTTTTGAATATCGTGTTTCCCAACGCGCGCATTGGTTCAATCGGATGTGCCAGTGTTGACGCAGGTCTGATTGGTGCCGCCTCTCCTGATTGTCACCACGGTGAACATCGGGTTTTTGATGAAGATTCGATTGTCGAAATTATTGACGAATCCAATGGTCAGCCCATTACTGAGTCTGGACGCAATGGCATGTTAGTTGTTACCAACCTACAACGTCGTCTAATGCCGGTGATTCGCTACCCCACAGGCGATCTGGCCTGCTGGTGTGAAGAGCCGGGAAGACTGAACCGCAAATTTGCTTTGCAGGGTCGGGCTGGAAGTGCTCACCGTATCCGGGTTTCCACGTTATCCCTGTTTCCCGATCAGATTGCCCGTTTACTGCAACAACAGAAAGGAATACTGGCTTGGCAGCTATTGTTAAGCCGTCAGGACGGCATAGATAAGATAAAACTGCTATTAGCCAGCGACTCACCACAGATGCCATCAACAGCATCAATCCATCAGGCGTTAGTCACTGCCCAGCCCGCTATGGCAGAACTATGTAGCCAAGGGGTGTTACAGGTGGAGGTAGCCTCTTGCGCTCTGGAAAATATGGTGACGCACCCACGTTCCGGCAAGCTGATACGGGTCGTGGATCATCGTTGTTATAATGCTGAAGAGAAGACAGCATGAATATAAATCCAGTCATGCCGTTGATTCGCTTATTCCGGGAAGAAGATTCCACCGGAGTCAGCGCGTTGTTTCGAGTCGTTTACGGCGAAGATTACGTCTATCCGGAAGTCTACCTACCAACCATGCTGAGTCGTTATAATGCGGCCAGACACTGGTATTCTGCCGTTGCAATACAGGATGGGCAAGTATTGGGACACGCGACATTGTGGCGGAATGGGCGTTGCCCATCAAGTGCAGAGCTCGCGCTTATCGCGGTACATCCACAAGCGCGCGGACAGGGTATTGCGACCGCGCTGGGCCGATATTTGTGTGATCAAGCCAAAGAAATGGGATTGGGTATACTCACGATTAAACAGGTATCGTCGCATAATCACAGCCAGCGTCTGGCTCAAAATTTGGGCTTTCACACCACGGGTTTATTACCGGATTATGTGACATCTCCCTTTGATCAAGCACGTCCGGAAAGCATTGTACTCGGTTGCCTGCCTTTGCAACGCTGGCCGTTTCCAGAATTACACTGGCCGGTAAATTGGCAAACGTGGCTGACATCGGTCACTCAAATATTTGGTCAAGAACCGCTAAAACCTGCGGTTCCAATAGATACGGGTATTAGCATCGCCAGTCATGGTGGCCGATTGGAAGTCTGGATAGAAACGCAGACAACGGAGCGGGTAAAAGAAGTGACAGAACTGCCAGCGCACAAGCTGATATATGTGAAACTGTCGGTCGGAGAAGAGACTCTCCACGCGGTACAAATTTTGCAGCAAGCCGGATTTGCCTGCACAGGATTTGTGCCTGGTCACCATCATCGTTGGGAAGTGCTTCTGGTTCGGGGACATAGCAGAAAAGAACTGGCTCTAAGTTGCCAGTTTGCCCACAATCTACATCAGCAAAGTCTGTTTGCCTGTGCCGAAAGGTAGACTTTTGTCATTATCAGACGTGGGTGACAACACGGCTGAGAGAACTGGACGTCGATATCGCCGACCAGCATGCCACGTTAAGCAATATGCAGCGCAGTGGCAAGTGAGTGAATCCCCAGTTACATAGATAACGATGTGACTGGGGTGAGTGAAAGCCGCCAATAAAGCCGCCATTTGAAAGATGAAGGGAATAATTCCATTTCCAAGATCTGTTCCTACCTACCCCCCCAAAAAAATATCCCTCCATCCAGCCATTTGTCAGATAAGGTTTCATTGTGATCTGGCATGGTATATAGGCTCCATATTACGTTCCGTCATTTCCTCATATAAAAACGCAACCATGAATAAAAGGACACCTCAGACCACTATGTAAAAATTGGAGTTTTCTTATACAAATGGAGAGTTCAATACAAAAACGTGCTCAAAGGTGTAATTATTCAAGGATGGAATATGGAGCAGGATGAATGTCACTTGATAAAAAATGACCCTATCATAAAAAAATAATTATCATATTGTTTTTATTTGAAAAAATAATAAATCACCATCCATATCTGTCGAAAAAACGGCCATCTTTTGATAATACCCCAAAGTGCGAGTAAGCCATTATTTTTGAGAATCTGAAAGATTATTTAGTGGAAAAAATGACAATAAATGATATTTTTAATAAAAATCAGAAAAATTTGCGATAATAATCCATTAAAATATAGAAATATCTTTAACTAACTTAAATAAATAAAATTTTGTTAAAAAACAAAACATTTTATACCAAACTGTCTAGTTTAGATTTATAATCTATTTGAAAATAATTTAATGGAATTTAATTTCGGATATGTCAATT
>NZ_JANAIF010000105.1 GCF_024721015.1 Xenorhabdus bovienii
ATTAGTGGACGCGGTAAGTCAGTGTATTGTATTACCGACTATAACAAAAGTGCAGATAATTTCATTGATTAACTTAAGCAAAATATAATCTGACTATTTTATTACGTGACAAATAGTGTAGCAAAAATCACCATCCAGTAAGGTAAACACAGCAGACAGATAGGGTCTACACGCAGATTTCCCTATATTCTCTCATAACGCTGATTTTTATATCTTCAGTATCAAATTTAAATATATATTCAAAATATTGATAATATTGAATTTAATTACTTTTTTAAATTTTCATTTTTTTTTCAATTGTGATATTAATCCCCTTTCTATAATTCGCTTATTGCGATTTATTTTCAAATTTATGAAGATAAGCCAGAATGGATAAAAGCTTACTATGATGAGTCAAACATTCATTAAAAAAGAGGGGATTGCACAATCGTTTCTAGCTCGTTATCTCCTCTCTGAGCAATGTGGCAACCGCCTGAAAACTATTGAGTTACTAGCTAAAGAATGTGGATTGTCCGTAGGTTTAATGCAAGCAGCATTGAAATCTCTTGAACAGGCACAAGCGGTTGGAATTAAGCGTCGTGGTCGTAATGGCAGCTTTCTTTCGCAGATTAACCATAAATTACTCTTAGAGTACGCCGATATCGGCAATGTGGTCTGCGCGATGCCGCTTCCTTATACCCGTGCCTATGAAGGTCTGGCCAGTGGTTTAAAAGTATTGTGTGCAGAGATTCCTTTTTATTTTGCACATATGCGTGGCTCAGACATCCGCATTGAATGCTTACTGAATGGCATCTATGACTTAGCAGTAACGTCGAGACTTGCCGCAGAGCAGCACCCAGAAAATAAAGATTTATATATTGCGCTTTCACTAGGGACACAAAGTTATACAGACAGGCATAGATTAATCTTTCGTCATGGCGAAATGGATTCCATTCGCCGGGTTGGGTTGGACAGTACTTCAGCAGACCAAAAAATAATGACAAATCAGTATTTTGAAGGAAAAGAGATTGAAATGGTCGAGGTCTCCTATCACGAATGCCTGAATCAAATCATGAAAGGCCACATTGATGCGGCCATTTGGAACGTCGGGCAAGGTCACGAACTGATAGCACAAGGTTTGATGACTCAGCTCCCGGATGACAGTGAGTGCTTTATCAAAGCCTCCGAAGCCGTTATTTTGGCTCGTAAGGACAACATCCCCATCCAGCAGCTCCTGCACACCATGGTTGATCGGGAGGTGCTGCTGACTCATCAACAAAACGTGGTCGCAGGCACAATCGAACCGGTTTATTGACGCCCATTAAGCCAAATCAAACAATTAACCTGACGTATAACAAAAAGCAATGGTAGAACAACGGCTAACTATCCTGTTGCAAGGTGGCGTCATTGATCAAGATATCTACGATAACATGCTTGATATTGTGCATGATCTGGAAGATATCTGGTTAATCCCTGTCCATCATCCACAAGGCGAAATGGCGCTTACCCACATGGCGAGTGCTTTCATGCGCTCACGTCGTGGCGAAATTGTTTTGCCACTTGAAAATAACATCTTGACCAAAATCGAGCAGTCAGAGCACTGTGCGCAATTATTCAAAATCCATCGCGCATTGTTGGAAAAATTCACAGTCACACTGCACCCCAACGAAGAAGGCTATCTGTTGGTAAATTTATATGGTTTAATACTTGCAACCAAAATTCCCTGAATTTTGTTTACACTATAAATATTCAAAAAAATGAATATTTTGGATTTCTCAGCCTTTTTAACTTTCACACAGCCGTGCCGCATTGCAGCCATGAAGGGAAGCCTATGTTTATCAATGCTCTGAAAAAACAGAACCCCAAATTGATTGAAATAGCAAAAGACCTTTGGCAGCAAGGCGCAATATTACCAGACACTTACATCATTGATGTCGATCAGGTCTTGGACAATGGTCGACGTTTGCTGCAAGCAGCAGAGCAATATGGCGTTGAACTCTATTTGATGACCAAACAGATTGGTCGCAATCCTTGGCTGGCTCAAAAGCTCATTGAACTCGGTTACCCCGGTGTCGTGGCCGTGGATTTCAGAGAGGCATATACCCTGAGTCAGCATGGCATACCGCTATGCCACATCGGTCATTTGGTACAAACCCCTGCACACCTGATAGAAACCATGCTTAAACAGCATCCGGGTATCATTACGGTGTTTTCCATTGAAAAAGCGCAGGCGATCTCAGATGCCGCAGAGAAATTGGGACGGGTTCAGCCCATCATGCTGAAAGTGTTTGATAAGCGTGATATCACCTTACCCTCTCAGGAAGCAGGCATCCTCTTCGATGAACTGGATACAACCGTTGACATATTAAAAACCATGCCGGGCATTAAGTTGAGCGGTTTAACCCATTTCCCCTGCCTAGAGTGGAATGTCCGATATCAGACAACCCTGCCCACCATCAACTTGCAGACCCTCCTCAGGGCGCGCAACAGACTTGAACAGCTTGGCATTGAACTCTCACAAATCAATGCGCCTTCAGCATCAAGCTGCAATACCATCCCCCTGCTGGCAAAATATGGTGCTACCCACCTTGAGCCGGGACATGCCCTGACCGGCACTATACCCGCCAATATCAGTGGCCGCGAACCTGAAAAGATCTCAATGGTCTATATCACCGAGGTTTCCCACCATTACGACGGCAACAGTTACTGCTATGGCGGCGGCTACTATAAACGTGGGCATATGAAATACGCGCTGGTTTTCCCTGAATGTGCGCGCTCCCCCAAAACCGTGCGGGTACTGAGTCTGGGAGATCCCTGCATTGATTACCATCTCCCGATATCCGGTATCCACCCTATCGGCAGCCCAGTGATCATGTGCTTCCGTACCCAGATTTTTGTCACCCGCAGCGACGTAGCGCTCGTTTCCGGCATTCAATCAGGCTCACCAAAGCTTGAAGGTATTTATGACAGCCAAGGAAATTGGAAAAACAGAGGTTATTTTCAATAATTTTCCAATCAGGGCATTACAGTTAATATCATTTATCCCTTAAATAATGTTATTTTCGCTCTAGTCGATTTACCGCATGATGCTACAGAAATATTTATGGGATACCAGAAACAGACTGGGAATACACCCACACATTCCGCTCCGTATTCCTCATCCAGAATTGATGAAGCTGAAGACGCACTCAAACAGGCGGGCTACCAAGAATATCAGGTTAAACGTCGGGGTGAGACGCTGTTATATTCATCAAACAATCAATTAAATAACCCATATCCGGGCACGAAGCAAAATACCTGTATTGATACATCAGGCTATACCTATGTACATGAACATCTGCATATCGATCTCTCTGGTGCGAAAGGCAGTCTCGACTGTCGGTTAGACCAATACGATCTGATCGTCGATGAACTTCGTCACCTTTATACCCTTGGCCTACGGAACATCGCGGAGATGACCAACTGCTACATGGGGCGCAATGCCAGCTTTCTACTGGATTTGATGCGTGATAGCCACATCAACATCATTGCTTCGACGGGTTACTATAAAGAGCCATTCTTCCCCGTTAATTTCAGCGAATTAAGTGTACAGGCGATTGCCGACGATATGATTGCTGAAATTGAAACGGGCATTGACGGTACTGGGCTAAAAGCCGGTGTGATAGCAGAAATTGGTTCCAGCCTTGATCAAATCACAACGGATGAGAAGAAAGTGTTTGCAGCCGCCGCTCTGGCACATCATGCCACTGGCTGCCCTATCTCCACCCATACCACCTTAAGTACAATGGGACGTGAGCAACTGTCTCTGCTCAAAGAATTTGGCGTTTCCGCTGCACATGTGGCTATCGGTCATTGTGATCTGAAAGATAACCTCGACACGATTATTCCCCTGCTTGAAGAAGGGGCGTGGGTACAATTCGATACGATTGGCAAAAACAACTACTATCCAGACAGCGGGCGCATTGCCATGTTGCGGGAAGTCGCCAAACGTGGCCTGCTGAGCCAAGTGATGCTCTCCCAAGATATCACTCGCCGTTCTCATTTAAAAAGTAACGGGGGAATTGGATTCGATTATCTGTTAACCGTATTCGTTCCGATGCTATTGGCAGCCGATTTTTCCCAAACGCAGATAGATCTCATGTTACGCGATAATCCTGCACAATTTTTCCGACACGGCTTTTCTAAGACTTAAATTTTCTAACCCCTGTATTTTCCGAAAATTAGCTTTTTCAATAAATCAGCAATTCGATACAAAATAAAAAGAGAGGGAGGACAACATGAAATTTGTCGTTGGTGGACAAATAGAAAAAGAAAGAATAGCCGAAGGCATTCGACAATTAGCGGGAGACAAAGCCACTGCAATTACCATCATGAATGACATTGAAGCCGCTATGGCGATTAAAAATGGTGATGCAGATTACTATCTCGGTGCATGCAATACCGGTGGGGGTGGCGCACTGGCAATCGCCATCGCCCTTATCGGCCTGAATCAATGTGTCACCATCAGTATGCCGGGCAAAATCCTGTCTGACGACGAGATCATTGCCCATGTGAAAGCAGGTAAAAAAGCATTCGGTTTTACAGGTCAGGATATTGATGTTGTCCTGCCGGTGATCATCAACACCATCGTTTCTCGGTGAGGAGCATGTCATGAGTGATATCAATGCCACACAACATCTTCACAGTTTTCTGATGAGCCTGATGGAAGTTGACCCTTCCAAGGCCGGGTTGCTCGCTGCCATTGGTGCGATTGCTGCCATGATGGCAAACCGTGGTATTGCTGTTTTCCATGATGGTCTGCGCCCACTGCTACCGGAATACCTTGAAGGCCGGATGAGCCGCAAGGCTCTCGCCGCGACCAGCTTTGCCCTGAGCATCGGTCTGGTTGTCGGCTTTGGTATTCCCTTTTCACTGGCAGCGCCGATTGTGCTGGTTCACAGCCTGCTGCTCGGCACTGATATGATCGGCATCTGGTGTGCCAACAGCCGAAGAGGGTTTATCGCCTCGGGTATCATCGGCGCCCTGTATGCCATTGCCTTGCTCGCCGGCCTGCGCTCAGTCGTCGAACTGTTTGCCATGCTGCCGGTGAATTTCACCGATGACCTCAAGAAAGTTGGCGATCCTATTGTCGCCTGCTTCGCGCTGTTCCCTGCGATAGTTGTGGGTTATCAATATGGCTATCGCAAAGGGCTATGGGTCATGCTCACCGCGTTGATAGGCTATCTGGCCACCAAGGCGATTGGCCCGCTCAGCTTTGGTGGCATGATCGAAAAACCGGTCAGTCTCGATCCCAACGGCGCAGCATTGCTGTTGTCGATGACTGCCATGTTCTACTTTGCGATGCGGGAGCGTCCAGCCCAGTCAGCGGAACAGAAAGGAGCCAATGAAGTTTTAGTCGGGCTGTTCTCTACCCGTATTGAACGCATCCAGAAAAACAAATGGCTGTTGATCCTCTGCGGCGGCCTGACCGCAAGTGCCGCGACCATGTCTTTCAGCCTGCTGGCCGAAGGCCCGGTTTCCCTGCAATTAATGGCGCAGGGCGAACAGACCAACGCCCTGTTGGTCGCACTGGCACGCGCCATCAGCTTTGTCCCGCTGGTCGGCACCACGGCGATAGCCACGGGAGTTTACAGCCCGAATGGCATGAAATTCGTGTTTGTGGCGGGTCTGGCAACCAACAACCCGTGGATCGCCTTTATTGCGGGCGGTATCACCATGTTCATTGAAATCCAGCTGCTAGCGAAAATCGCCATTTGGCTGGATAAATACCCTGGCGTAAAAGCCTGTAGTGGTCATATTCGTACCGCGATCACCAAAATGCTCGAAGTCGCCCTGCTGGTTGGTGGTATGATTGCCTCCAACGCTATTTTGCCAGGTATAGGCTTTATGATCGTGGCGGGTATCTACCTGCTCAACCGCACTTCCAAACGTCCTTTGGTAGAGATGGCTATCGGCCCAATCGCAACTATTGCGGTGGGTATCCTTGCCAACGTGCTCTATCTGCTGGGAATAAAGTAAGAAAATGAAAACCTATCCATTGCAAAGTATGACGATGGCGCAAGCCCAGCAGCAGCAGTTCAAACTGGTGGATATTATCTGTCGTCACTTTCCTGGCGCTGATTTTCTCTCGCAAGGTGATCTGGGCTTAGTCCCGGATCTGCACCAACCCCGGATGACCCACCGTATTGAAGCGGTCATCGCGGAGCATTTTGGTGCTGAGGCGGCAGCCTTTGTCAATGGAGCCGGAACAGGGGCGCTACGCGCGGGGTTGGCAGCATTGGTCAGTCCCAACGCTACGTTGCTCGTCCACGATGCACCGATTTATCCCACGACCAAGATATCGATTGAACAGATGGGGCTTCACGTGGTGCATGCAGATTTCAATCATACAGAACAAATTGCAGCGGCCATCCGGCAATATCAACCTGCTGCCTGCCTGATCCAGCATACACGACAGAAGATAGATGACAGCTACGCCCTGCAAGATGTGCTCGCCATACTCCATCAGTATCAAATTCCCTCATTGGTCGATGATAACTATGCAGCCATGAAAGTGGCGCATATTGGCTGCGAATATGGCGCGACACTCTCCAGTTTTTCCTGTTTTAAGTTACTGGGGCCACAGGGAGTCGGCTTAGTTGTCGGCAAACAAACAACGATTGAGACCCTACGCCGCAGCATGTACTCCGGTGGCTGTCAGATACAAGGCTATCAGGCAATGGAAGCATTGCGTGGGCTGGTGTCCGCGCCAGTGACCCATGCAGTACAGGCAGAAGTTAATGAAACGTTGGTGACACGATTGAATCAGGGGGAATTGCCGCAGGTGAAACAAGCATTTCTGGCTAATGCTCAATCCAAAGTGTTATTGGTGGAATTTCACGAACCCATCGCCGAAGTGGTACTGACTGCCGCACATGGGCTGGGAGCATTACCTTACCCAGTGGGTGCAGAATCCAAGTTTGAAATCCCGCCTCTGTTTTACCGTATTTCCGGTACATTTCGTCAGGCAGATCCTACACTGGAAAAACGCATGATTCGCATTAACCCCAATCGCAGTGGGGCAGAAACAGTGATACGTATTTTACGGGAAAGTATTTTGTAGAAAAGCAGTCAATAAAAAAAGCAAAACAGCGGTAACTCTATTAAGAAAGCAAAAAATATAACGCCTGATTATTATTTAACTTAAACATTAAACAAACTATCCCTTCTGTTACTGCATTACATAAGGTAATTCATCTGTTTTTATTATTTACCCGGTACTTTGGATTAACGAGACCAAAATAGGAAACATCATCAGGCGTTAATAAATAGTTTTGCTTCATATTGACTATTACACTCAGTTTAAGTTTAGTCAAGCCACATTCCTGTCTAATTGATGATACAGACCCCAGATTTTAATTTAAAACATTAATATTTTACATTATAAAATATAACTCATTAAAATATTCACCTCATTAATTTTATATTTAAATAACATAAAATTTATATAAATAATCATATTTAAACCTAAACAATTATTTATTTAATACCAATATGCCAATTGAATTTATAGTGAGTAATATTGATTATATTATGTGGTAAATATCGCGATAATATAACAAATTACTATTACAATAACTATCTAATATTCATATGGTTTCTTCTATTTAATTTCATTATTTCCGGATTGGGAATAACATATTTGAGAAATACGCCTAAAATAAAAAATAATATCATCACATTCATTAAGTAGACATATATACCCGTCATTCCGCACCTCATTCCTGATTTAAAAATCATGTGATTTGCCGCACGCTTTGTTGATTTACTCCTCAAATCA
>NZ_JANAIF010000106.1 GCF_024721015.1 Xenorhabdus bovienii
AAGCGAAAGAACTCACCACCCGGTTGACAGATAATTTCCAGACTTTAATTCCTGCATCTTCAAGTTAATTGCGTATACATCACATGAAATTCATCAATCAATTTTGGCTCCCGTTTTATGTACTTTTTTAGTGTTAGCCCCTTGCGGGGCAACATTAAAACTTATTTTCTGAATCGTTCTGAATGCCACACTAACAGAGCAGCAATCTGCTCAAAGTTAACTTCCTTAATATCACCGTAACCTCCTTCTTGGGTCGTAAACTTCTCAAAGTTATTCTGAATATGGTCAATAACGTGCATTATGAATGGACTCATAAAATCAGGATCATCAAGGTAATCATTTGCGTCTCCATCTCCATTTATCTCCTGAAAGAGTTTCCAGTTTGCCTCGAATGATCTTATAGCAAGATCAAGGAATACCCGTGTAGACTTATTTGTTACTATAGTTTCTTTAGACATAATCAATCCTCATTTTTACATGTTTGTTTGACTTATTTTATTTAGTCCCGGAACAGGGATAAACAGATAACTACTTTTTATAAACCAGATTAATGATCACTGATCCGTATCTTAAATCCATTTCACTGACCAGTTCGTTATTAACATAACTGTTCAACGCATCTGTCAGGTTTTCGTCATCCATTACTTCCTCGGCTGAATACCCGCATAGCGCAATGAACGTACTGACGCTTGCTTGGATGGTGAAGAGTATTTCAGGTGTTTGCTCACATAGCATACTTACTGATATTGCAATATTATCATTCATTTAAATGTTCCTTTATTGAGTTGATTATTAGCCCCTTCCGGGGCCATATACCGATCACAAAACCATTAGTTCGAGTTAAAAATAACGTTGTGCATATGTCTCAGATTCACTTTGACCTCATCGAATAAAACATCCCTGAGAGAGCCAGAGCTTTTACATTCTTTTAGAAACCTATTAAATCCTTCTTTGCTGTTTTCTATTACTTTATCAAATACATCATCCATGTATTCTCTGTCTTCAACCCTTTTAAAAAAACCTATCGCCCATGTATTCCTTCATATTACTGATGTAAAGCTCATAACAATAAAATGACTTCACAAGGAATAATCTGGTAGATTCATTGTAGACTTTGATTTCGTGGACTTCTGTTATTGCATTACGCATATTTATTACCTTCTTTATTTTTTGATTGATAGTTCCCTTACAGGAAATATGTATTATTTCGGCAAGGGGTATTATTAACAACAGTCTTATTTTCTTATATTTACATAAAACCTCCTTAGATCATTACATGGATGATATTTGTTAAACTGCTTGTTTTCGTGATGCCTGAATAGCCAGTTCAATCCACGCATCTACCTCACTTTCAATAAAGGCGATTGCTCTTACACCTGTTTTTATCTGTGCGGGAAAGCAACCCGCTTTAATAAGCTCATATATCCATGTTTTCCCGAATCCAGTTCTGTTCATTACCTCAGGTAAACGAATAAGCTTGGGATGTTTATCTGTTTTGATTTGAACCATATTTATCTCCTGTGTTGTTCGATGAGATAATTGTATGGATTTTTCTTGTGATTTAAGAGGGACGTTCGAGAAGAAGTTTTTTACGCAGATTTTTGAAAGAGAAAAAACAGGGTATGTTCAGCTTAGGTGAATATACACGATAAACTTGAAGATGCATGTTTGGTCAGTGATGTGTGCCAAGCCTTGTGGGGACAATGCTGCAAGAGCAACATGCAACTTGAAGTATCACGAGTATATAGACGATATTTGCATTGCGCAGCACACCGCCTCTTGGAAGATCAGTCCTGACCGGATTGCTCATCCTTACCAAGTTCCTCTCTGATCAGATCCTGAACATTCCAGTGTCTTCTGTCGTCGTATCTGTATGTAAAATCGACAAAAGACTGATAGCGAGCCAGCTTTGTCAGATACTTGACTGCCAACGGATGGTCTGTAGACTTCATTTTCTCAACGTCACGAATGCCATCTTTAAACTCGTCCGGGTAGATAAAACTGGTCAGTTGCGGCATACCAATCCTGACCTCTTCATCCTGCGCCCAGAACAGCAAATCCATGATGGGGATGATGTTGTAATCGAGTATTTTTTTGAGGTTGCTGACCCCAAAGCGAAAATTTCTGGCTTGAGGTTCAGGAGCCTGTAGCTGCTGTTTCCACTCAGGAACCATGACTTTCAGGTGATTGATGATTTCTTCGGATGAAGTTTCCGCCAGATTAATTTGAACCAGCATCAACCCTTCGTTGTTTGCCCCGGCTTCCTTCAGATAATGCGAGACTTCCATATGAGGTAGGGGTTTTCCTTCCGGGTTAACGTATTTATCGAAAGCAGCCACATAACCCGCCACCTCCCATAGCCCTTGGTGTGTTACAGGCTTGACGGCATAGCTGGAAGACAGTCTTTTTTCTGGCCCCCCGAAAACATCACCAAACACGACCTTGCCTTCAATCAGCTCTTCGTAATATTTCTGATGCCTGCGAAGATTTTCAGGAGACAGCCCAGCCCGGTATTGTTCCATACGATAGACGACAATCCTGTTCTCTATCTCTTGGAAAAGCTGTTCTACTGTCAAATTTTGCAGGACGCTGTAGTTTTCAATGTTGAACCATTCATTAACAGCGCTGGCTATCTCCGCTTTGGTCATGAGGCATCTATCCTTCTGGCTTTACTTATCGCTTTGATATGTTATGAGTAAACATATCGGATTTGGTGACGGTAATCTATTGAATAGTGCAGGGAAAAGCAGCGGAACAATCAGTCCAGACTTGAAGATTTTTCAGTGAGGTTTGGCAGGGTATGTTGTCATAACCAATTGAATATAATTGACTTTATTTGCAATCACACATATAAAATGATGGTACATTGGTTGGTATACTTAAGGTAATTATGATTATTTTACATTCATTTCAGATAGTTAAAACAAACTACGATTCCGAGTCCGGCACCACTTCAACTTCCAGTGAAGTCCAGCCAAGTCAAACAATTCTTAGCAAATCCTGAAAAATCAATACTATTTCCTATTTCTACGTCTAGTTTAGTCTGTTGCAATCAATATACAGCGAAGGGCATAATTCGGGGCACTTACCGTTCGATTAAAGGAATGCCCTTAATAATGAAACTAAACGCACGACAAATCGAAACTGCAAAACCCAAAGAAAGAACCTACAAACTCGCCGATGGTGGCGGTCTCTATTTAGAAGTCTCGTCACGCGGCTCGAAATACTGGCGTATAAAGTATTACCGCCCGACCGATAGAAAAGAAGACCGTCTGGCGTTCGGTGTTTATCCGGCTGTATCCTTAGCCGATGCCCGCGCTAAACGCGATGAAGCCAAGAAGCTGATGGCACAGGGCATCGATCCCAAAGCTGAGAAAAGAGGTGCTCCCTCTCCTGCCAAAGTAAACACTTTTGAACAGGTCGCCCGTGCATGGCACGCCAGTAACAAACGCTGGAGCGACAGCCACCGTCAAAAAATCCTGCGCAGCCTTGAGCAGTATATTTTCCCGCATATCGGCGCCAGCGATATTACCACATTACGCACCAGCCAGCTTTTAGCGCCCGTCAAGACCATTGATGAGCAGGGCAAGCACGATATCGCCCAGCGGCTGCGCCAGCGTATCACCGCCATCATGCGCTACGCCGTCCAGAATGATATTCTGGAGTCCAACCCGGCTAACGATATGACCGGCGCACTCACCACCGCAAAATCCCGTCATCACCCCGCCTTGCCCCATGAATGTTTACCTGATTTCCTGAACCGATTGTCTGCTTACCACGGACGCTTACTGACCAAAATCGCGGTAGAACTAGCGCTGCTGACGTTTGTCCGCTCCAGTGAGCTGAGATTTGCCCGCTGGCAGGAAATCGACCTTGAAAATGCAGTATGGAAAATCCCCGCCACAAGGCAACCGATTAAAGGCGTTCGCTTTTCTGAGCGCGGCATGAAAATGAAAACGGATCACATTGTACCCTTGAGCCGTCAGGCGGTTCGTCTTATCAACGCCTTACACGAACTGAGCGGCAACTGCGACGTGATGTTCCCCAGCGATCATAATTCCGCGAAAGTCATGAGTGAAAACACGGTTAACAAGGCATTACGCGCGATGGGGTACGATACTCAAACCGACCTCTGCGGGCATAGTTTCCGCACAATGGCACGTGGTGCAATGGGGGAATCCGGCCTGTGGAGCGATGACGCTATCGAGCGCCAGTTAAGCCATATCGAACGAAACAACGTGCGGGCGGCCTATATTCACACATCGAAACATCTGGATGAACGGCGGCTGATGGTGCAATGGTGGGCGGATTATCTGGATGCGAACCGGGAAAAAGCAGTGACGCCGTATGATTTCGCTAAACCGCTGCGCGACAGAGAAAACCGATAGTACGATTTGCAACCCATTAATTTTCATCGAGAGATAACTAATTAACGCTGTTCATTGTGTCTTGCTTTTTAAATAATCCGCCTGTCATCAGACAACGTCCACGGTGAGCGCTCAGGGACTCGGTAACAGGAGAATTAATATGACAATGACAGCAGTGAAAATACACTTTATTCGTTTGCCGGAAGTGCAGCGCAGAACGGGTTACAGCAAAGCGTGGATCTACAAACTGATTAGTGACGGCACATTCCCGAAACAGGTCAAGATTGGCCCGCGTTCAGTGGCTTTTATTGAATCAGAGATTGATGACTGGATCGCCCAGCGTATTGCGGGATCACGGGCGGGATAACACAGAAAAGACGATGACATAAGAACCGAACATAAAACACAACGCCCCAGAGTGTCCGACCACATCTGAGGCGTTTGACCAACAACCGTTAATTAAGGTAAAAACGATGGCTGATACACAGCATACCCAAACTCGCCCTGAATTTACAGTTCAAAAAACAACGGGCAACCCAAAACCGCTTGATCTGATCCAGACCGTGAAAACATCGGCGATGTATTCGTGGCAAAATCTGCTGCCTGCCTGTGGCATTGATGTTCCGGCAAAGGGAAAGCACGGTGCCTGCCCTGTCTGCGGCGGCACTGACCGCTTTCATTTCATCGATGATCACCATCACGGCAACTGGCATTGCCGCCAGTGTGACGCCCCGAATTATGGGGATGGACTGGATTTAGTAGCGAAAACCAACCGGATAACAATTACGGAAGCAGCCAAAGTTGTTGCGAAGGCGCTGGCACTGCCTTTGTCCGAACCTAAGCCCACCAAAGAAATTATCTATCCAACACAATCCATTGCCGAAAGAGTTGCAGCACTGATGGCGCAGACTGTTGCCGGGCAATCTCCCTATTTGACGACAAAAGGGCTGTATTGCTCTAATCAGCGGCTGTTGCCTGACAATTCGGTAGTGCTGCCGTTGACAACACTGGATAAAAAAATCACCGGCGCGCAGATCATCAAACCCAATGGCGAGAAAAAATTATTATCCGGCAGCCAGAAAAAAGGGGCGTTTATTGCGTTGTCAGAGCCGGAAGCGTACCCCTACACGGTCATCATTACCGAAGGTTACGCCACGGCACTCACGGTTAATCAACTCTGTAAAGGCACTGTTCTGGCGGCACTGGATGCAGGCAATTTGCCCTCCGTTGCCAAATCAGTCAGGGAACGCTGGCCGGACACGAAAATCATTCTTGCCGCAGATAATGACTGGCATCACCCCGGTGAACTCGATAAGAACGGTAAACCGAAAGTGAATACTGGCAAAATCTCGGCAGCAAAAGCTGCCCTTGCAGTGAATGGTTGGGTCACGTTGCCACCCACAGAGCATAAAACCGATTGGGATGATTATCGGCAGCAACATGGCATTGAGGCAGCACAGCAGGCATTCAGTAAGGCGTTATATCAGGTGAGGGAACCGATGAACAGCTATGCAATAGCAAACCGTAATTATGACAATATCGAAAGTATTTATCCAAATCGCAAAACAAAGTTACCGCTGTCAGTCGGCTCTGAGGGCTTTGACGCGCAGTTAGACTACGTTGTTAAAGGCATTATTCCGGCGCATTCCCTGTGCAGCATTTACGGCGCGAGCGGATCATACAAGAGTTTTCTGGCGGGAGCATGGGGCTGTCATATTGCTACGGGTAAGGCATGGGCAGGTAAACAGGTTGCTCAGGGTTCCGTGCTGTATGTTGTTGGTGAAGGCGGGATCGGCGTACCACGGCGCATCAAAGCATGGGAAATCGTCAACGGCCAGACGGTTGAAAATATGTACCTGATCAATACTCCCGTTTTTCCGGCCTCGCCTGCCGAAGTGCATGAGCTGGTGATTGCCGCCCGGCAGGTTGAAACTGAAACAGACCAGCCTGTCCGCCTGATTATTCTGGATACCCTCGCTCGCTGCTTTGGCGGCGCGGATGAAAATGATTCAAAAGATATGGGCGCATTCGTTCGGGGCTGTGACGAACTGAAAGCCAAAACAGGGGCAAGTATTCTGGTGGTTCACCATTCCGGCAAAGATGAAAGCAAAGGCGCAAGAGGCTCTAGCGCTTTTCGGGCTGCGCTGGATGTTGAATATCGGATCAACCGGGAAGGGAAAAAAGGCGGTGCGCTGGTTATCACCTGCACCAAAATGAAAGATGCCGAAGAGCCGGAAACCCAAGCCTATGATATGCGTGTGGTTGAACTTTTTACCGATAAAGACGGTGGAGATATTACCTCACTGGTTCTGATTGACAGGCCGCGCGATCCAGTTGAAGAGGACGATATTGGACACATTCCCAATAAAACAGATAACCACACAGCACTATGGCAGTGCATCCGGTCACGCACTGCCCTGAAAGAGCCTTGCAGCATTGCCCTTGTGCGTGATGATTTAAAGGCGATGGGGGTGAATGTGAAGAATTTCAGTCGTTGGTTAACCAAGTTAGAAAATGATGGACTGATTACCCGCAACGGGCAGGAACTCACTATCATTAACCAGAGGAATGATGATTAAAAATGATTAACAAAATGAGGGATCACTAGGAGATGTATTGTACTATTCACCGTATTCCTCATTTCTAGCGCATATATACAAGAAAAGCGAGTAACGCTAATTGCATTGATTTTTAAGGATAAATAAACCCCAGAAACTCACCTATTTTTGCAGTGAGGAAAACAAAAATCGAGGAGATAAACGAGGAAAGGGTGAGGAGGTAAGTCGTTTTCTGGCAGGCATTATTTCATCTCTCCATGTTACCGGATTAATGTATTAGCCCGGTAATACGGAGAAGACAAGCGCAGCGCGTCAGTGTCGCCATAGGCCAAAGTGGTTATCACCTTATTAAGCGAGAAACTCTTTCTGGCTGGCAATCAGTTTTGCACCACATGCTGTGTGCACACCTTCCACGGCGATAGATTTTCCATTATTTTTTAAATTATCACTGCCCTCAACAATAGGAAAAACGCCTTCGCATTTAGGACATTCGACTAAATCCGATTCTCCGGCAACAGGAATACCTTTGTAAGTATAGCCACCCACAGCAGTAATCACTTTTCCCCCGTGATCGGTGGTGTCGTTTAATAAAATAACGGCTTTGTTTGCCATATTGAACCTCATGTATAAAAAATTCGGTTATCAATGATTGATATCAGTCACAACATCAGAAAATATAAATAAATCATGGAAGGTTCTGATATTGAGGTGGTTTTAATAAATATTTATGACTATTCCCATTGAGGTGTGTTATTTATTTTTCCATATGAAAGGTTTAAAACCACCGTCTTTAGACGGTGACTTTGACTTTAATTCTTTGACCTATGCG
>NZ_JANAIF010000107.1 GCF_024721015.1 Xenorhabdus bovienii
ACAGGATAATGCAGACGTTTGAAGGCTTTTCGGATAAGGGGCATCGTTAGAACTCTCAACAAAAAATGACAGGTTACCTGACTCCACTCCTTAATGCGACAGAACCTGGTCATGATTTCACTGGGATACATATGACCTTGTCAGCGGCGCCAACGATGCCCCTGATTAAGACAAAACTACTCCCATTGAGGAATGAAAAAACGACAAAAGTCATCGACATCGCAGAAAATTTCAACTAATTTGTTCATTGCCTGTTCCTCCTCAGAGCGGTCTTTGGTGTGCACCAAAACTTTACTCCTGGAACAGGCACTTCGTCAATTTCTTAACCAGAATTCAGAGGATTATCGCTCTGTAAAAGTGATAATCAAGATATAAGGTTAGTTAGATAAGTCCATGTACCAATATTATTCCGATACATAAAGGTCCGACATATCTCCATATAAACAATAAATATTGATGACCGCGTGATGACATATCATCTGGTATTAGTGCATTAATTTTACGTGACCAACCAAATACGAGACAAATTATAATACCGAATAATGGCATTAGAATATTAGAGGTAATAAAGTCCAATATATCGAAAATAGTTTTCCCACCTAATGTAAGATAGCTTAAAGGACCAAAAGATAAGGAAATTGGAATTCCCATTAGCATAATCGATGCAGTGACTACTAAACTAGCTTTACGGCGAGACCATTTAAATCGCGTCTGAACATAAGCGACAATGTGTTCAAGTAATGAAATAGCTGAAGTTAGTGCAGCCATCAACAATAACAAAAAGAAAATAATTGCTAGAATCATTCCTCCAGGAAGGCTGGCAAAATAAATTGGCATCGTCATAAATGTTAAGCCTGGACCTGCATTTGGTTTTAAGCCAGCGGCTGTCAAAGCGGGAAAAATCATCAGACCAGCTAATATGCAAACTAAAGAAGAAAGAATGACAACCCAGATACTCGATCGACTAATTCCTTTGTTATTAGGTAAATACGAGCTATAAGTGATGTGAATTCCCAAACCAATAGACAGTGAAAAAAAAGCCAACCCTAAAGCATCTAAAATTCCTTTGCCTGTCAAACTACTAAAGTCTGGATATAAGAATAGTTTTAATCCCTCAGATGATCCTGGTAAACGAATACCAACAACAATTAATACTAACATGATCAAGAACAACAGAGGCATCATGATCTTAACTGATTTTTCCAACCCTTTTTGCACCCCTGATAGAACAACAAAGCAGGTTAATCCTGAAAATGTCAGATGTGCAACTATTGGCCACCATGGATTACTGATGAAATTGGTGAAAATAGAGGTTAGCTGAGAGACATCTGTGATATTCAACTGCCCTGTACTCGCCATCACGGTATACCCTATAGTCCAACCACCTACTACACTATAAAAGCTATAAATACACCATGAGCTGAATATACCTATAATTCCAACCCATCCCCAGTATTTACCCAATGATTTCTTAAACGCATTAACAGCAACTTCATTTGTACTACTTCCCAGTATATTTTCAGCTAAAAGAAGCGCTAACCCAATCACAAAACTAAATAATAAAAATACAATCAGAAATGCTCCCCCACCATTTGTTGCTGAAACATACGAGAATTTCCAGATGGCCCCCATGCCAACAGCAGAACCAGTTGCTGCTAATACGTGACCTAAACGTGACGTCCATTGTTGACTCATAATACCCCTCGAACAGATATAGTATATGTATTTACTATCACCGTAGTAATAGAAAAATGTAGTAATGCTCCAAATAAATTTGGAAGTAAAAGTATTTTTTATACAGACAGGAGGAATATCATAAAATCATCAATCCAAATATCTTTATATAATAAATGCATATCACAATAATTATTTCCCATGGAATAATTTTATTAGTAATTTGTCCGTTTGAAATGGTAATTAAAATTTGTACTTGCCCCCACAAAAACGGACATCTTTAACTCGCCATATTGAGAGTACGATACTCTCTCGGTGAGAGCATTTTCAATCCGCAGAGCAGATGATAGTTATTATAATCCTCGAACCAGGCCGCAAGCTGAACCATAACCGTGATGGTATCAGGCCGGTTACTCAGGTAGACATAATCACGTTTGAATGTTTTCACGAAGGCTTCTGCCATACCGTTGCTTTCCAGGCTTCTGACCGGGGTTGTACACACTTTAAAGCCCAGTGTTTTTGCGAAGTTCCGTGTTGCTTCAACCGTATAACAACTGCCATTATCCGTCAGCCACTCAATTTCCTGAGGAAGACACGGGATGTCACCGAATCGCTTTTCCAGACTCTCAACCAAAAGATCCTGCACCATCGTCGCACTGATACCCGCGGTGGTGGCCACATAGCTCAGGATTTCTCGGTCACAGCAATCCAGACTAAAGGCCACCCGGACCTTTTCCTTATTCTCGCATTTGATTTCAAAACCATCAGAACACCAGCGCGTGTTTGAATGCAATGTCATCACTTTACCTCCATGGGCGCGATGTTCGCCAATACGGACTACTTGTTTGGGCAGAAGCAGATTATTGAGCCGCATAATGCGGTACACCCGCTTCGGATTGACCCGGGGTATCGCGTGCCCTTCCTCTTTTAACTGCCAGTTTAAGCGCGCTGTAATACACCGGTAACCGTTGATTGCACGTTGCTCGCAGAGCTGCTCAATCATCGGCAACAACAGAGCATCTTCCGCTTTATTGTAGCGCGCAGAGCGCCCTTTCTGGCGATGGGTTATCCGCAGATACAGATTCGAGCGCGACACACCCAGCGCGGCTACGACCCGGACGACAGGGTATCGTCCGGTGGCAGTAAGGGTATGCGCGATATCAACTTTTTTGCTTTGGTGATCTCCAGTGCTTCTTTGAGGATCTCCGTTTCCATCGTTTTACGGCCGAGCAGTTTCTCAAGCTGTTTGATCTTTTTATGCAGCGCTTTGTGTTCAGCTACACTGACGACTTCATCACCGGATTGAATGGCTGACATACCGCCCTCTTGCATCAGTTTTTTCCACTTAAACAGTAAACTAGGAGTAATGCCGTGTTGCCTCGCCACCCGTGATACCGAAGCTCCCAGTTGCTGGGTCATGGCAACAAATTTAGCCTTCTCTTCGGTTGAATAACGACGACGGCGCTGTTCGCCAGTAACAATTTCAATATGTTTCATCGGACACTCCTTCAAGACAGGTAAACCTATCACTTAATTGAATTATAGAGTGTCCGTTTTAATTAGGGGGTATTACATCCCACACTTTTTTATACTCTCACTTATATTTTTAAAATACCCAGTTTGCCAGGAGTAGATGAACGGCTAGACCAAAACCTATAGATGTAAGAGCATTTCTGCTATACCAATAAAAAAGTATTACAAGTAATGTAGAGATAATTTGTGGAATACCATATGGTATGGCTGTAAAATCAATGTGTATAAATGTATAAACAACGAGAAGAAACATTACACCTACAGGCATTTTATTCCCAATATGCTTAAGATATTCATTATTGGATAATAAATCAACCAATATAAACGGAATTGCTCGCAGTATAACAGTTATTACCGAAACAGTTAGAACGGTCCAAAGAATATTAATCTCAGACATTGTTAGTGTTTTCCTTTTCTTGTGGAGATTTATAATCTTTGCTAATCAATATGAGATAACAAATCAAACCTGTTGCTAGAAATGATGTTTTTATTAAAAAAAACTCAAAAATAAACCCAAATGCACTCGAGATAATTGCATAGATTATTAATTTGTTTTCTGTATTATATTTTATTGCATCAATAGCCAATGTAATAAACATGGCTGTTAAAGCAAACTCAAATCCAGTTATCTCTGGGGGAATTAATGTCCCTAGAAATGCTCCTACACAAGCTGCACCAACCCACCATAAATGACTAATTATTTGAAGTAATGTAATACTGATTCCATCTAAATTTTTCCCATCTCTGGCACAAATAATTCCATAGGTTTCATCTGTTAGTGCAAAAATTCCATATGATTTTTGTAGTAATGTGCGCAGCGATTGTAGTGGAAAAGATAATCCATAGAAGATATGACGAAAATTAACTATTAAAGTTGTCCATGCAATAGTTGCAAGCGATAGTTCAGATATAATGAAACTAACGACTAGAAATTCAATGGAACCTGCAAATATTATTAGTGCAGAAATAGGAGCCCAAAACCAATTAATTCCGCTAGACACCATGAATACACCTAGAGCGAGCCCTAGAGGAATGTAAGCAGTTGCAATAGGTATGGTTAATTTAAATACGTAAAAAAAATTCTTTATAGTCATAATCATTACCTAACTAATAAACATTATAAATCAATTAGATACTAATGTTTAATATCTACAAAACATATAAAAAATAATGATATGTTATTTCAAATAATATATCATTATTTTTACTAAAACGGATGAATTAATGATTAAATTCATCCGTTAAATAATCTATATTTTTACTTACAGTCGTTCTTGAATATCCAATGTGTCTAGGATCATATTTAAACAAATCTGAAGTAGCTTCTCATCACGTGCATAGGTCAGTCTAAATCCATTTTTAGAGCCAAAAACTTCTGCTGGCATAATTAAAAGTTGATGCTTTTTAAGTAACTGTTCAGCAAGTATTGAAGAGTCTATTGAATTCTTAGTATTAAACCATGCATAAGGTGTATTATTGGGAGGAATTAATTCAAGCTTATCTTTTGCAAGCTTTGAAAACTTATCAAGCCAAGGTCTTCCAACTTTTATATAGCTATTAAACCGTTCTATATGTAGCTCTCTCTCCAATAATATTTTCTTTGCTATATTTTCAAGGAGCAGTGAATTACAAACTGTTGTATAGCGTTTATAATTTACCATTTTTTCAATGATTTCATGGTTATTTGATACTGCCCAACCGAGTCTTAAAGCAGGTAAGCCATATATTTTTGAGAGGCTTGATACAGATATTGATAATTCATATTTGTTTATGATTGAGTCTGAAAAATCAATCAAATATTCTTCATCATTTAAAATCCAAATTCTATTTCGTTTACATATAGAAATAATTTTTTCCCATTCATCAGTGTTTAAGACTGCCCCCGTCGGGTTACAAGGGTTATTTAGTATCAATAACTTTGTTTTCGAAGAAATAGAGTTTTCGAGATTTTCAACTGGAAAACCTTCTCTTGGGTTCCATTCAAGAAGTGTGACATCGCAACCAATACTTCTTGGAACCTCCCAAGCTTGTTGCCATCCAGGTGTTATTGTAATTACATGATCTCTCGACTGTAGAAGAGTACGATAAAATATATATAGTGCTTCTTGAGCACCATGTGTAACAACTGCATTTGTTGATGTAATATTATTTTTATATTGTGAAGTTATTAGTTTTCTTAAATCATCACTTCCTCGATCAATGCTATAATCTAAACACCAGTTATCATCAATGCTAATATCCTTTACATGCTGAAATTGAACACCACTCTCAGCTAAGTCATATTTGAATTTACCGTGTGCTTGATTAAATAACCATTCTTGAATAGTGTAACTGGCAATAGACATTATTGATCCTTAATTTTAGAAAAAGTAATAACAAATATATCTCGGTAAGCTGAACCAGGTAATTTAGGTGTTATTGGTGTAATATAATGCTCAACTTCACGATCATCCAACACCATGATCTGACCAGGCATCAGAATATGTTCTTTTAAATTGTTTTTATCAACTAGAGGACGAACTATAGAAATAGCTCCATTCACATTATTTAGAGAAACACAATGTATAGCTACATAGTCGAATCCATCTTGATGAAAACCTTCAGGTGCTGGGTAGCCATTAAAATCATCTGTAGATAAAATTCTAATTTGGTGACATCCAATTTTATAATTATTATCCGGAATTACAGAACTATTTATCAGTTGGTATATTATTAATTCAATGTATTTTTTACATTCTGTAGATAATGAATCGAATTTTCGAGTTACACCTCCAGCGTAACTATTAAGTTTTTCTGATTGTAAGAAATATGAATCGCTATTCCAATTTAATTTATGATTATCTATAGCACATATATTATAGGCGCGATAGCGAAAAACATGTTTATCCTTTAGATAGTTATCTGCTTTAAGAGTATCAAATGTATCAAACGGTGCATGTTTGAACTCTTCATGTAATTCTAATACATTAATCATGAAAATTATATTCCTATATAAACTACAGATCCAAAATTACATTGGATTGGATTGATCAGTGCAACACTTTTAAAAGGTGTAAAAATAACCTGAAACTCAACAACCACCTACTAAAGTAGGTGGGTTAGTGATTAACGGACTGAAAGTCCGGATACGCATCGGCTGAACGATGCGTCAATTATCTACCCTGAAGTTATCATCCGGGTTTGGTTCAAAATGATGATCCAGATAAGCCTTAATCATCTCTTCCGTTAACTGACCCACTGTGGCACAAAAATAGCCTCTGCCCCAAAAATGCTGACCCCAGTAGCGCTTCTTCAGATGAGCAAATTCTTCAAACAACTTGCTCGCTGTCCTTCCCTTCAGTCGCCTCATGATTTCTGAAGGCGCTAATGTCGGGGGGCAACTCACCAGTATGTGAACATGATCTTGGCTCACTACACCACTTACTATCCTAATTTCAAACGCTTCACCTGTCAGCACTTTGTACCTGTATTTTGTTACCCACACAAAATGATATTCAATCTGGAATGCCGTGTGGCTGCCATATCTGTAATCCATATTGCACCTCTCGTGCAATAGAGTATCGCAGCTAAAGCTGACCGACTAAAGTCGGTGGTTTTAACCTTTCATATGAAAAATAAATAATTTACTTAACTCCTTAAGATAATGTATTTTTTCATAAAAATTCTACTGTAAAATTGGAAACAGTGTATTTTTTTAAGTTACATTAAGAAATAACTATTTTAAAAAGTAATATTTTCCATAGATAAAATCATCTTGTCGTTTTTTTGTGCAAAACTTTGTTCTTATAAGTGAACTTGTTATTTTTAACATTAAATTAATTTATTGTCTACAAATTAATTTAAACTATTTACCTAGTTAGTTAGTTAATTAGTTAGTTAATTAATTAGTTAGTTAGTTAATTATTTTCATTAAAATAATAATTTAAAAAATTAAAACGAAAGTGAATTCATATATATTTATTTATATCGCGAATTTTTTCTGATTATATACGCAATTAACTTGAAGATGCAGGACTTAAAGTCTGAAAATTATCTGTCAACCGGGTGGTGAGTTCTTTCACTTTTTCTGGCAATGTGACATGAAAAAAGTGATGCAACGTTTCACGGAACGTTTTTGCATCCGGAAAATAGATATTGTTTCGCACCTGCTCATTCGCATACTTCCATAATCGCTCAATCGGGTTGAGGTTAGGGCTGTAAGGTTCTGTCGCATTAAGTGGTCATCAGGTAAGCTCCCCTGTTTTTGAGCGAGTCCAGAACGATGTCCCTGATCCGAAACGCGTTTAAACGCCTCCATTATCCGGTCGATATCATGGCCCAATGTGTTCGTGGGTATCTGGCCTACGCCCTGAGCTGGTTCTGTCGCATTAAGGAGTGGAGTCAGGTAACCTGTCATTTTTTGTTGAGAGTTCTAGACGATGTCGTCATGAGATTTTCAGCCAAAGAACAAGGCAACGGATTTGCACTGCGGCAAGAAAAGACGCGCTA
>NZ_JANAIF010000108.1 GCF_024721015.1 Xenorhabdus bovienii
GAGTAATTTTCATGGGCGCGATCTTGATCTGATACGAATGAAAAATCAAGTATCTTCAATTACGATGGGTATATATCATCTAAATCACCCTTGATTAATTGCCAGCGTTGACGGATCTGCTGTGTCCATGCGGATTGTGTCGGAGCTGCATGAGAGCGTGCAAATACACCATACTGATTTAGACAGTTATTCTCTCCGTCTAACTTTTCTGTATGAATGAGATGTTTAATTTTCTGTACATCTTGCCACCAGCTATGATTAATACGATCATCACTGGTCGTGCCTGGTGAGAACGGATAATGAAACGTTCTACCATACTTTCTTGATTGCATATCCATAATGCTTTGACTCTTTTTAAAAATTATCCTAATAAAAGCGTATTTACACCTTTACAGATTAATGTTCATCTTAAAATCGATGAAAGAGCTCAAAAATTGGCATTACATTTTCTTTATTCCTGATTTTAATCCTTTAATATATGGAATATTAATACTGTGTGGTAACAAAAATCCCCTGCCTAATACTGTAACAAGGGATTATAGTTATATATTCAAGGGAATAAAAATTATCAACTAACCGCCGCAAACGCCTCAGCAATTTTCTGTACGTTTTGGTGATTCACGCCCGCCATACAAATACGACCAGAGACTACCAGATAGACGCCAAATTCTTCACGCAAGCGATCAACCTGTTCCTGACTGAATCCGGTATAACTGAACATGCCACGCTGTTTCAACAAGTGATCAAAATTTTTCTCTGGCAGCGCACTTTTCAGAGCATTAACCAAAACAGTTCGCATTTCCTTAATACGCAAACGCATCTGCTCAACTTCTTTCAACCACAGTGCTTTTAATTCAGGATCGCTCAATACCCTGGCAACGACCTGCGCACCAAAATTAGGTGGGCTGGAATAAATACGGCGCACACTGGCTTTCAATTGTCCTAAGACACATTCACCTGCTTCTACATCATTACAGACGACTGACAACCCACCAACGCGCTCGCCATACAGGGAGAAGATTTTTGAGAATGAATTACAAACCAGACATGGCAGTTCCGCATTCGCCATCGCACGGATAGCGTAAGCATCTTCTTCTACACCATCCGCAAATCCCTGATAGGCGATATCAAGGAATGGAATCAATTCTCGCTCTTTTGCAACCTGAACCACTTGATCCCACTGGTCACGGGTTAAATCAGAACCGGTCGGATTATGGCAGCAAGGATGCATCAAAATAATACTTTTTGCCGGCAGTTGATTGAATGTTGCCAACATTTCACCGAATTTTACCCCTTTAGTTTTGTCATCAAAATAAGGGTAATAATTCACGTTGATCCCTGCTCCAGCAAAAATTGATGCATGGTTTTCCCATGTCGGATCACAGCACCACACTTCAGAGTCAGGGAAATAACGGTGTAAAAAGTCAGCGCCGACCTTTAACGCACCAGAGCCCCCAACGGTTTGGATCGTTGCAATGCGCTTCTGCCCTAATAATGGATGATCTTTACCAAACAGCAATTCCTGAATTGCCGAGCGATAGGCAAGCAATCCTTCCATCGGGAGATAAAGAGAAGCAGACTGCGGCAGAGCACTCATTTGTTCTTCTGCGGTTGCAACAGCCTGCAATTGAGGTGTTATACCCTGTTCATCGTAATACAGACCGATGCTCAGGTTGATTTTTTCTGCGCGGGGATCTTTTTTAAATGCTTCCACCAACGAAAGGATAGGATCACCTGCGTAAGCATCAATATTCTGGAACACTGCGTATACTCCCTGTTACTGGGTTATATATACCCTTCATCTTTCCGATTGCAGCTTTGTCGGCTGCAACGAGAAATCTATTGGGTATAAGGACACTGTAACAGACAATATAATTTAACGGATTATTCGTCTAGATATTCCATCACAACACGTGAAGTCAATTTCGTGATCAGTTCATAAGCACTGATGCCGGTGTGTTCCGCAATTTTTTCAACAGGTAGGATACTCCCCCAAAGGGTAACTTCATCCCCGACTTTGTCATGACATTCTGGCCCCAAATCGACGGTAATCATATCCATTGAGACCCGCCCAACCAAAGGAACTTCGCGCCCATTAATCAATACAGGCGTACCCGATGGCGCACTACGCGGATAACCATCACCATACCCCATGGCCACAACACCAAGAGTTGTATCTCGCTCACTGATCCAAGTGCCACCGTAACCAACCGATTCGTCTGCCTTATGTTTACGCACGGCAATTAAGCTGGATTTCAATGTCATCGCAGGGATCAGGTTGAAGTCAGCAGCGGTTTTATCTGCTATCGGCGATGCACCGTACATCATAATACCCGGACGAACCCAATCCAAATGTGCCTGTGGCCACAATAAAATGCCACCCGATGCAGCGATGGATTTTTCACCCGATTTATCCGCAATAAATGCCATAAAGCGATCAATTTGCTGGGAGGTTGTATCCACGGTCAGCTCATCTGCACGGCTAAAATGGCTGACGATATTAACCGGCTGCTCGACGTTATGGCAGCGACTCAAGCGTTGATAAAAGTCTTCCGCTTCATCAATACGAACGCCCAGACGGTGCATTCCCGTATCCAGCTTCATCCACACTTTAATGGGATGGGATAAGTTCGCTTGTTCCAGTGCTTCGAGCTGTTCAATGCTGTGGACTACGGTTTCGATATGGTTGACAACCAGAACGGGCAAATCCGCCGCTTCAAAAAACCCTTCCAGTAATAGGATGGGCTTGACGATCCCTCCACTACGCAGGGCCAGTGCTTCTGCAATGCGAGCGACACCAAAACTATCAGCATCTTCCATTGTGTACGCTACTTCTAAAAAACCATGTCCATAGGCGTTTGCTTTCACCACTGCAACCAGTTTGCTGTCAGGAGCTTTTACTCTGACATGTTGCAGATTGTGTCGCAGAGCGCGGCGGTCGATAACAGCAGTTGCCGCTTTCATTTTTTCCCCTCGTTACTATTTTCCGGTCAGTTGGTTTTGGTAAGTAAGATTATTCGTCGCTATAGCTTGGCCCTACGTAATTATCGAACCGTGACCATTGGCCGTTAAACGTCAGCCTTATCCTACCGATAGGGCCGTTACGCTGCTTACCAAGGATGATCTCTGCCACACCTTTCAGTTCGCTGTTATCGTGATAAACCTCGTCACGATAGATAAACATGATCAAGTCGGCATCCTGCTCGATAGAGCCTGATTCACGCAGGTCTGAGTTAACCGGACGTTTATCAGCACGCTGCTCCAAGCCGCGGTTAAGCTGAGAGAGTGCCACAACTGGCACTTGAAGCTCTTTTGCCAAGGCTTTCAGTGAGCGGGATATTTCCGCGATTTCCAGTGTACGGTTGTCAGATAGGGAAGGTACCCGCATCAATTGCAGGTAGTCGATCATAATCAAACTGAGTCCGCCATGTTCGCGGAAAACCCGTCGGGCACGGGAACGTACTTCGGTAGGGGTCAAACCCGATGAGTCATCAATATACATATTGCGTTTTTCCAGCAAAATCCCCATGGTGCTGGAAATACGTGCCCAATCTTCATCGTCAAGCTGACCCGTACGAATACGTGTTTGATCCACACGAGAAAGCGACGCCAGCATACGCATCATAATCTGGTTGCCGGGCATCTCAAGACTGAAAATGAGTACCGGTTTATCCTGCATCATCGCCGCGTTTTCGCACAAGTTCATGGCGAAAGTTGTTTTCCCCATTGAAGGACGCGCAGCGACAATAATCAGGTCAGATTTCTGTAACCCGGCAGTTTTTTTATCAAGATCTTGATATCCCGTGGAAACCCCCGTTACCCCATCATGTGGACGCTGATAGAGCTGCTCAATCCGTTCGACGGTTTCTTCAAGGATCTGTTCAATGCCTTTCGGGCCTTCATCTTTGTTCGCCCGATTTTCTGCGATCTGGAATACCCGTGATTCCGCCAGATCCAATAAATCTTCACTGGTTCGCCCTTGTGGATCATAACCCGCATCCGCAATTTCATGGGCAACCGCAATCATATCTCGGACAACAGCGCGTTCCCGGACGATATCAGCATAAGCGTTAATATTCGCTGCACTTGGGGTATTTTTTGATAACTCCGCCAAATAGGCGAACCCGCCAACGCTATCAAGTTGCCCGTTCTGCTCAAGGGATTCCGATAAAGTGATCAGGTCGATGGGTTGACCCCTTTCGAGCAGACGCTGCATTTCAGCAAAAATGCGCCGATGTGGGCGGCTGAAAAAATCATTGCTGGAGACTCGCTCGGAAACATTGTCCCAGCGTTCATTATCCAGCATCAAACCGCCCAACACGGATTGCTCTGCTTCCAAAGAGTGTGGTGGAAGCTTCAGCCCTTCCACTTGGCGATCTTTTGGTTCAGCCATACTGTTGTTAGTTGGTTTTTTTCCAGCCATGTATACCGCATTAATCCACTAAACAAGAACGAAATAGCGCATCAGTATACGCCATGAAAACAGCCTTGAGTAATTATAAATAGTCTGTAATGATTTCGAATACATCAACGCCGTTTGCAGCGATTTCATTTCAAACGTGCGAAGCTTTTCCCAATATTTCTAAAATAATGAGAGGCTGATTCATGGCAAAACACATCGAGTTTTCCACGTCAGGCGACCCTGAGGTGATCCAATATTGCGAATTTACCCCTACCGACCCTGCTCCTGATGAGGTACAGGTTCAGAATAAGGCTATCGGGATTAATTATATTGATACCTATATGCGCAGTGGACTATATCCAACAGCAAATCTGCCCAGTGGCCTCGGAACCGAAGCCGCAGGTATTGTGACCAAGATTGGCTCTAGCGTGACATCCATTAAAGTCGGTGATCGTGTGGCTTATGCTCAAGCTACCCTTGGTGCTTATAGTGAAGTACATAATGTGCTTGAAAGCAAATTAGCTGTACTACCGGACGCAATCTCATTCGAACAGGCTGCTGCATCACTTTTAAAAGGTTTAACCGTTTATTATCTGTTCTATAAAACGTATAAAATTCAAACGGGAGAAACTTTTCTGTTCCATGCGGCAGCGGGCGGTGTCGGATTAATTGCCTGCCAGTGGGCAAAAGCATTGGGCGCAAAATTGATTGGGACTGTTGGTTCCGATGAAAAAGCAGCCCTTGCCAAAGCGGCGGGTGCGTGGCAAACCATCAATTACAACCGTGAAAATATTGTCGAGAGCGTCACCGAAATTACTGGCGGAGAAAAAGTTGGCGTAGTTTATGATTCCGTCGGTAAGGCGACATGGCTCAATTCGCTGGATTGCCTGAAACGACAAGGTTTGATGGTCAGTTTTGGCAATGCTTCTGGACCAGTGACTGGGGTAGATTTAGGCATTCTCAATCAGAAAGGTTCTCTGTTTGTCACCCGTCCTGCAATTAATGGTTATATCACTACCCGTGAAGAGTTAAATGAAGCCAGCAAGGCGCTGTTTGATTTAATTGCCAGTGGCAAAATCAATGTCGATGTGACAGAGAACCAGAAGTTTCCATTAAGTGAAGCTGCAAAGGCGCATCGCACACTGGAAAGCCGCGCCACCCACGGCTCCAGCCTTCTGATTCCTTAATTCCACCCACAAAAATGACAGAGCGGATCACATCCGCTCTGTCACCATCTCCAGTGCTTTTTCCACCACCATAATATCAGCGCCGGTCTTATGGGCATTCTCACTCAAGTGGCGGCGCCACTGACGCGCACCGGGAATTCCCTGAAAAATGCCCAAGATATGGCGGGTGATGTGTCCCAGATAGGTGCCTTTTGACAATTCCCGTTCAATATAAGGATAAAGCGCCTTAATCGCATCAATGGTGTTCACCATCGATGCCGCTTCATTAAACAACTCACGATCAACATGCGCCAGAATAGATGGATTTTGGTAGGCTTCCCGCCCAATCATCACGCCATCCACATACTGTAAATGCTGCTTTGCTTCTTCCAGTGATTTAATGCCGCCGTTAATGGAAAGCGTCAATTGTGGGAAATCTTTTTTCAATTGATAGACCCGTGGATAATCCAAGGGTGGAATTTCACGGTTTTCCTTTGGACTCAGACCAGATAGCCACGCCTTGCGGGCATGGATAATGAAATTATCGCAATCACTGTTTTTCACGACCGTATCAATGAAATCACACAAGAATTCGTAACTGTCCTGTTCATCAATGCCAATACGGGTTTTAACCGTGACAGGAATATCCACAACATCCTGCATAGCCTTAACGCCGTCTGCCACCAACTTGGCTTCCCCCATCAAGCAAGCACCAAAGCGGCCATTTTGCACACGATCAGAAGGACAACCAACGTTCAAATTGATTTCATCGTAACCCCGCTCCTCCGCGATCTTGGCACACTGCGCCAACGCCTGGGGTTCACTGCCGCCCAATTGCAATGCCAGCGGATGCTCCTGCTCGTTATAAGCCAGATAATTCCCTTTACCATGAATAATAGCACCCGTTGTCACCATTTCGGTGTAAAGCAATGCTTTCTTACTCAACAGACGATGGAAGTAACGGCAATGACGATCAGTCCAATCTAACATGGGGGCAACGGAGAAGCGGTTGAGAGGGAATTCAACCTCTTTTTTGCTCACATTTTTAGTTGTATCAATATTTTCAATTTTTTTATTTTGCTGCATTTTTGTACTTTCAAGGCGATATTTTCATTCTCTGAATCCCTTGTCGTTCCCTCATTTATAAGGAAGCTGATACAGAGAATAGGGGGAAATTTATGGTCTACTATAGCACAGAGAAGCTCCAGAGCGCAGACAGGAATCCATACGAACTAAAAGCAACGATTGTCGTTCTTAGTAGAAGATTTGAAGAAGGTAAAAAAGATAATTATCAATTATTTGCTCACTTTATTTGATATCAAAATATCATATCACTCTTGTAACTTGGCGATGGAAAACTCAAATAATGGAAATCAATTTGAATAAATACATTAAACGCCAGACATAAGAGAACATTACAAGCTATCTTTTCCACACCAATGCCAAATACACTGGAAAGGCGTAAGATTGAAGCACTGTTCATTGCATTAGACGCGATAGTTTCAGAAGGGAATAATGTTTCAATCCTGACAATTAATCGTAGGTATGATTTTATTAGATTTAGCCGCACAGCGATTAAATGTTATTAAAAAAATACAATCTATAAGATATTACCAGAGGCTCGCATAGTTATATGGTTTTATATACGTAAATATGAAACCACTAAATCTCACTTAAAACAAATAATAACGAAAAGAAAATATCAACAATGAAATTAATCACGCGCAAAAAACTGTACATAAAAACAGTATTGATATTGATTAATCTTGTGCTTTAACATTAGCATCTTTAATACACAGGGAAGATTATTTGTTAAGTAATCAAGAAAAATTAATTGCAAATTTAGCACCATAACCTTCCAATAGAGTATTTAGCTCATACTCCACG
>NZ_JANAIF010000109.1 GCF_024721015.1 Xenorhabdus bovienii
TTTTGGATTTCTATAACTTTTCTTCGTGCTTCCTGATATGTCATATCACCCCCTCGCCGTAACGCCGCCTGACTCCAAACGACGGCGGGTTTTGGTTTTTGTTGAGATTAGTTCTTTCGACGGCGCTTTGTTGACTGCCGTAATGAAATTGCTGAATACGTTAACAGTGTCGCGTTCTTGTTGGGACGGACGCTGTTTCGGTTGACGATTATTTCGGAAGTTCTCGTGCTGTTGCTTCCGGGACTGAAAAAAGAAATTGTCGAGAATGTTTTCCAGCGGAATGTCTTTGTCGTTCATGGAATTCCTCCGTTAATTAACTCACCATAGGCCACTCATCGAATGACCTACAGTCAATCAACCACACTCTCGCAGTGGTCGCGCTCATGCCCTTGAGTAGTGCTCACTCTCCTGAGTGCTAATAACCGGTGCATGATTGGCTGTCATGCTGCTTACCGGAGCTATTCAGTTTATTAACCCTGACCAGTTAGCTAGATACTGGCTCCATTTGGACTCGGGGCTGCGTCACTACCGCAGCATTAACGCTATGCGTTCGCGGTCTATCCGCTTTGCTAAACCATGATTGTTTTCCTTTTGGTTAATCACGAGCAGTTTCATAACGAGTGCGCCTTTACGGGTTGCTTTGCCCGATTGCCTGAATGATTACTCGATAACCTGAGTAACTACCCGGCGCCATTTCGGTTTGCTAGGGCTCGCTAGTTGCCTGTCGTGTGGGATTCATATTGTTAAAGAGCGATACTGCATTTATCTGTTGGCTGTGTGCCTTGGATGGATACAAATATAGCTAAAGTTATTTTTGATGTAAATAGCTTAAGTTATAAAAAAGTGGAAAAAGGAATTAATTAACTGATAGATAAGGTAATATTTTTTTATGAGAGTTTAGATATGTGATATAGGCGGGATTTTTAGGCATAAAAAAGCCCCTTTCGGGGCTACTTAGTTAACTCTGTGGGTTTCTAGCTGTGGTATCTGTAATTAATTGATTGGCTTACCATAACCTTACCTTGTATATATAATCCTTGAGCTTCCTCTTCACTAAGATACCAGGTTTCATATTTTTGATTATCAGATATTATTGCTAGTTTTTTGTACTGGCGTTGCAATCTTTTAATGAAAAGTTCGTTCTCTAATATGAAAATATATATACCATCTCCATCAAAGTAATTCTTTGTTATATTTACGAAAATTTGATCTTTTGGTTCAAATGTTCCAGACATAGAGTCTCCATTGACAGTTAGCATCCTTATCGATTCAGCGGGTATTCCGCCAAATATCCTTCTAGCTTCGTCGTCGGTATACTCAATAGAGCATATGGTTTCAATAAACTCAGAATTAATCATTACGCCAGGCCCCGCACTCGCTTGAACATCTAAAGAATCAACTTTATAAGAGCACGAAGTTATTTTGCCATTTAATTGTTTTATAATTTTATTATTTTGTGACGTATATTCATCATTATTTATTTGTTCTTCTACTACGTTAGAAGTCATTGCACCACTGCCAGTTGCTAACCACTCCGGGTCAACCATCAGAGTTCTCGCAATTTCAACTGTATGGCGAGATCTACTAGCCGTACCAGATGTCAGCTTCCAAATGCTAGGCTGGGAGATCCCAACAGCCTCAGCGAGTGAAGCCTGAGTAAATCCATGTTCTTTCATGGCTAATTTTAGCCGCTCTGCAAATGTCATTTTGTTCATAATCGCACAATTTATAGCTTAGGCTATACCTCGTCAAATAACTAAGGCTTTACTTTAAAAATAACTTTAGCTATTATTTGTGTATTCCAAAAGCTGAGGTTATTTTATGACAAATAAATTGATCGAAAAGGCTATTGGCATGGTTGGTAGCCAGCAAGCACTGGCTACCATATGTAACGTTAAACAACCTGCAGTTTGGGCTTGGTTACATGGACATAAAAAACCATCTGCCACAAATGCCATTCGCATTGAGCGTGCAACAAATGGATTAGTTCCAGCACATCAATTACGACCTGATTTATCTGAACTATTTGGCGCGCCTGCCGCCTGATTTGCCGCTCTTTAACAATTTGCTCTCACGACAGGCTATTGGTGAACCCTAGCAAACCGAAATAGCGCCAGGAGGTATTTACTACTCTTAGGCAATCGGGGAACTCACCCGTAAAGGCTGACACTATAACGCCGTGATCGTGTTTATTAACTATCTATTCAGGATAGACGATATCTATCGTTTATTTATTAAACAAAACTTAACTATAGGAACTGTAGCAGATGGAAGTCGCAAAAGTTGTCAAAAATACTCGCAATACGCGTAAAGCTCAGATGCTTGAGAGTCATTTCCACAAGAAAGTATTTGAGTTTGGAAATAATGGCCTGGCAAGTGAAATGGGGATTCATCCATCCGTATTAAGCCGCGATAAAAACCGGATAGCGAAATTAGCCAGTAGATTGATCGTGGAGCTGGGCTTGCCTGAATGGGCGCTTGAGTTATCTGAATCTGATAGCAAACCTGAATCTGATAACAAACCCATAGTAGTCATCGAGGGTGAGCACGCTGAACGATTAATTCAGGCTCTGGAACGGAAAGGCAAGGTGAAAAGAAAAACCCCAACTGTTGTAGCAGTTGAGGCTTCAGAAATGCAATTCGAACTATCAATTTAATGACTGAGAGGAAGTATGCAAGTCCCTCTCAACAACACATTTAACAGAGGTAATTATACATGAAAACGAAATTTAATGATAGGGAGGTCGTATGAATACAGCGGAGGTTTTTGATTTCAATACGGCTAAAAAAATCAGGAGCAACAGGATGGAGAACCAGAAATCTGGTTTCATCTCGTTGTACCGGAGCATCAGAAATAAACCGTGGGCTAAAGACGTCTTTCTCAGAACGCTGTGGGAAAATTTGCTTATGGATGCAGCCAGACAACCATATACAGCTAATTTCAAAGGGAATGTATGGCATTTACAACCCGGTCAATTAGTCGTAACGGCGGCTGATCTGGGGCTATCTCTGTGTGACCGCAACGAGAAGCCAACCAGTCGTGATGCAGTAGAACGGATGCTGGCATTTTTTGTTAAGGAAGGGATGATTTCTATCAAGGGGGAGAAGCGAAAAGGACGTGTGATCACTATCACAAATTATAGTGACTACGCTGAAAAAATAGACAATTTACCCGCACATAAAGCCGCACATGAAGGCGCACATGGCGAGACCAGTAATGACGCGGCCTCAGACACTATACCCGCACATGGGGGCGCACATAACCCCGCACATCATGAACAAGAATATATATCTAATAATAAATTATTAGATGATCGTCCGAGAAAATCTAAATCGTCTGGCAAGGTAAATCCTGATGCTGCTGTTAGCTCACCCAAAGGTGATAAGTGGGGGAATGCTGACGACCTGAAAGCGGCCGAGTGGATTTTCCAGAAAGTGCAGGTAGCTAAACCCAACGCTAAAGAACCTAACTGGGCGACATGGGCCAATGACATTCGGCTGATGAGGCAATCTGATAACCGAACCCATACCGGCATCTGTCGCCTGTTCAAATGGGCCAATAAGGATTCGTTCTGGTACTGCAACATCCTGTCCCCTGCCAAGCTACGGGAAAAATGGGATACGCTCGAATCACAGAGTACGCAGCCCAACCGGAAGCAGATTGCGCCAGAGTCAGCAGGCAATTGGAATAACCGCGAAGAATGGGAGGAGGAATTTATATGACCCTTGCCAAAGTTATTCAGGATCGGGATGGGGCAGCATTGGCAAAGATGGCTGGTTCGGTAAAGTCACCGGACAAAGTGGTCAACGATGAAGCCGAACGACTGGTTGATGTTCTGTTCAAAAACCTCAAATCAGTCTTTCCCGCCGCTATATCAACGATATTCAAAGATCCCAGTGATGAAGTGGCTGCAAAGCGTCAATGGATTGCTGCATTCGCTGAAAATGGCATTCGTACCAAAGAACAATTATCGGCAGGCATGAGATATGCTCGCGCCAGTGAAAACCCGTTCTGGCCTTCCCCTGGCCAATTTGTCCAGTGGTGCAAACAGGGAGAAACTATCGCTATTGGATTGCCAACCGAAGAAGATCTTTACGGCATGTTCCGTGATTATTGTAATCATCGCGACTGGCGTGATATCGAGTGGCAATCAAACGCCTGTTACTGGATGGTGACAAAAATTCACTCGGATATGATCCGCCAGAACTTAACCGACTCTGAGGTGAGAAAACTCTGTGTCCGCGAATTGAGGGCGATGACGAAACGTATTCAGGCAGGTGAGAAAATACCCGTACCCGTTATTCAGATTGCGAAAAAATACACTCCGTCAGATGAGGATTCTGTTATAAGCAGCTTGTGGCTGATAAAAAGAAATTTAGGCTGCAATCTATCCCTTCAAGAGTACAGCCACCAATTTTACAACGAAAGACTAAAAGCTATTCGCAAATAGGAAACCAATATGAACTTTTTCAAAAATGCGATCGTGTATCGTATGACTCGTGACATCCAAATTTCAGCGGAAACACTGGAAAATCAACTCGCAGCATTGGCATTCACCCCCTGCGCCAGCCAAGACATGATGAGAGTTGGCTGGGTTTCTCCAATGGGTAATCACGGAACATCGCTCACTCATGCAGCCGGTAATCAGATCCTGATTTGTATGCAGCGCGAAGAGAAAATATTGCCTTCATCGGTCATCAAAAAAGAGTTATGGAGCAAGATTGAAAAACTGGAAGGTGAGCAGCATCGCAAGCTGAAAAAGACCGAGAAAGATTCCCTGAAAGATGAGGTCATCCACACCCTGTTACCCCGGGCATTCAGTAAAGAATCACAGACCTACCTCTGGATTGATAACGACAATCAGCGAATTGTTGTCGATGCGAACAGTGCAAAACGTGCCGAGGATACATTGGCACTCCTGCGAAAAACGCTAGGCTCACTGCCTGTCACACCGATGATGTTCGCTAATCCCATCGAATTAACCCTGACTGACTGGGTGAGTAAAAACGAGTTGCCCAAAGAATTTATGTTGCAGGACGAAGCCGAGCTGAAAGCGATTCTGGAAGAAGGCGGCGTTATCCGCTGTAAGCATCAGGACTTAATCACTGATGAAATTGCCACTCACATTGAATCTGGCAAGTACGTCACCAAACTGGCGCTGGAATGGGAAGAGCGCATTCAGTTTACATTGTCTGATGATTTTACCATCAAAAAAATCAAGTTCAGCGAAGCATTACGCGAACAGAATGACGATATCGACCGTGAAGATGTTGCTCAACGATTCGATGCAGACTTTGTACTGTTCTCCGGTGAGCTGTCGCGGATGTTCGACAGTTTGGTTGATGCGCTCGGCGGCGAAGCTCAATAACTACCAGAAGGACTTTTAGATGAAAGTATGGATTGTATGTATCCCCGGTTTTGAAGGTGATTTCGAGCCTATAGCAGCTTTTAGCAACGAGAAAAAAGCAAGAGATTACATTGAGAGTAAAGGTTTTCGTTCATGGTCTCTTGATGATTTAACGGTTGATAATCCGGAGGAAGAATGAAAATCAAAACGAGTGAACTGACAGGCCGGGCGTTGGACTGGGCGGTGGCTAGGGCTATAGGCGCTACAGAAGAAATCATGCCAAGTGGCAATACATGGCTGAAACCCAATGATGATTGGTATGTTTCTAATCGCGACACATATAATTTTGAACCCTCAACCGATTGGGAGCAGTGTGGGGAGTTGATTGATAAATATCTAGATGATGTGACCTATATGGGTCGCAAAGATAATCACTGGGTGGCATCTGTTAGAGCATTGACAGTAGATGATTTTTCTATTTTTAAAACGCAAACAGGCGACACACCACAAATCGCCATCTGCCGTGCTGTCGTGGCTGCACAGTTGGGTGACGAGGTGGACATCCCTGATGAGCTGGTGGAGGATGAGGGGTAATGATTAATGCCAAATTATGCAGCAATTGTGGAACGAATGAACTTGTATTTATAGAGTCAAAATATTTTAAAAGAGAAAAAAAGTTTAAAAGTTTTGTCTTGTGTAAATTTTGCAACAAAAGAGCCACTCCCGTGCAATGGGTAAGGTGCGAAAGCGATGTTAGAAAACAAGTATTAACTAACTGGAATAATGAAAATTAAGGCATTTTATGGAATATGATTTTTTATTCCATGAATCAACGAAACAAGCTGCGTGGCAACAACTCAAATCAGTTCTGGCAACAAACCAGCCTCACCGAATCATCATCAAACCGTGGAAAAACACCCGATCACCATCTCAGAACGCTACCGCTCATATGTGGTTTGGCGAGATTAGTCGTTTTCTGAAATCTAACGGGGCGAAATTTTCACCAGATGAAGTTAAAGAGATGATGAAACACACGTTTCTCGGCTATGAGGTTGTAGAGCGGGTTGATGCCAGAACTCAGGAACCAGAGCGTGTCAGGACACTGCGCCAGACCTCCAAATTGGACACTGGCGAGATGTTTCGATTCATGGAACAGGTTGAGCAATGGGCTGCTGGTATGGGTTATTTTGTGACAATACCCGATGACAGCGAATACATGAAACTCAAGCGGAGGCAGGAACAGTGAACAAATTTGACGAATTAGACCAGATAGCTAATGCAGCTAATCCTAAATCATGGGGTCGTTCTGCATTTGAATTTAATGCAATAGTGGCTGTTGATAAAAATGCGCCACTTAGCTTGAGCGGTGAACGAATAGCCTCATTCGTTGAAAAACGTAACGCAATTTTTGTAACGACATTCGATCCTGAACAGGTATTGGAACTCATCGCGATAGTTAAAGCGGCAGAAAAATTAGTTCGCTGTAAAGGCAGATATCAGTCAGAACAAAATTATCGCAAGTTGGCAGCATTGTTTGGTGTGACAACTCCAGACCTACCGCCGCTGGAGGAGGATCAATGAAATACCTCATATTCCTCGGATTTTGGGTAGCAGCAATGCTGATGATGGGATTTATGTTGATGTAGGGGGATG
>NZ_JANAIF010000010.1 GCF_024721015.1 Xenorhabdus bovienii
TACCGTGGAGTATGAGCTAAATACTCTATTGGAAGGTTATGGTGCTAAATTTGCAATTAATTTTTCTTGATTACTTACGCCAAATTCGTGGCTAATCACACACGATTTTGCTCTTTCTCTTAAGCCAACTTAGACAGGTTCTCGTTGTCTACTTTAATTACAGATGCTATAACCTATCCATCCATTTACCCACAGAGAAGAAAAGGAGGTTAATTATGATGTTAAGTGATGTGATTGAATATTCACATTTCTTTGGTAATCGTCAGCACTCAGGCTTATCCACTAACGCATTGCGTTAATCCTGCCTGAGCGAAGTTTTTACCAATTTAATATCTCTTCCTCAGCTTACAGGGTTATCGCGTTTTATGACCCAAGGCGTTATCACGCCTAAAATTTGAGTAAGCTATGAGTACATTATTATCAACCCAAAATCTGTCATTCCATCACGGTAACACTCCACTGTTAGCCGATATTTCTATCGCCATTAATAAAGGCGAGAAAATCGGTCTGATCGGGTATAACGGTTGTGGAAAAAGTACGCTACTGAAATTACTTTCTGCCCAATTATCACCGAATGAGGGAACCGTAACACTGGCAAATCACTGCATTCTGGCCTACATCGAACAGCATTTACCGGCTACATTGCACAGTATGACGCTGATTGAGGCTGTGTTGGATAAACTGCCCGCAGAACAACGAATTGAGGACAATTGGCGGGCGGAAATTTTGTTAAGTGAAATGGGGTTTCAGCCGGAGCAGCACAATCTGGCGATCTCAGCACTTAGTGGCGGTCAGCATACGCGCTTATTACTGGCGCGGGCGCTTATCATTAATCCAGATTTATTATTGCTGGATGAACCAAGTAACCATCTCGATTTGCCGACAATTCTCTGGCTGGAGCAATTTTTAACACAGTGGTGTGGCAGTTTTATTCTAGTTTCTCATGACAATACGCTGTTGGATCACTTAACGAATTGCACCTGGATATTACGCGACGGTAATGTGTCTCTCTATCGTCTTCCGTGCTCACAAGCCCGTGAAGCGCAGACAGCACAAGATCTCAGTGATGAACGCCGTCATAACGCGCAGCAAAAAGAGATTGATCGCATCGCGCACAGTGCCAAACGTCTGGCTATCTGGGGCAAAGTGTACGATAACGAAGCGCTTTCCCGTAAAGCCAAACAAATGGAGAAGCACGTCGATCGCCTGCAGGACTGTCAGGTTGAACTGGCCGTTAGCAGCCAATGGCGGTTGAAACTGACCGGTGATGCTTTACGTGCAGATCGCCTGTGTGCGTTCAATCAACTGACAGTGAGCCCTGCACCGTCCTGTCCACCACTATATATGACGGATAATTTGTCCGTGAAAAGCGGTGATCGCATTGCAATTATGGGAGCGAACGGAACCGGAAAATCATCTCTGTTAAGAATGATTTTGGCACAATCGCAATCTCAGGCTCTGACGCTGCCGGATAGTCCTCTTGTACTGCATCCGCGTGTCAATCTTGGGTATTACGACCAGAAACTGGCACAGTTGTCCGATAGTGATACGCTGTCTGATGCCTTAAAACCGTTTGCTGCGCTGATAGACAAACAGCGGAAAATGGCGTTGATCAGCGCTGGGTTTCCGTATTTGCGCCATCAACAAACTGTTGCATCACTGAGCGGTGGTGAACGCGCCAGACTGTTATTCATCGGCCTGAGTTTGGCGAAATATTCATTATTGATGCTGGATGAACCGACCAACCATTTGGATATGGACGGTAAAAATACGCTTCGCGATGAAATCCGGCTGTTCGCTGGTGGATTATTGCTGGTCAGCCATGATCGTGAATTGATTGAGCAAAGCTGTAACCGTTATTGGTATATTGATGGCCAGCGTTTAACGGAATACCACGATTTGGATGCGGTATATCAGAAAATCCGTCACGCCAATAGCAATACACAAACGGACAGCGCATCCATATCTACGTTTTCTCTCGTACCATCATCGGAAATGCTCTCTGATGATGACGAAATGAAACTGGCAGAGCTGATTTCACTAGAGGAAAAACTGGCGACGGATTTGCAACGCAAGGCCGCACACCAGAAACCGATATTGCAACAGCAATGGCGTGAGCAAATAGCCCAGTTGCGTCAACAATTGTCGTTGGATTGACATATATCTGTTTTGAAAATAAACATCCGGCAAACCATCCGCCGGATGTTTATAATAATCACTTCAATACCAGCGAAATATCTTCATACCCAACACAAATGTCACAATCCCAATCAAACTCAAGATAATCGCTGCGGGTACGACCTGCAATAGATCACCGCCTTCAATAAATACTTTGCGCATATTGTCGGCCAGAATGGTTAATGGCAGGTACTCAATAATATTCGCCATCCACTGCGGGAAGTTTTTGTAACTGAAAAAGATCCCTGACAACAAAATCTGAATCAAAATGGAGACTTCCAACAATCCATTCGCGGTTTGGGCTTTGCGGGCGCGGGATGCCACCAGCACTGCCACACCGGAAAAGCAAATATTCCCCGTGAGCATCAAGAGCAGGAAGGCGTAAAACGAGCCTTGTATTTCTACATCAAAATAGAGGTCTGCAAACAGGTAGATGATTAATATCTCGGTAATGCTGATCAACAGGCAGGAAAGGATATGCGCCAGCAAAAACGTGGATTTGCGCATCGGGGTAATGCACATCTGACGAGTGACCCGTGTGATACGTTTTTCCGCCAGTGCCCAGCCAACCGCAATCAGGCAAGTCTCCATAATCGCCATTGCCAGCAAGCCCGGCACCAGGAAATCCACATAGCGTAGTCCCGGGGTTTCCAGTATAAACAGGTTTTTTTCAGACTCTATTCCTTCCTGCTGGTTGAGCAGGTAATAGGTCAATAAGGCGTCACTACTCTGTGGATCAAGGTAATGGACGCGTTTTTTCTCTTTATCCTGTTCAATGAACATCTGGATATCCCCTCGTTTCAGCCCACGCACGACGGCCTCATGATCGGGATAATAGGTGATGTTGTACCGAACTTTAACCAACCTTTCACGCTTGATCTCTTCTTTATTAATAATCCCTGAGATCATGTGCTCCTGCGCAGTCAGCTGCTCTCCCCACTGTTTCATTTGCTGCTGTTGTACGGCTTCCACAGGCAGCACGATGCCGATTTTTCTTTCGGGAATATCCTGAGAGGAGAACGAAACCCCCAGTAGCCAGACCAGTAACAGAGGGAAACCGAACGACCAGAACAGGATTTCCGGCTCACGGATATATTGCCGGAATTGCGTATTCATCAAGTTGAGCAGTGCGCTATTCATGTAATCTTCTCCCGGCCAGAGTTATGAACAGGTCATCCAGCGTTTTCTTCCTGACCATCAGCTCAATGATGTCAGCCTCGACTTGTTTGGCAAACTCAAAAAGATGAGCAACAAAACTAGTGGAATCTTCAATCAGCATACAGATCTTATCTTTTCTTTCATCGTACTCATAGTTTAAGACTTGAGCATGTTGACTCAGTGCCTGCAGGCGGTCAGGAAAATGGGTACGGAATTCAATGAGATCGCCATCGCAGTGTTTTTTCAACAACTCATCTATACTGCCCTGTGTGATAATTTCTCCCTTGTTCATGATACAAATGCGATCACAGAGATATTCAGCTTCCTCCATATAATGGGTAGTTAAGATCATAGTTGAGTGCTTTTCACGGTTGAGTTTACGCAGGATATCCCAAGTATCATGACGAATGCGTGGGTCAAGCCCGGTAGTGGGTTCGTCCAGGATCAGGATTTCCGGCTCATTGATGATGGCCACACCCAATGCGAGACGCTGACGCTGACCACCGGATAATCCCTCCACATAGGTTTTGCGTTTTTCTTCCAGCTCGACCAGTTCCATAACCTCCTGCGCTCGTTTGCGTGAACAACCATAAAAGCTGCCAAACAGGTTAAGTGTTTCTTCTACACTGAGCTTATCGATAAACAGGGTCTGCTGTAAGACGCCGCTGAGGTGCTGACGCAGGTAAGGTGCATCCTGCTGCCAGGTTTTGCCTAATACCCGAACCAAGCCTGAATCCGGCGTTTTCAGCCCTTCCAGTATTTCGACCAGTGTCGTTTTACCCGCTCCATTCGGGCCAAGCAGACCAAGGAATTCTCCGCGATAGACATCCAGAGAAATTCCTTTTAGCGCTTGATAGTCCTTGTAGTGCTTCTTGACCTGTTCAAACTCAATCACTTTCTCGTTGTGTTGAATACCCATAAAATTCTCTGTATCTCATTTGGTGATAAGTTGTGCTCTCACTAAAGAGTGTGACATAAATATTGGTAGCGTCATTTTCCCATCGTGTGAACTTCAAAAGTACTGGCGTCAAGCAGTGTCCAAATGTCATTTTCTGTCGAGTTATTTTTTGTCAAATCAAGATGATGTTTCTCAACACGAAGCAATCTCATGGCACTCAGTCGCATCGCGCTGGTATGGGATATTTCAACGCCTTTCGAGACACCGGCAGTCTTAGATATGTAGACGATACAAGCCAATGGGTCAGAATGAATACTCACATCCGGGTTATGTAATGGCATGGTCTGAATAAAGGCTTTTTCGCTGTCAATGCAGAGGTAATCTACCTTACTTTCATCAAACAGTGATTGATACTGCAAGACGCCAATGACAAGCTCGATACCCGCATCTTCAATGTAAAAACCGATTCGCTCCGCTCCATGGGTGCTGTTAATGGGCAGGTAAGCCAGTCCCGCTTTCAGGATTGCCAAAATGGATACCAGCATCTCTTCATCATGTTCCAGACAGATGCCGATAACGGGTGAAAAGGCGTCCGTTTCCCCCATCTGCTGCTTGATTTGCAGGATATAATGCGCCAGTTGATTGGCTCTCTGATTAAGCTGCTCATAAGTCAGCCCCAGCCCGTTCTCAGTATTCAGCACAATAGCCTGTGGATAGCGCTGTACCTTCTGCTCAAACGCCTGATGCAGTGTCTGAGTCAATCTCAACTGTTTTTGCTCCAGGGGGGCTTTGGGTTGAAATGTATGTTTTTGCATATGCATACGACCTCCGGCAAATTTCATTGTTATACCTTTCATCTTTCAAGTTGCGGCTTTGTTGGCTGCAACTTGAAATCTATTAGGTATGGAGTGAGTTTGATTCAGCATCAGGACGACGTTCCCAAACAATACGATCATGATGGCTAATGCACCTGCCCCCCTTTTCAACGAGGTGAAACAGGCGGCAGTAGCCATCTTCCTTCAACAATGCAGAGTTGCGTTATGCATCACTTCCTAACACATCGTTGTTCAAAACAAAGGGATCAGCATCTTTCAGAAATGGGAAACGTTCCCTGACACCCTGCACATGGGAGAGTGACAGCTGCACGGTTTTCACCACTTCGTGATTCATTTCGTGCAGCAGTACTTCACCCAGTGGATCGATCAACATAGTGTGACCGTCATAGTCTAGTTGGTTGCCATCCTGCCCAACACGGTTAACCCCGATAACGTAGCTCTGGTTTTCAATGGCGCGCGCCTGAAGGAGCGAGCACCAGTGAGCCGAACGTCTTGCTGGCCAGCTGGCGATGTAGATCGCCGCATCATAATGACCATTGACGTTACGCGACCAGACGGGGAAACGTAGGTCATAACAGATAAAGGCAGCGATTTTCCAACCCTTGAAATTCACCACCAGCGGGGCATTGCCTGCGGTGTATTCGTGATCTTCTTGGGCGAAAGTAAAGAGATGCTTTTTGTCATAATGAGCGACAGAGCCATCGGGATTAACCCACAGCAGACGGTTATAAAAGCGCTGGTTTTCCGTGATAATCATGCTGCCGACAATGGCACAATCTTTCTTGGCAGCCATCGCTTTCATCCACTGAATACTTGGCCCTGTCATTGTCTCAGCAATGGCCTGTGGCTTCATGCTGAAACCCGTGGTAAACATCTCCGGTAAGATAATCAGATCACTACCCGTGATCTGAGCAATGTGCCGTTCGATATGTTCACGGTTTTGTTCCGCATTTTCCCAAACCAAATCGGTTTGAACCAACGTCACCTTAAGATTTTGTTCAATCATTGAAAGCTCCGATTTAACCCATATTTCTGTCATTACTTGTCTGTTATTCGATTGTTTTATAAACAACCCTTGAAAAAGATCAGGATCCAGATGCAGCCATACCGCATCGTATATCCTCATTACAAATCAGCATCAAACAGTTGTTCCAGATAGCTCCCCCGTACAGATGCTTCCCGTATTTCAGCCCTTTCTCCCTGCTGTTGTGGCGGCGCAATAAACTCACATTCGATCAGGTAATTGAAGTAATGGAAAAGTAGCGTTCTATCCGACAGGGGGCACTGAATTCCACTGCCACTGAGTAATTCAGTTGTCAGTTGTGTGGAATATTTGGCTTTTTCGGTCAGTTCCATGCCGGAGTAAAATAGCCCCAGCAGATCGGTAAAGACCGAGCGATAAGGCTGGCCATAACGGTACAGGCGGTTTTGTGCCAGCGCTTCCATGTAATCATTCATGTTAATGGTATCAATACGATAACCAAAATCGCGCAGGAAAGAGACGATGTCATTGAACGTAATCGGGTTAGGGTTAGTCAGATTAAGCGTCTTCCCATTAAATTTCTCGATATTGAAAATGGCATACAGCGAGGCTTTCGCCACGTAATCCACAGGGGTGATATCAAAATCGTCCTGTGCATTGAACGTCAGCCCAGTTTCCACCAATGCTTTAACCATTTCGTAATAGATGCCCTTGACCTTGGTATGCGCTAATGGGTAACGCCCATTCGTACTTTCTCCCCAAATGTTGCCCGGGCGCACAATCACCCACTTCAGTCCTTTTTTTCCGGCACTGTGAATAATTTTTTCGGACTCAAATTTGGAGCGTTCGTAATCCATGTCATCAAATCGTTGCCCCACGTCCAGATCAGTTTCATGCAGGACAAAACCGTCCTTATACAGGCAATCCCCCGCCATGCTGAAACTGGAAGCATGCAACATCGCTACATTGCCCTGGAGACAGAAATCAATCACATGCTGTGTACCCTGCACGTTAACAGGCGCAATCTTTTTATAAGATGCCACAAGGCTAACGTTAGCAGCGCAATGAATGACCCGGTCAACTTTGTCAGCCAGTTCGCAGTAAAGCTCTTGTGTCAGCCCCAATCTTTTTTTAGAGACATCCCCCAGTACCGGAATAATCCGATGATGAGTGTTCTCACTTTGTTTTTCCTGATCGTAAGCAAACAAGATACCTTTCAGACGTTCTATTGCCTGCTGGCTGTTTTCTGCCCGTATCAGACAGTAAACCTCAATATCCGTCGTCGTCAGAATTTCCAGAAGGATCCTTCCCCCCATCACGCCAGTTGCACCGGTAAGCAAGATACTACTGACGTCCTTTTTATTATGGTCGAACATATTTATCCCCTAAAAGTCATCACATAGCGGCGAAAGTATGAGATCAGGCAGCAAAGCGCCTGATCTTACTAACATTTTATTCCCCTGCGCGGCTATAACGTTCCGACACGCATTCCGCCATCCAATGGGATCACTGCGGAATTGAGGTAGTTAGTTTTGCAACTCGCCAAAAATCCCACAACTTCAGCCACGTCATCTGGCGTTCCCCAACGCCCTACCGGAACAATGGAACGTACAACCTTATCCTCTCCCGCCGACTCCATCGGGCCTGATTCCACAAACTGCTCCAACATGTCGGTTTTACAGACCCCTGGAGCAACGGCTGTCACACTGATATTCAGTGGACCCAATTCACGCCCCCAGGATTCTGTCGCAGAGATCAGACCCGCTTTTGAAGCGCCATAAGCGGAACTGCCTGCCGCTCCCCAAATGCCGGCAACCGAGGCAATGTTGATGATGCGCCCATATTTCAGGCACGCCATGTAGCGAACAAAAATTGATGTGCTGTTGAAGGCACCTATCAAATTGACGTTTATAACCTTGGTTGTCTCACTAAACCCTTGGCCAGAAAGACAGAATGCTCGATTAATAATGCCGGCGTTGTTCACCAGCACTGTAATGGTGTCACCGAATGTTTCAACAATCTGTTGCGCCGCCCGTTCTACCGAGGCTAAGTCCGTTACATCCATTTCAAAGGTTGCAAGGGATTCAGGGTGTCCGAGACGCTCCTTCAGGAGCGCCAGTTTTTGGCTACTGACATCCGTTGCCGCCACCAGATAACCAATATCCAGCAACACCTTGCTAATCGCTGTGCCGAATCCCCCCGCTGCCCCAGTGACGACAGCAATTTGTCGGCTCATGCATCAATTCCTTCTTTGAATGCGATATCAATGACTTTGCGAGCATTTACCATCGCATCAAAGATCCTCTCTTCAAAGAAACGCACGTCATCCTGTGACATCAACAGGTTAGAGTACATGCGAGACAATGGTGAGAACTGAATGCCATAGCGTTTGGAAATTTCACGAATGATGATGTCGCAGAATTTGACTTTATCGCTGTAGCCTTCCGTAGAACTAACAGGTGTGCTCTGGGAGTGATAAACCAGCGCGGTTGGCATTCCTTGTACGACCAGTGGCAGGTCAACCGCTTTGGCCGCTTTCACGAACACGTCGGAGATCTGACGCATGATATTCCCCATACGGTCATAGCAGCCGGGATCTCGTTCAATCAAATCAAAGGTCGTCTGAATTGCCGCCAGACCCAGTGGGTAACCGTTGAAGGTGCCTGCATGGATCACTTTCCCGCGGGTGTACAGGTTCATGATGTCACTACGACCGACGATGGCAGAGATTGGCATAGAGCCGCCGCCAAGGGCTTTCCCAAAGGTCGCCAGATGTGGCGTCACACCCAGTAATTTTTGTGCTCCCCCCAGTCCCAAACGAACACCCGTAATGATTTCATCGAAAATCAGCACAATGTTGTGTTTTTCACACAATGCTTTGGTTTTTTCCAGATAGCCTTCTTCTGGGAAGATCCCGCCACCATTGATGCAGAGAGGTTCCATCAGAACAGCGCCGATTTCATTGTGATAACGTTCAATAGTCGCCGTCAGAACATCAATGTCATTCCAGGGCAACATGAACGTTTGGTCTACCATGATTTTGGGGTCACGTCCCAGTGTATCCAGCAGGTCCCCATTGAACTGCTCTGGCACGGGGTAAGTGAGATCCTGCTTTTTACGCCAGCCCATGATATTGTCGGCATTACCGTGGTAATGGCCGTGGAAGCGGATGAAGCGATTTTTGCCCGTAAAAGCACGGGCAAGACGCAGCGCATTCTGTACCGCTTCTGTCCCGCTCAGGCAGAAACGCACCATTTCTGCACAGGGAATATGTTTAACCAACGTTTCGCAAACACCCACTTCCAGATCGCAGGTATCAACCGAAGTCACTTTACCCATGTATTCGATCAGGGATTGGTTATAAGCCTCATTGTGGTGTCCAACCAGCAATGCACCAAATTTACAGAACAGATCGAGATGTTCATTACCATCCAAATCCCACACACGGGAATTGCGCCCACGGTTGAAAGGGATCACCAGCGGGCGCTCAGGATCACCAAAGTTGTAGTGCGTACCACCAGGCATCAGCTCCCAACATTTTTTGTAAAAGTCCTTTGAATTATCCAATACGAGTTTTGTTGAAGCGTCCATAGGTTCTTTACTCCTCACCTGTGATTTTTGAATTGACATTAAGTTAAGATGACGATCATCAACCTGACTGTGGTCAGCAAGATCGTCGTTAGATTGTTCATGACTAAATTCATTTGGCTGGGAATTTTCCCCGCCCGTGTAGAAATGCAACGGTAGATGCCGTTTAATCTGCTCAGGCACAGCAATATTGAATAATTCAAGTAGGGTAATGCGGGTGAGATAGGCCGCTCCCTTCATCAGCAATTGGGCAATGTCGCTGACATGCCTGTTTTCCACTGCTTCAAAAGGCGTTCCTTGCAGCCATTCGTTCATGGCACCCATCGCCGCACCACACCAGATCTGGTAATCTAGATTGCGTACTGGATCACCTGTGATCGCCCAGCGGGATGATTGGCCGAGATACCATTGGAACACCAACGCCATCTTTGTCTTCGGCTGTTTTTCCGCTTTAGTAATGATGTCCAGTTGGTTAATACTCTGGAAATAGGCAATAGTTTCCTGCCAGATTTCTGTCAGTGGTTTGTGGAATATCTGTTTCTCCAGCAGAGCGATTTCCTGTACAGGCAGGGTGTCCAGACTGTCGTGCTGTTTATACAGATTGTACAATTTTTGCGCTCTCACAGCATACATACTGCCCTGTTTCAGTACCTGTACTTTTGCCCCCAGTTCAAACATGTCCGCTGAGGGTGCAGTGGCAACATCATTAATTTGAGCCTGCCCTAGCATTTTTTTCACCGCGCGGGATGTGCCGGCTTCCACACAAGCCTGATTGATCGAGCCAGTGACAACATAAGCCGCGCCCAGAGCAAAAGCGGATAGAATGGCATGAGGTGTTCCCAGACCGCCCGCCGCGCCGATCCGCACCTGATAGTCATGTTGAGTTTCGTCTGCGATTTCATCCCGTAGCTGGACGACTGAGCGGAAAATGCAGGCGAGCACGCCCTGATCAGTATGACCCCCTGAATCCCCTTCTACCGTGATATCATCTGCCATCGGTATTTGGCGAGCCAGTTCTGCCTGCTCAGGTGTGATAAGCTCCTCTACCAGTAATTTTTGCAAAATCTTTTCCGGCGCTGGCCGCAGGAAGTTCTGAGCAACTTCGCGACGGGAAACTTTGGCAATCAGGCGATGATGACGCAAGATAGTGCCATCAGGTTGTTGTACCAGACCACTAACGCGGTAATAGACCAGCGCCGAGCTAAGGTTGATGTAGGCCGAAGCTTCAATCACCCGCACCTGATTTTCCATACACAGGCGTACACAGGCCATTTCCCATTCAGGATTACCGGGATTATGCAGCAGGTTGACGCCGAATGGACCTTCGGGCAATGTCTGCCGGATACGGGAAATCGCCTCAGCAATCCGTGGAATACGCAGGCCACCTGAACCAAAAATTCCAAGAATGCGCTGTTTTCCCAGTGCAATAACCATTTCTTCAGAGTGGATGCCATTTGCCATCGCACCCGCGTAATAGGCATAATTCACGCCATAATCCGCCATGAAACCCGCATCTCCCAAACTGCCTGCCGTCACTGCTGGCAGGCGACCAAGCAGAGTCGTCTGTTCTGCTATTGTGTCATCTGGCAATAACAGTGATATTGATTCACCCACCTTCACAACACGCAGTTCAGTCGCCAGCGCCTGCAAGTGGGAGATCCCTATCGTTAGCGGTAACGCTGTCAGTTGATGGCTCGATTTATTCACAGATAAGCGCTGACTCATTTTAAAGCTTCCTGTTTCAGTTCTGCCGCAATGATCTGGTGTGGCTTGCGTCGCACGTATCTCACGCCCATGTTGTCACTCACGCCAACCACATTGCCGCGATAGAGCGTCTCCGCAATAAAAAACAAAGTAATAGACTCCAGCTTGTCATCAGAATAGATAGCATCAACGGATTTACAGGTCAGCCGGAACTGCACCACATCCCGTTCGCATTTCACTTCACCACGGAATTTAGCACCGGATGTATGTTCAGTCAGCGTATGCGCTTCCAGATCAGGCTGTGAATTCAATCCAAGATAGAACAGATAGAACTTCATCAATTGTTCAGAGCCTTCTACCAGTAAAGTCCCCGGCATAACCGGATCGTTCTTGAAGTGAGCTTTGAATGCCCAATGTGCGGGATCGATATCTAATTCCGCCACAATCTGCCCCAAACCGAATGCGCCACCCACCGTATCGACACTCAAGATCCGACTTAACATGCGGGTATCCGGGACGCATAATTTGCCTTCCCGGTTATATTGATACTGCGACCCGAAGCAGGCAGCGAGATCACCATTCATGACGTTAGTGATGTCCCGCTCATTGAATGTTGTCCGATCACAGTGCAGCAACGGTGTAAAGGGTTTTGCTGGAATGCTATTTTTGCCTTTGGCGAAATATGCGCTGGTATCAAAGGTACCTGCGTTCTCAATTTCTTTGCGGCCAAAGAAACCGGAGTTGGCCACCAGCCGGAACACCAGACGTTCCTCCACATAGCAAAGATATTCATAAGCGACTAAAGTCAAGCCGCCGACCCGCACAACAGAGGTGATATTGACGCGTCCACGCAACACATCTCCCGTTTTCGGCATCTCGCTGTAAATCGTGGTATTGCAGTCCACCGCACGGTAACAGCGCTGTCCTTTGAACATCAGGTCACAGCCAATCACCGTAAACGCCACGATCATCGCATGGGACGATTCCAGCGCGACGAACGATGGTACACGACCATTCACGGCATACCACGCATCTTCAGGCACGTCGTATTCCCATTCGATATAGCAGGGTTCTAACTTGCCTTTGACGGCAGAAAGTGCCGTAATGCGCGAAACAAACATGAAAGGGGGTGATGGCATACGCGTACGTATCTGGTAGCTATCGACTTCTGCATAATCAGCACCCAAAACTTTTTCTACACTACCGTCTGTCAATTCCAGAACTTGCTGCTCGTCGAAAACGGCGGGTGAGGTTGTCACTCTCTTTTTCGTCGGTGCAACCAATGTTTTCGGGACTTCTGGCGATTGCAGAGCAACTGATGATGATATCGGCATGGCAGTGGATTGAGCAACCAATGCGGATTCTGTGGTTTTAGACTGAATTAAGGGCAGCTCTGCCAGATGCTGTTTAAGCAACTGATAATACGTCTGCTCCAATTGCAGGTAATGCAGTTGAGTATGGGCATTGCGTATGAAGTGATTAAGTTCCATCGGCAATGACATATTCAGGGTTGATACTTCGGGAGATACCACTTTTGTTTCGGCATCTGCCGGTGTCACCGCCATATTGACATGCGCAGCCGCAGCCAATGACGCAAAACGAGCCAATGTCTGTTCATTGAGGATTAACTCTTCAACGGTTTTTTCTCTTGCGGTATACGATAGAACTTTTAAACCTGCCTGATTTGACTCTGGACGACTCGTTGGGCGAGCGCGCTTTCCGCTCTGTGGTTCACTTAAGATCACATGACTGTAAGCCCGGTCAATACCCAAGTGACTGATTGCTGCACGACGGGGACCTTTTGCCGGTGCAGGCCAGGATTGGGTATGAGCCGGCAGTTGGAATTTCCCTTCTGCATAATGCGCCAATTCCTGATGCTGCGGATAATCTGGCAGTGCCGGTAAGTATCGCTGTGTAAGCTGTAACGCGGATTTGATGATTCCAAGCAGGCCCGTGGTCATAAACAGATGTCCGTAGTTGGCCTTAACGGTGCCGATGGTGGCGGTCAGTTGTCTATTTTGTGAAGCATAAACCCGACCTAATGCAGACATTTCAGCGGCGATCTCGCCTGGTTTCCCACCCGCATACAGTTCAATGTAATCAATCTGATCGGCTGTACAACCTGCCGCTTCTAATCCGGATCTAGCCGCCGCCAGAATCGCGTCTTCGTTTCCTCTGAAATCAATAGAGTGATCAGGCATATAGGTGATGCTGAGCCCATCCAGTACAGCATAAGCAGGTGTATTATCACGAATAGCATCCTGTTCGCGCTTAAGGATAATCACACCACCCGCATCGCCAACGATTTGGTTACCGTGATTAGATTGATGATCCCACAGCACATTTTCCAGACTGCCGCCAAAACTGCTGCTGGCAATCATGACGGCATCAACATGCTGTCTGCTCAACATGAACTGAGCCAGTTCCAGTGCCTTGAACGGGGAATTTTCTTCTCCATAGAGCGTAAACGCCGGGCCATTCAACTTCAAATGAGCCGCCAAACGGCTTGCTACAATATTACCTATACCGCCAGTAATACCTTCAGGATAAGGTTTAGGAAACAGACCATCTTTGACGATTTCCTGCAAGGCTACGGTATCTTCTTCTGACAGATGAATACCTCTGCTGGCCAAACTCTGGCTAAGTTGCCAACTAATTTCATTACGTGCCTGATAGCGCAAAGAGCTATAGTCCACGCCTCCTGCTACAATGACGGCGATATTGCGCTTACTGCCATCCAGCGTATAACCCGCATCAATAAAGGCACGTTCCGCGATGGGCAACAAGAACATATGGCAGCTTAAATGCGCACCTACCACATTGGGCGGCAATTTGAAGTGCTTGCAGTCAAATTCAAACGTTTCAATATAAGAGCCTAAAGGCGGCTGGCTTATCCCCTGCATTGCCAAGACATCGTGACGCTTTTCCATGCCAATCCAGCGGGTTTTCGGCAGTGGGTAAAAATGCTGTATCCCTTGCTGCAATGTCTGATCCAGCGTTTTGCCATCTTCGGTTTTCGCCATATGCACACCAATACCGACGATAGACAGACGCTCAATTTTCTGACGGTTCTCCAACTTCACCTGTGTGCATGCCGCCCGCCGTTCAGGTGTATCTTCACCAATGACCATGTGCGCATTGACCCCACCAAAACCAAAGGCGTTAATGCCGGCACGCTTAGGTCTATTGCTGACAGGCCAGGGCTTGGCTTCCCGCACGACGTGATCAATGTTCAGCAGCCCTTTTTGTGTCAAAACCAATTGTTCGACACGCGGGGTAGCAGGGATCATATTATGCTGCATGGCCAACAGCACTTTCAGTAACCCCCCCATACCTGACGCGGTGAGCATATGGCCATTGATCGCTTTGTTGGCACCAATCAATGGTATTGTTCCACGCTCACCAAAGAAGGATTCAATTGTCGAGAGTTCGACCTGATCACCAATGGTCGTACCGGTCGCATGACATTCAACATAATCAACACGCTGCGGATTATCCCGATAGGCGCGCTCCAGAGCGATGCGCTGCCCCTGTATATCTGGTACCAATAAGTGTTTGGCACCCGCATCGTTGGACAACCCGATCGATTCAATGACACCATAAATCTTGTCATTATCACGTATCGCATCAGAGTAGCGTTTTATGGCAACAATGCCGCTTCCCTCACCCGCTTTCACCCCTTTGGATGATCTGTCAAAAGGAATGGATTCCCCTTTTGCAGGGAATACCTGCAACATATTGAAACCATGATCGATATAGATATGGTCTGTATGACAAATCGCCCCGACCAGCATCATGTCAACCTTGTGACTGAAGAGATAATCTATTCCCAGTTTGATGGCATATAGTGCTGATGCACAGGCAGCGTCAAGACAATAGCGAGGACCCGATAATCCCAGAGCCAACGCTGCAATCGTAGCATTATGCCCACCCGTAATTAAATTCTGGTCAGAATAATTTGCGGGTGGCCAAACCGAATCAAAATGAAAATCAGGGCGCCCAATTAATTTTTGAATATAAGGCTGTAATATTTTTTGATAAAAAGGACTCATTAATCGTTTGGTTGAATGAGTCGGCATACCAATATTACCGAGAATTAATCCGGTTTTTTCTAATACTTTTTTATTCTGACGATAGCCACTGTCATTCAATGCCTGCTCCGCAGAATAAATAGTCCATTTAAATAAATTATCCAGCGAATTTAATTCTTCTTCCGGCAAGTGATATCCTTTGCCGTCAAAATGAAAATCCCGGACATGTCCATTCTTAACATAATTAATTGTATCCGGTTTACCTGCAACCGGAGAATAATAACAGTCCAGATCAACGCCCAGTTCCAGAGCAGATAAGGGTGTGGTGCAATCCTTTTCCCGCAGCAAGTTATCCCAATATTTCTCAAGGGTATCTGCACCGGGAAATAAGCACCCCATCCCAATAATCGCAATATTTTCCATCAAGGAGAGACTCCTGAATATGACAGAGTTCCCCTGAGCGAAAGTATTCGCTCAGGTATATTATCAATCTGCTTTCTAATTATAACGATTAATTATTTTCGCTATTCACCCTGTTCGATAGTTGACTGAGGAAAGATAATTTCCTCTATTCAACAAACACGGTAAATTTTGCATTATGAAACCGACTATAAATATAGCCTTGTTCATCATAAAAAATAATATCTGTTATTATTTCTGTTGATATTTGGTTCTTGATTTCAATTGACGCGTAGAATTCTTGACCAAATTTCAACTCAGCATATTGTTCTATTTTTTCAATTGCATTGGGTAAACACATTTCATTTCGTTGCAGCAACCACATTGCAGGCAATTGAAAAGCAATATCGTTAATGAACAAATTAAATAAACGGGTCGAGAACTGCCCCTGCATTTCAAGCTGTACCGGCATAACACAGCACTTCAATGTAATATGATCATCATCAACATGGACGACTTTCTGGACACCATGGAATGATTCCCCATGGAACAGCATGCCCTCTCCCCCGACACCGCCATAGAATGGCAACGTCTGCGGAACCTCAGCGTTCAGATCGATACCGACTGCTTCATGCTTCGCTTCACGGCTTTGCAGGCTCAGGATCAAGGTCGCCTGATAATGTTTCATTCGTTTACTGGTAATGACAACATTCAGTGCCAACCGCCCATCACCCGATTCATCAAATGTACTCGGAACCCATGCCACACAGTAAGATTCAGCCAGCGCGTTATCAAAGACAATACCTTTCAGAACTTTGAAATGAGTGATGGTTTCCAGTTGATAGCCGGGGAAACGATCTTCACAGATCCGCGCCATCCAGGCAATCGCCGCCGTCATGGGCAATACGGATTTACCCTCGATAACATGGTGATACAAGAACGGGTTCTTATCGAGACTCAATTGACGGTCAACCTGCTCTCCGATACCCAACACCTTAACTGTCTTCTCAGCCTTGTAGTTTGCCCCGCCAATCGTGATCTGGAGTGAACCGGGATCCCGGAACTCACGCACAAAACGTTGAGTGCCTTCTTCGAGCGGAATAATCGCCATGTTCTGTGCGTCATATGCCCGTTTGAGAACATCACTGACCATACCGCCATCCCACGGTCCCCAATTCACTGAACGGATTATCTGACTGTTTTTACCCTTGAAAGGCAGGTAGATAAATTTATTCAGTGTTTCGTTCGCCAACGAGTAGTCGGTCTGCCCGGCATTGCCAAAGAAACCGGAAACCGATGAGAACAACATAATATGGCGCAGGGATGTAAAGTCTAATTCGCGGCACAGATTTTCCAGCCCTTTGACCTTGGCATTAAAGACCGAATGTAAATCTGCCAGTGTTTTTTTTTCAATTCGCTTATCCGCCAGATTGCCGGCACCATGAATCAGACCCGTTATCTGCCCAAGTTGCTGCTGTGCTTTGGTCAGTGCGATTTTCACTTGCTTTGGATCAGTGATATCGCAGTGCAGGTACATGACCCGTCCCCCAGCCTGTCTGATTGCCTGCAATGTGCCATTGATTTCATCAATATGCGTCAAGCGGCTCAACATCCCATTAATCTTAACGGGTGTAAGCTGAACACCCTGCGCTTTCAGGTAAGCCATGGCCGCAGTTTTGCGCTCATCCTGCGTAATTTTGCCTTCTGCCCATTTCGGCAATGGCTCGGTCATATCCGTACGCCCAAGCAGAATGAAAGTGGCCTGACTCTGTTTCGCCAATTCAATAACGCATTGTGCAGTAATGCCGCGAGCACCTCCCGTTACAACCAGCACATCACTCGCGTTGACCTGATTGACAGATGTCGCTGACAATACATTTTCTTCTGTCAGTGCCAATGTCATACGCTCGCCATTCACGCCCCGTCCCACTTCCCCCATATCAGTCCGGCTATCTTGAAGCTCTTCTACCACCATCTTCGCCGCATCGCTGTCTTTGACTCTGGCATCAATATCGACTGTTCGGCAGAAGACATTTTTCCATTCAATATTCAGAGACTTAGTCAGCCCTGTGAGCCCAGCCGAAACGATAGACAGGTGTTCCCGTCCAGAGGTGAGTAACTCACCATCACCGCGCATGATAACCATGAAATAACCGGTCTTCTGTTCATCATGGTTAAGGCTTCCTTGCAGACGTTTTGCCAGCAGGAACGTGGTTTCAACTGAACGGTAATCCTGTTCATTAAACACATCAGCTAACGCCTTAACGCTCTGTTTAGGTGTCTGCAAGTAAATAACGCCCTCAATCGTGCCATGTTGCTGCTCAATGTCTGCCAAAGCCATGTCCAGCGCTGCTTCGTCCCTCATTACAGCTTGGTTTTTCTCCAGCATCAGAACAGCAACCTGCTGTCCCTGTTGCCTGAGTGCGTTCACTACGTCATCCACGGTGGTTGTCCCCTCATCAACGACCAGCCAGCGTTTAGGGGATGAAAACACCCCCTGTAGACGATCTGGCATAGGCAGGGGTTGTTTCACCACGGCAAAACGCGAAACGGGTGAGCCGGCAAAAGACTCTTCTTCATTTAAGACAATTTCATTCTTTAGTGCAGGCTGAACCACAGAAGGTACAATCAGTTGCGGTTCAGCTAATGGCTTTTTTACGCTGTCAACCTCAGGTGAAGTTACTGTTGATGTGAAAAATCCGAGAGACTGTAATTTGCCTGTTGCTCCCCCGCTATCAGGGACAACGTTGCTTTTGGTGTTTGCGTGTTCACGGGTTTCGACTGATGGCAGTGATTGCTCTGCCACGACTTCATCACCCCCGTTGCCGAGCAAGCCATTCATGACGTCGTCAAGCATTTGCTTAAAGAACACGCCCATCTTGCTGATATTACTCAAGGAATCGACTTCGAAGTTTTCCAGATCTTTATTTCTTGAAGCTTCATTGTAAAGACCCACGTTCGCAGAGAACGCGTCAAACATCGCACCAAAGATTTCCAGCCGCTTAATGGAGTCAATGCCCAAATCAGCTTCCAGATCCATTTCTGGCGTGATCATATCCTGCGGATAACCTGTTCTGTCACTGACGATGGAGATCAATTGGTTGACAATCTTCTCTTCAGTGATTTGTGACAAGAGCTGGAACTGTTTTTCTACTTCGGGATCAAGGATTTTCGCCTTTGTCTCAATCACTACAAGTGTAGGCTGACTGACAGGTGTTTCATTCACTATTGGCTTAACAGGTTCCTCTACCACTGATGGCATGACAGGCATTTCTGGCACCATTGAACGCACTGGCTCAATTTCCTTTATCGTGTCCACAGGCTTGGATCCCTTTACAGGAGCCGTGTCAACCTTCACCGCTGGGGCAGTTGTCGGAATCGGAGTTGGAATTGGCGCTGGCGTTGATACTGGAGCAGGTTCTATTGTCGCCGAAGCGGTCACTTTGGCCAGAGCGGAATAATCCACCACAGGCGATGACGTACGGTGAGTAGGTGCTATCATCGGTGCCACTTGCCCGGACTGGAACAAGCTCTGCTGAGCCATGAAATAGTGTTCATGGTTGGAATGATATAGTTCAAGGTTCTTGTCCAGTAATTGAACACTCTGACTCAGACTGGATAACATGCTCGGCAGGTTCTGATGATCCTTACAGGTTTCCAGCAGGGTATATTGTTTATCCAACAACATCCCCAGCAGTTGAATATAGTCTTTCTGGTTAGCTTGAAATTGTTGGTGAAGCTGGCTCATGACCTGTTGAGCCTGCAACAGTCCATTTAACATGTTTACATCTACGTTTTCACTCAACTGGTTGTTCTGTTCCATCGTGCTCTCTCGTCTTTGAATGATTGTCAGCATATTTTGTTGAATAAATTGGGCAGAAATTGTTTTGTTTTCGGCGATTTTTTCGACTTTATTTTCAACTTTTTCTACCACAACTTCTTTTGTTGGATGTACTTCTTGTGTTGGTTTGACTTCTTTGCCTGAATGCTCTTCTTTGATGTTGACTTCTTTTTGGGAATGCAAAGGCATAACCGGAGCCATCGGTACAGGTGCAGATTCAGCGATAAATTGCTCGACAATCGCGCTGTCGCCATCACGTAGCGCACGTTGGCGTCGTGCCTTATTTTTCTGGGACAGGTAGAAACCCCCGCTCATTCTGAACGTCAGACGTTTGCTTTTGTCTTCCGCTATCGGTTGGGGGCGTATGTGCTGATTTATTTCTCTGAGTTTGACACCTTCCGCCAGCAATTTGGCTTGAGCACGGGCAAACTGTAACCGATCTTCCCCTTTGTCATTGGGATTAACGGAAATAACCTCGTGTTCTTTGTCTTTCAGGATATCGGCTACCAATTTGCCCAAGACCCCTTTAGGCCCTACTTCGACAAACAACCGACCACCCTGCTGGTAAATGGCTTCAATGGTTTGGCGGAATTGCACTGGCTTAATCAATTGTTCCGCTAACAATTCCCGAATCGCCTGCGGAGAATTTCCATACGGTTCCGCTGTTGCACTGGAGAACAGTCTGCATTGCGGTGACTGGAAATTGATACCCGCCAGACGTTCACGATAAGGCTGATAAGCCGGCTGGATAAATGCGGTATGGAAAGCGGCTGAAACCGGCAGAATACGGCAATGCACATCACGTTTTTTCAACTCATCATGGAGCTGGTGAATCAGGGAAGTCGCACCGCCGAATACCACCTGCTGCTGAGAGTTGTCATTGGCAATGATAATGCCGGTATAGCGTTCCAGAATCTGTGCGCGTTGTGCAGGGTTGAGCGACGCGGCCAGCATTGCGCCAGCATCAGTATCTGCCCCACGGTGATCGCTGGCAAATGCCGCAGCCCAGCCCCTGGCAAGAGAAACGCGGTGGAAATCCTTATCGGAAAGCACCCCTGCCGCCCAGAGTGCCGTGACTTCACCATAACTGTGTCCGGCAACAAAATCAGGGGCGAATCCCATCCCTTTCAAAATGTTGAAATAACCTGCACTGATAACGCCCAATGCTGGCTGGGCATTAGCCGTGTCCATCAGCCGTTGTTGCTGTACCTGACGCTCGTCATCTGAAAATGTCGGTACGGGATAAATCACCGGCGATAGTTCATGCCCTAATTCATTGATGGACACATCATCCAGTGTTTCCAGCGATTGCCGCATTTCGGGGTAATCGTTGGCAACGTCGCGCGCCATGTTGACATACTGCGACCCCTGACCGGGGAACAGAGCGACAATTTTGCCATCCAGCATTTTTCCTTGGGGCTGGTAATAGATCCCGCGCGGATGTTCCCAACCATGAGCGCTATTCTGCTGCAACTGTTTGATGGCAATCGACAACAAGGCAACTGTCTGTTCTGCGGATTGAGAGACAAACAGCACTCTGGCCTGTTGCGGCTGTAAGCTGTCAATGTCCTGCTGCTCAAGATGCTGGCGGATGGCGATATCAGGCAAGTTACCACTGAAATGGATCAGAGCTTCTTCACACTGCGCAAGCAATTCCGCCGGATTATGACCTTTAAACAACATGATCCAAGGTGACTCATTCAGCCGATAACGTCCATGCGTATGTTTTTCATACTCTTCGAGAATGACATGGAAATTGGTGCCACCGAAACCAAAGGCACTCAATGCCGCACGACGCGGTGCACTGCTGAATGAACGCAACCACGGCCTGGCTTCGCTGTTGACATAAAACGGGCTGTTTTCTGCTTTCAGCAAGTTTGTCGGCTTACCCACATTGATAGTGGGAGGCAGGACTTTATGATGCAGTGCCAACGCGACCTTCATCATAGACGCAGCGCCTGCGGCACAACGAGTATGGCCGATCTGGGACTTGATGCTGCCAATTGCCACCGATTTTGCAGGCACCTGGTATTCACCAAACACAGTGTGTAAGCTTTTTAGTTCGGTATCATCGCCTGATGCCGTACCCGTGCCGTGCGCCTCAACCAATTGAATATCATTGGGTGAGAGCCCTGCGCTGGCATAAGCCCGCCTCAACGCTTTGGCCTGTCCTTCCAGACGAGGGGCAAAAATACTCTTGGCTCTGCCGTCACTGGAAGCTTCAATGGACTTGATGACAGCATAAATTCTGTCACCATCCAGTTCTGCATCTTCGAGACGTTTCAGTACCAGCATTCCTACGCCATCGCCAAGCATCATGCCGTCAGCACTCTGATCGAAAGGACGGGATAAATTACTTTTTGACAATGCCGGCGTTTTACTGAAACACAGGAATGAAAAAATGGAGTTCTCCAAATTGACGCCACCTGTTAACACGGCATCACAACTACCAGAATGCAGTTCACCGATAGCGGCCTTGATTGCCGCAAGACTGCTGGCACAGGCAGCATCTACCATATAAGACGTGCCACCGAGATCAAAATAACTGGCAATCCGGCCACAGGCGACGTTACCCAAAAAACCTGGGAAACTGTCTTCAGTCCATTCAAGGTACATGCCATGCATCCGTTCGATGATGTCATTTGCCACTTTTTCTGACAGGCCGGATTTGACCATAATTTTACGCAAATAAGGTGACTGCTGGCGTGAAGCCAGTGAAAATGACGTGTTGCCATTTCCTGCCCCACCTAAAATCACACCGATACGATCACGGTCTACCCTGCTATTTTCCTGTCCAACCAAGCCCGCATCCAGCATGGCCTGTTTAGCAACATAGAGTGCAAATAACTGCGCCGTACTAATTGAGTCAATAATCGCGGGTGGAATTTTGAACTCCACCGGATCGAAGTCAATCGGAGGCACAAAGCCAGCACGATGACCATAAGTTTTATCTGCCACTGCCGGGTTGGGATCGTAAAAATCCTCTTTTTGCCAATATTCGTCTCCTAACATGGTAGAGATATCAGTCAGCGAGTCCTTTTTGCCAATGATATTTTCCCAGAATTTATACAAATTTGGAGCATCAGGAAAATGACTGGCCATACCAACGATCGCTATATCCCCACGAACTTTCCTATCATGCAAAAAATATGTCTCAGACATACATTCCTCGTGTATTGAATAAAACACGCCCGTAATCAGCATATATTTTTATATACTGAGTTGAGTGTTTTCACCGCCATACTCAACCAGAAAAAAATCTGTACCTACCCAATATATTCTCGATATATGATCGAGCCATATATTAGCCAAAGTAGATTACCGAAATATTCTTGTAAGAATATTACATATATTTTTCTGGGATATTTTTTTATTCTTTTTTTCCTTAGCACAGTGTTTGAACTGTTATAGCTACTTTTACACTGCCTGTTATAGCTATTTTTATACTACCATCAACTTCAATTATCTTTATCTAAAAACAATATGTTTTCTTTGATATCGATCAGTATTCGTTGCTATTTAAAACACAAAGGCCATCACAGAATAATATAATTCATTCCGACCGATTAAAATACGATTAGTGAAATAATAACGTTCGAAAATAAATTATAACAAAAATCAACAAGATAATAATTTAAAACTAATATAAAAAAGTTATGTGACAATAAACAAAATAAAAAACCACTAACAAACCATGACAAAAATCTTATTTTTGATAATAAGGAGTAAAAAGGTAGGATTAATAAAATATGAAACGCCAGCACACAGAGGGTAATCAGTCCCCATACCTGATAAAAACCTCGATAACTTCCCTTAAATTCAATTAATGCTATAACATTATTTAACAGGGTCTGATTAAGGTGTTTCGAAGAAAAGGCCTTGATGTTATCATAAATTATTTCAACAAAAACTCTAATGCAAAAAACAAATAAAAACAAGATCAAATAATCACCAATAGATGGAGTGACTCGCCATATATTTATCAGGAAAAAATAAATTCCACCAACAATAGCAGTATTAATAATAATATGCCAAATAGTATTAGCATAATTTATCATGGTTAGACCTCTTTTGAGGTTAAATACAATCATAAAGCTTTTTCCTTGTTACAATCTTAACAACGGTGATCATCTTATATGTGTCATTTACCATGTTACAAAATTGATTATGAATATCATTTGGAACATAAAATTCTGGCGTTTTTCCTTAACGCTATATTGGTATACCTTTAATTTATTTTTCTTTCAATTCTTTAAAAAAACCACCTGAAACGTATGTATTTTTTGTTTTTTTAAAAAAAACAAACAGTTAATAACAAGCCATTAATATATAAAATCGCAATTACTGGTAAACTGGCAAAAAAAAGAATATTAAACCATTATAATACAGAAGATTAGTTAATTATTGTCGATAATTTATTTTAATAGATCCGTAAGAAAAAATCATACTAATTGTATGATTTTATAAATAATTTTAATATTATATTATCATACTTATTTAATCATACTTACCTAATCATTTTCACTATGAGTGCATCAATTAGGATCATTCAGTAATGAGCATCTGAATCTCATGATTTGCAATTAATGCTTTAATCATATCTATTGATTTAATTTACTTAGAATTCTTATTTAATTAAATTCGATACTACATATAATAATTTTCATTTTCAATCACCGTAAATAGTAAAATTTTCTAATTTATAAAGGGCGTTTTTGAAACAGTAGACTAAACTATTTTATTCATTTTTATTCACATACATCTATTAATTAGTCAGCGATAATCCGAATATTAATAAGGGATATATTCCAAGGTCATCAATCATAATGTCGACTAGAGCTCATGCCGCTAACTTGTAAAAGAGACAAATAAAAAACTCCTCGTAAAGAGGAGCTTGCATATTAAGGGGTAATGAAAATCATTATGTCATCAATTTTCAGGCAGTTCCGTCTGTCTGTTACGCGCTAGCCACAAAGAAAGGGCTTTCAGAGAATCCGGCGTAAATTCATCACAACGGGCAGTAATTTCTTCTGGCGACAACCAGTAAACAGCCGAAACTTCTTCTTCCTGTAATGCAAACGGCCCATGGCTGACACAACTAAATAACCCTCCCCATGTCCGGCAGGATTTTTCTTCATAGTAGAAGATCCCATGTTCAGCAAAAGGCACACCCGCGATCCCCAGCTCCTCTTCCGCTTCCCGGCGGGCAGAATCAAGCATGTTTTCTCCCACCATGACCACGCCACCGGCCGTTGCATCCAATCTTCCAGGGTAAAAATCTTTCGTTTCTGTACGATGCTGAACCAGAATTTTGCCCATACCATCATGCACAACAATGTAAGTCGCACGATGCCTCAAGTTTTGGCTACGCATCTGCTGGCGAGTCGCCTGCGCGATTACTTCATTGCCTTCATTGACGATATCAATCCACTCAATACCTACTGATTTCTCTTGCACCATCCTAAAAACCTTAATAAACGATTTGCATGCCAGTTTCTACTGTAACGCGCCTAATTAAAAGGCCAAAACGGATAAAGATTGCCATAACTGAATAAAATAAATCCACGCACAGTGAAATGACGGATTTATGGCATTTTACAGGCAACTCAAACCAGTGGTAATGTACTGGAACTATATTTATCCATCCGTTATTATTACCAGAGGTTATATGATAGACCTGTATTATGCCCCAACGCCAAACGGCTATAAAATATCATTGTTTCTCGAAGAAGTCGGCCTGCCTTACACTGTCCATTCAATCAATATAAGCACCGGCGAACAATTCAAACCCGAATTTCTGGCCATTTCGCCTAATAATAAAATTCCGGCAATTGTTGATCACCAACCCGCTGATGGAGGAGAACCCATCTCCATCTTTGAGTCAGGCGCTATTTTGCTCTATCTGGCGAATAAAACCGGTCAACTGTTGAGCAAGGATGTGCGTGAACGCAATCAGCAATTGCAATGGCTATTCTGGCAGGTTGCCGGCTTTGGCCCTATGCTCGGCCAAAATCACCATTTCAATCATTACGCTTCTGAAGTCGTACCTTATGCCATTAATCGCTATATGGAAGAATCACGGCGTTTAGTCAATGTTCTGAATACCCAACTGGAAAAAACGCCGTATCTTGGTGGAAATGAGTACAGTATCGCCGATATCGCTACCTATCCGTGGGCTAGATGTCATGAACATCAAAAAATTAATCTGAATGATTACCCTGCGGTTGAAAAATGGCTTGAGAAAATTGAACAACGCCCTGCAACACAAGCCGCATACAACAATGGCTAATCATGCTTACTCGGCTAACGACAAAATTTTTCACCGAAAAACTTGATACTGCTAACAGATAACAGCATTTTTCGCTGTTACGCAGGCCATCCCCTGCTATAGTCAATAACCGACTATCTATTTGGTCACTTTGGTCACTGGGGGTGGCTATGCGTATCTTAATTACTGGGGGTACGGGGCTGATTGGTTATCGATTAACTTGCCAATTACTTTCGCTTTCCCATTCCATCACCATTTTGAGTCGTTCTCCACAAAAGGTATATTCTCTGTTCTCCGAACAAGTTGAATGTTGGGCAACACTGAAAAATAAAAATAACCTGAATGATTTTGATGCAGTCATCAATCTTGCGGGTGAACCCATTGCAGATAAGCGCTGGACATCAGCACAAAAAACAAAACTCTGCCAAAGCCGCTGGCAACTCACTGAGAAATTAAGTCATTTGATTAATGCCAGTGAATTTCCGCCTTCTGTATTTATTTCCGGTTCCTCTGTTGGCTATTACGGCAATCAGGGGCAAGCGGTAGTCTCTGAAAATGATCTTCCTCATGACGAATTCGCCCATCAGCTCTGTAAGCAGTGGGAAACACTGGCATTACAGGCGGAAAGTGAAAAAACCCGAGTGTGCCTGCTGCGGACAGGCATTGTGCTGGCAAGTAAAGGCGGAGCGCTGAAAAAAATGCTGCCACTGTTTCGATTGGGTTTAGGCGGTAAAATGGGTGATGGGAAGCAATATATGCCTTGGATCCACATTGATGATATGGTCAATGGTATCTATTACCTGCTGGTATCGCCTGAACTGAGCGGCCCGTTCAACATGACAGCCCCTTATCCTGTTCATAATGATCTGTTTAGTGCAGCACTGGCGAACGTGCTACATCGCCCCGCTTTCATTCGCATGCCTGCCTTTGTATTAAAAATAATCATGGGGGAGGCTGCTATGCTGGTTTTAGGTGGTCAGCAGGCTATTCCCAAACGGTTGGAAGAAGGGGGATTCGGCTTCCGCTATTTTGAATTAGAGGAAGCCTTCAAAGATTTATTAAAAGCGGAAGCTAATTCGCCTTAAACTTCAATTTGTTTCGCTCCCTGCCAACGATTGAATAAATCTTGTGGCAGTTCGATATCAAACTGATCGAGTACTCGGTTGACCGTCTGGTCAATAATGTCCTGAATGTGATCGGGACGGTGATAAAATGCCGGCACAGGCGGCATAATCACCGCCCCTATTTCAGCCGCCTGAGTCATTAATCTCAAATGCCCTAAATGCAAAGGCGTTTCCCTGACACTCAATACCAGCTTGCGCCCTTCCTTCAAAACAACATCAGCAGCACGGGTGATCAAGCCATCAGTGTAACTATGCACGATACCCGACAAGGTTTTTATCGAGCAGGGCAAGATAACCATCCCTAAGGTTTTAAATGACCCTGAAGAGATAGAAGCTGCGATATCGCGGTTGTCATGCACCACATCAGCCAGTACCTGCACATCCCGCAGCGTATAATCCGTCTCCAGTGCCAATGTCTGCCGGGCGGATTGGCTGATGACCAGATGCGTTTCAATGCCCTCAACCGACTGCAAGACCTGCAATAATCTGACGCCATAAATCGCGCCACTTGCTCCCGTCAGCCCGACAATCAATCTTTTCATGCTTCCCTCTGAGATATTGGAAATAACTTGATGATAATAAAGATGTTATTATCCCTCATTATATATTTCCAGATCCTCAATTTCGCTCTGCCCACGCAATTTCATGGCGTCATCTTTACGAAGGTTCTCCAGATAATCGAGGTAAATCTGGTCGATATCTTTCGTAACATAGATGCCATCAAATACAGAACATTCGAATTTTTCAATATCAGGGTTTTCTTCACGCACCGCATTAATAAGATCGTTGAGATCCTGATATATCAGCGCATCAGCACCGATGAGCTGGCGAATTTCATCAACTTCTCGACCGTGGGCAATCAGTTCATTAGCATTAGGCATATCTATGCCATAGACATTCGGGAAGCGAACTTCCGGTGCTGCCGAAGCAAAATAGACCTTCTTAGCGCCAGCTTCGCGAGCTAATTCCACAATTTGTTCTGATGTCGTACCGCGTACGATGGAATCATCTACCAACAAGACATTTTTACCACGGAATTCAGCACGATTGGCATTCAGTTTACGACGAACCGATTTACGGCGTTCCTGCTGGCCGGGCATGATAAAGGTGCGTCCCACATAACGGTTTTTGACAAACCCCTGACGGTAGGGTTTATCCAGAATATGGGCTATTTCCAGTGCGGTATCACAAGACGTTTCAGGAACAGGGATCACGACATCAATATGCAGATCTTCCCATTCGCGGGCAATTTTTTCGCCCAGTTTCCTGCCCATTCGTAACCGCGCGTTATATACCGATATTTTGTCAATAAAGGAGTCAGGACGGGCAAAATAGACAAATTCAAATAAACAGGGCGTTAATGCAGGATTTTCTGCACACTGGCGGGTAAATAACTGCCCTTTTTCAGTGATGTAGATCGCTTCGCCAGAAGCCACATCACGCAGGAATTCAAAACCCAATGTATCCAGTGCCACGCTTTCCGATGCGACCATATATTCATTGCGCCCATCTTCCAGCGTGCGTTTCCCCAGAACCAAAGGCCGGATACCGTTCGGATCACGGAAAGCCACCAAGCCATGTCCAATAATCAGGGCAACACAGGCATAAGCACCACGGATTTTCTTGTGCATCGCTGCAACCGCCGCAAAGATATCATCCGGCTCCAGTGGAAAATCCGGGAATTGGGTAAGTTCATCGGCAAAAATATTGAGCAGGATTTCAGAATCTGATGTGGTATTAACATGGCGGCGGGCATGTTCAAACAGCATTTTTTTCAACTTATGTGCGTTTGTCAGATTGCCGTTATGCGCTAGTGTAATACCAAAGGGAGAATTCACGTAAAAAGGCTGCGCTTCAGAGGCGCTGGAACTACCCGCTGTTGGGTAACGGACGTGTCCGATTCCGGTCGTTCCCTGTAAACGCAGCATGTGCCGTGTCTCAAACACGTCCTTGACCAAACCATTGGCCTTGCGTAAACGGAACTCATTGTTACCATCAATAGTTGCAATGCCTGCTGCATCTTGCCCACGGTGCTGAAGCACCGTTAATGCATCATAAATCGACTGGTTAACCGGTGTAAAACCGACGATACCGACAATACCGCACATGTAGTTTTTCCTCATCAGCCAAGCGGAGAGGGTAATTTCTCCGGCAGGAAACTAGACGAATTTTGCAGGTAGTCAAAAAACCACCTGATAATTTGACTGAACTGTGGGATGAGTTGTGACTGTTGCCAGTCCTCACTTTTAGGGAGCGGTGTGAAAGAATCTGCAATAAATAGAATGGCAGAAACAATCAATACTCCACGCAGTGCCCCAAAACAGATCCCCAGCACCCGATCAGTACCTGACAGGCCTGTTCGCTGAACAAGTGAACCAATCACATAGTTTACGACCGCGCCAACAATCAGTGTTGCAATGAATAAGATAGCAATCGCTACCCCATTACGCACCAGTTCATCTTCCAAGCGGGTGAAATAAACCGCTAGATAAGTATAGAAGTGACTTGCAACAAAGAAAGCACATCCCCAAGTGACCAGTGAGAGCGCTTCGCGAACAAAACCACGTATCAGGCTAACCAGTGCCGAGAAACCAATGATGGCAATAATTGTATAATCAATCCAGACCATATTTTAATCCAAAACAGGCTCCCGACATTCAGGTCGGGCGCATTCTAACAGAAAACGAAAACGTTTGCGTAGCAGATTTCTCACTCTACTGAAAATAATTCGCAGCAGGTTCAAAAACGACAATCGCCGCAAGGGCCTAACCTGTAACTATCACGACGGGAAGCAGAACACTTCCCGTAAGACACCAATAAGGTCAGGGACTGTAGTTTTTGATTTGCCCTTGCAAACCCGTCAATTCTTTCAATTCAGGCAAATTGGATTCAAGGGCTTGCCTTGATGCATTCGGCCCGACATAAATCCGCGTCAATGCTCCCTGTACTGGAGAAGAAGGAATGATATAGACCTGATGACCCGAAAGACGCAGCTTCGCCACAATCTCATCCACTTTACCCGCATTCTTCAATGCACCAAGCTGAACAACATATGCCACTCCCTGCGGCGCCTTCACTGGCGTGGATTTGCTTTCAGACTTAGCTTCAGGATTAGTTTCAGGTTTGGTTTCAGCCCTCGTTTCCCGCTTAACTTCCACCTTTGGCTGAGGATTGGGTTCAGATTTAACCGTCGCTTTGGGCGCTGGTGTGATCTCCACAGGCGGTGGTGCCATTGGCGCAGGCTCTGACAATAACGAACTGGACAGCATATCTGGCTGTAGCTCTTGTGCTTGCTTTGCCATCGCTTCCGCCGCCCCTTCCGGTGGTGTCGATGGCATATCCTGCGTCAGGGGTGCGATCAAATCGATATCTTCTTCATCACCAGGCTTTAGTGCCAGCGGAATGGAAACAAATTGGCTTTCATTATGTTTCTTATCGCCGTCAAATAGCACCGGTAACACAATTATACCCAGTGCCACAAGAACGATGGTTCCAACTAAACGATTTTGAAATTTACTTGCCACCTTCCTTCACCTCCGCCAGTGCCTCCATAACATGAGCAACAGTATGGAAAGAGCCGCAGACCACGATGATATCCTGCGCTGAGGCTTCTGCCATGGCCTGATGCCATGCCTGCTCAACGTCCACAAATGTTCGGGCATCGCCAAGATGTTCGGCCAGCATGGTTGCTTCTGCCCCACGGAATTCATGCAATGACGCGCAGTACCATTCGTCAATCTGCTGGGCAAGACAAGCAAGCGTACCCACTATATCCTTGTCTTCCAGCATACCAACGACACCGCGGATCTTACTGTTTGGTTCGCGGGGCAATTCTGCCAGCTTCTGTACTAGATAACCTGCTGCATGGGGATTATGCGCCACATCCAAAATCACCAGCGGGTTTTCCCTGACGATTTGGAAACGCCCCGGTAACTGGGCCTTGCTTAACCCTTCACGGATCGTTCGTTCATTAATGGCCTGACTGACGTTATCATCCTGCTGCAACAAACAGTAAATCACTCCCATCGCTGTTGCAGCGTTCGCCAGAGGCAGATTGGGGACGGGTAATTCACTGAACTGTTGATCTCCTGTGCGCCAGTACCAACTGTCCGCATCCTGTGAGAAATCCCAGTCAACACCGCGACGAAATAATTTCGACCCCAGCTCATCAGCCACTTCAGCGATGGTATGTGGCATATCCGGCTCCCCCACCACGGCAAAACGCCCCTGACGGAAAATACCTGCTTTTTCACGGCCAATATGTTCGCGATCCGCACCCAGCCAATCGATATGATCGAGTGCAATGCTGGTGATTGCCGCAACATCTGAATCCACAATATTGGTCGCATCCAGACGCCCGCCCAGCCCCACTTCGAGAATCACGACATCCAGATCAGCTTCTTTAAAAAGCTGTAACGCAGCCAAAGTGCCGTATTCAAAATAGGTTAATGTGATATCACCACGTTGGGCTTCAATGTCCGCAAATACACGGCAGAAATCCTGTTCCGTCGGCTCTTTACCCTGTATACGTACCCGTTCGGTATAACGCACCAGATGCGGGGAGCTATACACTCCGACCTTCAGGCCAGCGGCCAGTAGAATGGATTCAAGGGTATGACAAGTCGTCCCCTTACCATTCGTGCCGGACACGGTGATGACTTTCGGCGCCGGATGCAGCAAATCTAACTGATCGGCGAGTGCTCCCACACGTTCAAGCCCCATATCAATGGCTTTTGCGTGCAGGTTTCCAAGATAGGAAAGCCACGTCATCAGTGACGACGTGGCTTGAGGAATTTGCAATATATCAGACATCTTCTTTATTAGGATTGATGTTTATATCAGTTTCAACATCAGCGGGTTCAACAACCATCTCCGCTACCGTTTCTACTTTTGCGCCGGGATGAGGCTGACGAGTCAACATCGAAAGCAAATTGGCTATTTTCTCACGCATTTCTGGACGGCGTACAATCATGTCAATTGCGCCTTTTTCCAGCAGGAACTCACTGCGTTGGAAGCCTGCCGGCAATTTTTCACGCACGGTCTGTTCAATGACACGAGGGCCAGCAAACCCAATCAATGCTTTAGGCTCAGCAATGTTGATGTCACCCAGCATTCCCAGACTTGCAGTCACTCCACCCATAGTCGGGTTGGTCAGGACACAGATATAAGGTAGGCCACGATCTTGCATTTTCGCCAGCGCGGCACTGGTTTTTGCCATCTGCATCAAAGACATCAGCGCTTCCTGCATCCGTGCGCCACCACTGGAAGTAAAACAGACGAATGGACAGTTGTCTTCCAGTGACTGTTCGACAGCGCGGACAAAGCGCGCACCGACTACAGAGCCCATGGAGCCACCCATAAAGGTAAATTCAAATGCTCCTGCCACAATTGGCATTTTGTACAATGAGCCTTTCATCACGATCAGCGCATCTTTTTCCTGCGTCTGCTTCTGAGCTGCTACCAAACGATCTTTGTATTTTTTAGTGTCGCGGAATTTCAGCAGATCTTTAGGTTCCAGTTCACTGCCTAATTCGATACCGGTTCCTTCATCCAGAAATGTGTGCAATCGCTCACGGGCTGAAATTCGCATGTGGTGATCACACTTCGGGCACACTTCAAGGTTACGCTCTAATTCAGCACGATAAAGTACCTGACCACAACTATCGCATTTTGTCCAAACTCCCTCAGGTATACTTGCCTTACGAGTTTGCATGATTTTGCTTTTATTTAGAATCTTTTCAATCCAGCTCATTAATGAACCTTTCCGTCTGATTCTGGCCTATGCCAGCTTTTGTTTTACGTGCCATTAAACCACAATGCCATTACAGAGTGGATAAAAAACTGTTCAAACTTACTAACGGTTATCTACTTGCCATCTACTGCTTTTTTGGATGCAGCTCGTCGATGGCGCCAAATTTCAATGATGCCAGGCAGGATAGAAATAAAGATAATTGCAACAATCAATAATTTCAGGTTCTGCTGTATGATTGGCATATCACCGAATAAATAACCGGCATAAGTGAATAATAGCACCCATATAAATGCACCGATTACATTATAAGCAGCAAAATGGCGGTAAGACATTTTCCCCATTCCCGCAACGAACGGTGCAAATGTTCTAACAATTGGCACAAATCGTGCCAGAATTATCGCTTTTCCACCGTGTTTTTCATAAAACTCATGGGTTTTATCCAAATAACTGCGGCGGAAAATCTTTGAATTCGGGTTGGTAAATAATTTTTCACCAAAAATACGACCAATTGTATAGTTTACAGCGTCACCAATAATCGCCGCTGTAATCATCAACGCCACCATAATATGTACATTCAGATCATTGGAGCCTAATGCAGACAACGCGCCTGCCACAAACAGCAGCGAATCTCCCGGCAAAAATGGCGTGACCACCAAACCCGTTTCACAAAATATGATCAGGAATAAGATGCCATATACCCAATTGCCATAATCACTGACCAATTCCTTCAAATGTGCATCAATGTGTAAAATAAAATCGACAATGAACTTAGTAAAATCAACAAAATGAGTTAAAAACTCCATAATATTCCTCGTTATGCTCGAACATCCCTGTCACATTTTGAAAATGTCAGATTAAATCATTAGCTAGAAACAACGGCCCCATAATGGGTTCAGGTAAACCAAAGTGCTCAGGATAATCCACCGCAACTAAATATAATCCCTCAGCTTTAGCTGTTGCCGCCGCTTTTGTTCTGTTTTTCAGTGCCAATAGTTCAGCCATCCAGCCGATATCCTGATTACTACAACCAATTTCCAGCAAACTGCCAACAATATTACGCACCATGTGATGAACAAATGCATTCGCTTTAATGTCCACCACCACATAATGCCCATGCCGGCTGACATTAATGTGCATCATATTGCGCCACGGTGAATTAGATTGGCACTGTACTGCCCTGAAAGAAGTAAAATCATTCTCTCCCAGTAAACTCTGTGCCGCTTCATGCATTTTTCTCTCATCCAATGGATAGTGAAAATGCGTGACGCCCTGTGCTAACACCGCAGGGCGATAGCGATGATTAAAGATTATATATCGATAGCGGCGTGCCGTTGCGCTGAAACGGGCATGAAATTCATCATCCACCGTTTTTACCCAGCGCACTGCGATATCGGGTGGCAAATGGCTACTAACGCCCATTGTCCAGGCAGCATCTTTACGTTGTGCCGAGGTTTTAAAATGTACTACCTGCCCAGTAGCATGTACCCCCGCATCTGTTCTGCCTGCACAGAAAACAAAAATCGGTTCATCTGCCACTTTTGACAGGGCTTTTTCCAGACATTCCTGTACACTTTTTACTTCTTGCTGGCGCTGCCAACCATAATAGCGGCTGCCATCATATTCAATCCCCAGTGCAATTTTCACTTTTTTTGCCTCTGGTACAGACTGACTCAGCTCTGCATCAGACATCAGTAAAATTGCTCCTGCATCAGTTTTTCTGCGATTTCAACCGCCATCAGTGCACCGCCAAAACGGATATTGTCGGCAACAGACCAGAATTGCAGCATCTCCGGCATACCGTAATCATTACGCAGACAGCCAATACTCAACCTGTCACTGCCGGATGCATCCGTGACCTGAGTGGGGTAATCCCCCTCTTCTGAGACCTGAATTTCTGCAAAACGTTCAAGTTCTCCACGAGCTTCTCCTACACCGACTGGACGCAGCGTTTCCACACTCACCATCTGAGCAATTCCGTAGAAAACCGAAGATTGAACACAACTGACTGAAATGGGCAGCCCTTCGTCCTGTAATATTCTGCGAATTTGATCGACAATGCGACGCTCTTCGCGTACTGAGCCTTCGGCATCAGGCAATAAAGGCAGCAAGTTGAAAGCCAATTGTTTGTTAAAAAGACTTTCATCCGGCGGAATGCCGCTCAATAAACGGGCACTTTGCCCTGCCAATTCATTAATGGCGGCTTTACCATGTACGGAAACCGGCAATATATTGGTCAGATTTATACATGCAACACCTGCAACATCGATCAATGGCTTAATGGCCGTCAAAACCTGGCTTGTTGAGCTGTCCGCCACAGCAATGATGTTGCGGTTGCGATATTCAGCCAAAGCGTGTGGGTTAACTCCCGGTACGACCAGCGGTACATCGGGCTCTGCGGCAAACAATCCGCTGCTGTCAATTACCAGACAGCCCGCTTCCGTTGCCTTTTCAACATATTGTGCCGTTGCTTCCATCGTCGCGGCAAAAAACGCCAGTTGTACCTGTGACCAATCAAATTCTGCAGCATCATAAACGGTGATGCTTTTACCGCTAAAACGCTGAACTTTCCCAGCATTTTGCTCACTGGAAAGAAGATGCAGTTCACCAACCGGAAACTCGCGCTCCTGTAATAACGCCAATATCGCTTCACCTACTGCGCCTGTTGCACCCAAGAGCGCAATATTCCAGCCTTCTGACATGTTAGTTTTCTCCACATCTTTTATTTTGCTGACAGGCAGGAACGCCTGCCTGTATTAAATCACTTTAGCGTTAAACCCAATTTCAAACAGTAATTGGGCGCTTTTTTCTGAGTCACAATTCACCGTCAGGGAAGACCATTCCCGGCGCTCTGGATAGTTTTTACGCAATCGGTCAAAAGCGCCATCCTGTTCAGCGACCTGACGTAGTGGTGCATCATCACGGCGCACATCATACACTAAATGTATCAAGCGCTTCAGGATGCTTTGTGTCACTTCACCATGTACGGTGATATGGCTGAAATCAGGTTCAGGCAAAAGGTCGGACAATTCCGCCCTGCGCGGCTGCCCCAGAAATTCGCAGTAAGCCTCAAAGACCTGAGTCGTACCACGTGCTTTGCCTTCCAGAGTGTACCCGGCAATATGGGGTGTACCGATATCAACCAAAGCCAGCAAGGGTAATGAAAGGTTAGGCTCTGGTTCCCAGACATCAAGCACAACACGTAATTTTTTCCCACTTTGTAATACTGAAAGTAGTGCTTGATTATCAACCACTTCACCACGGCTGGCATTAAGCAAAATTCGGTTGTCCGGTAATGCAGAAAGTAATTCTGCATCGGCCAGATGATAAGTCTGATAACGGCCAGATCTATTAAGCGGGGTATGGAAAGTCAGAATATCCGCTTCCTGTACTAATTTTTCCAACGGCCAGAATTCACCCTCATCCCCACGATCGGCACGAGGAGGATCGCACAGTAAGGTTTTCACGCCCAAAGCAGCCAGCCGGTCAGCCAGACGCCCCCCGACATTACCCACACCGACAATGCCGACAGTTTTATCTTTGAGTTGAAATTGATCCCGTTCCGCCAATAACATCAGTGCAGAAAACACATACTCAACAACGGCAATCGCATTGCATCCCGGCGCGGCTGAGAAGCCAATTCCTGCCTGCGACAACCATTGCTGATCAACATGATCCATCCCCGCAGTGGCAGTACCCACAAATTTAACAGAACTGCCTTTCAACAAGGATTCATTAACTTTAGTGACAGAACGCACCATAAAGGCATCAGCCTGTTCCAGAACACCCGCAGGGACTGGGCGCCCCGGAATTACCTGTACTTCGCCCAATTGCTGAAAAAGTTGTTCAGCGTAAGGCATATTTTCATCAACCAGAATTTTCACTTTTCTCATCCAACGACTTAAATGGGCGTGATCCACTATTCTGCCACTTAATCGACATAAAACCTATTATCAGAAATGGGAGAATTATCTGGATTGCCACATCTGTTGTCTGATTATCACTATATACAAAAAATGGGTCATTGTTACACTAAATACACTATGCACTTACATGAATAAATTAATTCAATGATAAATTTTTTGTTTCCCTTTATTGCCGTTCTGATTTGGTCAATTAATGCCGTTGTCAGTAAAGCAGCCGCCACTTCGATTGAGCCTGCTGCCATTGCTTTTTATCGTTGGTTTATTGCGTTTCTGGTTCTGACGCCTTTCGTTTTATGGCCGGTCCTGAAACAGCGGAAAGTAGTTATCCAGTATTGGTGGAAGCTATTGATTCTGGGTACTCTGGGCATGGTACTTAACCAAAGTATGGCCTATTACGCTGCCCATACGGTGAGTGCAACATTGATAGGGATCTTTACTTCACTGATTCCGTTGTTGACGGTTATCATCAGTATCTTTGCCTTACGGGTTGCCCCCACAGTAGGTATCACCCTGGGTACCGTGTTTTCGTTGTTCGGCCTGATGTGGCTGGTGAGCAAAGGTGAACCCGCTTCCTTATTAGAGCACGGTCTGGGGATCGGCGAAGTGATGTTATTTATTGCATCCGCTTCCTACGCCTTATATGGCGTATTAACAAAACGTTGGGCAATCCCATTACCCAATTGGCAATCACTCTATATACAAATCGGGTTTAGCCTTTTGCTGCTTTTGCCTAATTTCATGATGACAAAAGATGTCCAGTTAACTAGCGATAACATTTCCTTAGTCCTGTTCGCAGGCATCCCCGCCTCAATTGTTGCGCCCTATCTGTGGATACAGGGCGTGACCCGCCTAGGCGCGAATATGACTTCTATATTTATGAATCTAGCTCCTGTATTTACCGCCATTATCGCCATAGTGTTTCTGCATGAGAAAATGCAAAGCTATCATCTGATCGGCGGCGGTATTGTTCTGGCAGGGGTTATACTCGCCCAGCGCCTACGTATCCCGCTCACTCGCCGGAAGTCTGAATAAAATTCTCACCAGCAAACCGCCCAGTGTTGCACTGGGCAAAAGCTGGAGAGTTGCACCGTGGTACAAGCTGATATCTTTGACAATAGTCAGACCCAATCCAGCGCCTTCCAGCCCCGCTGCATTGTCCAGACGGTTAAACGCCATCAGCGATTGAGTAATATTTTCTTGCGCGATGCCCGGCCCTGAATCATCAACTTCGAGGCAACAGTATTTTTTGTCCGCTGTCATGCTCACTCTTGCCGTCACCATTCCTGCAGCAGGCGTATATTTAATGGCATTATCTAACAAATTAGCGCACATTTCTGTCAACAATACTGGTTCTCCTTTGATCCAAAAGGCATTTTCCCCTTCATAACCCAAATCAACATTTTTACTTTCCGCCTGTTGCAAACGAGAAAAACAGGCTTGCTGTAATAATTCCACAATATTGACGGGCTGATAATTCTGGATGGCTTCTTTCTCATGTACTTTCAACTGTGAAAGATATAACAAACGATCGGTCAGTGAGATCATGTTATCTACGGTCTTGTTGATAGCCTTGATGATTTTTCCACTCGGATGGGGATCTTTGTCATTGAGTGCCACGGCTATCTGCGTTTTTAATACACTCAAAGGTGTCCTGAGTTGATGAGAAGCATCGGCACTGAACCGCGCTTGACGCCCAACCATCAGTTTCAACCGTTCTATGTAGCGATTAAATGCCCGAAGCAATGGTGAAAGCTCTGACCACGGCAAAATATCCGGCAATGGGGTTAAGTCATTGGCTGAACGGAGCACCATCATGCCTGATAACCTGCGCAGTGGTTTAAGAAGCTGCTTTAACAGGAAATAGGCAAGAATCAGTGTCAATACTACTACGGTTCCCTGGCTTATCAGGGAAGAAATCAGTAATTGCCGCGCTAAATATTGGCGGGAACCCACGGTTTCAGCCACCAGTATCAATGCCATGCCCATTAACCCCCCTTCGTTGATCGGCTGATACAAGGCCGCAACACGGATGGGGTACCCCTGATATTCCGCGTTATAAAAATATACCAAGGCCGTATACAGTTGCGAACGCTGGGTATATTGAGGAATGAGGGGTAAATTATCGTAACCGGAAATGGTGTTCCCTTCCGGTGATATCACTTGATAGTAGAGACGATCATTCGTATTACGTTCAAAACTGTCCAAAACGATATAAGGCACATCAACGTTTAACTGTTTATTCTTTACTGTCAGACGTTCCGCAACTGTTCTTGCCGATGCAAGTAACGTCCGGTCATAGGCAAGTGTCGCCGCATTTTCCGCACTGAAATAATGGGTATACACAGAAGCCCCGCCCAATAACAACAGTGGCGCACCAAAGAACAGGAGTAACTGATGAAACAACGAGCGTGGTACTTTGAACAGTTTCATTATTTCTGCAACTCCAATCGATATCCCAATCCACGCAATGTGCATATTCCTATATCACTGTTGAGGAGCTTTTTCCGTAACCGATGCACATACAGTTCGATGCTTTGTGGATTTGCTTCATCGGATAAAGAAAATACCTGCTCAAACAGTTGTTGTTTCGAAACCGGGCGCCCACGGCGGTGAAACAGGGTTGTTAAAACTGAAAATTCTCTGGGAGTCAACGCCAGCGGTTGATTATCCAATAAGAAATAACCTGCGTCTTCGTAAGCCAATGAGCCGAATTGCTGCATCCCTAGCGGCGAGCCAACACCACGGCGTAACAATGCTCGAATACGGGCTTCTAATTCTTCAAAATTAAAAGGTTTAGTTAAGTAGTCATCAGCGCCCGAATTTAGCCCTTTCACTCGGTCTGCAACATCCACTTTGGCCGTCAATAACAACACCGGCAAATTTTGTCCGCGCTTACGCAGCCGTGATAACAGGGAAATCCCATCCAGTCTGGGTAAGGCAACATCCAAGATCAGCAGGGTATAATTTTCCGTCAGCAAAAGCTGATCTGCCGCAATTCCATCTTCTGCAATATCAACCGTAAAACCAGAACTTCTTAATGCTTTCTGCAACCAATGTGATAAATCAGGGTGATCCTCAACTAATAAGAGACGCATTTAAATATATCCTATTGTTTTAATTTTAATAGAAATTTCATCCATGTTGCCTGGAAAATTATCCCATTCTGTACGCATTTTCTATGCCTAAACCCAAAGACAACCATGAAGATAATGGTAGGATGCTACACAATTGCAATATTCAGATTGAGTAATTGTTAATGAGGTAACATAAAATGGGAACCCTCTCGCAAGATATTATTCTTATTGGGATAAGTGATTTAGTCGGACAGTTTACGATTCATCTGAAATGCTAAGGTCGTCTGATTAAATAATGGAATACACCTCGAATCTTTAAGCAGAGCGGCTTCTAATTTGATAAATTGCATAGTAAGATGAGGAATAATTTAGTATTAATAAAAAATCAGCATATACTTATCGAAATAAATTAATGTAACCTAGGATAACAATATGGAAAATTTATAGTTTAAAATTTTATTTCTCTAAAACAAGTGAAAATTAAATAAGATCAACGCATCCAGATTAAAATAAAAAATTCAAAAAAAGCAGAATAAATATTGATATAAAATCAATTCCACATGAAGCCGATATAAAAATAATTTAACTAAATAAAATTCATTTAATTTATGGCTAATAATCCTGATTTTATTTTTTATAATCAGGATTATTTAAGCCCAATATTTTTTAATATACTTGTAACTATAATAAAATCCATCACAATAATGAGAGAACTTCCCCCTCCGTGTAATGTGAAACACTACGAAAATTAAGTGACTAAAGTCACATTCAGATACTTTTTATTGTTAATGAAAGGTAAATGAAAGGTTTCGCATTTATAAATAAAATGCTCCTGATATTTGTCAACTTATTCTCTTTGCTGGAGCTATGTGAGGAATCAAAATGAAAAAATTCAATATGTTATTAGCAACTACCTGCTTACTTTTCTGTGCCAATACCTTAGCAACCAATGCCCCTAATAGAACCGAATGCATTGCACCAGCCAAACCCGGTGGTGGCTTTGATTTAACCTGTAAGTTAGTTCAGGTTTCATTATTGGATAGCAAAGCCATCAATACGCCTATGCGGGTGACTTTCATGCCCGGGGGTGTCGGTGCGGTTGCCTATAATTCCATTGTGGCCCAGCGTTCTGCTGAGCCCGGAACTATCGTAGCTTTTTCTGGTGGTTCTCTGCTGAATCTTTCCCAAGGGAAATTTGGCCGTTACAACGTGAATGATGTGCGCTGGCTGGCAAGCGTCGGTACTGACTACGGTATGATCGCCGTTCGTAGTGATTCGCCTTACAAGACCCTGCCAGATCTCATGGAGGCATTCAAAAAAGATCCTACCAGCATTGTATTCGGTGCAGGTGCATCCATCGGCAGCCAGGATTGGATGAAAACAGCATTACTGGCGAAAGAGGTTGGGATTGATCCACGCAAAATGCGCTATGTCGCGTTTGAAGGGGGTGGCGAACCCATCACTGCCCTACTTGGTAATCATATTCAGGTCGTTTCCGGCGATCTGAGTGAAACTCTGCCTTATCTCAGTGGTGATAAAATTCGTGTTCTTGCGGTCTATGCTGATAAACGCCTGAGTGGTAATTTAGCACGTATTCCAACAGCCAAAGAGCAGGGTTATAACCTCGTCTGGCCAATTATTCGCGGTTTTTACATAGGGCCAAAAGTCACTGATGAACACTACCAATGGTGGGTAGAGACATTTAACAAACTGCAACAAACAGAAGAGTTCAAAAAGCAACGCGAGCTACGTGGGCTCTTTGAATTCAACATGACCGGCAAGGAATTGGACGACTATGTGAAAAAACAAGTTGCCCAATACCATGAGCTGGCCAAATCCTTTGGTTTAGCAAAATAACAGGAGTGTCACCATGAGCGATCGTATATTTGCCGTTGTATGGCTGGTACTGTGTGGGATCGGGCTAACCATTGGCTGGGGCATTCACAGTGAATACAGCTACGAACCCTTAGGACCCCGACCATTTCCAATCGCCATTATTTCGTTAATGGCACTCTGTTCTTTGTTACTGCTATTCAAAAAACCTGAGCCCACCCAGTGGCCTACAGCACAAGTATTACGCCGCTTACTGTTGTTGATTACCTCATTAGTCGTTTATGCATGGACATTTGAGTGGCTGGGCTTTCCTCTGGCAACGACGTTACTAACCATCAGTGTGGCGTTACTGTTTAACGCTAAACTTCCTGCGGCGATCATTTCCGGCGTGTTTCTTGGTGTCTCGCTCTTTTTTGCATTTGATCGCCTGTTAGATGTCACTTTGCCACTCGGCAATTGGCTAAAATAAGGAGAATGTAAATGATGGATACTTGGATATATCTGAGTCAGGGTTTTGAAGTCGCATTAATGCCCAAAAACTTAGTCATTGCGTTAATCGGCTGTTTTATTGGTACTGTTGTCGGCATGCTCCCCGGCCTTGGCCCAATCAATGGTGTGGCTATCTTGCTACCATTGGCTTTTGCATTGAAATTACCTGCGGAATCCGCCTTAATTTTATTGGCAACGGTCTATATTGGCTGTGAATATGGGGGCCGAATTTCTTCAATTCTGCTGAATGTGCCAGGAGATGCCGCTGCGATTATGACAGCGCTTGATGGTCATCCGATGGCAAAACAAGGAAAAGCCGGTGTTGCTCTCTCTATTTCTGCGGTCAGTTCGTTTTGTGGCTCACTTTTAGCCATTACTGGAATTATCCTGTTCGCGCCTATTCTGGCAAAGTGGTCTTTGGCATTTGGGCCAGCCGAATATTTTGCCCTGATGGTTTTTGCTATCGCCTGTCTCGGCAGCATGATGAGCCAGAATCCTATCAAGTCTTTACTCGTCGCCTTAATCGGTTTGAGCTTGGCTACAGTCGGAGTTGATGCCAATACTGGGGTTTATCGTTTCACCTTTGATAGCGTCCATCTCTCTGATGGCATTCAATTTATTGTCGTCGTTATTGGCCTGTTTTCAGTCAGTGAAATTCTGTTGATGCTGGAGAGCACCTCTGCGGGACAAAAAGTGATAAGTAAAACCGGACGCCTGCTTTTCAATAAAAAAGAAGCCGCAGTTTGTACTGGGCCAATATTACGCTCCTCAGTGATTGGGTTCTTCGTGGGTATCCTGCCCGGTGCTGGGGCAACGATTGCCAGTGCAATCACCTATATGACGGAAAAACGGATCAGCGGGAATAGCGATTCCTTTGGCAAAGGTGATATTCGTGGTGTGGCAGCGCCAGAAGCAGCTAATAATGCTTCAGCCTGTGGTTCATTCATTCCCATGCTCACCCTCGGTGTACCCGGTTCTGGGACAACAGCCGTCATGATAGGTGCTCTGACCCTCTATAACATCACCCCCGGCCCCGCTATGTTCACAGAGCAACCGGATATCGTCTGGGGATTAATCGCCGCCTTACTGATCGCCAACATTTTATTGCTGATCATGAATATTCCGATGATTGGGATATTTACCCGTATGTTGAATATTCCCTTGTGGTTTTTAGTCCCCGCCATTGCCATCGTGTCAGCAGTTGGCGTTTATGCCGTACACAGTACGACATTTGATCTTATGCTGATGGTTGGATTGGGCGTTTTTGGTTATATCCTCAGAAAAATGAATTTCCCGATGTCACCGCTTATTTTGGGATTTGTATTAGGTGAAATGCTGGAGCAAAACCTGAGACGCGCACTATCAATCAGTAACGGAAATTTCGAGATCCTGTGGAGCAGCACCATTGCCCAAACTTTACTGGTACTCGGTGCATTAGTGATTATTATTCCACCTGTTTTACGGATAATGAATAAACGCCGTAATAAAAACACGGCCGCATAAATTAAAATAGCCAATCCATCTAATCAATGGATTGGCTTTCATTTTAACTAATGAATTTTTCAGTCGTCAGAAAATCAGTTCGAATATTTACGCATCACCAGGGACGCATTTGTACCGCCGAACCCGAAGCTATTGGACATCACTGTTCTTAGCTCGCGTTTGGTAGGTTCAGTGATAATATTCATACCTGACGCATTCTCATCCAAGTTATCAATATTAATACTTGGCGCAATAATGCCATGTTCCAGCATTAATAGACTGTAAATTGCTTCGTGCGCACCAGCCGCCCCCAAAGAGTGCCCCGTCATCGCTTTGGTGGCCGAAATAGCAGGGGTGTTGTCACCAAACACTTCGCGGATAGCTCCCAACTCTTTCAAGTCACCAATCGGGGTCGATGTTCCGTGGGTATTGATGTAATCCACGCCACCTTCAATACCGTCGAGAGCTAGCTTCATGCAGCGAACAGCTCCCTCACCAGAAGGCGCGACCATATCTGCGCCATCAGAATTTGCCCCATAACCGATGATTTCAGCATATATATGTGCGCCACGAGCTAATGCGTGCTCTAATTCTTCAACCACAACGATACCGCCACCGCCAGCAATGACAAAACCGTCACGCCCCTGATCATAAGTGCGGGAAGCGAGTTCTGGTGTTTCGTTATATTTAGTAGAAAGCGCTCCCATTGCATCAAATTCACAGGCCATTTCCCAGCTCAGTTCTTCACCGCCGCCGGCAAAAATAACATCCTGCTTACCAAGCTGGATCAATTCAACCGCGTGTCCAATACAATGCGCAGAAGTCGAACAGGCAGAACTAATGGAATAGTTCACCCCTTTGATTTTAAATGGTGTTGCCAGACAGGCTGATACACCAGAAGCCATTGCCCGCGTCACCATATAAGGCCCAACGCCACGCAGCCCTTTGGCTCGCATACCATCCGATCCATTAACCTGATTACGTGGAGAACCACCACCTGAACCCACAACCAGACCAGTGCGCAAATTGGAAACTTGCTCATCAGACAAACCAGAATCTTTAATCGCTTCATCCATTGCAAGATAAGCATAAATAGATGAATCGCTCATAAAACGCTGAGTTTTACGATCAATGAGACCTGATATATCCAGTTTTATATTACCCCAGACGTGGCTACGAAGCCCCATCTCTTTGAATTCTTCAGAAAAAGTTATCCCGGAACGGCCTTCTCTCAGAGACTCCAGCACCTCTTTCTGGTTATTACCAATACTGGAAACAATCCCCAGACCAGTGATTACTGCACGTTTCATTCATTACCTCATCATTTTTACCTGCGGGATTTCTGCCCCGCACTTTAGCGTACACTTGTACGCCGAACAAGTCCGATCAGGTTAAAAATTCACGGAAAAGTTGATCTGGACTCAAGTGTTAACTTTTCTCACGGGTGGTACAACAGTATGAACACCGTTAAAATCTCATATTATTCTTGTCAACCATACAGGCATTATTGTGAAAAACAGTGCTATCAGCAGCGCAACCCTAAACTGGAATGAACAGGGTACACCCGTTTCTGAGCAGTTTGATGATGTTTATTTTTCAAATCAAGATGGCTTGGAAGAAACTTTATATGTATTTTTAAAAGGTAATCATTTTCCCCAACGTTTTAATACGCACTCCCGCCCTGATTGTATTATTGCCGAAACTGGATTCGGTACTGGATTGAATTTCCTGACACTTTGTCGAGCTTTTTCAATCTTTAGACAACAACATCCTGATGCATCTTTAAAACGGCTTCATTACATCAGTTTTGAAAAATACCCATTAACGACAGCAGACTTGAAGACTGCGCATCAGCGCTGGCCAGAACTTCAAATATTTTCTGAAGAGTTATGTCAGCAATGGCCTTTACCTCTTGGGGGCTGCCACAGGCTAATGCTGAATAATGGCGCTGTCACACTGGATCTCTGGTTTGGTGACGTAAATGATCTATTACCGAGGATAAATTCGAATCTAACTGGAAAAATTGATGCTTGGTTTTTAGATGGTTTTGCACCATCCAAAAACCCGCAGATGTGGAGCGAACAACTGTTCACTGCAATGGCAAGATTTTCTCGTCCAGAAGGAACATTTGCGACATTTACGTCAGCTGGAGTCGTTCGACGTGGATTGCAGGGAGCCGGATTTGATGTCAAGAAAATAAAAGGCTTTGGACACAAAAGAGAGATGCTGACAGGGGTTCTAGCTCCATCAGCACATTCCCCTCTTTCCTCATCAGGTACTCCATGGTTTGCTCGACAAGCAGCTACCGATACCGATGATATCGCTATCATTGGTGGCGGCATCGCCAGTGTATTAACTGCACTTGCCCTATTACGCCGGGGCGCGAAAGTTACACTGTATTGCCAAGATAACCAACCCGCACAAAATGCATCAGGCAATCAGCAGGGAGCCATTTACCCGTTGCTGAATGGCCGTGACGACTTACTGGAACGTTTCTTTATCTCCGCCTTTACCTTTGCCCGCCGTCAATATGATCAGCTAATTGATGAAAATGTTTCCTTTGATTATCAATGGTGCGGTGTCAGCCAGTTGGCTTACGATGAAAAAAGTGACAAAAAAATTGCCAAGATGCTGCAAACATCGTGGTTAGAAGAGATTGCAATTGGAATGGATCGCCAGCAATTGAGCCAAGCGAGTGGATTAGATGTTAATTATCATGGTATCCACTATCCACAGGGAGGATGGTTATCTCCGGCTCAATTGACTCAGGAGGCCATCAATCTGGCAGAACAGCGTGGAATGCTCACCTATTTCAACCACAAAATAACTCAATTAGTTCAAGATGAATACGGTTGGCAGTTGCATATTGAGCACCAGGGGCAATCGCTGCACAAAAACCACAAAGTCGTTATCATTGCTAATGGACACTGCCTGCCGCAATTTACACAAACTGAAAAACTTCCCGTTACTGCTGCTCGTGGACAAGTCAGCCATATCCCGACCTCTACCCGTCTCAGCCAACTGAACAACGTACTGTGTTACGATGGCTATCTGACTCCTGTTAATCCTCACAATCAACATCATTGTATCGGTGCCAGCTATCAGCGAGGGAAAGTTGATACTCAGTATTCTTCCGCAGAACAACAAGAAAATCGTGATCGTTTATTGAAATCTTTACCCGATGTCGATTGGGTGAAACAGGTCAATATTTCAGAAGCGAAATCCCGTCAAGGTATACGATGTGTTATTCGGGATCATATGCCGATGGTTGGCAATGTGCCTATTTTCAGTGAAATTATGGACAAATATGCCGGTTTATCTCAACGGATAAACACTTATGAGACAATTGAAGAATCTCCTTGTTATCCTGATTTATTTGTCATTGGTGCATTGGGTTCCCGTGGATTATGTTCTGCTCCGTTGAGCGCAGAATTACTCGCAGGGCAGATTTTTGGTGAAGCTCTACCACTTGATGATGAAACATTGGCGACCTTGCATCCAAACCGATTCTGGGTCAGAAAACTATTACGAGGCAAAGAAGTTAAAGCTGGAAAGCCATAAATCACACACTATAAAATCATATATCTGCATCAGGCACAGTGAAACAGTGTTTGATGCAGAGTAACAACCCGCAGTCTCTATTCTCAAAACTCAATCGTGACAATCTGTTGTAACAACCAAACGCTTCATCGCACAGCGTTGATTTTCTGCAAACCCATATTCAATTTCACGTTGCAGGATCTGACACAAAGCACCAGTAATTTGCCGAGGTTCTAAGATAGAAAACCCCAGTCGCTGATAAAATGGGGCGTTCCAATTTATATGACGAAAAGTTGTCAACGTGACAGCCTGAAAGCCGCGCTGTTCAGCAACCTGAATAACGGTATCAATCAACGCCTTTCCTATACCTTTCTTCTGCCAATCCCCATGCACCGAGAGTTCCATAATATGTAAGCCATCATCCAACGGTTTTGCCAGAATAAAACCGACAGGCTGATTATCGCCATTCAGGGCAATCCAACTATTCTGTTGCGAAATATAATCTAAATGCTGCTGTTCCGTGTGGACATTGCCATTAGCAATCCATGCCAATTCAGGTGTCGAGAGAAATAGCTGACCCGCTGATCGTTCTATTGCTGGTAATACTCCGGCATCTAATATCTGTGTTGGACGAATAAAAAACATGTCTTACCCTCAGTCTGTTAAAGACATTTATCAAATCCACTAATACTAATGATAAAAAGAGTAAATAAATAATTAATTTATCATTGTGATAATTCAAATCATAAATTTCATAGCTGCAATAACGATCCCAGAGAAACCAAACATCATTGTCACCATCCATTTGGTTTGATCCGCCATTTTCTTATATATCAATGATATTTCTTTATGAATAGCCGCAGTGTTTTTATGCCCTGATGCTATTTCCTTATGTATAGAAGATATATCTTTGTGTATAGAAGATATTTCCTTTCGCATCAAGGACATTTCTTTATTTACAGTTGTTATTTCTTGATGAATAATTTTTTTAACTGACAAAATCTCGTTATGAATAATACTCTTAACCGATGAAATTTCGTTATGAACTAACGCCTTAACAGATTCAATATCGGCTTTTGTCGCATAGTTGGATTTTATCACTGACACATCCGTTTTTAACTGGGCAACATTCGACTCCAGGTTTTCTACTCTTTTTTCAATTTGTTCACTCATATCTCTTCTTTCTATCTCTGTTGACTGGCTGAAATTAACGGGTTTAGATAATAAAAATGCAGCTTTATCTACAGCATAGTCCTTCCCAATATTAACGGAGTGAGTTGCCTGCTTCATCCTATCACCTCCTGAAATATCTGTTTTCGGTTTGGTTTATCGACAGACACACCTTATGCGTTTAATATCTTAGTCAATCTATTCTTACTCTATTATTTATCAAAGCATATACTTCATTGCCGCAATAATTATCCCGCTAAAACCAACCATCATCGTCATCATCCATTTAGTTTGATCCGCTATTGTCTTATATATCTTCGATACCTCCTTATGAATAGGTGACATTTCTTTGCGCACCGATGAAATCTCGTTATGAACTAACGCCTTGACAGATTCAATATCGGCCTTCGTCGCATAGTTGGATTTTATCACTGCCACATCCGTTTTTAACTGGGCAACATCCGACTCCAGGTTTTCCACTCTTTTTTCGAATTTACTAAATCTTACATCCATAGCAATGCCCTATTTATAGGTTTAAGTTACCTAATCAGCTAATGAAATGTTCCATTCCCATCATCTCATCACAACAATTTAGCATTACTGTTCTTATAAATCATCACTCATTCAACTAATATCCATCTACTTTTCTTCATTAACCAATATTTTTCATCCATTCATTAAAAAAACAATATATTTTTATACTACATTAAAGATATATAGAAAATAACCCCTACCAATCACAAAGAATAATTAATTAAAACAAAATATACATTATTAACATTTTTAATGGCTATAGGTTATAACTATAATTATTTTAATTCCTAAGTAAATAAAAATTCATTCTATTCTGATAACTAACTTTAGAAAATATTTATATATATCCTGATAACTTTAATATCTTGTTTTATTTAATCTTAAAAAACAAATAAATATTCCCATCTCTCTATTTTTTATAATTATTTTATGAGTTTTGTGAAACATTACGCATTTCTTTGTAATTAGAAATAATAATTACACCGACATAACAGAAAAAATAAAGGGGCTATATGAATAACCCCAAATACAAGTTATTTATAATCAATTAATTAGTCTTTCGCACTATCCAGTAGCCTTTGCCATGTCGATAAAACTAAAACCTGATCTGGTGGAGCCAGCTCTCCTGCCTTGATAGCCCTATGGATGCTCTCTTCAACACGCTGATGGAGCTGTTCAATAGTATTAGCACCTTCTAGTTCCAACTCAGCAACAGCCAATGTCAGATGCCCACGGAGATATCCACCAGCAAATAATTCGTCATCACTGGCATCTTCAACCCTGTCATCTATATGTGCCAGAATGCGTGTTTCAAACTCTGCGAGCATTATGTTTCCTCAAAATCAAATATCAGTTAGCAAAAGGATCTTCCGGACAAGGAAAGTGTTCTGCTGTTAGTGGGGGCGTATTGTAGAACGAGTGTAGTCCTTGAATAAAGCGCGCTGCTCGTGTGGGTATTCCGTTTTCAAGGTATGTGATAACTTGCGCATGGACTTTACACTGAAAAGCAAAACGATCCGGCTCGCAATCCCCTTCAAGATTGTCACAACTGACGTTGAAAGGAAAACCCGCTGCCATACAGAATAACCATTCCAACGCCTGTGGTTTGATTTCGACTTGCTCAAATTCAGACTGAGTTTGAGCATCACGCCCATCAGGGCAGTACCAGTAACCAAAATCGACCCGTTTGCGGCGCTCTTTACCCGCAATGCACCAATGCGATATTTCATGCAAACCACTGGCATAAAAACCATGGGCAAACACTATCCGGTTGTAGCCAACTTGATCATCTACGGGCAGATAAATCGGCTCATCATCACCTTTTATCAAACGTGTATTACAGTCATCGCTAAAGCAATTGTCAAAAATTTCAATGAGTTGTTGGTAGTGATGTACAGTCATGTATTAATGCAAGATCCTAAAATCAAAAATAAAATGCCAACCAAGAGCGGATAGTATCGCCATGATGGTCGTGGAGTAGTTTGATACTCATCAAAAAAGAAATCGTTACCAGCATCGGACGGATCAGTTTTTGCCCTCGGCTCAGTACTAACCCTGCCCCTAACCGAGCACCAATCACCTGCCCCATCAGCATCACAAGACCCAATAGCCATAAGACCTGCCCACCAAGAATAAAAAAGCCCAGTGAACCCATATTGGATGCAAAATTCAGCACCTTCGCATGTGCCGTCGCTTTCGCCAGATTGTAACCACAGAGCATCACATAAGACAGTGCCAGAAAGGAGCCTGTCCCCGGCCCAAATACCCCATCGTAAAAGCCAATTCCGCCTCCGGTAAGACAACCAAATGCCAAAGGCGCCAAGCGGCGCGGCCGATCTTCAGCACCAATATTCGGCACCAGCAGAAAATAAAGACCAATGATAATGACCAGAACTGGTAAGAGATAAAGCAGAAAATCTGGGGATACAAATTGAACCAGCAATGCCCCCAGCATGGCCCCAAACAGAGTCATCGCTATCGCAAAACGTTGGGAGCGCCAATCTACTGCTCCACGGCGAATAAAATAAAGACTGGCGGAGAAGGAGCCACCAACCGCCTGAAGTTTATTCGTCGCCAGCGCCTGAACAGGAGAAACACCGACTGACAGTAAGGCTGGAATGGTCAACAACCCACCCCCTCCTGCAATAGAATCGATAAACCCAGCAACTATCGCAACCAAAAACAGGAAACCGTAGATTTCCGGACTTAATAATGACCATTCCATGATTTATTTCACCAGAAAACTGCTTATCAATAATCCAGATGCTTGTATTTCAGACGTTCTCTTACCGATTTACCAGCGTGGCAGTGGAGAGATGACATCAGCACATTGCGCCCGCTGACGCAGTAAGTGATCCATCAGTACAATCGCCATCATCGCTTCTGCAATCGGTACAGCACGTATCCCTACGCAAGGATCGTGGCGGCCACGGGTCACCATATCGGCTTCTTCACCTTGGCGATTAATAGTTTTGCCGGACACCATAATACTAGACGTCGGTTTCAGAGCGATATGAGCGATAATCGGCTGGCTGCTACTGATCCCACCCAGAATGCCGCCAGCATGATTACTGGTGAATCCCTGGGAGGTAATTTCGTCTCGGTTTTCACTACCGCGCAAGTTAACAACACCGAAACCGTCACCGATTTCAACGCCTTTCACTGCATTAATGCTCATCAAGGCGTGGGCGATGTCTGCATCCAGACGGTCAAAAATAGGCTCACCCAACCCGACAGGCACATTCTCGGCAACAAGGGTCACTTTGGCACCAATAGAGTCACCTTCTTTTTTCAGTGTGCGCAATAATTCATCAAGCTGGGTCAATTTACTTTCATCAGGGCAGAAAAAAGGATTCTGTTCAACGAGATCCCAATCTTGCAATTCGCAATGAATATCCCCCATCTGGGTTAGGCAAGCACGAATGCGGATACCGTGTTTTTCGAGCAGATATTTTTTGGCAATTGCGCCAGCCGCGACGCGCATCGCTGTTTCACGGGCAGAGGAACGCCCGCCGCCGCGATAATCACGCAGCCCATATTTTTGCTCGTAGGTATAATCAGCATGTCCCGGACGGAAAACATCTTTAATTGCACTGTAATCTTGTGAACGCTGATCGGTGTTTTCAATCATCAGGCCAATGCTGGTGCCCGTTGTTACGCCTTCAAAAACACCTGAAAGAATACGGACTTGATCAGGTTCGCGGCGCTGTGTCGTATAACGGGAGGTTCCCGGACGTCGCCTGTCCAAATCGATTTGCAGATCAGCTTCAGTGATGGCAATTCCTGGAGGAACGCCATCGACAATACATCCCAATGCAATCCCGTGGGATTCACCGAATGTGGTAACACGGAAAAATTGCCCAATACTATTTCCAGCCATTCCTACCCTGCCATCAATTAATTATGCGTTAAAGATTAGATTAATTAACAATAACTCACTCAATGATTAAAACCTATCTTATTACGGCACTTTTATTTGCCTTTAATTTAATCAAGAACAGCCTTACTCATTGAGTGTCAGGAAAAAATATTAATCTTTGAACAGGCGAAAATATTCGTGATGTTCGATTAATTGCTCGCGTGTCAGCATAAAGACACCATCACCACCGTTTTCGAATTCCAGCCATGTAAATGGCACGCCAGGATATTGATCAATTAAATGCACCATGCTGTTACCCACTTCACAGATCAGCACCCCTTCTTCGTTCAGGAAATCCGGCGCATTCGCGAGAATACGACGAGCCAGTGTCAACCCATCAACTCCCGCAGCCAGTCCCAATTCAGGTTCACGGAGGAATTCATCCGGCAGATCGTTCATGTCTTCTTCGTCCACATAAGGAGGATTAGTGACAATCAGATCGTATTTCATCGGTGGCATATCACGGAATAAATCAGACAGGATAGGAATAACGCGATTCAAAAGCCCATGATTTTCAATATTCTGTTCAGTCACTGCCAACGCATCGCCTGAAACGTCAACGGCATCAACTTCGGCTTCAGGGAATTCATGTGCGCAGGCAATCGCGATACAGCCACTTCCGGTACACAGATCCAAAATGGTAGATGGCTCCTGTGGAAGCAACCCTGCAAATTGGTTGTTAACTAATTCGCCAATCGGTGAACGAGGAACCAGCACGCGTTCATCAACATAAAATTCATGGCCGCAGAACCAGGCCCGGTTAGTCAGGTAGGCAACCGGAATACGTTCATTAATACGACGCAGAACACGTTCTACGATACGATGGCGCTCGGTAGAGGTCAGACGAGCTGCCATCATGGATTCAGGAACGTCCAGAGGCAGGTGCAATGTTGGCAGAACCAACTGCAAAGCCTCATCCCACGAATTGTCTGTTCCATGACCGTAATAGATATTGGCAGCATTAAAACGGCTGGCTGACCAGCGCAGCATATCCAGAATGGTATGCAGCTCCGCGACTGCCTCATCCACAAAAATCTTATCCACAAGCATCTCCAAGCCACAAAAATGTATTAGCGCGTTATTTTGCCATGATCCCTGCCACAAATCAGCTATCTGAGCATGGGAATTATGTCAGTGAATTAATGAGCCTATCTCAGTGAGTATCTATGTTACAGCCAGTTTGTACACAAAGAGTACGCAAAAAAGTAAATAGAATGGTCTACTGGGAGAGTCTAATAAAGTGCAATTATTTTCTGGAGAGGGTAAGAAAACCACCCTGTATTCACAGGGTGGTATGTTTGGGCGTTATCTCGTTTTTTTCACCCACAACTTTTTCACCCACAAGAAATAACTAAGGGTGAGTAATGCTATCCATGCTATCCCGACGTACAGTGCAATACGGGTACTGGGGAAATATCCCAACACGACGATAATAAATGCCATGAATGAAATCGTCAGAATAGGCGCTGTAGGCCAAAGGGGAACGGGGAATTTTAGCTTTTTGACCTCTTCCGCCGGCATTTTTCGGCGCATGATATATTGTGACAACAAAATCATCAGCCATACCCACACCGTTGCAAATGTCGCGATGGAAGCAATAATGCCAAACACTTTTTCAGGCAACAGGTAATTCAGAACAACACCAATTAGCAGTACACACGACATCACCAACACAGTGATCCACGGTACGCCGTTTTTGGTTAATTTCGTGAAGGCTGAGGGCGCTTGTTTCTCTTGTGCCATGCCATACATCATCCGTCCTGAGCCGAAGATATCACTGTTGATCGCTGAAATCGCCGCAGTAATTACGACAACATTCAGAATATTAGCCGCAGAATCGATCCCCAGACTGGAGAATATCTGGACAAATGGGCTACCATTTTGGCCAATTTGATTCCACGGATAGATACACATCAGGACAAACAGGGTGAGTACATAAAACAGCAAAATACGGAATGGAACAGCGTTGATTGCCTGGGGAATGGATTTTTCTGGATTTTTCGCTTCACTGGCTGTAATACCGATAACCTCGATACCACCGAATGCAAACATGACCACCGTAAACGAAGCAATCACTCCCGCGATGCCATTTGGCATGAATCCGCCATGTTCCCACAAGTTTGACAGGCCAGTGACATGACCCGCTTCCTGGCCGAAACCATACATCATGATCACAAAGCCACCGACAATCATGGCAACAATTGCGGTAACTTTAATGATGGAAAGCCAGAACTCCATTTCTCCAAAGACATTGACGTTGCACAGATTTATCGCCCCAATGAAAAAGACGATGCTGAGTACCCAAATCCATTGGTCAACATGCGGAAACCAGAGTTTCATATAGAGACCAAACGCGGTGATATCAGCAAGACAGACAACCAACATTTCAAATACGTAAGTCCATCCAGTCAGAAATCCTGCCAATGGCCCTAAGTAGTGGCTGGCATAATGAGAGAAAGAACCGGCCACAGGGTGATGAACTGCCATTTCCCCCAATGCCCGCATGACCATGAAAACGGCCGCCCCACCAATGGCATATGCCAATAATACCGCAGGCCCCGCTGCTCTGATGGCTTCCGCTGAACCATAGAAAAGCCCAGTCCCGATTGCTGACCCTAGCGCCATAAACCGAATGTGGCGAACGCTCAAGCCCCGCTTGAGTTGTGAAGTGTTTTGCATGATTTATCCTTGTGTCTTTATTATTAGATATGAAAGATAAATACAACGATAAGGCCGGATAGAAACCGGCCTTAGACGACTTATTTATGTTTAATTTCTCAATATCTTTCCGGTAGGCAGCAGTGCTGAAAGTTGTTGTGCAATCAACAGTTGGATAGCCGCGTCAATGTCTGGCGCAAAAAAACGATCTTTATCGTAATAAGCGACTTTATCACGGAGGATATGACGGGCTTTTTCCAGTATCGGGCTGCTCTTCAATCCGTCACGGAAATCCATGCCCTGACAGGCAGTCAGCCACTCAATCGCTAAAATGCCCCGCACGTTGTCAGCCATTTCCCATAAACGACGACCTGCCGCCGGAGCCATAGATACATGGTCTTCCTGATTCGCTGATGTCGGCAAGCTGTCAACGCTGGAAGGATGCGCCAATGCTTTATTTTCACTCGCCAACGCTGCCGCTGTCACCTGAGCAATCATAAAGCCAGAATTCACCCCGCTGTTATTGACGAGGAACGGCGGTAACTGGGACATGTTGCTATCCATCAGCAAAGAGATGCGGCGTTCTGACAGTGCACCCATTTCCGCCAGTGCAATAGCCAGATTATCCGATGCCATAGCAACAGGTTCAGCATGGAAGTTACCGCCAGAGATCACTTCATCTTGGTCGGTAAAGACCAACGGATTATCAGAGACCGCATTAGCTTCAGTCATAATCACGTCGGCAGCATGACGGATCTGAGTCAGACAAGCGCCCATCACTTGTGGCTGGCAACGCAATGAATAAGGATCTTGAACTTTCGGACAGTTTTTATGGGATTCAGAGAGACCACTTTGTTCTTCCAATACCAGACGATACAAGGCAGCTACGTCGATTTGCCCCTGCTGACCTCGCGCTTCATGGATGCGCGCATCAAATGGTTTACGAGAACCCAGTGCCGCTTCAACAGACATCGCGCCACAAACAACAGCCGAGGCAAGTAAGTCTTCTGCTGCAAAGAGTCCTTTCAAGGCAAAGGCGGTAGAGGTTTGTGTGCCATTAAGCAACGCCAGGCCTTCTTTTGCCGCCAACCGAATCGGCTTAAGATTTGCCTTCTCCAAGGCTTCTTTGGCTGGCAGCCATTCACCACGGTAACGCGCTTTACTCTCGCCCAGCAATAACAGGCTCATATGCGCCAGTGGAGCCAAATCTCCCGAAGCGCCCACAGAACCTTTGCTCGGAATACAGGGATAAACTTCTGCATTAACCAAAGTAATCAACGTTTGAATGACGTCTAAACGAATACCGGAATAACCACGGGCAAGACTATTGATTTTTAATACCATCATCAGCCGGACAATCTCATCCGGCAAAGGCTCACCGACACCAGCAGCATGTGACAACACGAGGGAACGTTGCAGTTCTTCTAAATCCCGCTCGGCAATCCGAGTACTCGCCAGCAGGCCAAAACCCGTGTTGATACCATAGGCGGTTCTGTTTTCATTGATAATACGGTTAACACAATCAACGCTGCGTTCAATGGCAGGAAAACACTGCTCATCCAAGGTAATTTGAACCGGATGCTGATAAATGTGGCGTAACTCTTCGAACGTCATTTTTCCGGGATGAATAGTAATGTGTTTCATATTAATGACGTTCCTTATTTTGTTTCGACGGTTTTTGTGTCTGATGATTTTGTATCAAGCATCGGCAGGTTCAGGTTCTTCTCTTTGGCACACTGAATGGCCTGTTCATAACCTGCATCAGCATGACGCATGACGCCAGTTGCAGGATCATTGTGCAGCACACGGGCAATACGTTCTGCGGCTTCATCCGTGCCATCACAGACAATCACCATACCGGAATGCTGTGAGAACCCCATACCAACGCCGCCCCCATGATGCAGGGAAACCCATGTCGCACCACTGGCCGTATTTAATAGGGCATTCAGCAATGGCCAATCTGAAACTGCATCAGAACCGTCCTTCATGGATTCGGTTTCACGGTTGGGACTCGCCACGGAGCCGGAATCCAAATGGTCACGTCCAATCACGAGCGGTGCTGAAAGTTCGCCGCTGCGTACCATTTCATTGAATGCCAATCCCAATTTGGCGCGATCTCCCAAGCCAACCCAACAAATACGAGCAGGTAAACCCTGGAAGCTGATGCGTTCCCGCGCCATATCCAGCCAGCGATGCAGGTTTGCGTCATCCGGCAGCAACTCTTTGACTTTGGCATCAGTTTTGTAAATGTCTTCAGGATCACCGGAAAGCGCAGCCCAACGGAAAGGCCCGATTCCCCGACAAAACAGAGGACGAATATAAGCAGGAACAAAACCCGGGAAATCAAAGGCGTGTTCAACACCCATTTCTTTCGCCATTTGACGGATGTTGTTGCCATAATCGAAAGTAGGAATACCCTGTTTCTGGAAGGCCAGCATCGCTTCCACGTGTACTGCCATTGATGCTTTCGCGGCTTGAATCACGACTTCTGGCTCAGTCTCGGCACGGCGACAATATTCTTCCCATGTCCAGCCTGCCGGCAAATAGCCATGCAGTGGATCATGTGCGCTAGTTTGATCCGTCACCATATCAGGACGAACGCCACGACGTACCAACTCAGGGACAATTTCTGCCGCATTGCCACATAATGCCACCGATACTGCCTTACCTTCTTGGGTATATCGCTTGATGCGCGCCAACGCATCATCCAGATCGGTTGCCTGTTCATCGACGTATTGGGTACGCAGACGAAAATCAATGCGACTTTGCTGGCACTCAATAGTCAGTGACGAAACGCCTGCCAACGTTGCTGCCAGCGGCTGTGCTCCTCCCATCCCTCCCAAACCCGCAGTCAGTACCCAGCGCCCGGTCAAATTACCGTTAAAATGCTGGCGTCCCGCTTCAACGAACGTTTCGTAAGTGCCTTGCACAATGCCTTGACTGCCAATGTAAATCCAACTACCTGCCGTCATCTGGCCGTACATTGCCAGCCCTTTAGCATCCAGTTCATTAAAATGTTCCCACGTTGCCCAATGTGGAACCAGATTCGAGTTTGCAATCAATACACGCGGGGCGTTTTCATGGGTTTTAAAAACCCCTACTGGCTTGCCTGACTGCACCAGTAATGTTTCGTCATTTTCCAGATTTTTCAGGGTTTCCACGATTTTTTCATAACATTCCCAATTTCTGGCGGCACGGCCTATCCCTCCATAAACGACCAGTTCATGAGGATTTTCAGCCACATCAGGATCGAGATTATTCATGAGCATGCGGAGCGGGGCTTCCGTTAACCAACTTTTTGCTGTGAGTTGCGTTCCTCTGGGGGCACGGATGACCTCGTTGCTGAATTTATTATTTTGCATCGTCACGGTTTTTTCCTTTTCATCGTTATAAAGTTTGTTAATTGTATAGTTGTATATACATGTAGATTCAATAGGAAAAAATGTGACACAAGTAAAGTCAATAATTTGGAGGTTGGTATCTTTTATACTAAATATCAATAAGATGATATTGATTTATTCTTCAGTTGGCTGGTGAATGTTTTTATTGGTTTTGTGTTTTACATCACATCGGATTTACATGATGGTCACAATTGTTTGTGAAAAAATCTCCCTATACTAAAAACAAAGGGAGATTTTTTTATGTAACGATGGGCAAATCATGAGCTGAAATGCCCTTTCAATTTATATCGATGTCCAGGAAATAATAATTTAGCACTTGAGACAATATGTTCTTTCGACCATGTTCGGCGGCTGATGAGAAGACAAGGCGTATCTGCCTCAATTTGCAGCAACCGACAAGAACGGACATCTCCCGCAACCGCTTCAACAATATGCTCCCCTTCCGTCAGGGGAGCCACCATTGATAAGTAATCGTGGGTAGTTTGCTGATTGAAATCCTGTCGCAGATACGCCGGCACAGCCTGAGCATTAACATAACGATCTTCAATCTGCACGGGGACATCATTTTCATAGTGCACAATAATCGAATGATAGATTGCTGTACCCGCCGCAATCCCCAGTTCTGCCGCCTGTGTTATATTGGCATTCACTTCAGCAAGTTTCAGTACCTTACAACTGTGCTGGTTAGAACGCGCCGCAATCTCATCAGCAATACTGTGAATTTCAAACAGAGCAGACTGCCCCTTAGGTTCTGAAACAAACGAGCCGACTCCTTGCAAACGAAATAGAAAACCTTCTGCCATCAACTCCCGCAACGCCCTGTTTGCCGTCATGCGGCTACAGTTAAACTGTTTGACCAATTCAGATTCTGAAGGAACCCGATCATGGGGTTTCCATTCTCCTGTATATATTTTTTCAATAATCGCCTGCTTAACTTTTGCATACAAAGGCACAGGTTTGACAAATGTATCTGATAAATCGACTGTCACAATAAATCCCTTCTCACTGGCTACCCATTCCACCAATGCACCAATTGCCACGCAAGGCGAGCCGCCGCTTTGCCTCCCATTCCTTGAATGTCATACAAAGGATTAAGCTCAACCAAATCGACAGCCTGTAATTTTTTGCTTTGGCAGATGAGTTGAATTAACGGCAACAAACGCTCTAACGGCACTCCCAGAGCAGCGGGAGCAGAAACCGACGGCATTTGCCAGATTGGCAGTACATCCAAATCGATGGTCATATAAATTATATCAACTTGATTAATCACATCTTGAATTTGTTCCTGTACTTTGTCCAGCATCGACTCAATACATTGAGTATCCCAAATGATGGTGACATCAAGATGATTGGCTTCGTCCAACAAAGCTTGAGTATTTGATGCCAAACTGGCTCCAATACAAGTGTAATTGAACGGACGCTGATGCTGCTGGCAATAATCGGCAAGCTGCCGGAAAGGGGTTCCTGATGTAGGCTGCGGCGAATTGCGCAGATCCAGATGCGCATCAAAATTAATGATACCTACGCGTTGTGTCGGAAACGAGCGATAAATTCCCATTCCATGAGCAAATGCCGTTTCATGCCCACCGCCAAAAATGAGTGTTCGCATGTTCTGATGCTGACACTCATAGACAGCATCACTCAGCGCGTTCTGTGCTTCAGCCAATTTTTCAGTATCAGCGCGAATATTTCCCAAATCCACCAGCCGCTCATGACCATCATAACTGGCCATATTGGCCAATGACTGGCGCAGATATTCCGGCCCTAATTTCGCTCCCGGCCGACCATGATTAAGTTTAACGCCTTCGTCACACTCAAATCCCAATAACCCAATATGATGAGGAAATTCTTCCGGGGAAAAACTGGCAGGTTGTTTTATTGTCTGGAACACACGCAGGGCATTATCCGCTTCTGCGAGATCATTACGCCCTTGCCAAATGTTTTCTGATGTTGGATGCCATAATTTCATGTTGTTTCTCTCACCATTATTGAAAATTGTGTGTAATTTCACCACGATAAATACGATGAACCAGTGGATTACGTCCAAGTTCATATAAGATATCCACCGGGTTCTCGGCATCCCAGACAATAAAATCTGCCATATAACCTTCCGCCAACTGGCCGTGGCTCTCAGCTCTCCCCAATGCACGGGCGGCATGAAGGGTTACGCCCTGCCATGCTTCTTCTGGTGTAAACCCGAATTGCACACAGGCCATATTCATAATCAGACGCAAAGAAGCAAAAGGACTGGTGCCCGGATTGAAATCCGTTGATATTGCCATCGGCACTCGGTATTGACGCAATAGCGAAATAGGGGGGAGTTTTTTCTCTTTCAGGAAGTAAAATGCGCCGGGCAGTAACACGGCCACACTACCGCTGCGGCTAATGGCTTCAATACCTTTTTCATCCAGATATTCAATGTGATCAACCGACCAGCCTTGATAATCAGCAACCAATTCACTGCCTCCCATGTTGGATAATTGCTCAACATGGCCTTTTACAGGAATATTCAGGCGTTGTGCCGCATCAAACACGCGCTTGGTCTGGTCGAGATTGAAACCGACGGTTTCGCAAAAAACATCTACGGATTCAAATAATTGTTTTTGCCACAGTGTAGGAAGAATGGAATCACAAATTAAATCGATATAAGCATCAGGGTTGTGTTTATATTCAGGTGGAACGGCATGAGCAGAGAGTAATGTGGGGCTGATTTCGATGGCATTTTTCTGCGCCAGTGCCTGAACGACATTCAACTGTTTTTCTTCATTTACCAGATCCAGCCCATAGCCTGATTTCATCTCAATCGTCGTTATCCCTTCAGCGATCAAAGCATTGAGTCGCTTCTGGGCGGCCACTTCCAATTGTTGCGCAGAATTGTTTCGGGTCGCATTAACCGTAGAATTAATTCCTCCTCCTTTGGCACTGATTTCCTCATAAGAAGCGCCATTGAGACGCTTCTCCCACTCCGATGCCCGATTACCACCAAAAACCAAATGAGTATGGCAATCAATTAATCCGGGGGTAATCAGCCTTTGTTCCACATCAATAATATTGCAATGATGAGTTGGCACGCTCTCCGTCGGAACAATCGCCAATATTTTTTCACCCCGAACGATCAGATCATGCTGCTCCAGCATGCCATAATGATGTTTGCCATCAATGTTGTTGATTGTAGGGTTCATTGTGGCAAGTCTGGCATTACGCCAAATAACGTCAGTATCTTTCAGCTTAATAGACATTGTATCGTCCTGTTATTTTTCTTGTTGGTATCAATCTTCATGTTGTATATACATTTATTTTATAACCAGCCAAGATTGTCAAATCATTTTATGGACACGGATGAATATCATGAATTTTCTAGAGACTATCCGTCACGATGCGAATATATTGCAATTTACACAATCACCTAAATATACATATCAATTCTATGCGATAGCTTCTAAGCAAAATCACAAAAAATCGGGTACAATTACCAAAATTTGTCAGTGAATTAGAGAGTAATGAAGAAGAAAAATCTGATGAGTGAAGAAGATATCAGTCTATTTCGAACGTCTGTCACGGGAGCCCGCCGCATCGTTCAAGACACCGTTTTACACTCCCCTCAAAGAAAAAAAATCAGCTATGTTGCACCTGCACGTTTGATGCAAGAACAAGTCGATGCCAGTTACTATTTTTCCGATGAGTTCCAACCCAATTTGGATATGGAAGGCCCAACCCGCTATATTCGAGAAGGTGCCAATCATTATGAATTGAAGAAGCTGCGTCGTGGTGATTATTCCCCTGAGCTTTTTCTGGACTTACATGGATTAACCCAACTACAGGCCAAACAAGAAATTGGCGCTCTAATTGCAGCCTGCCGTCGTGAACACATTTATTGCGCCTGCGTCATGCATGGCCACGGTAAACATATTCTTAAACAGCAAACTCCTTTATGGCTTGCCCAGCACCCTGATATTATTGCCTTCCATCAAGCCCCCAAAGAATGGGGAGGTAACGCTGCACTACTCATTTTGGTAGAAATGAATGAACTCATGCAGCGTTAATTTACCCTCTGTATGAAGTTAGTCTTTCGCTGCTAATTGCGCCGGAGAGGTTTGCCATAACAGGCGGCCTTTCTCTGTTTGAGGATCTAATTCCACACAGGCAATACTGGAGGTAGCAAACATAGGCGGAGTTTGCTCAGGGCAAAGCTCAGAAACTAAATAACCTACTAAGGGTAAATGAGAAACCACCAATACAGCGTTGTACTCTTGCGTTGCCAAAACCTGCAAGTAGCTCGCCACCAATGCGACATCTCCCGACGGCTTTAACTCAGCCAGTTCTTCCTCATTGCCAGGCAACGCTAAGTTTTCACGAACCACCTTTAAAGTCTGCTTTGCCCGGATATAAGGGCTGACTAAGATACAATCAACATCAGGCTCTTGTTGCGTAAGCCAGCAGGCCATTTCCTGTGATTCTTGCTGCCCACGAGGAGTCAGCTCCCGTGTTGCATCACTGATCGAATGTAAGGCAGCATCACCGTGGCGCATAATAAAAACGTACATAATCCACCGTTTAGTTAATTTCAGAACCTGTCCCCATCCAATACATAATTAAATATTTATGAGACAAGCCATGGGTTTACGGCATTAATAATGAAATCCAAGTGATATTATCAAGGTAATCTTTGTTACAAAAACGTTTCAGTTAGAGCTAACTGGCATTTTGCCCTAAAACAAAAACAAATAAAATGACTAAAAATGATTTATATCTGATTGTCTCGATATCATTATCTCCTGCTATTCAGTGAGTTAAAATAATCAAGAAACCATAAATTATTTTTCATAAAAAAATCGGCTCCGATAACAAGAGCCGATATAACTGATTTTACGAATGAAACTGTTATTTATTTGTAGAATTTCTTTTTCTGTTCAGCCATCTGAACTAAATATTCACAAGGCGTAAATCTCTCTCCGTGCTGCTGTTCCAGACGACGTAAAATTGCCACAACCTTATCGCTGCCAAGCCTATCAATATAACGGAATGGACCTCCCAAGAATGGCGGGAAACCAATGCCAAATACCGCACCAATATCACCATCACGGGGGCTTCTGATAATACCTTCATCTAAACAGCGAACAGCTTCATTCAACATGAGCATCATGCAACGCTGAGCAATGTCTGATGGTTGCATTTTTGCATGTGGCTTAATTTTCAACAGGGAATAAATCGAGGCATCCACCTCTTTGGTTTTGTTGCCAAAAGGCCAGAATTTGCTCTTTTTAGCGCCATACGAATAGAAACCACGGCCATTCTTTTTACCTTTTCGGTTATCTTTTAATACTGCATCCAAGAAGCCTGGTGCGGTAAATCTGCTCCCCAATTGTGCCACCAGAATAGGAATAATTTTTGTACCAACATCAATGCCGACTTCATCCAGCAAATTAATTGGCCCAATCGGGAAACCAAAATCTACCAGTGCCTTATCGATATGATCGATCGGTTCACCTTCCGCCAGACAATAACCCGCTTCATTAATGTAAGGGGACAAAATCCGGTTAACATAGAACCCGGCTTTATCACCCACGACAATAGCCGTTTTTCCCTGTTTTTTGGCTAGTGCGACTGCGGTTGCAATCGTTTTTTCACTTGTTCCCGCATGTGGAATAACTTCCACCAATGGCATTTTATCAACGGGACTGAAATAGTGGAGGCCAATCACTTGCTCTGGTCGAGAGGCTATTTCAGCGATCTGGCAAATTGGCAACGATGAAGTATTCGAAGCAAAAATTGTTTCAGGTTTCGAATGTTCTTCAACTTCTGCAACCATTTTTCGTTTCAGCGCCAAATCTTCAAATACAGCTTCAACCACAATATCAGCCTGTCTGAAGCCACTGTAATCAGTGGTTCCCGAAATCAAGGCCATCTGGCGAGAACGCTCGCTTGATTTCAAACGACGTTGTTTTACCCGCCTGGAAAGAATATCCCAGGTATATTTCAAAGCCTGATTGACACCTTTCTGATTAATGTCTTTGATACGAACAGGCAAGTTACCGCGTGTCATGGTCACGTTGGCAATACCGCCTCCCATCAAGCCGCCGCCCAAAATCCCCACATACTTGATCTCGGCAGGCTGTTCCGACGAGCCGGTTTCATTTTTTAGCGACGTTGAGGAAAAAAACAAGCTGCGTAAGGCTGCCGATTCTGGTGACATTGCCAGTTCACCAAACGCCTTGGCTTCTGCCTGAAAACCTTTTTTAAGCCCCTTTTCCAATCCGGTGCGAACGACATTAATAATACGTTCTGGTGCAGGATAGTGGCCATGGGTTTTCGCACGCGTTTTTTGATGAACCATATGGAACAACAATGGCCTGCCCAGAGTGCTCGCCAAAATACGCTGAGACCATGCCAATGGCTTACGCTTGGAGATGCCTTTCTTGACATACTGAACAGCCACATCCAGCAAAATATCTAAAGGAACTGCATCATCCACCACACCCAGACGCTGTGCCTGCTTAGCCTTGAGCTGTCGGCCAGTCAATATCATATCCAAGGCTGCACTGACACCTATCAGGCGAGGCAATCGCTGAGTTCCTCCAGAGCCCGGCAGTAATCCAAGCTGAACTTCCGGCAAACCAAGACGAGTTTTATCATCCAGAGAACAGACACGCGCATGACAGGCCAAAGCCAGTTCCAGCCCTCCCCCCAAACACGCACCGTGAATGGCGGCAACTACAGGTAAACGATAATTGGCAATTTGAGCAAATAGCCTCTGACCTTTTTCAGCCAGTTCCATCGCATCTTCTTCGGTTTGGCAGCCTGCTATCATCGTGATGTCAGCACCGGCGATAAAAGTATCAGGCTTACCAGACACGATCACCAACCCTTTCAAGCCAGAGGCCTGTTGTGCCTTCTCAAAGACAGTCAGAAACTGCTCAACAAATTCCGCTTTCAGTGTGTTTACTTTTTCGCCTGGTACATCAATGGTAATCACGCCAACCTTGTCATCTCTGACCGAAAAGCTGAATACCGATTGCTTCGGTTGTGTCTCTGACATAATGGTTTCTTTTTCGCCCTGAGCCATTATTCTACCTCCAATACCATCGCTACACCCAATCCACCTGCGGCACAGGCTGTCGTCAGCCCAAACCCGCCACCACGACGACGCAATTCGTTCAATGTCTGGGTGACCATTCTGGCACCTGTCGCGGCAAATGGATGACCATAAGCTATTGAACCACCTAATACGTTAAATTTATCCATATCTACGTCACCCATTGCCTGAGAGCGCCCCAGTTTTTCACGCGCAAACTTTTCACTGGCAAACATTTTCAAGTTCGCCAGTGTTTGAGCGGCAAACGCTTCGTGCATATCAATGAGTGAAAGTTGATTCAAAGTGATACCCGCCCGCTCCAGCGCAATTGGTGTCGCATAAGATGGCCCCAACAGCATATCCTGCCAGACATCAATCGCAGAAAACGCATAACTGCGCAAATAACCCAGTGGGGTCATACCAAGCTCTTTGGCGACCGATTCGCGCATTAACATGACTGCGGCGGCACCATCAGTCAACGGAGTACTATTCGCCGCGGTTACGGTTCCGTACTTACGATCAAAGGCTGGCCGCAATTTGGAGTAAGATGTGAGAACTGAATTTTTTCGGATGTTATTATCTTCTGTCAATGTGTCGCGGTATGGCGGAAAATGTGCCGCTACCACTTCCTTATTCAAACAACCCTGCTGCCAGGCTTTGGCTGCCAGTATATGGGAACGGTGTGCCAACTCATCCTGCTCTTCGCGGCTGATATGATAGGTTTTAGCCATTTGTTCAGCCGTATCACCCATCCTCAATCCGGTGGAATATTCAGCAACCGCAGGAGATACTGGCAGTAAATCCCGTAATTTCAATCGACTGATTAATTTTAAGCGCTGTGACAAACTCTTGGCTTTGTTCATATCGACCAAAGTGCGAGCCAGTGATTTTGTTACCCCAATCGGTAATACAGATGAGGAATCAGCGCCGCCGGCAATGCCTACATTCACTGTGCCAGCCATAATACTTTCAGCCACATTCGCAATCGCCTGAAAACTGGTTGCACAGGCACGGGAAACACTATAGGCATCAGTGCTGACACTTAATCCTGCGCCTAATACGATTTCCCTTGCAATATTCGGTGCTTCCGGCATTTGAACGACTTGCCCAAACACCAGTTGGTCGATCTTCTCTGGCGACAATCCGCTTCTGATGACCAGTTCACTGACAACGGCTTTTCCCAAATCGACAGCTGGGATACCATGGTAACTCGTTGCCTGTTTCGCAAAAGGAAGGCGCAACCCACTGACAATAGCAACACGCTCCTTTTGCTGTGCCACTTTTGTTGAAGAACGACCCATAGCAACTCCTGACAATAATTATTAATTAAATCAATTGATTGATTAAAAATATTTACTCACCTCACAAGAGGTCAGACCTGATGGAGCATTGTTAACGCAATGTTGGAAAATAGCAAACAGGAATAGACGAAAAATGCGAGCAAGAGCAACAAACCGCGGTGGGAAAACGGTTACTGAAGATAATTAGCGTAATCCTAATTGAAAAATCAGGGCCTCAGCCTGACAGCTAAACGTAAAATCTATAGTCAGTTGCACCCCATCGTCAACTGCTTCGATTTTATGGCTTATTACGCATGGCTCTGACTCCACCGATTTTGCCTTTATAGTCAATGTATTAATCATCATTTCCGCTTCTTGTCCATTGGCAAAAACACGCAGGTAAGAGGCGGTGCAGTCTTCATTGTCAATGACGGTACCGACATCAACGCAACAGCAGGTGGCTGTTTCTTCCACATTACAACGTTTAATTGTATCAGGCATTTTTTTCTCCTACGATGAAAGCCTATCGATGATTTTACGTTGTTCCAACCTCCGATAACCAGCGTTTACGCTGTTTGGCATCACTTATTTCATTATTTATTGATCTCATCGCGCTAACAAACTAGCCATCACAATTCGTTAACATGCGCTGCCTGTTTTTTGTTAAGCTCGTCCCATTTCGGCAATCATTTTAGACATATCTTAAAAACATTCTTGCAACATCTTCTAATGTCAGGCCTATACTTCCTGCACTGGTCTGATTTGTCATTATGATAAACCGACTCTACAATCCCGCGCTCTCAGCTACTTGAGTAGCATGTTAAATAATAATTAAATAATGAGGTTTTGGTTATGAGCCAAAAAAACCTGTTTACGCGTTCAGCATTAGCAGTGGCGGTTGCAGTCATTTCATCCAACGCTAGTGCTGCCGGTTTTCAATTAAATGAGTATTCCACATCAGGACTTGGTCGGGCTTTTTCTGGAGCAGGTGTCGTTGCAGATAACGCGTCTGAGGGTAGTCGTAACCCCGCAGCCATGACCCTATTTGATCGCCCATCATTTTCCAGCGGCTTGGTTTATGTAAAGCCGAACGTTGACATCACGGGTAGATCTCCAGTTCCTCAACTAGGCACTGGCGTTAAAAACAGCACTGATGCTAAAAATATTGCCCCACATGCATGGATACCAAACTTACATTTTATTACACCGATCAATGATCAGTGGTTCCTGGGTGCATCAGCGACGTCCAACTTTGGATTGGCAACTGAATTCAGTAATAACTATGCTGCTGGCTTGGTTGGAGGCAAAACCTCACTTAAAACCGTTAACCTGAACCTGAGCGGTGCATATAAATTTAATGATCAATTTAGCTTTGGTTTGGGTGTCAATGCCGTCTATGCGGATGCTACTATTGTTCGTCACATGGGTGAAGTAGGTCCTTATAACCCACGAGCACCTATTCCAGCAACCTATGAAGCTTCCCGTTTAGAAGGCAAAGATTGGGGCTATGGCTGGAATGCAGGCATTCTGTATCAGTATGATGAGAATAACCGTTATAGCCTGACTTACCGTTCAAAAGTCAAAGTGAAGTTTAAAGATGGCGATTTCAGTAACGACTTACCAGAGTTTTTACCCAATGGCACTGGCGGCAATACAATTAAGGGTACGCTGGATCTGAATTTACCTGATATGTGGGAAGTCTCCGGCTATAACCGTGTCGCACCTCAATGGGCTATTCACTACAGCTTCCTCTATACTGGCTGGAGTGAATTCAAGGAGCTGAGAGGCAAGAATAAAGGCAATGGTAACACGCTGTTCCACAAAGATGAAAACTTCCGTAATGCCTACCGCGTCTCCCTGGGTACAACTTACTACTATGATGACAACTGGACATTCCGTACTGGTATCGCCTTCGATCAAAGCCCTGTGCCCGCCCAAAACCGTTCTATCTCTATTCCAGATCAGGATCGTTTCTGGTTAAGTTTGGGAAGCACTTACACATTCAATAAAGATGCCTCTGTGGATGTCGGTGTTTCCTACATGCGTGGAAAGAAAGTACGTGTTAGCGAAAAATTACCAGAAGATGTTCAAAGAGGACCTTTTAGTCAACCCTATGAGTTCGATTCCAAAGGAACTGCATGGTTGTACGGTGTGAACTTTAACTACACGTTCTAACCGAATACTGAGATCGAAAAAAGGATAGCGTGTGCTATCCTTTTTTGATCATGGTTCCATCATTAATCAATGGAATCCAATTCATCCTGAATCACCGTTGCATTAGGGTTTTGTTCTGGCGAGAGCTTGCCTCCATTGACCATAAAATCATGACGCTGAAAGTACGCTTCACGCATCATCAAATATGGATCGGAAGAGTTTTTCAATAGGCCATCGGAATCCAGCAAACGTGCGCGGGTTTCAATACCTTCAAATACCCACTTTCCTACGGACACCCAAGGTGTGAGATAGCTCAATACGGGGTAAGTCATATCCGCGACATTCCCTCCTTCGTCACGCAGAGTGAAATTGCCGTAACCAGGCAAAACAACATAAGGGCCATAACCAACATTGTAATACCCCAGCGTACTACCAAAACGCATTGGATCTTCCTTTGCCAGCTTCGGATTCGCCATTGAAGCGACATCAATCAACCCGCCCATTCCCAGAAGGGTATTCAAAAAAAATCGGTTGAAATGCTTCGCGCCATCATGGATATCACCGCGCAGAATACTGTTGACCATACTGGCTGGCTCTTCAAGGTTACTCACGAAGTTACCAATGCCATTTCGTGCTGGCATCGGTACATAATCACGCCAAGCTACAGCAACGGGTCTCAGAAGATAAGGATCGAGAACATCATAATTAAAGTTGAACATGGCACGGTTGAAGCCCTCCAGCGGGTCAGAACGCCTTTGTTCCACCGAATTCGATGAACTGGCACATCCCACCAATAATACTGCTGTAAGAGCCACCCCGCTCAGACGATACTTCATGTTGTTCTCCACGTAATCACTTTTAGACATTGGCTCTCACCTTGCATTCTGCCAATATTTACCAATGCGTTAAATATACTTTCAATTTCTCATTATTGGTAATCAAAAAAAGTGGTGATTAAATAGGCAAACAGAACGTCATGTCTTATCTCAAGCAAAAAAAAACAGTTATACTACGCCCCGCTGTCCCCTTAGTTAAATGGATATAACGAATAAAGAAGACAATTTATTGTTTTATAAAGAAAAAATAAGATCATTAAAACTTTAAAAGTACACTAATATGTACACAATTCAGAAAATACCTTGTTTTACCTCCCTATCATTTTACTACTTATAGCTCACTTGCAACAGCTCGCAATTAATATATAACTCCCACACAGCAGCCCACTGACTACATTGATGAGATATCGACCGCTACGACTACCTGAAAGAGAAGCGGGGGATTGTGGAGAGGTGGGAAGGAAGGCTGTTGTCACTTTGATCGAACTTCGGTTGACAAAACAGTGTCAACCAAATTTACCAAATACAGTCATTTCGTCAACCAGCTTCCTCCGCTGGAGGATTCAGAAAAAATCAAAAGGTTAAAGACGGGAAATCCCGCCTTTATCTATCTCATAGTTTTATCAGTGGGATATGGATTTTATTAATTTCCAAACAGTCATTTCGTGTCATCCTGACATCGCAAACATACCATTCACCAACCGAGCTTAGTCAAAACGCATTCTCCAGTATTGATGAACCTATTTTATTGATGTTCACTGGCGGAGCAGTAACCCGCCTTCATGTTATTTAGCAATGAGTATTGTTGATTAAATGAGGGAGTAAATATGAGTATTCAAAATAATAATCCTGATACACCATGCCCTTGTGACTGTGATCTTTTCGTGGTACCCAGTCGTAATTATGTAAAAGAATCTATTGAAGAACATGCCCAAAGCCGCAATCACCCCAATGCAACATTGCAAGATAAAGGATTTGTGATCCTGAGTAATGATGCTGACAGTAATAACGAAACTAGTGCAGCAACACCAAAAGCGGTGAAAACAGCGCATGACTTAGCAAACTTAGCAAATCAAAATGCCAACAATGCAAATATAAATGCTAATAATCGCTTAGCTAAAGATCAGAACGGCGCGGACATTCCTGACAAGAAAGCATTCATTAAAAACCTCGGTTTAGTGAGCAATTCAACTTTACCTGTCGGAGTCCCCGTTCCTTGGCCAGCAGAAACCCCACCAGAAGGCTGGTTGATATGTAACGGTGACTCATTTGATAAAGCAGCATATCCGAAACTGGCTCTTGCCTATCCCTCTGGAAACCTACCTGATTTGAGAGGGGAATTTATTCGCGGTTGGGATGGAGGGCGTGGAGTGGACGTTGGTCGATCTCTGCTTTCTAATCAAGTGGCAGATATTGCTCCACATAGTCACAGGATTGGCCGCATGTGGTCCAGCTCAAATGGTGGAGTCGAGGGCTTGGGTACAGGGAACCGCATTTTCAATAGTGTCCACCAAGACATTAACTACGGAGCAGATCCTCGCGGACTAGGTATTGCTATAGGAATGGGATCTGGTGGTGTCGGTTATATGGATAATGCGGTTGCTGCTTCAACGGGAACAGAAACACGTCCCCGCAACGTGGCATTTAACTACATAGTGAAAGCAGATTAATTGATTCCACAGGTAAGGAAGACCGCACTATACCTAGAAAATATTCTAATCCCAGCGATGGAATGGTCGGACGAATAATCCTTAACCCGCAACTTTCCGCGGGTTAAGACTGGCTTCATTCTTCTACCATCCCCAGCCTCACACCGACCCCAACATCCGCCCCCCAATCCACCCAACTACCCGCTAATCTCCCCTAATGGCTATTTATTGACGGCTGACGTGATGTCATGCTCCTGCTGAGGATCAGACGCCAATGCCTGTTTCTGATTCCAGATAGAATCCTCCGGCATCTGGACACGGGCGTCTAACCGGGTGCCGGCGGGTAAATCACAGGGTTCATCATCCGTGTAATGCGTCTGCTCATCCTGTGACTTGATGCGTCGGTTCTGCAATCGGGCAGGCATATGCGCGTTCTGTCGGTGCGTCACCTTGATTTCAATAGCCCCATCCGGCAGCACTTTATCATCGACATACACTAACTCATTACCATTGACGTCACGGGGAACACTGATACCGCCATGAACACCCCATGCACCGTCAGCGTTATAGCCAAGGATGCCGGATATTCTGTAGTGACCAAGGCCGAGTTTGGTCACAGTGGCACCTTCGGATTCGTCGTTAGTGGTAAAGGTGCCATCGGGGTGGAGTTGGATAATAGGCGAGGTTTTCTTGAGAAAACCGTTGCCGTCAAAGACGGCGTTGCGATTATCCCACGCGACTCGCCAGTTCATCCAATTACCGTTATCCCCATTCTTGGCGCGATATCGTAATTGTCCGTCCCAGTACGCTGTCATGATCTGGAATGGATACGAATTTACATGATCCATAGCAAACTGAACCATTGTTCCAGCCACGCCTGAGCTGCCGTCAACCCCGTCTGAATAAACAAAATATATTTGGTTATTTGGCAGATTGTTTAAGCTTTTCCCTCTTTTTCCCACTCCAGGGTCTGGGTGCACAACATTCGAATCTTTTCCTGTGACAACATCATAAAGATGGTCTTGATATCCATTGCCACCCGCAAACCTGACACCACTACCACTATAATCAATAGAAATATTGCCCCATGTATCGTAGGCTCTTATTTTCAGGTTGGAACCAAATCGATAGGTGTATGCGCATGCGCTGTCATTTCGGTATATCTCACTGACATACTCATCCCTGAGCCAACTAAGGAGCTGAGTAGAATCTTTTTGTATAATTCGGCCTCCACCACCAAAGCCATAATCCCCAATTTTCATTACTCCCGATAAACCCAGGTTTTTCACAAACTCTGATTTATTCTGGATATCCGCCCCGTTCTGGAATTTATCCAGTTTTCCCTCCACCGCAGCCTGCAATGCCCGGATGGAGTCCAGCGTGACTTTCTGGCCGTTCGGCATCTCCACGTCAACCTTGCCGTTTTCACTCATCCATCGGTCCATGTTTTGCAGGAACAGGATGATAGCGGCGTTAATGGCACACATATGCCGGACGCCATCGGAAACGGTATCGGGAACGGTGGTTGAGATGACATATTTTGCATTGTTAAGACTGACTGAGGGCGCAAAGGCCAGCACCAGTTCCGTGTCTGAATTCACCGACTGGATGACATTCTGAATCACCGTATTACCGGATTGAATGGAGATGGCTAGGCGTAAGGATTCGTACGTAAATGTGTAAGATCGCCTGCAAGCCCTTGCCCCATCTGCTCTGTCAGAATTTAATGTCATAGCTAGCAGGTGGGGGATGACGCTCTTTTACCTCGGATAAACCAAAGCGATTGATATGATGTGTACGGTACGGGCTAAATGTGACCAGAAGTTCGGGGGTTAAAACCATCCCCTCAGCTTCCAGCTCTTTCAGAACCTGTGTAAGCGTCTGGCAATTGTGAAAAATCACAAGGTTAGCGACCAAATGATTATATTTTATTACCTTCAGCTGTTCATCACGTACGTTATCCGTGATTTTATCGGCCCCAAAATGAACCCATTGGGTGAACTGGTTAAATCCTTCACATTTGTTTTGCGCTGCCTGAATAACACGGCGCAGTTCGTCATCACCAATATATTCCAGCAGGAACAGCGTTCTGATCACCCGACCAAGTTCGCGAAATGCAAAGTACAGTTTGTTTTTCCGACTGGCAGTGCCCAGTTTTCGCAGAATAGTTGAAGGCGAAAGCCGCCCAGCCCTGATGGATTGGGCAACCTGCAACATATCGGGTAAGTGGCAGGAAATCAGCGCCCAGTCTATGACCTCTTTACTGAATAGTGTCTCGATATGCTGATAAATTTCATCTGGTTGTAGCTTTAAACCATTTCAAATCTTTCCAGTTCCGAACTCTGGGCATCAGTTTAATACCTAACAGGAAAGCCAGCCCGTAAACAGGGGCGCTCTGCGCCTGTGTATCACCGTGTAAAATATCGGGCTGAATATTTGACTTATTTTTGGTGAGCCCATCCAGAATGTAGATTGCTTCCCACGCACCGCACGGAATAAAATGTGAAAATAAGGCAATATAAGTATCACTGACGTGATAATAAGCAATGCCTCCATAACCTCCGTAGCGAATATGCCGTTCGGATAACAGGTTGTTTTCATACAGATTCCACTGAGTTCCGTCTGCAGCAGCACGTTTTGTCTCTCCCCAATACCGGGGCAACTGGAACTGGTTATAACCATTAATTATGTCAACTGTTGCCGCTTCCAGCTTTTCCGTCGTCACCTGCCGCTGGTCAACAAACGAAATTTGTCGGGCGCTGATATCGGCGATAGTACGGGATGTCTGCATTGGACCAAGGCCTGTGGCATAAGCAAAGGTTGTGATGATTTTTCTGCGCGTCGATTTTTTTAATTTTCCCTTATGTCCACTCAGTGGGCCAATATGCTTATCCCAGTGAAGCCACTGGGTGGTATCAGAAATGATATCCAGCAAAGACAGTCCCAGTTTATTAAGTTTTTTTCCGACGGCGGCATCCAGCGCCTTAAACCCATCAGGAATGGGCTTTTTCTTTAACGTAGCCAGCTTGGGGCGACCATTAATAATCTGGAAAAAGGGATTATCCGGATAGAAATTATCTGCTTTTTGAGCCGCAGTGATCAGGAGATCCTGAACATGCTCAATGAAGGCGTCGGTTTCAAGAGGCAGGCCCACTTCCTGACCATAGGTATCCCGGGTTTCGGCACACTCCGTTAGAGGGACCAGCTCATCACGGTAATCGGAGTAAACGTTCGCGCCTGTCACGCACAGATCACCTGATTTCAATTCGCGGACCATCTGCGTACAGACACAGACCTCAAATTGCCGGCGAGAAAGCTGTTCAGGTGCTTTTCTTTGCTGATCGCCTGTGATTAATTTCCACCATTTATCAGGAACCCACGAAAGGTCAGATAAACTGAGATCGCTTTCCGTTCCTTTTTTCAGTGTGATCCACTCAGTGCGACCTCGGCGTTGCAACAACATCAATGCCAAAGCCCGTTCGAAGCTTGTATCCTGACTGGTTGAGACAAAATTCAGCGTAGACAGAATGCGTAATAATTCAGCCCGACGCTGACTGAACGCCTTCAGCATAAACCGGCATTCGTTCTTGCCGCCGAACTCAATATGAAGACGTGAAAATTCATACAAGTCAGGGCGGGAAGATACCGTTTCACGAATTATCTTTAACTGATTATCTGCAGATTCAGTCGAATGAAGTACGGTGTTAAGTAAAGCATAGCGGCGGAGGATCTCGTCAGTTTTCCCCTGGTTATCATCAAGATACTGTTGTAATTCAGCCTCTGCTACGCGGGATACCTTATTCATTTGTTTACAGAAAATATCGCATAAGTCATCCGTTACCACGCCGAGACGTTGCTGGATCACCGCCAGTGTTATCGCATACCGTCTTGCAGGCACCAGATCTGCCATACTGGCAGCATCGAGCGCATTGCCTTCCAGCGCCCACTGGCTGACTTTGACGACAGGAATGGTTTTAAGCGCCCGGTTGTAACCCGCCAGATCAGTTAAAAGCTTAAAGCGAGCCAACAAATCTCTCATACCATAAACGGTAGGTCTGGCCGGGTCTTGCTTCAGGTCATTCCAGGCACTAACCCGCCTGGGATCGTCCCCGACGATAAACAGAGCGTCAAGAAAGGCGGCCCCCTCTTCACCTACCGCAGTCTGCACTTGCGAATACAGTGCCTGATTAGCCTCTGCACGCGCTGAGCGGGCAGTCCGTACCAGAGAATCAAAGGCGGGTAATTCATAGCGGTGGCGTATCAGTACTTCAATGCCCACATTGATAATATCAGCGACATCTTCCTTAATCAGTGCGGCATCGATGAATGTGTTTCTAAGTAGCGATTTACCTGTTGCAGAGAACGGATTTACATCGAGAAAGCGACGTATTATACCGACATGTTTTCGCCGGGCTTCCGATTTATCATAGTGGTTTAAATTTCTGAGGTCGGCATTACGCCTGATGGACTGAGCGATATGTCTGATGAGTGGCTCAGGAACCTGGCTGGACAGAACAGAATATCCGAGCCGTTGAAACGTTTTCAGCAAAACGACGAAACCCAGACGCGTGGTTGGTGAACGCGCCGCCGTGGCACAAAATGCCAGTTCATCTTCAGTTGGCGTATAAAACCGCTCCAGCTCTGACGCCGTCAGGCGACTTTTGAACCGGGGGTAAGCCGTATCGTGGGGTTGCACGTGTTTTGACTCCTTGTCGAAAAGGGTCTTCCGTGTATCATTTAAAGTAATCTATAAAAGTACCGCCATTCTGTCACGCTGGAATGCGGGTTGCAGGCCAGTTTTGTGAGGAGGGTTCAATTGGGACAGATTGCAGCGATATATTGCCGCGTGTCGACGGGCGATCAGGATTGTCAGCGTCAGGAAACGGAGCTTCTCGCGCTGGCCGGTAAAGCTGGCTATACCATAGCCGGTATCTGGAAAGAAACTGCCTCCGGTAGTAAAAGCGATCGCCAGCAACGTCAAAAAATTTTGAATATGGCGCAGGCTAGAAAAATTGACCTGGTTCTGGTGACGGAACTGACCCGGTGGAGCCGCTCGACGCTGGATTTGTTTCATACACTGAATGACCTGCAATCCTGGGGCGTCGGACTTATTGCCCAAACAGGCTTACAGTTTGATTTATCCACTCCACAGGGAAAGCTGATTGCTACCCTGATGTCAGGCTTTGCCTAATTTGAACGGGATTTACTGAGGGAACGTGTCCGGTCTGGTGTCCAGGCAGCGCAAGCCAGGGGCGTCATTTTTGGGCGAAGGCCTGGGCAGCGGATAAAATCAGAGAAGCTAACACCTAAAGTATTAGCTCTTATAGCTGAAGGTTGTTCCTACAGACAAATTGGGCGGCAGTTAGACTTGAGCAAAAATACTGTGATGGCAATAGTCAAACGAGAACGAGAAAAAGTTGAAAGTATGTTAATTAAAAATAGCGGACTCTAATATCGTTAATTTAAAGGGTAATTTACGATGATAACAAAGATAAAAATACATGGCTATCGGATCTATAAAGAACTCATGCTAACGCCTAATCCAAGAATGAATATTATTGTGGGGGGAAACGAAGCTGGAAAGTCAACACTCATGGAAGCCATTACTCTTGCGTTAACAGGAAGAATTAATGGACGGAGTGCATCCGAAGAACTCAATTCATACTGGTTTAATACTAACTTAATTTCAGAGTTTTTACATAAGCGTGCTTGCGGTCAACGTGTAGCTTTACCTGAAATTCGTATTGAACTTTTCTTTGAGAATAGATCTGAATTACAGATATTGTGCGGGGCAATTAACAGTGATGTGCCAACAAATGCTTGTCCTGGTGTGTCGTTAAATATTATTCCTAACCCAGAATACGCTGACGAATTAGATGAATGGATGAAAAACCCTTCGCCATTACTTCCAGTTGAATATTATTCTGTGGACTGGCGTTCTTTTGCAGACAACAAGCTCACCAATCGACCAAAACAACTTGTGACTGCGATAATTGACTCCCGAACAGTCCGCTCGTCATCTGGTATCGACTTTCATCTACGCCAGATCCTTAGTGATCACCTTGAACCTGCCGAGAAAGCCTCAATTTCTCTTTTATATCGAGAAATAAAAGCGTCAATGTCCGATACTGCGCTAGAGGATGTAAACAAACGCATAGGTACACTACATGCATCTTTATATGATCAGTCAATTGCTTTAGCAATGGATCAAAGTTCACGAACCTCATGGGAAGCGGCCGTTACTCCACATGTCAATAACGTCCCATTCTCAATGTCAGGGCAGGGCCAACAGGCATCAATTAAGATATCACTAGCAATGAGTCGTCACTCAGGGCAGGCAAATTTTGTGATGATTGAAGAACCTGAAAATCACCTTTCTCATACAAGTCTGACGATTCTTTTGTCTCGCCTAGAAACTCTAGCAGGTGAACAACAACAATTATTCATCACAACTCACAGCACCTTTGTACTCAATAGGCTAGGGCTGGGTTCCCTGCTACTTATTGGGCACGACTCCGTGAGTAAAATATCTGAGCTGGATCCTGATACAGTATCATATTTTCAGAAGCTTCCAGGATATGACACTCTTAGAATGGCATTGGCAAATAAAGTTGTCCTCGTCGAGGGGCCCTCTGATGAGATTGTATTTGAACGAATTTTTCAGGACCTATATGGAAAGCGCCCAATGGAGTTTGGCGTTGATGTTATTAGTATGCGAGGCTTATCTTTAGGCCGTTGTTTAGAATTATGCGCAGCGCTCGACAAAAATGTGGCAGTTCTCCGAGATAATGATGGCATTGACCCTATTTTATTACGTGAGCCAGTAGCAAATTGGCTTGCTGCGGGTCGAAGAGAGCTTTTTATTGGCAGCGTGGAAAGTGGGACAACCCTTGAACCTCAGCTGGTACACCACAATAGTGAAACTAGCATTCGGGCAATTTTGGGAATAACTCAAGCTGCAGATTTAACAATATGGATGAATCGGGAAAAAACGGAAACTGCACTTCGCATTGCAAGTGCTTCTCAAAGCATTACTCCTCCCGATTATATGCAAGATGCTGCAAGGTTCATTCATGGCTAACTATCTAACACTTGCTGTTGCAGGTTCTCGTAAAACTCAAGGAATCGTTGATCATTGCACCTGTTTGCCAAAAACTCGGCGGGCATTGGTAGTGACATATACTAAAACGAACCAAGATGAGTTAAGTCGTCGTCTGGCAAACTCTGCAGGTGATCATACAGCAATAGAAGTAATGGGTTGGTATACATTTCTACTTCGCCATTTCGCCAAACCTTTCCTACCATTTAAATTTCCGAGCAAACGCGTTCTTGGGTTCAACTTTGATGGTAGGCCAATGATGAAGGCTAGAGGGGTTAACCGGTTTTTAGATTCAAGCGGAGCAGTTTATGCATGTGAGCTTGGTCGTCTTGCTCACGAACTTGTTTCAGAAAGTGAAGGAGCGTTAATACATAGACTGGAATGTTTATATGATGAAATTCTGATCGACGAAGTACAAGATCTTAGCAGTCATGATTGGGAAATTATCGATGTGTGTCTTAGCTCATCGGTTGATATTCGAATGGTTGGCGATATTCGCCAATCTGTACTCTCGACTAATCCACGCAGCTCAAAAAATAAAAAATACGCTTATGCAGAAGTAATAACATGGTTTCGTGAACGCCAAGCCAAAGGACTAATAAATATTACAGAGAGTGCCACGACATGGCGTTGCCATCCCAATATTGCTGCATTCTCTGACACTATTTTTGATAAAAGCTGGCTGTTTCCTACAACTGACTCTAGGAACGAGATAGTCACAGGTCATGATGGTGTATTCCTTGTGCCTAAAAGGTACGTTGCCGATTATGTTGCAAAATATCAACCTCAGTGTTTGCGGAATACGGCCAGCTCAGGAAAAGAATTTTATCTTAACTTCATGAATTTTAAAATTTCCAAGGGTTCAACACATGAGCGGGTACTAATCGTGCCTACGGCAGGGATTCTCAAGTTTATTCAAACAGGTGATCCTCTGGGACCTGGGCCCGCGGCAAGTTTTTATGTAGCAGTCACAAGGGCGAAACAGAGTGTAGCTATTGTGGTCGATAAGCCTGGCAACTCATTACTTCCGTGTTGGCGACCATAAACTCATATATTGATACTGCCAGTTATATGAAGTTAGATTTTGGCAACGTAGATATGGCAAGGACTAGAGCACGATCTTACACATTTACGCACGAATCCTTACGCCTAGCCGAGATAATCTGGCCGGCGGCAATGCCGTTAATATTACTTTTCCATTTAGTGCCCGTTCCCCGGACAATAGTGACCTGTCCGTTCTTCACCTCAGATCCCATCACCATCCCGGCTTTATGGAACTGGTCTTTGTACTTTAATCCGACACCCACGTCATAGAGAGCAGCACTATCTCCTTTAATATCAAAGACCGCCGTGGCCTTCGTCTGCACCGCTGCCGCATTCTCCCCCACATCGGCCTGTACTTTCTTCATATCCTCGGCAAAGGCTTCTCGGTCCGTAACCTGCGTGGTCTGAACGTGCAATATATCTGCTTTAAGATCACCATTCACTTTCAACTGTCGCTGAACAATTGCCCCTTCCACCGCGGCGTTCTCCATGATGGCTTCGGAGTTAAAGTCCATCTGCTCCTGCAACCGCTGGCCTGCTTTGTTGGAAAGAAATTCCTTACCTGCCGCATCGATGATCCAGTTCGTATCCGAAGAAGACTCCCCACGAATGAATGCCGTCCACGGGGACTGATTACCGGACTTGTCCACCAGCCGCGCACGGAAATAGAAGGCAACGCCTGCCGCCAGTCCCTGCATTGTGTGCGTTCGCTGGGGATAGGGGATATCGGCCAGTAACATTAACCCTTCACTGTCATTCGTCTTGCTGTACTGGATTTCAGTTTTTAACGTGTCGTCCGTCTGGGGCGCAAACCCCCAATCTAGCTGGATACCGAAGATGATCGGGGTGGCCTTGAAGCCCAACGGTGCCGGAGGGTTGCCCTCTTTCCCTTTCAGATGAGTTTCAGGGGCGTTTGCCCAGAGACTGGGTATCTCAGCGGCATTAATGGCTCTCACCCGCGCCTGATAGCGGCCAGCGTAGATATTGGGAATTTCAAAGCCCTGTGTAGAGGTTCGGGGTGCAGATATCCAGTTGCCGTTATCACGCCGCCATTCAGCTTCATACGCAATCGCACTCTCGGCTGCATTCCAGGTGACTCTCAATGTCGTGACGGCAATCCCCTGATTCACCACGGAATAACTGCTGATACCGACATTTTTCGGTGGCAGTTGAACGCCGGGCGGAATGACAGAAATGGGGCGCTCGTCTATTCGGGTGCCAGTGTCGATATGGTCATACTTATCGGGGTTATGCTCAACGGCGGTGATATCGAATGACACCCCGTCCTCACCCTCTTTAATCCCCGTGACCCTGAATTGCTGGACAGCCAAATCCGTGGCATCAATCGCCCAGACATTTTCAGTGGCGGGGATTTCTGAGTATTCCGTGGTGACAGTAACTATCTGCCCATTGACGGCTTGGATAGTTCGCCCTTCCGCTTTACCAGAAGGCAGGTTCAGAATTAACCGCTCACCGACCTTCGCAGACGATACCCTGTCTAATGTAATGTTACGCCCATCCACCGCACTGATACGTCCACCCAGTACACGACCGGAAAACATTTCATCCGCCACACCGATAATGTAACCGGGTAAGGGGATCTTTCCATCCAATCCCACCGTAAACGACACCATGCGGTCACCCCCGATACGACGCTTGCCATATCCAATCGGAACCGGATTCCCCTGCGCGATGGAGTTGACTGGCCCACCAAACGCATAACTGGGTTTATTGTCGGGATCTTCCCGTCGTGCCAATCCGCCCGGCATCGGTGATAACATCTGCACCACGCCCCCCAGCATCATAGAAGCACCGGACATCACGAGTGGAACGCCCCACGGAGTGGCCCATGCAAATACCCCGGCTACTACCATCACTGCACCGAGAATAGTCTGGAAGATACCCGCCTTTTTGCTGCCAATGATCACCGGTACAATCCGAATGTCGCCTTCACCGGATAATTCCAGTTCGTCACGGTTGATATTGCGTTTTCCGATGAATACGGCAAAAGTCAGCCCGCGCTCTTTCGCGGTTAACAGGAACTTTTCAAAACCGTCAACAAGGACAGACAGCGCCCTGATAGCCTCTATGGGAGAAGATACCGCCAGCTTATACTCTCGCCCGAATTGGGGTATCAGCACGCCAGAAAGCCGTATTGTTCGTAGTGTATTCATGAAGTTACTCCGACAAAAAACCCGCCGAAGCGCTGAGGAATCCCCAGAAAATAGACAGGCATAGCGTTGTGTGATCTACTGATTGTTCCACCAAGTCAATAAGGTCACTGCTATGCCTGTACGTGAAATATGTCATAACTTCTTTAAAGATGCTTTATCACCATTTCATAAATATCGTCAGAATGCATTAATCGATGCCACTATCGCTTTGATTAATGGTGCTTCTCTTACGTTAACCAGCATTGGGCGCTTTTTACCAGGAAACGCTCACGTCAAACATAAAATTAAACGTATTGATCGGCTACTCGGTAATGAAGCTCTTCATAGGGATATTCCTGATATCTTTCGTAATATTATTGCTATGCTGACTGAGTCACTCTCATTGTGTGTCATAGCTGTTGATTGGAGTGGATATCCCTCACAAGAACATCATGTACTCCGTGCGAGTTTAATTTGTGATGGACGCTCAATTCCTTTGTTAAGTCAAATAGTTCCCTCATGTGAACAACAAAATGTAACCATCCAAAATGCATTTCTTGACATGCTAGCGAGTGCTGTTAACCCTAAAGCTAGAGTAATTATTGTTACGGATGCAGGTTTTCAAAATGCAGGGTTCAAACAGATAAAAACGCTCGGTTGGGATTTCGTCGGACGCATTCGAGGAAATACTCAACTAAGACTTGAAAAATAGGGTGAGCTTTGGTTTAAACGGCAAGCTTTAAAAGCAACTACAACCCCACAGTTTTTAGGGTTTGGCACATTATCAAAAGCAGAATATGCACGTTGCGATGGTTATTTTTATCTTCATAAAAGACCGAATAAAGGGAGAAAATTCAAAAAATCACGATATCGAATGGTACGAAAATCTCAGGTCAAAGATGGACGTTCGGCAGCAATGGAACCTTGGCTTATTTTTACTAGTATGGATGATTTTAAACCTCGTCAGGTTATGAAAATTTACAGCCGAAGAATGCAAATAGAGCAAAATTTTAGGGATGAAAAGAGTGAACGTTTTGGATTTGGTCTTAGAGCAAGTTATAGCCACGGTGCTGGTCGTTTATCAGTATTGAGTCTACTTGCTACACTGAGTTCAGTTGTACT
>NZ_JANAIF010000110.1 GCF_024721015.1 Xenorhabdus bovienii
CGATTTTGTTTTCTTTAGCAAAAACTTTGATCGTGCCTCAGGCACTTTAGTTCCCTTCTTAAGCAAATCTCAGGTTATATAGTTTTATATGTGATCTTTTATTGATATCAAATAAACTATTCTTCACCTACAAAATAGATATCAAATGAGCTTTCTAATCCCAAATCGGACATTATTTTCATTTGCTCGGGCCATAATGTGGGACCTCCGTGCCATGCAATAGAACGCCAAACACAATCAATTCTCATTGTTACTTTATCTGTATTTTGTAATTGCTTTAATCCTTCAGAAGATTTAGATATTTTATTTAAAAGCCAATCTAAATGATCTCTAATATCTTTTGAATTTACATAATTTTCTGAAGATAAAAGCCAACCAGCTATTTTTATTTCTCTTGTTCGCCCTGAACTACTTATAATTTTTGTACCTACTATATTTTTTTTTAGTAGGTTCTAACTGTAATAAAGAACTTACTTCATCCGGATGAATATGTTCAGGATAAATCATTAACTTAGCATAACACTCATCACAAGTAGGATAATCAGGATTTACGGGAGTTTCTCTAGATTTAATAGTCATTTTATATAATCACCTAATCAGGACTTTTAGCGAACGTGAATAGTCTGTTTGGAAGCTCTATTTATTGAATATGACCGTAAATCTAATAGGTTATGAGTCTGACAACTCATAACCTTAAGTGAATTTCAACGATGACATAAAAAAGAAATAAAATTATCTCATCGTCACAAATTCTTCCGCTGCCGTCGGATGGATCGCCACAGTATTATCAAAATCCTTCTTCGTTGCGCCCATTTTCAGCGCAACCGCAAAACCTTGCAGGATTTCATCCATACCAAAGCCGATACCGTGAATACCAACAATCTTCTCATCCGCTCCCGTACAAACTAATTTCATCCGACATGGCTGGCGATGTTGTGTCACGGCAGTATACATCGCAGTAAATGACGAAGTATAAACCTTAACCTGATCATCACCATACTGTTCCTTTGCCTGCGGTTCTGTCAAACCTACCGTACCGATTGGCGGGTGACTGAATACCACCGTTGGCACATTGGTGTAATCCAGATGCTCTTCCGGCTTGTTATTAAACAGACGCTCCGACAAGCGACGACCTGCCGCAATTGCCACCGGTGTCAATTCCACTGCCCCCGTGTTATCGCCTACCGCATATACGCCTTTGACATTGGTATTCTGATATTTATCGACTGGGATATAACCTTTCTCATTCAACTCAACACCAGTGACTGCCAGATTCAGATTATCTGTCATCGGCTCGCGACCAATCGCCCAGATCAGCGTATCAACCGTCTGCTCTCTGCCATCCTGCAATTGCAGCGTCAGGCTGCCATCAGCATGTTTAATCACGGCTTTTAATAACGCTTCTGTATGCAGTGTCGGCCCTTCATTTTTGATGACTTCCAGCAAGGTCTCGACAATCAGCGGATCGAAAGAACGCAGCGGCGCATGTTTGCGCACAAACAGATGCGTTTCACTGCCCAGCGCCTTCAAAACACCAGCAATTTCCACAGCGATGTAACCCGCACCTACCACAGCAACACGCTTTGGCATTTCATCCAGTTCAAAGAAACCATCAGAATCAATACCATATTCCGCTCCCGGAATCGCTGGACGCACCGGACGCCCACCCGTAGCAATCAGGATATGGTCAGCGGTAATTTTTTCTCCATTGACCTCGACTGTATGTGCATCAACAAAACGGGCAAATCCCTGAATAACATCGACCTTATTATTGCCCAGCACACGCTCATAGGACTGATGAATACGATCAATGTAAGCCGTACGACTGGCAATCAATGTCTTCCAGTCAAAACGATTTACCGTGGTATCAAAACCATAATCAGGACCATATTGATGAATAGATTCCGCAATCTGGGCGGCATGCCACATCACTTTCTTTGGTACACAGCCCACATTCACACATGTTCCGCCTAGCGCTTTCGCTTCAATCAGCGCGCACTTCTGCCCATACATGGCAGCACGGTTCATGGAGGCAATACCACCGCTGCCACCACCAATTGCAATATAATCGTAATGTTTACTCATCTTAGGTCACTTCCGTCTAATCAATTAACTTACAAGTACAAGCTAAAGTTCAATCTGGCGTCTATTATGACAAAAAGTTATCACCGACTCTGGATGGTTCTGGCTTTCATTACTATAGGCCACAACTATTTGGTGATAATGCCGTTTTGGACGGACGTCTATTCAGGCACCACCCATGCCACAGAGGTATGCCCGATTCCTTCAGGAACCAGTACTTGATGCAGCCATGGCAATACCGCCTTCATCTGCTGCCCCAGCTTCCACGGCGGGTTAATGACGATCATACCGGACGCCGTCATGCCACGTTGATCACTATCAGGACGTACCCCAAGCTCGATCTGTAAAACATTGCGAATGCCCGTTGCTTCCAGATCCTTGAGCATACGTTTAATTTGCTGACGCAGTACAACCGGATACCACAGCGCGTAAGTGCCGGTCGCAAAGCGCTTATATCCTTCCAAAATACCTTTGACGACATTCTGGTAGTCAGATTTCAATTCATAAGGGGGGTCAATCAGCACAAACCCGCGGCGACTTCTGGGCGGTAGTTTTGATTTTAGCTGCTGATAACCATCTTCCCGCAGGAGGCGAACACGTTCATCACGGGAAAATTCACTGCGTAACAAAGGAAAATCACTGGAATGCAATTCACTCAAGTTAAGCTCGTCATATTCCCGCAATAAATGGCGGGCAATCAGCGGAGAACCTGGGTAATAACGCAGAACACCATGCGGATTCAGCGCCTTTACCGCGCCCATATACGCCGTCAATTCCTCGGGAATATCATCACGCTGCCAGATACGGGCAATACCTTCCAGATACTCCCCTGTACGCTCGGCATGTTCCCCGCTCAACTGATAACGGCCGGCGCCTGCATGGGTATCCAAATACAGGAAAGGTTTCTCTTTTCCCTTCATTGACTCAATGATCAGGCTTTGCACAATGTGCTTCAGCACATCCGCGTGGTTGCCGACATGGAAACTGTGACGATAACTTAGCATTCGATTTTTAAACCCCAGTACAGAATATTGATAACTTGTCTGATGTCTTATCAGACAATTGAGGAGGCATTATAGCCCCATTCTTGCCAAAAAAGATAAAAGCCTCCATTTCCCTCCTATCAGTTGTAGCCTCAGTTGAATTTTCAGGATCAAATCAAGATCTGTGTATAAAATTTTGGATAGGTCCCTAAAATAACCCCAGGAATGATTCATGATGTCGAAAACTATGATCTTATCTGCATTGATCGTTTTCAGTATGAGTGTTGCCTATGCAAGCCAAGAGAAGACGGGATGTGAAATAAAGAAAAAAACATTGAAGAAGCAACTTGAATACGCACAGGCAGATGGAGATAAACGCCTGATTGCAGGATTGACGCGCACTTTAGAAAGTATAAAGGCCACTTGTGAACTGGAAAAACGCTTAAAATATCAACAGCACAACCCAGAGCCGACAAAAGACAGACTTAAAAAAATGCAGACCAAGAATAAATAGCAGACCTGCACCAGAACACCTATCAACCAATAGCTAGGGTATAACTACAAGCTTCTTCCCCTGACTTGCTGTGCATTAGAAGGGGAGATTTTGTAATAAACTTTATCGCCCATAAATGGCTTATTTTCAATTTCCACCGAAAGGATCGAGTTATCTCTGGAAATCGCATAATAGATAAAATTATTTCCTTTTACATCATAAGGATAATTAAAATCAGGTTTAAGAAATTTTTTCTCGTAAGACTCTGCATGGGGGTAATATTCATCCGAATAAATCACCTTCTGATTTTTAACAAAAATAATTTTATAAAAAAGACTGGCTTTCCCCGTAAATGCCGCACCGATGATATATTCAATATCCTCACGACCCATCCCTTTATTGATGATATACATTTTATCCCAATCAAAAGACGTGATTTTATTCATATCGATCAAACAGGTCGTATTCTTCTGACAATGTTTATCAACATAACCAATAAGACTCAACTTACTGTTATTAAAAGATAAAAATACAATGGCAATTCCCAATATTAACGCAAATACGATAATAATATTCTTGTTGGCGACATGGACAAACATCATTCCCCCTTCATAATCAAATTTGATATGAGAAAACGGTTTTTGGAGTTTTACCCTTGGCAATCAACTCATTACTATTAAAGCTATAACATCGGTCTTATCACTATTGCTCATGTTGTGATATTGATATACCCAATTTGAAAGAGTCCCCCTCTGCTTTCAATCAGCAGCCTGATCTTTTGGAGTTTACAATATGCCATGAGGACATATCTTGATTTGTGGATAAGTTACCACATCACTTACAAGCAACTGTTTTACAATTGCTATTTGATCTTTTAAGTGCAGTTTACAAGATAAAAAAATTCAACCTCTCTTTATTCTTCCTGCATTTAAAGAACGCTATCATCGGTGCTCTATACAGCGAAAAAGTATAGTAATTGTACTAGCAATTTCTTTTGTTACAAATAGGAAAATATGGTAAGCAAATAATAAATGAAATAAATCACCGCTAATGTGAAAGGGTGATAGTTTGAGAGGGATCAGAAGACTTAATTTGTTATGGGAGAAATGCGGGATAAATAGAAAAAACGGATAGAAATACTGGCTATTTATACATGCCAGTATGGTTTTTACGTATGTTCTTATCTGAAAAATGGTTATCTTCTGGCGATGAACGTTCATCTTTCATTTGTTGTTCATTGGCGGGAGAAACTCAGGGCACGAGCATACTTTTTTAACAGCTATTGAATAAGAAGTAATGACATGATCTAATTAACCTTATTTCTCTTCTAATCGCTCCCCTATGACCCTAATTGAACATTTATCTGTTGTTAAAGAAACGCGCTCTGATATCAATCGTCAGTATGATATGATTGATGTGATCTTCCTTGTCGTCAGCGCCATTATGGCCTGTCTTTCCTACACAAATATTTTAACCCGCCCCCTTCGTTATTGAACTTTTACCTCATAGATTGATCCCAATAAAAAACACGACTTGAGGTAATCTTTATGTTTTCAACCTGCGCCGAACAATAGGCAAGTGACACGTTTCAACACGCGGAATTAGGTGATAAACGCCGTACCAACCGCCTGGTGAAAGTGGCCTGTTCGTTGGCTAACCATATAGGACAATCGCTTGTGCAAGCTCTTGACTCTCCTGCCGATGTTGAAGCGGCCTACCGACTGACCCGAAATTCCGCCATTGCGCCTCAGGCCATCGCCGAAGCCGGATTTACCGCCACCGTCGCTCACGCTCAACGTTATCATTGCCTGTTAGCGCTGGAAGACACGACAACCCTGTCATTTTCCCATGCGTCGGTCGCCGATGAACTCGGTTATACCACCTCGAAGAAAAAATCCCGGGGCATGCAGGCACACTCGGTGTTGTTATTTGCACCTGAAGAACAACAGGTCGTGGGGTTGATAGAGCAACAGCGCTGGTGCCGAGATGTCAGTGATTATGGCAAAAGCCTACAACGCGACACACGCCCTTATGAAGGGAAAGAGAGTTATAAGTGGGAACGGGCCTCACAAGCCGTCGACAGCCGGTTAGGGGAGCAGATGGCCAACGTGATTTCTGTCTGTGACCGTGAAGCCGATATCATCGAATATCTGCGTTATAAAACGAGCCAAAAACAACGTTTCGTTATCCGTTCGATGCAAAGCCGGCGTATTGAGGAAAGTCAGGATAGACTTTATGACTTTATCAGCCAGTTACAGAGTGCTGGAGCACGGTTAGTTCAGGTCAGACAGAAAGGCGGGCGTCAGGCGCGTGTCGCGGATTGTGATATCAGTTATGCCGAAGTGACGTTGAAAATCCCCGAAGGAAAAAGCGGTGAAGCGGTGCGGATATTTTATGTCGGTTGCTACGAAAAAGGTACGGAGGATGGGCTTTGCTGGCATCTTCTGACCTCCGAACCCGTCAACAGTCAGGAAGAGGCCCATAAAATATTCAGTTATTACGAGCGCCGCTGGCTGATAGAAGAATTTCACAAAGCATGGAAAACGGGCGGCACGCAGGTAGAAGCGCTGCGTATGCAAAGCAAAGATAATCTGGAGCGCATGATAGTGCTGCTGGCCTTTATTGCGGTACGGATACACCAGCTCCGTTTTATGGGTCTGAACAAAGAAGAGGCAGAGAAAGAGAGCGGTGAGACAGTATTAAGCCCCCTGGCGTGGAAATTACTGTGGTCAAAACAAGAAAAACGGCGTCCGCCGAAAAAAGCCCCGAGTTTGCATTGGGCCTTCATCAATCTGGGAAAACTGGCCGGCTGGTACGATTCCAAACGCATGGGTCGAGTCGGACGGGAACGACTTTGGGAAGGTTGGTTTCGGCTGCAAACCCTGATAGACGGCTATTTGCTGGCTAAATCGGTTGATTTGGAGATCTGATCAAGAGACAGGCCGTGCCCCCGCCGCCGCCCAATAACTGGCTGGCTTTCTGCAGGGCCTTGCTGGCCGCATGCTGGCCGCCCGCCGCCCGTTCAACCAGTCCCTGCCCGCCCGACGTGATCGGGCCGGCAATGCCCTGAATGGACGGCAGACGTGGGGTACCGGCACCGCCTAATCCCCCCAACACGCCCGCCGCCTGTTTTGCCATGTT
>NZ_JANAIF010000111.1 GCF_024721015.1 Xenorhabdus bovienii
CAGATTAATTTTCATGAGCGCGATCATGATCTGATACAAATGAAAAATCAAGCATCTTCAATGACGACGGATATAAACCAATAAAAGAGGCCTTTTTCCTTGGTTCGGTTATTAATGTTTCCAGTTACATATAAAATAGACTTCTTAATCTTATTAACACGACCCCAAAAACCATCGAAAAATCCTCTGCATTATTGGAGGTATCCATTTCATAAAATGAAGAATTGGACTGTATCTTTGATTGTTACAGAACCGAAAGTGCTGGTAGTTTCTTCAAGGGGAATAGATCGGTTAATAGAGAGAGGCTTAAATAAAAATAATTTTCTTGGTTGGTCGATGTTTTTAGGCTCTCCGGTTTGGAAAATTACGGCAACAAAGATGAATCATTATTTAAATATTGATTACCCTTATAAATATGGTCAATATCGGTCAAAAATAGAAATGTTGGCTAATTGCCCAGAACTAAAATGAATGATTTAAGTTATTCAATCTATATTGAACAGCATCAATAAAATGAAATGATATTAAAATATGACACCAACAAATTCGACAGAAGAATTATTACTGGATATCGCTAACAAAGATAACCTTTCAAAAGAAAATAAAAAAATGCTTATCAATGCGACGGCTTATCCAGACCAAAAAACAAATTATGCGGCAAGAAAACCATGCGCTGTATGCCCACCTCCACAGGCAATACCCGAATTTATAGAAAATCTAATTAGTTCTTTAGATATCAACCAGCCACAACAGATAACAGCGTTTATTGTGGCGTGGTTGAGGAGAAGAAATGTGGGCAAACATGGCTAAAGGCCAATATGCTATTCCTGGTAGTTCTGTAACCAAACATAAAAAGAGCAAACCATCAGAACTGACAGGTAAAGCCTATATTCAGATTATTTCGTTGAAAAATATCCCAAAAACCATCGGGATAACGTTTGAAATCATTCTCTAACAGCTTAGGTTTTTGCCATTCAACTCGACTGAACCCTGCCTTTTGAATAGCTCGTTCATAATCCTCATGGTTCCATCGATAGAAAATAAGGAGGCTTGGTGGTGTCGTTAAAAATTCCACGTGATAATAGGCGCCACCTTTGCATGACTCTTCACTCAGGATATTGATACCATAAATATCGTAGTTACCCTGATTGAAACGGAAAGCGGGTGAAACCGTATAAGCAACTAACTTACCTGAAAGTTTGAGATGGCTAGCGACGACCTGAAACATTTTTTCCAAATCGTCAATCGATTCAGCATAATTGAACAACCAAGCCGCAACAATGATATCAAACTTGCCAAGTGATTCCATATGGCAGACATCTTGCACATGAAATTCTATATCATCATTATACTGTTCCGACTTTTCTCTGGCATGCTCTATCATTGCTTCAGAAATATCCACACCAACGACTTTTGACGCTCCACGTTTGCGTAACTCTCGACCGAAATAACCATATCCACAGGCCACATCCAGAACCGATTTTCCACTGACATCACCAACCATACTGAGTATGGTACGAACGTCTATTTCACGTTGAGGTGTGTCTTCTATGAATTGCTCATAACGTTCTCCAATAGCATTATAGGCTGCATGTTTTTTCGACATGATTATTACTCCCCTGATAAACGGATAATGATAATCGCTCCGATTTTCTACTGTGCAGTTGAAGGCGCTTCATATCTTTATGAATGGCATCTAATTTTACTTGATGGTGCCAATGGCAGATAAAGCTAAAAATTCAAAAAAGTGCAAATATGAGCAGCATTAAGCAACCGCATTTTCAGAAAACAGCCCACAGATTATGTTGCGGGCTGTGCATATATCAATCATGTTATAACGCTATTTCCCTTCCGGCATCAAGCCAATAAACGTTATTTTTTTCCTTGGCTCGGTCATCAACGCTTCCAATCTCTCGACACAGCGCAAGTAATGAGGCGTTTTTTTATGGGCGGCCACCGCAGTTTCATCAGCATAGGCTTCATAAACATAAAAGCGGGTCGGAATATTTTCATCCCTCAGCACATCAAAGCGTAAGTTGCCCGGCTCTTTGACCGAACCAAGGTGATTATCACGAAAAACCTCGATAAATTCGTCAATCTTGTCGGCTCTAACGTTGATTTCGACTAACGTGACTTGCATATTATTCCCCCTTAGCCTTTTCACTCAGGAACAGTTCATAAGCCTGTGCTGGCTTCTCATTGTGATGAACCACCGCCTGAACCGCTTTCAGCATGGCTACCGGCGCTTCGGACTGGAAGATATTCCGTCCCATATCAACACCGGACGCACCCTGATCAATCGCCTGATAGCACATCTCCAGTGCTTCTATCTCCGGTAATTTCTTGCCGCCTGCAATCACAATCGGCACAGGACAGCCCGCTGCGATCCGTTCAAAACCGCTGTCAACATAATAGGTCTTGATAATATTCGCCCCTATTTCAGCGGCAATACGGGTCGCCAGTGAGAAATAACGCTGGTCACGTGCCATATCCTTCCCGACGCCTGTCACGGCCATTGTCGGCATGCCATAGCGCATTCCCTGATCCACCAGCTTAATGATGTTCTTGATGGATTGATGTTCATGCTCAGAACCAATATAAACTTGCGCCGCCACGGCGCACACATTCAGCCGAAGCGCATCCTCCATCGCCACAGCCACCGCTTCATTGGACAACTCAGTCAAAATCGAATTAGCGCCGGATGCACGCAGTACCACGGGTTTATTGGTTGCAGGTGGAACCTGACTGCGCAGAATACCGCGGGTACACATCAGTACATCAGTGTGCTCAAACAGCGGGGCGATATTGATATCAATACGCTCCAATCCCGTGGTCGGCCCCTGAAAATAACCGTGATCAAACGCCAGCATCACCGTTTTATTGGTCGCTGGATTGAAAATCCGCGCCAAACGCGACTGCATTCCCCAATCCAGCGCACCGCTGCCTTTCAATTCAAACAGAGTGTTCTTTTGTGGTATATCAATACCAAAATCTTTACCGTCTTTGATGTCATCTAAATCTGCCATTTCTCTCTCCAGAAGGTGTCAGCCCATAAATTAGAAATCGTATTGGTTGATGTTTTCGCTGGTAAAAATCACACGCTCCGGCATCACAACAATGCCGTTGCCTTTCGCTTCTTGGTGGTATTGTTCTGTGACATTACGGCACCTCATGGCGTTACAGACTTTCGTTTTGCAGACACGGCAATTGAACATTTATTAATTTAAAATACTTTTGTTCACAACTCTAATTCATAATCTGAAGCTTTTGCAATATTTCTATCACATTTTGTGAAAAAGTTAGATCTCCATTAAAATATGTTCAAATTTTTGCGATCGCCCTCTAGCACATCAGAGGCTTTCATGCTTAATTCTTTGCCAGTGGATAAACAAGTTGTTATGTCGATCAAACCAACCAAGAAGCAATCAGTACCAGAGAGAAGCGTGTTATCCGAGGAACTTTCTTATTCAGATAATAACCATTCAGGTCATGGCTATTCAGGAAACAGCATGAGTGAAGAAGAACTACTGGCTCGCATAGCCTGGTTTTACTATCACGATGGTCTGACTCAAGGAGACATCGGTGAATTGCTCGGCCTCAGCCGCCTCAAAGTCTCCCGCCTGCTGGAGAAGGGGCGGCAGTCTGGCGTGATCCGCGTGCAGATCAATTCACGCTATGAAGGGTGTCTGGAATTGGAAGATACGCTGCAAAAACGCTTTAATCTCAAGCAGGTTCGTATACTGCCGGCTCTTGACGGAATAAACCTCAACACCCGTCTTGGCGTCGGCGCTGCCCACCTGCTGATGGCACTGATTGAGCCTAGTCAGCTACTGGCTATCGGATTTGGCGAAACCCCGATGTGTACTTTGCAGCACCTGAGCGGGTTTATTTCGTCCCAACAAATCCGGCTGGTGACGTTATCTGGCGGCGTCGGCCCTTATATGACGGGGATTGGTCAGCTCGATGCAGACTGCCCTGTCAGTATCATTCCTGCACCGCTGCGGGCGTCAACTCACCAAGTCGCCGCGACGTTCCGCGAAGAACGCAGCGTGCGGGATGTGATCCTGGCTGCCTGTGCCGCAGATATCGCCGTGGTGGGGATCGGAGCGATCAATCAGCGACAGCAGGCGACCATCATGCGCTCCGGCTATATCAGCGACGGAGAACAATTGATGTTTGGTCGCAAAGGCGCGATTGGGGATATCCTCGGTTATTTCTTCAATGCAGAAGGTGAGCTGGTCGGCAATATCGATATCCATCAGGAACTGATCGGTATCTCCCTGCCAGAGCTGAAAACGATCCCGAATGTGATCGGTGTAGCGAGGGGTATTGAAAAAGCCGATGCCATCGTTGCCGCACTGAAAGGGGGCTATATTAGCTCGCTGGTAACCGAAGAACAGACCGCAAGAGCTATGCTGACGTAATCGACTAACACTGCTTATCCATCCCCTGTGCCCTATCGAACAAAAAGATAACGACAGACGAGGATAGCATCATGAATCAACGCGCTCATGCTCACCCATCAGGGAAGTATCTGATGGCGCTTGATGCAGGAACTGGCAGTATCCGGGCAGTAATATTTGATCTCGAAGGAAATCAGGTCGCCGTTGGACAGGCTGAGTGGATCCATCAGCCTGTACCGAATGTCGCAGGTTCAATGGAATTCGATCTAAAAAACAACTGGCAACTGGCGTGTCAATGTATCCGCCAGGCACTGCAAAAGGCAGAACTGCCTGCCAGTGCGATTCAGGGCGTTGCCGCCTGCTCAATGCGGGAAGGCATCGTTCTGTATAATCGCAGTGGCGATCCCATCTGGGCCTGTGCCAACGTCGATGCCCGCTCTGGTCATGAAGTCAGCGAGCTGAAGGAGCTTTACGACAATACCTTTGAGTATGATGTTTACCGTTACTCCGGCCAGACTCTGGCACTGGGCGCAATGCCCCGTCTGCTGTGGCTTGCGCATCATCGCGCGGATATCTATCGGCAGGCCAGTACACTCACTATGATCAGCGACTGGCTGGCTTATATGCTCAGTGGCGAGCTGGCGGTTGATCCCTCCAACGCAGGCACAACGGGGATGCTGGACTTAGTCAGCCGCAACTGGCGCCCGAGCCTGCTGGAAATGGCCGGACTACGTTCCGATATCCTTTCCCCCGTCAAAGAAACCGGCACCCTGCTCGGTTACATCACCGGAAAAGCAGCGGCAGAATGCGGCCTGAACAGCGGCACACCCGTCATTATGGGCGGCGGCGATGTCCAGCTCGGCTGTCTCGGCATTGGTGTCGTCAAACCCGCGCAGACCGCCGTACTCGGTGGCACTTTCTGGCAGCAGGTCGTCAACCTGCCAGCACCGATCACCGATCCCAACATGAACATCCGCATCAACCCGCATGTCATTCCCGGCATGGCACAGGCGGAATCCATCAGCTTTTTCACCGGCCTGACCATGCGCTGGTTCCGCGATGCCTTCTGCGCGGAAGAAAAACTGATGGCGGAACGGCTGGGTGTTGATGCTTACAGCCTGCTGGAAGACATGGCGGCACGAGTTCCCGCTGGAGCTTATGGCATCATGCCGATTTTCTCGGACGTCATGCGCTTTAAATCGTGGTATCACGCTGCCCCTTCCTTCCTCAACCTGTCGATTGATCCGGAAAAATGCAACAAAGCGACGCTATTTAGAGCACTGGAGGAAAACGCGGCCATCGTCTCGGCCTGTAATCTTGATTTGATTGCTGATTTTTCCGGTGTTAAGCCAGACTCGCTGGTCTTTGCCGGCGGTGGTTCCAAGGGCAAACTCTGGTGCCAGATCCTCGCCGACGTGACAGGATTACCCGTGCGGGTTCCTGTAGTTAAGGAAGCAACCGCGTTGGGCTGTGCAATTGCGGCGGGCGTGGGGGTTTCATTGTATGACTCACTGCCTGAAACCGGGGAAAAACTGGTGCGCTGGGAGCGGGAATATCAGCCGGATTTGACACATTGGGAGATTTACCAAAAAACGAAAAAAAATTGGCAGGCAGTGTACACAGACCAACTTCATCTGGTGGATGACGGGCTGACGACATCGCTGTGGAAAGCGCCGGGGTTGTGAATATGTTCCTTCATATACAAATTAAATATTCTTCTTAGTCCCATTAACATAACCAGAAACGCCAGTATATTAAACCGGACAAAATTAACACAAAAAGGAAATAGTATGTAAAATATCATACACTTGATACTTAAAGGAAATAAACAGGGTTTAATCTCTGCTGACTGTTCAGCACCAGATTCAATCGGCAATCTTTATCAATGTGTGAGTGAATACTATGTCTGATGCTGATCAACAAATTGAACACATGACCAAAAAGCCCTCTATTCCTATAGAGGGCTTTTACTATATAACCTCAGCTTCGTTTAAGAATAGCGATATCAGTATCCCGTAAATTCAAGCTCGGTTTTTTAGGCTGGAATGTATAA
>NZ_JANAIF010000112.1 GCF_024721015.1 Xenorhabdus bovienii
TTGATGCGGTCACGTACGCGCCCATCACGAGTCGTATCGTGCATCAATTCGAGGGCTTCTTTTTGGGCATCTGTCAGCGTAATTTTCATGGGCGCGATCTTGATCTGATACGAATGAAAAATCAAGCATCTTCAATTACGATGGGTATATATACCATCATCGAAACCAGAAACCCAAAGAGCCATTCTGGCCGCCAGCTTAGCTAATGGTAAATCAGTTATAAATAATGATCTACGTTGTCTGGAAACCAGCACAATGAAGGAAGCCTGTCGCAGTATTGGTGCCCGAATTATTGAGGAGCCTGAGCGGTTAATTATTTATGGTATCGGCGGAAAAATTAATCCGAAGAAAAAAGTCATTGATGCTTTGGGTTCGGGGTTAGTCTTCCGTGTAATGACCGCTCTAACCTGCCACAGTACAGCTCCAGCGGTGATCTCTGGTGACGTCGTTCTCAGAACCCGTGCCATGGAACCTTTACTGAATGCTCTTATTCAGCTGGGAGGAAACATTTCCAGTGTCCATATGAATGGAAAAGCCCCTTTCATCAATTGGGGAGGATATTCTGGCGGTATATGTGAAATCGAGGGAAACATCAGTTCCCAATTTATCACAGCAATTCTGTTTGCAGCCCCCCTTGCGAGGAAAAGTACCACGATTAAAATCATAGAAAAAACCCTATCGCTATCATACATTCGGCAAACATTAGAAACTCTGACAATAGCTGGCATTAAATTTCAGCAAAATGAGAATCTTTCCCAAATTACTGTATTTCCGGGTCAATATAATTCTGCTGAATATACAATAACGGGCGATTACACCTCATGTTCCTATCTTGTTGCTGCGGCAACTCTTTTTCCATGCGATTTAACACTCAAGAATATCAATAGTAAGAGTTTACAAGGCGAACAAGCGATTCTAACGTTTGTTGATGAAATGGGAATGGATATCATTAGCAATTATAAGCGAAACGAAATTCGCCTGATAAATAAAAAAAAACAACTGACTGGAAATTATGAATTTAATGTCAGCGACTGCCCTAATATTGTACCTACTCTTGCTGCGTTAGGTATTTATGTCGCAGGCTGTTTCAGAGTTACCGGAGGCTCTATTACCCGCTTTCATAAATCGCCTAGAATAGAGGCAATGGTAAATGAATTACTAAAATTGGGTGTCAATATTCGTCCTCTATTTATAAATGGTGTTTATGATGGTTTAGAAATTTATGGAGCTTCATCCTACGCGGGGAATTGCATACTTTCCAGCTGGGGGGATCATCGTATCTTTATGTCTTTATTTGTAGCATCATTACGTTGCCAACAAGCTAATTATATTGATGGTTATGAAGATGTTCATTGTTCATTTCCTGATTTCTTTAAAGAATTTGAACAATTGGGGATCACATTTCAAGAGGTTATTCCTCAACATGGAAAATAAAATTAATATTTTTGAAATAGTTAGTTTAATTTCATTTTTAATTATCCGGAGGATATCAGTATGAATATTATCAAACAGATGAGTGAACAAGGTTACGTTGTAATTTCAGAAGTAATAAATAAAAAAGAAATTGACATCATTAGAGAATATTATAAGAAAATTTTAGAAAGAAATAATTTGTCAACACTGCTTCCGACGGATGTACTAAAATCCCCCGATGTCTTTAACACTATTCTAAAAGATAAAGTAGTCACCGCTATCAGGGAACTTTTTAGTCGAGATTTCTCTTTGTTTCCCAATTTTACTATCCGAGAAAGTGTCTATATTCCCTGGCATAATGACGCATATTTTCTCCCTGATGAAGTCATCAATCCTGAAGTTCCACTACAGTTTATGCAGTGTGCTATCTATTTGCAGGACAATGACCCTGAACTGGGAGGTGGGATAACTCTGATACCCTTCTCTCATCGACTGGATCAACCCACCGTGAAAAGTATGTTAAATACGCCACAGGCATACGAGAAAGTTATCATGAGTAAGGCTGGTGATCTTATTCTATGGGATAACAGAATAACTCACAGAAGCACTTACCCGGATAAAGCACCTGATAACACTAAACTGGCTTTACAATGGACAGTATCTGCCTCAGAACGGCATAACGAGTCATATCTACAGTATCTTCAAGATCGTGCGCAATGTTCTATGCATGTTTCAGATTACCTGCTTAAAAGTCCAAAACCTTATTTTGCAGATATGCCCAACGTCCGGTATCCAGATTCATTTCATCAGGATTCATTAAACATAATGAAACAATACAATATACAATTCATAGGGTTATAAGCTATGGCGCATTCAGATAATGGATATAAAGAAAATGGGGCATCTTATATACTAAAGCAGCTGCGCCACTTGAATGCATCTCATATCTTCATGGTACCCGGCAAGCTCATTAATTCATTCATGAAATGCTATCCAAAAGATGATGACTCAGTGTTGGACATCTTTCCTGTACCGATAATAACAGCCTGCGAGACGGGTGCTGCTTATATGGCTGAGGGGTCCGTGTCTCTGACACTTTTGGTGTATGTCTCGTTATTGGAGGGCCGGGTGTTACAAATACCCTGACGGGTATAGCCTCCGCCTATACTGATAATTTCCCTGTTTTACTCTTAGCCGGCCAAATTGCTTCAGCAATGGAAATGCACAATGTCTTACAGGACAGTACCCAATCCGGAATTAATCAGCGTGAAATTTTTGCTCCGGTTACTCGTGCAGCATTTGACGTTAAGGCGGGTCAACCACTCAGTCGTTTTCTGAGGGAATCACTCCGTGCAATGAAAGGCACTGAAAAAGGCCCCGTTTATCTGGGGATAAGTCAGGAAGTTTTAAATGAACATGATGAAAACCGTCCCGACATCAGTGCAAGTATTGCTGACTCTTGGAAGAATCGCCCGATAGATATCAAGAAAATAAATTCACCTGAATTTGCAACTTTCATTGCTAAGGCCCGTAATTGCATCATCCTTGCGGGGCTACGGGGCAAAATGCCTGAAACAGCTGATACGTTGTTAGCATTTGCAGAAAAGTATCATTTCCCAGTGGCAACGACTCTAAGTGGTAAAGGGCTTTTTCCTGAATCCCATCCTCTGTCACTCGGTATTTACGGTTATTCAGGTAACCCCAGAGCCATTGAAGCATTTAAGAATCCGAAGTTGGAAGGGATTATTTTACTGGGAATGGACACCACCCAATGGAGCACCATGCTATGGTCTCTGGAGTTGCAACTTCCTGGGGGAACGATTCAGGTCGATACTAACCCGGAATATCTGGGTAAATACCTTGAGATCACTTGTGGGATCACGGCAAACAGTAGCGCATTTCTGGAAACTCTTAATGAATACTACCATAATCCCCTCATCGAAGGACGCCCGGAACGGGAGAAATGGGTACAACACCTCAGTACAGTTCCCAAGTATTTCCCAATCGATTTTAGTGCAACAGGTAATGAAACCAGACACCCCGCGTCCTATATCAAAATCTTTCAGGAACATTTTCCTGAAAATGGAATAGTCAGTGTTGATTCTGGTGCACATCGTTCATTCTTCGGTCATTATTGGATCGCTCACAGGCCTGAGACGTATATATCAGCAACCACACTTGGCCCTATGGGATGGAGCATCCCTGCTGGCATAGGAGCGAGTTTCGCCGCCCCTGACAGAAAATGTATGGTCATAACCGGTGACGGTTGTATGCTAATGCAAGGAATGGAGTTAGCCACTGCATCAAAATACCAGCGCAATATACTTTTTGTTGTCTTTAATAACACATCTTATGCAGCAAGCTACTTTAATAATAAAGATAACAGAACAGATCTGACTCAAATCCCTGATTATGATTGGTGCCAATTAGCTAAAGGATTGGGATTAAACAGCCTGTGTGTGAATTCTCCTGAGCAATTACAAAAGCATATTGCCGAAATTATGCAACAGAACAGCCCGTTTTTGATCGAGATCAAATGCGATAAGCAACATGCCACACCAAACAAGGAATACAACAAGCGCATAAAAACTCTTCCACTCTTATGAAGGGTAAAAAGGTATGAAGTCCAAACTAATCATCATCAATTCGTGCGTAATACTGGTATTAGGATTATTTTCTATAGATCTCTATAATCCAGCACTGCCTATAATAAAATCAGCACTGGCGATTACTAACAATCAGGCGCAAAGTCTTGTTGTTTATTATCTTTCTGGTTTTGCTGTATCTCAGCTTTTTTATGGCCCACTTTCCGACAAATACGGGCGTATCCCTATAATTGTATTTTCCTTATTATTTTCCGCCGCCGGTAACTACCTGACTTCTACAGCTGAATCATTTCACACACTGTCACTGTTCCGGCTTCTGACCGGTATTGGTGCAGGCGGGTGTCCAGTTATTAGCAGAGCTATACTCAGTGATACTTTCCGTGATAAAACCGAATTATCCAAATCACTGACTATTTTTTCGATGGCATCACAGGTTTCACCTGCTTTTGCTCCTGTTATTGGTGGATATATCACAGAGTATCTGCCGTGGAGGTTTAATTTTATAGCCCTCGCCATAATGATGCTGGTAGGGGTATCTTTTGTAAAAATGACGCTGCCAGAAACATCGCCGATGAAACCAACAGACAGTGGCAGGATAACAGGTTTTCGAATTCTGTTATCTGATGTTAGTTTTGTTGTATACAGTGTTGTATCTGCCGTTTTGTTTGCCATTACCATTGGTTATTTTACTGCCAGTCCTTTCGTCTTTCAGACTCAGTTTGATTTATCCTCGTCACAGAATGGATATCTGTTTATGATTTATTCTGCTGGAATTGTAATAGGCTCATTACTCACAAAGAAATGGTTGTCACACTCTAGCCCTGAAAAAATTCTTAGGGTTTCTCTTCCGTTATTACTTTTCTTCACTGCAATTGCGCTCATTTCTGTTCACTTCATACAGATATTATCAATTGCATTTATCGTTATTTATAGTTTTTCAGTCGGAATGGGGTGTGGGTTTTCTTCCCCATTACTACTCGGGATAAGTTTACATGGGCATCCTGAATTATCCGGAACAGGCAGTGCCTTACAAGGAGCACTAAAAATGGCCGGTGCCGCCATTGTATTATATTTTTTCTCCCGTGGGCATACAGCAACTGCGGCAGGGTTAATGTGGGGACTTTTCATCCTTACTCTAATTTGTGTTGTTTTAATCGCTTTTACTCAGTACAAAGCACCAAAATAGAACGTTGACACTTATAACACAGCCGAAATTGAAACCGTTACCTTCACTTTCATACTAACGGAGAAAATATGGATCTTGGAATAGCCGATCGTTGGGCTGTTATATGTGCAGCCAGCGAAGGTTTGGGGTTTTCTTGTGCTGCTGCACTAGTTGCAGAAGGCGTAAATGTTGTTATTAACGCTCGAAGGCCTGAACCATTGAAGGCGGCTGCGCGGCGGCTGCAAAATATAAACCCTGCTGTATCGATAAAATGGGTACCTGGTGATATAACAGAATCACAAACTCAGGATACTGTGTTAAGTGCATCACCTATGGTAGATATCCTTGTTACAAATGCGGCTGGACCACCTACAGGTAATTATTCCGATTGGAACCGTGACATATGGTACCAAGCAATTAATACCAATATGCTCACTCCCATCAGCCTGATTCAGATTGTTATTGATGAGATGGTTAACCGCCGTTTTGGACGAGTTATCAATATTACTTCCGGTACAGTTAAAGCCCCCCAAAGTGAGTTGGGATTATCAAATGGAGCACGAGGAGGGCTAACTGGTTTTATCTGTGGCTTGGCAAAAACTGACTCTCTAGCGAGTAATAATGTCACCATAAACAATTTATTACCTGGTGCTTTCGATACTAATCGCCTGAAGCAAACATTTGCACAAAAAGCGTCGAGATGCGGAGATTTACCGGAGCGCATAGCAATGCAGCGCCGCCAAAAAATTCCCGCTGGACGGTTTGGAACCCCCGAAGAATTTGGAGCATATTGTGCTTTTTTGTGTAGTGTATATGCAGGTTATATAACGGGGCAAAACATCCTTATTGATGGCGGTGCCTATCCTGGTATTTTTTAAGGAGGGTAAAAAGCTGAACATTACAATCCATATTGACTGTCATTTTCAGAAGACGATTGCACGGAATGTCAGAAGTCGTCTGCACTCGATTGCTGGAGCTATGTTACCAATCATCCAGCGTAGTTCTGCGTCTTGGTGCACATGAATACCGAGCATAATAGTGTTTAGTGCATATGACTTCTGAAATTATTTTATCAGAAGTCATATGCACACTAGGCTTTAAGCCCTATCAATTGGTGCAGTCGCCTTCTGAAAATGACAAACAGAATACAGAAAGCCAGCGTCGTGAAATCGAGGCGGCTGGATTTGCTATCAGACCTCAGCGACTGATTGAAGAATATGTAAGCGGATCTGTTGCGGC
>NZ_JANAIF010000113.1 GCF_024721015.1 Xenorhabdus bovienii
TCAGAGTAATTTTCATGGGCGCGATCTTGATCTGATACGAATGAAAAATCAAGTATCTTCAATTACGATGGGTATATATCCAATTGGTGAACCAGCATCATAAATATAATAGGATGAACCTTTATTGCTACCTAAATTAACTTCCGTACCATTTCGTAAAGCATTTTTTTCCACTTTATTTCTAAAAGCGGTAACTTGTTGAGCTGTGGAATTATTAGGTAAATTATCCCCCCAATATTGTGCAGCCCCTCCATTTGAAGATAGAGATTTTGCTTTTTCAGGTGTTCTAGCTTGGGTATGCTTTTCATATGCAGCCGACTGAAAATGATGTCTTCTTCTGCGATCAGCTTTTTTGGTTATCACCTCTGGGCAGGTTGTCAACCCAAACGGATCTACAAACCCTACCGGGTTATGTACATACCCGTACGGATTAAATCCACCTTCAAGATTTAAGGGATCTGGAGTTAGGTATTGCCCAGTTTCCCGATCATAATACCGAAAACGGTTGTAGTATAACCCACTTTCTTCGTCTTCGTACTGCCCCATAAACCGCAGATTACAGCCAACATGATAATCGGCATCATTGGAGGCCAGTACCTGCGACCGTTCCGCTTTCCCCCACGTGGTCAGCCGCTGCGCCCACACCAGCCCACCTTCCTCGTTCAGTATTTCCCGTGGCGTACCCTGATGGTCACTGACGATGTAATGCAATTTACCCCGTTCATAGCGCGCCGACGGCGTGAGTTCACCCGGTTCGTACAGCCAGCGGATATGCTGATCTTCGGCGGGCGTGCCATCCGCATACAACGACGTTTCCTCTATCAGTTGGTCGCCGCTCCACAGGTAGTCATACCCCATAACGGCTGTCGTTTTCGGCGTCAGATCCGGCTTGCCGTCCAGCCAGCGCTGGAGGTTCGCAGCGGCCAGTTTACCGTCATGAACTTTGAGTTTCCGAATGCGCCGCCCGAAAGCATCATACTGGTAATGCCAGCGCGAGCCGTCCGGGGTTTCACACTGGGTCAGCTGGTTCAGTGCATCCCAGCGGTAGCGCCACATTTGTGGCCGGAAACCATCGCGCTGTGCGGTCTTTTCTACCAACCGCCCGCTGTCATCATAGCGGTAGCTGGCATCACCGCGCCGGATAACCCGCCCGGCCTGCTGGCACTGGGTCATTTGCGTCACGGCCCCCTGCGCGTCCACCGGAATATGCTGGCTCAGGTTGCCATTAGCGTCATAACGGAACTGCTCCTCATACGGCCGGGCCCCCTGATACAGGGTCTGGGTTATCTGACTATTCGGGTTATAGCGGTAGCGGGTCTGCCCCCAGCGGCCGTCATCAATCACCCGGAGGTTATACGCCCGATCATACTGCCAGCTGCGGTTCACCGCCGTCGCCTGCGGCGGGAAGTGGGGGTCATTCTGCTGTAGTGTGTCACGGAACATCGCCGTCGCCCGGCCTGCCGATTGATGCGCTAGCATTCCCGTCGCGGTGTAGCGGCTGGAGAGGATGAAGTGCGGGTCGTTCCCGGCCTGCGTCTGTTTGAAGAACCGGGTCGCCTGGCCGGCAGACTGGTGCGACAGCAGCCCCGTCCGCATAGTAATCAAAGATCGTCATCTGCCCTGACGGGTCGCTTTCCCACATCAGCAGGCTGTGTCGCCACTAGCGGCGGGTGATGCGCCCCAGCGGGTCAACTCCCCGTATCACCAGCCCGTTCGGGTCGTAGTGGTAGCGGGTTTCGCCCCCTTCACCATCCAGATAGGTGGTGATGCGGGCGTTATCATAGTAGCGGAAGCGGTCACACCAGTAGCCGCTGGGGGAGGCGGTGCTGAGCACCCGGCCACGCCCGTCGTAGGTAATTAAAGCTACAAAAACAGAACGTTATTACACCGTGGGATATGTGCCGCAAAATGACAAGGCCAGTGCCCCGCCCGCGATACATCTTAAAGGGCAATGGCTTAAGGCCGCAGGTTTTGATAAGGGTTGTACACTCACCGTCAAAATCATGGATGGCTGTCTGGTGCTCATCCCTGACAGTGACGACACCCGCAGCATTAAGCAGCAGTACCAACGCCAGCAAGACCAGCTCGGCGAAATTAAGCTGAGAATGCGTGAACTGATTGGCGACTACAAAAGCCGCTAAGGGCAGGGATTGAGCGGCTCTTAAAAAAGAACAAAGCCGGAAGATCATGGGGATCTTTCCGGCTTATATTTTCAGAGCTAGTTATCTATAACGATATTGAAATTTTCATTTTTATTGCAATGTGTTAGAAAATCAATGCAGGTACTTTTTTCTGCATTGAGTGCTATACAACCAAAACCAGTATCTTCATGAGGATAAACACCTATATTGAGGGCAGGATTTATATAAAAACAAACCTGACCTACTACCCCAGAATGACACATAATAAGTTTTGACAGATCGATAAAATCACTTTCTTCAAAACTAAAACTTAGTGAATGAGCTGGTAATAATGTTTCTCCATACAAATAACTCTCATAACTTTCTGTCATTGGGAGTAATAAGTTTCTTTCTTTGACATTACGGTAAATTTCTTGATATCTCGTAATCGTCTCTATATCGTCTTCTTTTTCGTCATCAAAAGAAAGAGCAGTGATAATGGTTGGATTACCATCTTTTCCTTTGAAAAAGCTAGAGAATAATTCAATAGCTTCATCAATAAAATGATAAGAAAAAACATTTTTTCTTTCGAAAAAACCAACCCAATTTACGGATGAACTAAACCCACTAAAATTAAATTCATTTAGTGAAAAATTATTATTTATCAACTTTAATGATTTTTCCATCGCTCATACCTATTGTTATCTTATGTCTTGGCTTAGGTTCTGACTTTCCAATGCCAACTTTCCATTCCCCCATCTTATCGCTATGAGATGTGTTACTTTTACTCCATATCTCATTCGTATAGTTATTCTTATAGTTACCACCTTTTACTTTGGTAAAATCTTCTGGATGAGAGGTTGGTGTTCTAACAATATCTCCTATATCTGCACTATTTACTTTTTTCTTCGGATTATCTAAGTGACATTTTGTCAGCCCAAATGGATCAACAAAATTGACCGGATTATCGACATAGCCATACGGATTCAACCCGCCCAACAGCCCGATCGGGTCTTAGAGACGATTCCGGTGCGGTCATACTTTTTTAAGCAATTTTTTCCTTGACTATCAGATTGTTAAAGAGCCGTTTTTACCTATTCTGCTCACGCCCACGAACCTAAAACGCCGAGGTGCACTTTTGGGCTGTTTGGCGGGTTTGCGCCGGTGCACTTTTACCCTGCTTTCGCCACACGCCGTTATGCAGTATAGCGTCCCTTTTTTCTGATTATTGGCTGAACAGCCTGTTTTTGTGAAGTTTTTCACGGCAACGGGTGAACGGTGGCCGGCTTGCCGGACACCGGGCGGCCGTTCTGCGGGTGCGGGCGGCATAGAGCCTGCAAGCGGCGCCTTGCGACGCTCCGGATCATCGGTGTTTCAGATCGGGCACGGCCTTGCATGACCGCACCGTGTTTCCAAGGGAAGCCCCCTGCGGGGGCTGCACGGGGCGGAGATGGCGAGCACGGGAACGAGCAAGGAGCCTGCGACTGCGAGCCACGCGCAGCCAGTGCAGCGGGGTTGGGGCGGGGGAGGTAAAAACGGAGGCCGCAGGCCGACCTGCCTACCGGGGTGTTGGCCGGACGGTGGCACGGCAGCTAAAGAAGAAGCGGTTTTAGCCGAACGGGGGCACGGTGTTTCGGTCTGGCGCGGTTTTGGTCGGCATGGACTCAGGAGATTAGGGCATAAGGCGCAGCCTTGTGCGGTGCACCCTGCGATGCCGGTAAGCGGGGGCGCAGACATAATGTAAATTATACGCTGCGAACCGCTCACCGATGCTGTTGACTGGCTGCGTGGCGGCACGGCGAGTGGCGTATAATTCCCTCACATTATGTGAGTGGGCTTTGGGCGGCCTGCACGGTCTGAACGGGGGCATCGTGGATCAGGCCGCCCATTGCCCACGTACCCCCGCAGACACTGAAGCTGACGGGCAGTCCGGCCACGGTCTGCCCCTGCACTGAACCCAGCAGACTCAACGGGGTAGATCGGGCTGTCCGGTACGCGGTTGTTTCGCTTCGCCGTCTAGCTTTCCGCTGGCACCGCCTGAGCTACTCTTTGGCGGTTCGGTATGACTGTCTGCTTCCGACAATGCCTGAGGGTCACGCTCGGCCGGATGGGTTTGCTTATGCACTTTCTTTAAGTGTCCGATAGCGACCCGTGTATACACTTGTGTTGTATTGAGTTTCTCGTGCCCCAGCATCGCCTGGATATGGCGGATATCCGCTCCGTTGTCCAGCATCTGCGTGGCCATGGAGTGCCGGAACAGGTGACAGGCACCCGGCTTGTCCAGATGCGCCTGCTGTCGGATGGCCTTGCCTGCGAGGTGCGTCAGATGCCCCAGACTCAGCGGCCTGCCCTTTTGCGAGATAAACAGGTAGCCACTGTCATAGTGCGCGGCCAGACAAGGCCGGACATGCAACAGATAGCGTTTGAGCCAGCCCAGTGCCCGCTCACCAATGGGGACAACCCGGTCTTTATGGCCTTTGCCCTGATTGACAACCACTGCACCGCGTTCGAAGTCGATATCGCCCCGCTGAAGCTGACGCAGCTCCATACGCCGGATGCCGCTGCTCCAGAGGATTTCCAGCATCACCCGGTTGCGCAGCCCCAAAATACTTTGGCCGTCAAGGCTGTCCAGCACCTGCGCGGTTTCCCGTTCGCTCAGGATTTGCGCGGGCAACCGCTTCTCTTCTTTTGGCAACACCAGTTGCTCGGCCGGGTTGTAGAGAATATGGTGGCGTTGCAGCAGCCAGCGGAACCACAGCCGCAGAGTGCCCAGCCGTTCCCGCTGGCCGTTGTGGCTGTAAGGCTGGCCATCCGCCTTGCGGTAAGCCCGCAGATAACGCTGCCAGCTCTCCAGCAGCGGCAAGGTGACCTGTGCAGGGTAACTGACGGTGCGCTGTTCACACCAGTCGATAAAGGGCAGCAGGTAGCAGCGATAAGTTTCCTGTGTGCGGTCAGCACATCCCTGTGCGGCCAGCGTATCCAGATACGCTTCCAGTTGTGCCCGCAGCGTGATAAGCGGGTTGCCGTGTGAGGTTGTCATTGGGTTTTTCCTTTCTGTTGTGGGGGGTATCCGGCAGTACGGTATGACGGTGCGTTTTGATGATGTTGCCGGAACAGTGATTTTTAGTTTTGTCAGACTTACGAACAGCTAACCCTGTCTGGCTGTGGCTTGAGGGCTATTTTGCTTACCCAGACTTAGCCCCGACTTGTGGCAGACTGGGCATAGACTTGCCTCGGTTCTACCAAGACTTGCGATCATCATACAGGCACGATCAGACCGCTTAAGTGGGCGCTGTCGCCGTCACCGTCCCACAGCAGTTCGTATTGCAGCAGATGTCCGCGACTGCCACCGTGAACAAGCAGATATTCCATGTCACTCAGCCGTTGGCAATGCAGCTTAAGCTGGCTGTCGCTCCAGTTCGTGTAAGCGCGGATATCCCGCCGGGTAAAGCGCACTTCCCGCAGCGTCTGCTGACCTCGCGATGCCATTGCGTGCGCCATTTGCTGGATCAGCAGTAACAACTTACGCGTCTGCGGCGGCATCTCGTCGAGCGTCCGGCCTAAGATTTCATGCGCGAGCTGATTGGCGAGCCGGATATCGTCTTGGGTCACTTCGATGTATTCGAGCACTTTGCCGCGATGCGCCGCCGTCTTGATTTCCCGTTGGTGCTGGTGCAACAGGGCAATGCTCTGGATAAGCGTCAGGTATTTCATATGGTCACGGCGGGTACGGGTTTTGTCTGACATAAAGGTGAGCTGGCTGGCATACGGATTGACCACATTCAGCGGTTTCAGTAGCCGCTGGGCGTTCTGGTGAAGCTGTGTCAGATACTCCCGCTCATTTTCAGCCAGCAGGCCTTCGAGTGTCTGTTTCTGGCGCTGTACCGCATGGATGGCTTCGGTCTGTTCGCGCGATTCGTTGACCGTCAGCACCAGACAGCGATTGAGCAGTTCTTCGTCAACATCGATAGCGGTCGTCGTTAACATCAGCATCACCGGGCCTTTGACGGTGTAGCTTTTGGTCACCAGGTTGCCCGTGGTTTCATCCTTGCCCGTACTCGCCATCGTTAACTCGCCGTCCGACTGCAACAGCTTGAGCGCATAGGCGGCCTGCCGCACGCCTTCTTCTTCGGCGATAGCCAATATCTTGTGCTGGAGATTGGTTTCCCCCAGATAGAACAGGCTCTGCCCGGTCATGGCGCTGTACTGGATACGCTCTTCTTCCGGTATCAGGTTCAGCACCGCATCCATTAAGGAGGATTTTCC
>NZ_JANAIF010000114.1 GCF_024721015.1 Xenorhabdus bovienii
GATGTCTCGGTGTGGGAACTGCTGGCGGCTAACTGGGTCGGCGCCCGTATTGTGATTGCCCCGCCTGATAGCCATAGACAGCCGGAAACCCTGCATAAACTGATGCAGGAAACCGGGGTAACGGTGGTTCACTTTATCCCGCCCATGCTCAGTGCCTTCTGCCAGTCGTTACAGGCCTTAAGGCAGCGGTTGGCGGAAACTGTCCGTTATGTTTTCTGTAGCGGGGAGGCGCTGACCGGATCACAGGTCAGTGCGTTTAAGACGATTAATCCGGGCGCCAGTGCCTTAATTAACCTTTACGGGCCAACGGAAGCGGCGATTGAAGTCACGTATTTTGATACCGCCGGTGAATTTAATGGCAATGTGCCCATCGGCCGGGCGATTGATAACACCCGTCTGTATGTGTGTGAAGGTGGGGGTAACCTGTCCCCCCTCGGTGCGCCCGGTGAGCTTTACATCGGGGGCGCTGGTGTGGCCCGCGGGTATTGGAACCGGCCGGATCTGACCGCGGAGTATTTTGTGGTGAATCCGTTTGCCACAGCAGAAGATCAGGCGCGGGGCTACACCCGCCTGTATAAAACCGGCGATTTAGTGCGCTGGCGGCCGGACGGCAATCTGGAATACCTGGGGCGCAATGATTTTCAGGTCAAGATCCGCGGCTACCGCATTGAGCTGGGAGAAGTCGAAAGCGCGCTGGCCTCACACCCGCAGGTGAAACAGGCGGTGGTGATTGATCGCGAGCATGAGGGTCATAAAGCGCTGGCGGCGTACCTGATCACGGAGGGGATGCTGTCGGATGAGACCCTGATAGGGCATGTGTCCGCCCGCCTGCCGGACTACATGGTGCCTTCAAGCTTTACCCGGATTGAGTCGGTACCCCTGACCTTGAATGGCAAACTGGATCGCCGGGCGTTACCGGCACCGGTGTGGGTGAACCGGGACGATTATGTGGCGCCGCGTAATGCGCTGGAAACCCAGCTGTGTGCGGTCTGGCAGGATGTCCTGGGGCTGGAGCGGGTCGGCATTGAGGATAACTTCTTCCGGATCGGGGGCAACTCCCTGATGGCCATTAAGCTGACGGCGGCCATTCGCTATGCCCTGGCAGTAGAAGTCCCACTGGTACAGGTATTTGAACTGAAAACCGTTGCTGGTCTGGCCGCACAGATGGGACAGCAAGCCTGTACGGTGATCCCCCATCTTGAACTGGCGCGCTACCCCCTGTCGTCTGTACAGGAGCGGATACTGTTTATCGAACAGTTTGAGCAGGGGAGCAGTGTCTATCATGTCCCCTATCTGGTGAAGCTGGATGATGGAGACTGTTTACCCCTGCTGGAAACGGCCATTAATCGGGTAGTTGAGCGCCATCCGGTGATGAAGGCGGTGTACCGCACCGACGAGGCGGGGCAGGCCTACCAGCAGGTGCTTGAGGGCAGCCTGGTTCTCCGGTCACAGTTTTGTGAGGGATTTGACGCGCTTTTGCAAACGGTGAACACGGAGCTGGCTACTCCCTTCGATCTGACGTCAGAGCCGAGCCTGCGCCTGTGTCACTATCGGGTGGCCGAACATCATTACTTATTGATGATGTGGCACCATATTGCCATTGATGGCTGGTCCATTGATATTTTTATGGATGAGCTGGCGGAGATTTACCGTGCTCTGCTGGCATCCCGCGACAGCCAGCTGCCGCCACTGGAGATTACCTATGGGGACTATGCCAAATGGCAGCGTGACTATTTGCAGGGTGAGGTGCGTGAACGCCAGCTGGCTTACTGGCAGCAGACTCTGGCCGGTTATGAGCCGCTGTCTTTGCCGACGGACCGAAGCCGGCCGGCACAGGTGGATTATCAGGGACTGAATTTCAATTTTGCGCTGGGGAATACGCTTTCGCATCAGTTAAGGGCGCTGGCAAAAACGCAGGAAACCACCCTGTATGCTGTTCTGCTCAGTGCATTTTATGTCACGCTGGCCAAACTGACCGGACAGGATGACATCGTGTTGGGAACGCCGACCGACAGCCGGCATCATGCGCAAACCCAGCCACTGATTGGGATGTTTGTCAACTCACTGGTATTGAGGACGCAGCTGGAGCCGACCGGCAGCGTGGAAACGCTGATTAAACAGACCCACGCGATGATTGCTCAGGCCAAGGCGCATCAGGACATGCCGTTTGAGCAGTTGGTTGATGCGCTGGAGATTGAGCGCGACACCGCCCGTCACCCTATTTTCCAGATCATGTTTGGGTTGCAGAATTTGGGTGAGAGCCTGCCAGACAGGGCAGGTTTGCCGTTTAATCCGGTGAAACTGGACAGGGTTCTACACAGCCCTGCCAAGTTTGACCTGAGTTTGTTTATGTCGGAAGAGCAGTCCAGTATTGTCGGCGGTATAAATTACGCGGTGAGTCTGTTTAATGAATCTACGATAGCGCGGATGGCTGATCTTTATCAGCGGGTGTTAGCGACGTTTGTGGCGGATCAGAAGCAATCTCTGGCCGGGATTGACGTGTTGTCCGCGCAGGAGCGCCATATCCTGCTACATAGCTGGAACCAGACCGACGTACCGTACCCGCAGGACAAAACCCTGCAACAGCAGTTCGAGGCGCGTGCGGCAGCCACACCGGATAACGTGGCGCTGGTATTTGAGGGGGCAACGCTGACCTACCGGCAGTTAAATGAACGGGCGAACCAGCTGGCGGTTGTGATCCGTGAACGCTATCAGCAGCAGCGCAATGCGTTGATGCCGGCAGATACGCCAGTGGCGCTGTATCTGGATCGCAGTCTGGAAATGGTCATCAGCATGCTGGCGGTGTTGAAGGCCGGCGGCGCCTACGTGCCGGTCTCGCCGGCTTACCCGCCCGAGCGTATCCGGTTTATTCTGGCAGACACCGCAGCCCTGTGCGTGGTGACCGAGCAGCGGTATCTGACGGATTTGGGGGAATACAGCCCCGCGCTGTCACTGATCGCGGCGGATGATCCGTCCGTGACCGCAGGCCAGTCAGCAGACAATCCGGCGCCGGTGAATATGTCTACAGATCTGGCGTATATCATCTACACCTCGGGAACGACCGGCCAGCCGAAGGGGGTGATGGTAGAACATGCCAGTGTCATTAATTTATCCCGGTTTATTGCCCGAACACATTTACTGGGGGAAACGGTAAAGGCCCTGTTCTTTTCCAATTATGTTTTTGATGCGTCGGTATTTGAGCTATTCCCGGCTCTGATGGCCGGTGCAACGATTTTTATCGCACCAGAGGCCGTGACGGCGGACAGTGACCAACTTTTGTCGTTTATCAATACGAACGAAATTACCAAGGCGTTTATTCCCACCGCCTTGATGAATCATTTTGCCGACGAACTGGCACGCTCAACCTTGCAGGTTATCCATACCGGTGGCGAAGCACTGAATGCGCTGAGTCTACCGCCGGACGTCATACTGTTTAACCAGTATGGACCCACCGAAGGCACCGTGTGCGTCACTCAAAACTTATTGCGGGACGGGGATCGGGCGATTGGTAAGGGAATTGATAATACCCGTCTGTATGTCCTTGATGGTGAGTGCAATTTGTCCCCCATCGGTGCGCCGGGGGAACTGTACATCGGGGGCGCGGGGCTGGCCCGTGGATATTGGAATCGGCCGGCGTTAACCGCAGAGCGTTTTGTGGTGAATCCGTTTGCCACGGCGGAAGATCAGGAGCAGGGCTACACCCGCCTGTATAAAACCGGTGATTGGGTACGCTGGCGGCCGGACGGCAATCTGGAATATCGGGGGCGCAATGATTTTCAGGTCAAGATCCGTGGCTACCGCATTGAGCTGGGGGAAATCGAAAGCGCGCTGGCTTCGCACCCGCAGGTGAAACAGGCGGTGGTGATTGACCGCGAGCATGAAGGCCACAAAGTACTCGCAGCGTATCTGGTCACGGACGGAACGCTGTCGGATGAAATCCTGATGGAGCACGTGTCTGCCCGCTTGCCGGACTACATGGTGCCTTCAAACTTTACCCGGATTGAGTCGGTGCCCCTGACCCTGAATGGCAAGCTGGATCGCCGGGCGTTACCGGCGCTGGTGTGGGTGAGCCGGGACGGTTATGTGGCGCCGCGCAATGCGCTGGAAACCCAATTGTGTGCTATCTGGCAGGACGTATTGGGGCTGGAGCGGGTCGGCATTAAGGATAATTTCTTCCGTATTGGTGGCAACTCCCTGATAGCCATTAAGCTGACAGCCGCCATTCGCCGTGTTTTGGCGGTGGAGATTCCATTAGTACAGGTGTTTGAGTTGAAGACTATTGCCGGGTTGGCCGCACAGATGGGGCAGCAGGCCTGTACGGTGATCCCCCATGTCGAGCTGGCGCGCTACCCCCTGTCGCTTGCTCAGGAGCGGATGCGGTTTATCGAACAGTTTGAACAGGGGAGCAGTGTCTATCATGTCCCTTATCTGGTGCAGCTGGATGATGGAGACTGCTTGCCCCTGCTGGAAACGGCCATTAATCGCGTAGTTGAGCGCCATCCGGTGATGAAGGCGGTTTACCGCAATGACGATGAGGGGAATACTTACCAGCAGGTGCTTGAGGGCAGTCTGATTTTCCGGTCACAGTCTTGTGAGGAGTTTGACGCGCTCCTGCAAACGGTACGTGCTGAACTGGCCACTCCGTTCGATCTGACGACAGAGCCGAGCCTGCGCCTGTGTCACTATCGGGTGGCCGAACATCATTACTTATTGATGATGTGGCACCATATTGCCATTGATGGCTGGTCCATTAATATTTTTATGGATGAACTGGCGGAGATTTACCCTGCTCTGCTGGCATCCCGCGACAGCCAACTACCGGCCTTGGAAATCACCTATGGGGACTATGCCAAATGGCAGCGTGACTATTTGCAGGGTGAGGTACGTGAACGCCAGCTGGCTTACTGGAAGCAGACTCTGGCCGGTTATGAGCCGCTGTCTTTGCCGACGGACCGAAGCCGGCCGGCACAGGTGGATTATCAGGGGCAGGATTTTAATTTTGCGCTGGAGAGTAAACTTTCGCATCAGTTAAGGACGCTGGCAAAAACGCAGGAAACCACCCTGTATACTGTTCTGCTCAGTGCGTTTTATGTCACGCTGGCCAAACTGACCGGACAGGATGACATCGTGCTGGGAACCCCGACCGACAACCGGCATCATGCGCAAACCCAGCCATTGATTGGGATGTTTGTCAACTCACTGGTCTTGAGGGCGCAGCTTGAGCCGACCGACAGCGTGGAAACACTGATTAAACAGACCCACGCGGTAATTGCTCAGGCTAAGGCGCATCAGGACATGCCGTTTGAGCAGTTGGTTGATGCGCTGGAGATTGAGCGCGACACCGCCCGCCACCCTATTTTCCAGATTATGTTTGGGTTGCAGAGTTTTGGCCAAGATCAGCCAAACAGGGCAGGTCTGCCGTTTAGTCCGGTAACACTGGATGGCGCTTTACACAGCCCCGCCAAGTTTGATCTGAGCCTGTTTATGGCAGAAGGCGCGGGCAGTATTGTCGGTGGCATAAATTACGCAGTGAGCCTGTTTGACGAGTCCACGATAGCGCGGATGGCCGATATCTATCAGCGGGTGCTGACAGCGTTTGTCGCCGATCAGAAGCAACCTCTGGCCGGATTTGACGTGTTGTCCGCGCAGGAGCGCCATACCCTGCTGCACCGCTGGAACCAGACCGACGTGCCGTACCCGCAGAGCCACACCCTGCAACAGCAGTTCGAGACGCGTGCGGCAGCCACCCCGGATAACGTGGCGCTGGTATTTGCGGGGGTAACGCTGACCTACCGGCAAGTTAATGAGCGGGCGAACCAGCTGGCGGTTGTGATCCGCGAACGCTATCAGCAGCAGAGCCATGCGCCGATGCCGGCAGACACGCCAATAGCGCTGTATCTGGATCGTAGCCTGGAAATGGTCATCAGCATGCTGGCGGTACTAAAAGCCGGCGGCGCCTACGTGCCGATCTCGCCGGCCTACCCGCCGGAACGAACCCGGTTTATTCTGGCCGACACCGCAGCCCCGTGTGTGGTGACTCAGCAGCGGCACTTAACGGCGCTGGGGGAATATTCCCCCGCGCTGTCACTGATCGCGGCGGATGATCCGTCCGTGACCGCAGGCCAGTCAGTAGACAATCCGGCGCCGGTGAATACCTCTGCGGATCTGGCGTACATCATCTACACCTCGGGAACGACTGGCCAGCCGAAGGGGGTGATGGTTGAACACGCCAGTGTTATTAATTTATCCCAGTTTATTGCCCGAACGCATTTACTGGGGGAAACGGTAAAGGCGTTATTCTTTTCCAATTACGTTTTTGATGCGTCCGTATTTGAGCTATTCCCGGCCCTGATAGC
>NZ_JANAIF010000115.1 GCF_024721015.1 Xenorhabdus bovienii
TTTTCTATCAACTCGCTGCATAAAAAATAATCGTATTCATCTTTTGATGCACTTTCTCTGCTAATGCGACAGAACCGCGTTACTTCTACCGGGCTGTCGACTCGGATGGGAATACTGTCGACTGCTTATCGGGATAAGCCAGCCGCGTTGCGTTTCTTCAAAAAGGCGATGCGTCAGCACGGACAACCCGACGGGGTGACCCTGGATAAGAGTGGCGCCAACAAAGCCGCGCTAGACGAGTTAAACCAGGGAAAACCGAAGGATAAGCAGATCAATATCCGGCAAAATAAGTATCTCAACAATCTGATTGAACAGGATCACCGCAACGTCAAACGGCGAACACGTCCTATACTGGGATTCAAGAATTTCAGACGGGCACAGACCCTGTTGGCCGGGATTGAACTAGTCTGTATGTTGCGCAAAGGGCAATACCCGCAAGAACCAGAGTATCCAATTTCACCGGCGGCCTATTTCTATCAGCTAACGGCATAAAAATAAATCAAGATACTTTCGCTTGAGGTCTCTCTGTTAATGCAACAGAACCTGGAATGGTGGGGCATTATTATTGCACGAAATTTCTCATGACGACACCATCTAGTGGTGGTGTTAAAAAGACTCTGAACAGGTTGTTAGAATAAATGACGGATTAAGTGACAAATCTTGACAGTCCGCGTTTTGGCATTCATTCTGTCACGTAATCGACCGTATAAGTGACAGGTAATGATATGTTAATTGGTTACATGAGGGTATCAAAATCAGATGGCTCTCAAGCGACAGACTTACAACGTGATGCGCTGACTGCTGTCGGTATTAATCCCACTTATCTTTATAAAGACCAGGCATCCGGCAAACGCGAAGATCGTCCCGGAATGGAAAACTGCCTGAAAGCATTGCGATCAGGCGATACACTGGTCGTGTGGAAACTTGACCGACTAGGGCGCGATTTGCGTCACTTAATCAATACCGTACACGACCTGAACGGACGCGGTGTTGGTCTCAAAGTATTGACCGGGCATGGTGCTGCTATCGATACCACAACCGCCGCTGGTAAACTGGTCTTCGGTATTTTCGCAGCGTTGGCCGAGTTTGAACGTGAGCTGATCTCAGAGCGTACTCTGGCTGGATTGGCATCAGCACGAGCACGTGGCAAAAAAGGTGGGCGTCCATTCAAGATGACGGCGGCCAAATTACGCTTGGCGATGGCTGCTATGGGGCAACCGGAAACCAAAGTAAGCGATCTGTGCAAGGAACTGAATATCACTCGTCAGACATTGTACCGACATGTATGTATCACCGAAAGGCGAATTACGCCCAGATGGGGTGAAACTGCTTTCACCCCATAATGTCAACGCTTGAATCTTCAATATCCTACTTCAGCAATTGGGTGCAGCCGACTTTTGACATTCTGTGCAGTCGTCTTCTGAAAATGACAGCGCTGTTCGCCAGTAACAATTTCAATATGTTCCATCGGACACTCCTTCAAGACAGGTAAACCTATCACTTAATTGAATTATAGAGTGTCTGTTTTAATTAGGAGGGTATTACATTATAGCATTCGTTTTATTTGGATAACGGCGAGGATAACGCTGAGTAATAAGAGACCAAGCACCACAAAATTGAGTTCCTTTCCAAACAGAGATTCAAAGAGGTAGGTAATCACGGGAACGAAGCTGAAACACACCATCGTAACAAGAGGATCAACTCTCTGCATACCAATCTGCAAGAAATACATTGGCAATGTGATACCAACAAAAGCTAAGGCAAAATATTCCCATTTGAATGAAGTTAGCAAGACTTCTCCGCTAACCTGTTGATATATAATCAGTGATAATACCCATGTAAAATGGAAGCGATAGCCCAATATGGTCACAGCTGAAAGGCCAATTTCCTCTGAGTTTTTACTGCTGAAAGCTATCAGTGTAGCACCCAATGCAGCCGCTAGTGATAGCATGATACCTATACCATCATTTAAAAAGAACTTACCAGAGTTCTCAATAAACAACACGACCATTGAACTGATAAAGATCACGAATGTTAATAACAACGGCTTTATCGAGATATCACGCGTGAAAAATAGGTATCCAATAATTACACCCCATAAAGGCCCTGCAGCAGCCTCAATAAGACTGGAAATGGACGCAGGGATAAAATAAATAGATAAATAAAAGCATAAAAAAGCAATTGCTGTACTTATATTTAACTTAATCAAGATAATAACATGGCACATTCTAACGGCCTTGTTTTTCAACAAGGCCATCAAAAGATAGAACGCGGAAGTTAAAAAGAATCCTTGTGAAACAAAAAGCAAGATATTACCTCCAGAATTTCCAGACAGTATTCCGTAGGTTAAAGACTGACAGATAATAGAAGATAAAATAAAAAAAACATACTTGTTAATCACAATCAACTCCGTACAATAACCCATCATTTTCAATCTGGTGAAGTATGGCTATTGAGTTATCCAGAACCTCTTTATCTTCATGAGCAAAGTACGCTATACCGAAATCTCCTGTTGTCAAAAGTGGGTTTTTCGAAATGTATCCTAAATGTGGTAAATGTACCACACTATGAAAACCTGGTAGCTTTCTAACATTTGATAATCCTTTTCTATCGACAATCCGTCCTTCAAAAGGGCACCTGAGAAATACCATCGAAAAATACCGTTTTGGCTGCTGAATTGGACTGCTAAGTCTTCTATTGAAAATTTCAGGTTCAGCCATCGATTCTGCCAGAATGGAAGCTTGACTGTAGCCAATACCGTGACTGAAAGCATTAATATCTAGTATTGGCCCCATAATTCGACTATTCACTTCGATAAGTAACGGGCCATTTTCCGTCATACGTACTTCCGTATGAGCAGCTCCATTCCTAATGCCTATGCCATCAAGACATTCGAAAACATAGTTAGATAATTCAGTAATAAGCCCCCCCTGATCATGATAATTAAGGGTTGATATATCCCTATAGATAGGCATACCATCTATTTTCTCAAGATTTACTAGATACAATTCAGTAATGAAATGTCTACCGGCACTAGAAACTGTATTAATAATATACTGGTCTCCCTGAATATACTCTTGTAGCACCAGCGACTGATTGGTTTTACCTAAGATATTTTTCTCTCGGAAAATATTTTGGAACCCAGAAATCACATCTTTTCTAGAGTTACATTTTTTACAGTTATCGCTTCCAGCGCTGGCAGTTGGTTTGATAAACACAGGATAGTTTGGATACGAATCGAGGTAAGTCAAAAGTTCCTGCTCACAAGTTATGACTTCAGTGTGAGGAGTGCGAATGCTATTCGCCTTCAGAATTCTCATCATCTCATATTTATTAATACGAGTTTTGCGTAATTCATAATCGTTACCTTGCAACCCCAGGGAGTGAGTTAGCTCATCTGTGAGAGATATTCCAAACTCGCTCCCACTCACGATACCTGTAATCCGCTGTGACATTAAAAAGTCAGCGGTTTTTCCTAACTCCTCTGAAATAAAACCAGAACATTCCTCTGATGCTAGTGATGGCTCAAACACCTGGATAATTTCTACTCCAAAATCTTCAAAAGCATTAACTAGGCATTTTCCGCTAGAAACAGGATTAATTATTGCGATTTTCATTAGTTAACTCCTCTAGACTCTTGGAAAAAAAGAATGCCTGATCTACACAAAACTTCAGATAGTTAACTATCGGATAAAACTCATGTAATAGTGAACCGGAGAGCCAGACACCTGAATTTTTTATTTTATGAAGATCTTCTGAATTTATCTTTTCGGTCACTCCAGAAGTCGATTGGCTAATTATATATTTATTATTTATTTTACAAATAGTTAGATTATTTACACCTGTGGCAATAATTAAACCATCGTACCTTTCCTGCGATTTGTTATTTTTCACTGAATCATTTTGCAAACTAAAGTCTTTTAACTCACCTTGTTTGATTTTTAACATCGAGCTTTCGATAAGATGATGAACCTTTAGGGCATTTTCTAGCGGAAAAGATGAGATATAACGCGAAACAAGATATTTGGTTCTACTTATCACGCTATTTTTTATTGGCTCAGGTACTTTTCGAAGATGTGTATTAGCATAATCAATAATGCTAGCTATTGAATGCTGCCAATCAGCCTTACCCTGTTTTACTTTGCGGATATCTCTGCTAAGCAGTTCAAGTGAATTTCTGGTTTGCTTTTGCTGTTCCGTTTTGATTCTTTGAGTATTTTCATTGATTTTCTTAATGAAATTCCGTTTAGAAAATAAATCCGATGTTTTTAAAAACTCGTCGTCGATTTCAGGATGATAAACCAAGGCCTTTCTCACGGCTGGAAGCTCTCCAGAAGGAGAATACAAGGTAACTTTTATCCCTTTTCTGCATAGCAATAGAGAAGAGTCAATAGCGCTGAGCTTAGTACCCATTATGGCGATATTTTTCTTATTAATTGCAAAATTATCTAATTGTTCCGGGTTTGAGCTAGCTACCAAATTGCTATCACAAGAGATATCGTGGTACTTGTCTTTATTTAGAATCGGACCAGGACTGAAAAAAGCAAAGTGATGAAAGTATTCATTGCAGTCTTCATCAAATAATATACACCGATGGTTAGGATTAGTTATAAATGAAGTGATTTTCTTTTTGATCACTTCAACTACTGAACCGGCACGGCGGGCAGTTATTACAGAGTTAGTGAAGGTTTCTCTTGCATATTGCAACAATAAAAATCGCGGCACAAACGACTCGCCGCTAGCGGCATAACCTTGCTGTTTTAAATAACGTAAGAAATCATCTGGCTTGTCTTTATGCAAGGAGTTCATTAGCACCGATGTATTGCATAAATGTTCACATGAAAATGATTTCAAAGAGCTACCATAAGCGATAGACGCTGGTTCATAAACAGTATAATTTGCGATAATTTTTTTATTTACCAACTGAGAAAATGCGGAGATCCCCCCTAATCCTCCTCCCACAATCGCAATCGACCTCATAATTTCATTTCTTCCATTAAAATAATTTGATTATTATAAATATCGGATGTACAAAAGAATAGAAATGTCTCTCAGTTTAGAATTCATGATCGACAATACCTATGAGCTGCGTATAAATCCTTTACTTATACTAGGGCGTGTTGACGTTTATTGTTTATCATTTACTCAACCCACATCGGTAGCCATATCATGACAAACGCCAGTGCCAACATACTGGCGTAATTTCGGGCCACTTTATCGTATTTTGTTGCAATTGCTCGAAAATGTTTAATCCTGGCAAACGCATTTTCAACCAAATGCCGATAACGGTATAAGCCGTTATCAATTTTCTTATCCGATTTTCGGTTATTTTTTCGATAAGGTATTACTGTTTTAGCACCTTGTTGTTCAACAAAACTTCTGAAAGCATCGCTGTCGTAGCCTTTGTCAGCTATCACAAAATCCGATGAAGACCAGGCTTTCCGCATGCACAATGTCATGCGTTTGACCGCCTGACAGCTCAAAATGGACGGGCAAGCCGTAACTGTCTACGGCTAAGTGAATTTTAGTCGAACGTCCTCCTCGACTCTTACCGATGGCTTCATCTTTGGTTGAAGCCGCGCCTGAGCTATGTTGATGAGCACGAACAATACTGCCATCAATAAATAACCACTCGCTGTCCGTATTTTCAGATAACAATCTGAATAATAAATCAAAAACACCTTTCTTTGACCCTTCATTAAAGCGCTTAAAGAGGGTGTTCCATTTTCCAAACTCATCGGGTAAATCCCGCCACGGACATCCGGTTCTCATTCGATAAAGGATCCCTTCAAAAGTCAGGTAGTGCTCTTCTTTATGGTAAATACCCCCACTTTGTTGCATCAATACAGCTAGCTTGTTCCATAAAGATTTTGATAACATTGTTCTTGGCATGATGAGCTGGGGTAATCGTTTTTTCGCAAAGACAATGATACCAGATCATCATGCTGTTCAAATTCCCCTCACAAAACGTCAACACACCCTAATTAAAACTCATATTTTTATCATTTTACTCTATATAGAAAATAACCTTATCAATTTAAAATATGAGTTGCAAATAAATTAATTGGAGTATTAGATGGTGTCGTCATAAATAAATTCATGTAATAATAACCCTATATGACATGAATGGGTTCTGTCGCATTAGCAGAGAAAGTGCATCAAAAGATGAATACGATTATTTTTTATGCAGCGAGTTGATAGAAAAA
>NZ_JANAIF010000116.1 GCF_024721015.1 Xenorhabdus bovienii
CGTGGAGTATGAGCTAAATACTCTATTGGAAGGTTATGGTGCTAAATTTGCAATTAATTTTTCTTGATTACTTAGTAGATTCATCCGATTTTATTCTCAGGAAATGTGATACAAGCGATATCCTGATAAATAATCAACCTCACAATGTATTGCTTTTCGAACAAGTTGCTATACTGATAAACTCACGTACAACTGAAAAGGCGTTGATTATGTTAAGTAATAGAGCTGCAAGACGGTTGTTGGGTATGCCTCATAAATTGAGTAATTCCAAGCGTAAGGTAATAATTTCTCTTCTTAATCTCACCACCAGTGATAGTAAACACCAAATCCCAGAACACCTGAGACATTCTTCTTTTGTCTGTATGAAAAAAGATGCTTATTCAGGAATAATAACCTATCACCCAGGAAATACATTTTATTCTGAACATTTGAATACCCGTCGATAGAATTGCCTGTTTTTATTCTACAGAATTCATTATCACTAAAATGATTATCGTGATAAAAAAGCGCTAAAAGACGAACCGCCCACTGATGGGGCGGTTTCTAGTTATTTTATGAATCAGTAATCAATCAAAAATTGATTATTTGCGACGCCATGTCGTTCCCTGTGGGCCATCTTCCAACTCAATTCCCAACGCGTTCAACTGATCACGAGCCGCATCTGCCAGCGCCCACTCTTTGTTTGTACGGGCATCTTTACGCTGCTTGATTAATGCTTCGATTTGGGCAACATCATCATCCACATGAGCCCCCCCTTGCAGGAACTGTTCAGGTTCCTGTTCCAGCAGCCCCAGAATTCCCGCCAGTTTACGCAGTTCAGCAGCCAGACCGTTTGCCGCTGCCAGATTTTCAGTTTTCAGGCAGTTGATCTCACGAGCTATGTCAAATAGTACGGAATAGGCTTCCGGTGTGTTGAAATCATCGTTCATTGCTTCAGTGAAACGGGCTTCAAATGCTTCGCCACCCGCAGGCTGGGCCGATTTATCTGTGCCGCGTAATGACGTGTACAGGCGCTCAAGAGCAGTACGTGCCTGTTTCAGATTCTCTTCCGTGTAGTTCAACTGGCTGCGATAGTGGCCAGACAGCAGGAAGTATCGCACGGTTTCAGCATCGTAATATTCCAGTACGTCACGGATAGTAAAGAAGTTACTCAATGACTTGGACATCTTCTCTTTATCAACCATTACCATGCCGGAATGCATCCAGTAATTCACGTAAGGACCATCGTGAGCACAGGTAGATTGTGCAATTTCATTTTCATGATGTGGGAACATCAGATCTGAACCACCACCGTGAATATCAAAATGATGTCCCAGTTGTTTGCCGTTCATAGCAGAGCACTCAATATGCCAGCCCGGACGACCAACACCCCACGGCGATTCCCAGCTAGGCTCACCCGGCTTGGACATTTTCCACAGCACAAAATCCATTGGATTACGTTTTACATCAGCAACTTCGACGCGCGCTCCTGCCTGTAACTGCTCCAGATCCTGACGTGACAGCAGGCCATAATCAGGGTTGGTATCAATCGAGAACATCACATCGCCGTTAGCAGCCACATAAGCATGCCCGCGTTTGATCAGTTCTTCAGTAATCTGAATAATTTCAGGCATATGTTGAGTGGCACGCGGCTCCAAGTCTGGACGCTGGATATTCAGCGCATCAAAATCGCTATGCATCTCAGACAACATACGTGTGGTCAGTGCATCACAACTTTCATTATTTTCAGTGGCACGTTTGATGATTTTGTCATCCACGTCAGTGACATTACGGACATAGGTCAAATCATAGCCCAGATAGCGCAGGTAACGGGCAATGACATCAAATGCAACAAAAGTTCTACCGTGGCCGATATGACACAAATCATAAATCGTGATGCCACACACGTACATGCCCACTTTCCCTTCATGGATCGGCTTAAATTCTTCTTTTTGGCGACTGAGAGTATTGAAAATTTTTAGCATCGGTGGGTTTTCCGTAAAAAGTGACGTACGTGTAATAAAAGCGAACGAATCCGCTGATTATAGGCTTCTTTATCAGCGATATAAATAAACTAGAATATGAAAAGCCAGATGAGATATTTCACCTTGATATGCAACGCTTTGCAAGCGCCGCGAGCGACCTTGTTCACCGACGCTTGCAGAGTACTGACTCGAGATCACAGATATGATATAACAGCGGATGTTCCGAACACCCTAGAAAATAGGGTCAATCAAAACTATTATTAGGATTTCTATTATGGTGACTTTTCATACCAACTTTGGCGATGTTGTGATTAACACTTTCGCTGATAAAGCGCCTGTAACTGTTGAAAACTTCTTGAATTACTGCCGTGAAGGTTTCTATGACAATACGATTTTTCACCGTGTCATCAATGGCTTCATGATTCAGGGTGGTGGTTTTGAACCCGGTATGAAGCAGAAAACGGTCAAAGCACCTATCCAAAACGAAGCCAATAATGGCCTGAAAAACACCCGTGGCACTCTCGCAATGGCACGTACCAATGATCCACACTCTGCAACTGCCCAGTTCTTCATCAACGTTGTTGATAACGATTTTCTGAATTTCCGTTCAGAACGTCCAGACGGATGGGGTTACTGCGTATTCGCCGAAGTGGTAGAAGGCATGGATGTGGTTGAAAAAATCAAGGGCGTTTCCACTGGCCGTAGCGGTATGCACCAAGATGTACCAAACGAAGATGTGATCGTTGAACGTGTCACTGTCAGCGAGTAATCAATCGTTACATGTGTACGCTGTTTATTGCAGATCTTCATCTCAGTGAGCAAGAACCGGCAATTACTGCCGGTTTTCTGCGTTTTTTACGTGAAGATGCTATTTATGCTGAGAGTTTATATATCCTCGGTGATTTTTTTGATTATTGGATTGGCGATGATGACCCCAATTCCCTGCACAGTGAAATTGCCCAAGCACTCAACGAGCTGAAACAAAAAGGTATTTCCTGCTATTTCATTCATGGTAATCGTGATTTTTTGCTTGGCTCCCGATTTGCCAGAGAGAGCGGTCTGATCCTGCTGCCACAGGAAAAGGTGCTAAAATTATACGGTAAGCGCATTCTGATCCTGCATGGCGACACGCTATGCACAGATGATACAGGTTACCAGCAGTATCGTAAGCGGGTACACACGCCGTGGATACAACGGCTGTTTTTACTTCTGCCTTTGTTTATCCGACTGAAAATCGCAGCCAAAATGCGTGCAGGAAGCCAATACGCCAACAGCCAGAAATCCGAATCAATCATGGACGTCAATCAACAGGCGGTGATTGAACATTTTGAAAAATATCAGGTTGATTGGATGATCCACGGCCATACTCACCGTCCTGCAATACATGATATTCAAATCGCGGATAAAACCGTACATCGCGGTGTTCTGGGCGCATGGCATCATCAAGGTTCAATGTTCAAAGTGACGGAAACGTCGATTGAACTGATGTTTTTCCCCTTCTGATCCCTGCTGCGTATTTCTGTAAAAATCGACAAATCAAACAACGCAAACGTTTTCCTTATGCTATTCGCATGATATGATCCGCTTCCTCAATATATATTTGTTCTGGTGGACACCCAATACAGGAGCATCTGAGTTATGACGGCCCGCCCTGATCCCGCAACCGCTATTTCTGCAACTTCAATGCAACACCACGCCAAAATCGCCATTGTCATGGGTTCAAAAAGTGACTGGGCGACAATGCAACATGCCGCCGATATTTTGACGTCACTCGATATTCCCTTTCACGTTGAAATCGTTTCGGCACACCGAACGCCGGATAAACTTTTTCATTTTGCCGAACAAGCCAAAGAAAATGGTTATGACATGATTATCGCAGGCGCAGGCGGGGCGGCACATCTACCGGGTATGCTGGCAGCCAAAACATTGGTTCCGGTCTTTGGTGTCCCTGTGCAAAGTGCCGCACTCAGCGGAGTTGATAGTCTCTACTCCATCGTACAGATGCCAACAGGCATCCCCGTTGGTACGCTGGCCATCGGAAAAGCCGGGGCAGCAAATGCGGCGTTACTGGCAGCGCAAGTGCTGGCATTACATGATGATGTGCTGTTTCAGCGTTTGTCAGACTGGCGTTCAGCACAAACACAAGATGTTTTGAATAATCCAGATCCACGGGAGGATGCATGAAGCCAATCTGCGTATTGGGCAATGGTCAGTTGGGTCGAATGCTCCGTCAGGCCGGCGAACCATTGGGGATCGCTGTCTATCCGGTTGGGCTGGATGCCGAGCCTGAATCAGTGCCATACCAAAGCAGCGTTATCACCGCAGAAATTGAACGCTGGCCCGAAACAGCATTAACCCGCGAACTCGCCCATCATAAGGCTTTCATCAACCGTGATATTTTCCCCCAGCTGGCTGATCGCCTGCCACAAAAACAGCTCATGGATAGTTTGGGTTTGGCAACAGCACCGTGGCGATTACTGTCCGATCCCAGCCAATGGCCGCAACTGTTTGCGGAGTTAGGTGATTTTATTATCGTCAAGCGCCGTACCGGCGGCTACGATGGACGCGGCCAATGGCGCATCCGGCCGGGTGATGAAGCGGAATTACCTGCCGAAATTTACGGTGAGTGTATTGTGGAACAAGGCATTCCGTTTTCAGGAGAAGTTTCACTGGTTGGCGCCCGTAATGCACAAGGCCAATCCGTATTTTATACACTGACACATAATCTGCATCAGGAAGGTATTTTGCGCACCAGCGTTGCCTTGCCAAACGCAGATAATCAGTTGCAGCAACAAGCAGAGAAAATGCTGTCTGCCATCATGGATCACCTGAATTATATCGGTGTCATGGCGATGGAATGTTTTATTGTTGGCGATAATTTGTTGATCAACGAACTGGCACCCCGGGTACACAATAGCGGCCACTGGACACAAAACGGGGCTTCCATCAGCCAGTTTGAACTGCATCTGCGTGCGATCCTTGATCTTCCGATGCCTCAGCCAGAAATAATGGCGCCATCTGTGATGATCAATCTGATCGGTACGGAGCTCAATCCAGAATGGTTCGGTTTGCCTCTGGTGCATTTGCATTGGTACGAAAAGGAAGTCCGCCCAGTGCGCAAAGTTGGGCACTTAAATCTGGCTCATGCTGACAAAGGCGCATTGCAAACAACGTTACAGGCGTTGATCCCTCTACTACCTGCGGAGTACCAAAGCGGTTTGGAATGGGCGAAAATTAAATTAAGTTGATGAGTGATATTCGACGTTTTGAATTCGAAGTGGTAATTTTGAAGATAACTTACCACTTCCTATTCTAGTCCCAGCAATTATTTTTATTTCTTCAATAACGTTCTGGCTAGTGTATCTACAATAGTTCTTGTCATTTGGTCGATTTCATAATTGAGGAAATCACCCGCTCTGATCTTGTTGAAATTGGTCATTCTTAATGTTTCTGGAATCAGGTTCAAGGCTACGGTTTTATTCTCTTCATCAATGCCATTGATGGTTAAACTACAACCATGAAGACCAATAAAACCTTTCAGGAAGAAATACTTAATGTTGTCCTGAGGAATTCGGATAACCAACCGATAAGTTTCACCTGTTGGCGTAAATTCAATGACTTCGGCCACCCCTTCAACATGCCCATATAGGCTATGCCCACCATTTTCTTGATTCATCTGATGTGATCTTTCAACGTTAACCTCATCCCCAACGGTGAGCAATTTTAACGTTGTGCTCTCAGCGGTAAAATCGGAGATATCAAAAGAAACTCGGTCATCGGTGAATTCAGTGACTGTCAGGCAAGTACCATCAATGGCAACACTGGCGCCCACAGAAACACCCGCAAAAAAACGATGATGATTACTCACGGTCAGCGTGCTGAAACCATTATTTTTATTGAGTGACAATACACTCTCTTTACCTTGTACAATTCCTGTATACATAATATTTTTCGTCTCCAAATTAATATAATTATAGATTAGCTTTATTACAGCTTACACTTTATTTTTTAAATTTAGAATAATAAAATAAAAAACGCATATCAAAACCCTCTCTGCTAAGTTATTTATATTATTATTTTCGTTCGAAAATTGACACCGAAAAATAATAAAATCTATATTTATATTTATATTTATATTTATATTTATATTTATATTTAT
>NZ_JANAIF010000117.1 GCF_024721015.1 Xenorhabdus bovienii
CAGATTAATTTTCATGAGCGCGATCATGATCTGATACAAATGAAAAATCAAGCATCTTCAATGACGACGGATATATACCTCTTTTTTAATTGAGTTGAAGTGAATTTTTACCTGTGAAATACCTCAATAAGGCCTGACACTGACGTAATCTTTTTGGTATTCCCGTTGATGGGCAACCAGTGTCCAGACCGTGCGGGCCAGTTTATTCGCCATCCCGACAATCGCAACACTGACTATCGTGTTCATGAAATATGCTTGTTAAATCCCTTGATTTTTTCATTCAAGTTTAAAAATGTTGCCGTAAAACGGTGGAGTTAACAGTATCCACTATCTATCCGAAAATACAAATGGAGTGGTTATGTCCATGAAAACACCTACACTACAGAATAGTGAAAATAAGATTGTGATGGGCTTCTGGCACAATTGGGCGCCGGAGCCGGGCCAGGGTTATAAGCAAGGGCGTTTTACTGAAATGGACCTGTCAGAAATCCCCGTGGCGTATAACGTTATTGCCGTTGCCTTTATGAAGGTACTGGAGAACAGCGACCGTATTCCTGATTTCAAACCTTATAAAGGTACTGAAACTGAGTTCCGCCGTCAGATCGATCTGGTTCACGCTCAGGGTCGTAAAGTGCTTATTTCCCTCGGTGGTGCGGATGCACATATTGAGCTGATCAGCGGGGACGAAGTGGCGCTGGGAAACCGTATCATCGCGCTGACTGAACAGTACGATTTTGACGGCCTGGATATTGACCTAGAGCAGGCTGCCATTACTGCTGCTAACAATCAGACCGTTATTCCTGCTGCACTGAAAGTAGTTAAGAACCATTTTCGTCCGTTGGGTAAAAACTTCACCATCAGTATGGCCCCGGAATTCCCGTATCTGGCGCAGGGGCGTGAGTACAACGCCTATATTAACGGACTGGAAGGCTACTACGATTACATCGCCCCGCAATTTTATAATCAGGGCGGCGACGGCGTTTACGTAGATGGCGTCGGCTGGATTGCCCAGAATAATGATGCACAGAAAGAAGACTTCCTTTATTACCTGACCGAGAGCTTGGTCACCGGTACCCGTGGTTTTATAAAAATTCCTCACGGTAAATTTATTATAGGCCTGCCAGCCAATAATGATGCAGCAGCCACTGGCTACGTTATCGATCCGCAGGATGTGTATAACGCGCTGGCACGACTGAAAGCGGCGGGTCTGGACATTCTCGGCCTGATGACCTGGTCTGTGAACTGGGATGCCGGCTTCAGCCGCAGCGGTGAAGCCTATGCCTGGGAATTTATTAACCGCTATGGCTATCTCGCCAATGATGGCACGGTACCAGAACCAGAGTAGGTTCTGTCGCATTAACAGAGAGATCTCGAGCGAAAGTGTCTTGATTTATTTTTATGCAGTCAGTTGATAGAAATAGGCCGCCGGTGAAATTGGATATTCTGGTTCTTGTGGATATTGTCCTTTGCGCAACATACAAACCCGTTCAATCCCAGCCAATACGGTCTGTGCTCGAGAGCATAAAATCTATGGGGCAACACCCATTTTGATTTATGATGGATTTGCTTAAATCTATCCGGCGTCATATGAGCAAAAATGCCCGCGCCCTAATAAGTTCCGCGCCTGATGTGCCTAAAAAAATGTTCGGCTTCAATGAGCCATTTTTATGCTTAGGTTTTTCATCAGGCCGTTCATGTCATCAATAATCAGTCTTCGCAAAACCAAGATGGGTAATTGTTTAAATTAACGATACTGTCCCTTCTTTACTGTCCCTTCTTTACCGTTCCATTTTACCGCCAAACAACTCAAGTGACCCACGCTTTTTCAGGCTCTGTCGCATTAAGGCGTCGTTGGGTAACATGCTGTTTTTTTGTGATGTTACCTGACTATGCCTCTGATCCGAAAAGCCTTCAAACGTCTACATTATCCTGTCGATATCATCGCTCAGTGCGTTCGTTGGTATCTCGCTTATGCCCTCAGCCTGCGTAACTTGGAAGAAATAATGGCAGAGAGCGGCGTTGTCGTTGACCATTCCACGCTTCACCGCTGGGTCATTCGCCTGATACCGTTGCTGGATAAGGCCTTTCGCCGACATAAGCGCACCGTGGGTCGTCGATGGCGAATGGATGAAACCGACATAAAAATCAAAGGACAGTGGAAATATCTGTACCGGGCGGTTGACAGCAACGGTCAGACCATCGACTTCCTATTGACCGCCAAACGAGATGCCGCGGCAGCCCTTCGATTTTTCCGTAAGGCCATCCGGTACCATGATGAACCCGAAGTGGTAAATCTACGGGGGTTATCGCCTCTGGCAACAGTGATAAAGAGATGCCTGCGCCCATTGACGCCGACGGCGACTATGTGGTTATCAACGTCAACTATTTCGGTGATACCCGTGAAAACACGTGGTACATGGAATTGATCTGTGTGGCCAAGAGCGACCAGACATTAATTAACCAATCCGCACTACAGGCAGATGTGAGACAACAATGATCACTCACCATGAACGAGTTAACCAGCCCGAAACGCCGTTTCTGGTCATGCAGGCGGCGATCAGTTCCGGGCTATACGTGGCCTTACCCTGCATTATTCAGTCATTTAATGCCGATGCGGTGACAGTGACTGCCCAGCCTGCGATACGCTGGAAAGTCACGAACAGCGAAGGCAAGACTGAATCGGTCGCATTACCTTTGCTGGTGGACGTGCCGGTTATTTTCCCGCGTGGAGGCGGTGTCACACTGACATTTCCTGTTAAGCCCGGTGATGAATGTCTGGTCGTTTTCGCTGACCGTTGCATTGATTACTGGTGGCAGAACGGCGGCGTTCAGGAACCTGTAGATCCTCGCCAGCACAATTTATCGGATGGGTTTGCGATTGTGGGGCCTCAGTCTCAGGCAAAGAAAATCAGTGGTATCAGTACCAGCGCCGCCCAACTGCGAACTGACGACGGCGCGGCCTACATCGAACTGTCTCCCGGCAGTCATAACATTACGGTCAAAACTCCCGGCAAACTGACCGCAACGGCGGATGGCGGAACTGAAATCACTTCACCCGAGATTGTGCTCAATGGCAATGTGATCATCAACGGCAATCTGTCACAGGGTATGGGTGCCAGTGGTGGTATGGCGATGATGAATGGCCCTATTAATGTGAAAAATGATGTGATAGCGGGTGGCGTTAGTCAGATGAAACACAAACATAGTGGAGTTGAAACAGGCGGCGGAACTACAGGAGGACCTCAATAATGCGATACCGACGAGAAGACAGCAACGGCGATTACAGTTTCGGGCAGGGTGATAGTACCTTTCTGACCAACTCACCCGAAGCAGTCGCACAGGCCGTAAAAACACGGCTCAACTTATGGCGTGGGGACTGGTTTCTGGATATGGCAGCGGGAACACCCTACCGAGAGGCAGTATTAGATAAAAGCTATGCCAGTGCGATGGCAATTCGCGAGCACATTCTCGGTACTGAGGGGGTAACTGAAATTATCTCACTCGATGCTAAACGTGATCCCGACACCCGAAAAATGACCCTTACCGCCACTATCAACACCCGCTACGGCAAAACCACAGTAACCAGCGAACGGTAAATTATGCTTAATCTAGACACCTTAGGGCTTGCGGCCAAAATCACCGCGAGCGGCATCACTGCGCCTGATTACCCGACGATACTGGAACGGCTCAACGGGTATTTTCGTCAGATTTACGGCGAGGATGCCTATTTAGAGCCGGACAGTAAAGACGGGCAGATGATCGCCATTTACGCTCTGGCAATCCATGATGCCAATAACATGGTCGTTGCGTCCTATAACACCTACAGTCCCCGTACGTCCAGCGGTGCCGCACTCTCTAACAACGTCGCCATTAATGGCTTGTCACGCCATGCAGCTACTCGCTCGACGGCCGATATTACTCTGGTGGGTCAGGTCGGCACGGTGGTTAAAAACGGTCTCGTGCGTGACCGGAACAACCATCCGTGGACGTTGCCAGATATTGTCACGATAGGTACGCAGGGTACAGTAACCGTCACGGCGACCTGTCAAAAACTGGGGGCGATCACCGCCGCACCGGGCGACATTGATATAATCGGCACCCCGACACGGGGCTGGCAGAGTGTCACTAATTCACATAGCGCCACGGCGGGCGCGCCCATTGAACCTGACGGCGCGTTACGCATCCGCCAACATAAATCGGTAGCCCTGCCATCACGAACGGTACTGGATGGCATGCACGGTGCAATCAGTTTGATACCGGGCGTTGTTCGTTTACGCGGGTTTGAGAATGACACCCATAAAACTGACGTCAACGGTATCCCGCCGCACTCGGTTGCCATGATCGTCGATGGCGGGGACGCGACTGAAATCGCTAAAACCATTGCCCTGAAAAAAACGCCCGGCTCAGGGACGTTTGGCGACACAACAATTAATGTTCGCAATCATTATGGATTGTCAACGCCCATTAGATTCTCACGCCCCGTTGACGTGTCAGTTTATGTCGAATTGAACATCACGGCGTTTGAGGGCTACACCACGCTGGTAGGGGACAGGATCAAAACGGCCATAGCGAAATACATTAACACGATTGTTATTGGCGATAATGTTTATCTGGCGCGGCTCTATTCCCCTGCCAACTTGCCCGGCGATGAGGAAGGGAAGACTTACGACATTAACACATTGAAAATTGGCCGATCAGCACATTCGCTGGCGGAATCCAATTTAAAAATCGCCTTTAACGAGGCACCCGTTTGTAACATTGACAATATTAATGTGGTGGTGACATGAGGCGAGACTATCTAAAACTCATTACCGCCCAGCATCGGACAGCGCCTAAATTTGTTGACCACCTTGACCTCATCACCCGCACGCTCTCAGACATTGCCACAGTTGCCCAGACCCTGAATACCGAATTCTCCATCGACCACGGGGTCGGTGTGCAATTGGATGCAGTCGGGGAATGGATTGGGCTGTCGCGCTACGTGCGGGTACCTATTGTTGGCGTGTATTTCTCGCTGGACATGGAGGAAATCGGTTTCGATCGGGGTAGCTGGAAGAGGAAATTTGACAGTGACACCGGATTTACGGAACTGGACGATGAGACGTATCGCACACTGTTACGGGTAAAAATTCAGGCTAACCACTGGGACGGCACCAGCGAAATGCTGGAGGCCATTTATCAGCAAATCTTGCCGGACAGTAATACCAAAATATTGTTTATCGATAATCAGGACATGACGATGGATGTGTTTTTAACCGGTGGCGTCGTTCCTGAGGTGATTAAGGCAGTGATCAGGCAAGGCTATCTGAACGTCAAACCTGAGGCGGTTCGGGTTAACAACTATATCAATTCTGCCCGCAAGGGGCTGTTTGGCTTTGATATCAATAATGAATTTGTCGCCGGTTTTGGTACGGGCGGCTGGGCTGTAAAACTGTGAGGACACTATGGCAAAAAATGAATTTCTCCCGTTCGGCATCGCAGACGGGGCGAGTGTATTAACAAACGAGGAGTACGGCAATCTGGCCGCACGGACTAACGGGTTTAGTTCTGGGGTGGCTAAGTCGCAGGAATTGAATAAGGTTTGGCGGCAGACATCGGTAATTGCGAGCGTAGTGGCTCAGTTTATCGCGGAAACCAACAATCAGGACGTGCTGGATGATGGTAACACGGCAGCGTTGCGAGCAGGTTTGCTAAACGCATTAAGGACAACGGTAGGCGCTAATATCCCTGTGGCCTCTCAGACTGTGGCAGGCATTACTAAACTGTCTAACGCCACTAACAGTAACAGTGAGGTGGATGCTGCAACACCGAGAGCGGTTAAAGCAACGTATGATCTGGCTAATACCGCAAATCAGAATGCCGGAAACGCTATCAACAACGCGAACACCGCCATCCAAAATGCGGCCAATGCGAATAACAATGCTAATTCTCGTCTGGAGAAATCAAAGAACGGCGCGGACATTCCGAACGAAAATGAGTTTGTGAAAAACCTCGGTTTGGCAGATACCGTGGAGCGGGCGAAAAATGCCGCCTCTCTGACGGAATGGACACCACAGATTTTTAACAGTGATGTCTATGC
>NZ_JANAIF010000118.1 GCF_024721015.1 Xenorhabdus bovienii
AACATGGCAAAACAGGCGGCGGGCGTGTTGGGGGGATTAGGCGGTGCCGGTACCCCACGTCTGCCGTCCATTCAGGGGATTGCCGGCTCCATTGCGTCGGGCGGGCAGGGACTGGTTGAACGGGCGGCGGGCGGCCAGCATGCGGCCAGCAAGGTCCTGCAGAAAGCCAGCCAGTTATTGGGCGGCGGGGGCGGCACGGCCCCGAGCGGGCTGCAGTTTACCCTGACCGCGGGCGGCCTGCCGCCGGAAACTTTTGTGGTCACCGATTTCTCGCTGACCGAAGGGTTTTCCCAGCCGTTCCACCTGACGGTCGGGCTGGCGAGCGCCGACCCGGCGATTGACTTTCCGGCGGTGCTCGACCGCAGCGCGACCCTGACCATTTTGCAGGAGGGCGTCGAGCAGCGCAGTATCACCGGGATGGTGGCCCGTTTCGAGCAGGGCAACACCGGCTTGCACCAGACCACCTACCAGATGAGTATCTATCCGGATTTGTGGCGCACCACCCTGCGGCAGAACTCGCGTATCTTCCAGCAGCTGGACATCGCCGCTATCCTCACCATGCTCCTGAAAGAGCACGGTATCCGCGACGTGGTGTTCAGTCTGCGCCATCCGCACCCGGCGCGGGAATTCTGCGTGCAATATCAGGAAAGCGACTTTACCTTCCTGCAACGGCTGACCGCGGAAGAGGGCATCTTCTACTTCTTCGAATGCGGCAGCGGGCGGAACACGCTGGTGTTTGCCGATGACGCCGGCTCCGTGCCGCCGGGCATCGTGGTCCCGTACCAGCCGGGAGAAGGCAGCACGACGGGGGTGCCGTCGGTGGGCAGCTTTACCTGCAGCGCCCAGGTGCGCCCGGCACAGGTGCAGCTCAAGGACTACACCTTCAAAAACCCGGCGTGGCCGGCGGAGTTCAGCCGGCAGATGAAGGAAGACACCCTGCAGCAGCGGTATTACGAGCACTACGACTACCCGGGGCGGTTTAAGGACGAAGCCCACGGCGAAGCCTTTACCCGCTACCGGCTGGAAGCGCTGCGCAGCGACGCGGTGACGGGGCAGGGCAGCGGGCAGGCCATCGCTGTCCAGCCGGGAAAGCTGTTTACCCTGGACAACCACCCGCGCGCCGACCTCAACCAGCCGTGGCAGGTGGTCAGCGCCAGCCATACGGGCAGCCAGCCGCAGGCGCGGGAAACCGCCAGCGGCGACAGCGGTACCACGCTGCACAGCCAGTTCAGCTTCATCCGCCACAACCAAAACTGGCGGCCAGCCCCGCGGCCCAAGCCCACCATCGACGGCCCGCAGATTGCCAAGGTCGTCGGGCCGGCCGGGGAAGAAATCTTCTGTGACCAGTACGGGCGTATCCGGCTGCAGTTCCCGTGGGACAGATACGGAAAAAGCGACGACCAGAGTTCCTGCTGGATACGGGTGAGCCAGCCGTGGGCCGGCCAGGGCTGGGGCATGCTGGCGATACCGCGCATCGGCCAGGAAGTGGTGGTGGATTTCCTGCACGGCGACCCGGACCAGCCGATTGTGACCGGGCGCACTTACCACGCCAGTAATATCCCGCCGGGTGCGCTGCCGGGCAGCAAGACCCAGATGGCGTTCCGCTCCAAAACCCACAAGGGCGAGGGGTATAACGAACTGCTGTTTGAGGATGCGAAGGGCAGCGAAAAGCTGGCGTTGCATGCGCAGAAGGACATGGACACGACGGTACTTAATGACCGCAGTACCCGGGTGACCCACGACCACACGGAAAGTGTTGGCAACAATCAAGTTATCACCGTGCGCAAAGACCGCCATAAGGAAGTGATTGGTATGGAAGTGAGCAGCATTGGGACACGGCAAGTGACCGTGGAAAAAACGAGTGTGCTCAGTGTCAAGGGGGCAATCACTGTCCAGTCTGTTGAAGACGGTATCCACATCGGTAATACCAAGGGCAGTATTTCGATAGACAAGGACGGCAACATCCATATTACGGGGGTTTCTGTGATTATCAATGGTCAACAGGTGATCACCCTGAATTGATACCCAACAGGATGATGAATATCCTGAGAACAACATGAAGTCAGCCCGGTAAGCCTGACTGAGCATGGGCTGAATAATTAAATGAATGACAACCTTAAAAAGAACAAAAAGGACATACCATGAGCGCACTCCCTTACCAGATGAACGAAGGCACCCTGACCATTCCCGCTAACTGGCGTGATGAATCCATGCATGTTTTTGTCCTGCCGGATGACAGTGGCGTCAATCTGGTGATTAACCGCACCCCGGTGCCGGCGGGCAGCGATATCAATACCTATTATGAGCAAACACTGACTCAGTTTGTGACTCACCTGCCGGGCTATCAGGAGCATCAGCGGTTGCAAATGGAACTCAGTGGCGAATTGGCCTGGCGGCTGGATTATCACTGGCAAAGCCCGGAAGGGGAAATGCACCAGACAGTGGTCTTGCAAATCCGGGGCAGCCAGTTGCTGGCCTTTAACCTGACCTCGCCACAGCCGTTTAATACAGGACAACAGGAAGCCTTACTGGCGGTGGTGACCAGTTTTCAGGCGGAATAGTGGGAGGCTGATATGGGATTAGGTGACGAAATTATTACCCGGATTGCGCGAGTCGGGGCAACCCACGCCCGGCCGCTACTGCCTCCCGCTGGAGGAGCCAGAGGGCCGGCGGCAGCACGGAAAGGCGACCCGATTCAGCATAAGAGTTTCTTTGGTGCCCTGATGGGAGCGGTTGCCGGTGCGCTGATTGGGGCGGCTATTTTTGGTGCGGTGGGGTTACTGGTTGCCGGAACCGGGGGGTTGGGGGCAACACTCATTGTTGCGGCTGCAGGTAGCGGGTTAACCTATCTGGCCAGCGATGCCATCGCGGCGGCAAGTTCTGCCGTCACGAACTTCATAGACAGCTTCGGCTCGCCGGACGGGATGCTGGACAGTGGCTCTGGTAACGTCATTATTGAAGGGAAACCGGCAGCACGTGCGACGGTGGACATCGCCAAGTGCAGTAAACATCCGACGCCCCCGTTGATAGCTCAGGGCAGTGAGTCGGTATTTATCAACGGTCAGCCTGCGGCGCGGGTCGGCGACAAACTGGTGTGTGGTGCCGCCATCAAAGGCGGCGCGAGCAAGGTCTTTATCGGCTCAGGTCAGGGCACGTACCTGAAAATTGAAGAAGAATTCTCCGGCTGGCAGCGGGCGTTGCTGATAGCCGTCGAGTTTATCGTGCCGCCGTCGCGGGGGCTGGCAAAGGGCCTTGGAAAGCTGTTGACCAAGACGGGCCGGCAGGCAGTATTAAAAGGTGCCCTCAAGGGGGCCCAAAAAGTCGGGGATGTCGTGTGGGGCAAAACGCTGAAATGCGCCAAGAATGCCTTTAAGGAAACCAAAGGCTTAAAGCGTTACTGGGCCAGCACGAAAAGATTCTTTACCGGTGACCCGATTGATGTGACGACCGGCGCCCTGTTTGACCAACGCACGGATATTGCACTGGGGCAGACGGTGCCGCTGCTGTTTATGCGCAGCTGGTTCCCGGGACAGCGGGGATTACTGGGTGAAAACTGGACTGACAGCTTCTCGGAATGTGTGAGTGTGACCGGGGACCGGGTTGAAATCCTGACCCCGGAAGGGGCATCGCTGCATTTTGCCCTGCCGGCCAGTTATGACCATTGTGTCAATCCTGAACACCCCGACTTTACCCTGAGCCGGGCAGCGACAGGTTATGTGCTGACGGAGCGCAATAATCCGGTGCGCAAATATTTTACCTTACCTGCCCCCACCGGGAAGGCGGATACGCAGCACTGGAATTTGACCGAACACCGTGACCGCCACGGTAATGCGGTGCGTTTTCATTACAGCGACACCGGCCAGTTAGTGAAAGTGACCCACAGCGACGGTCCCGAACTGGTGCTGCTGTATCGTGAAGATGGCCTGCTGGAAGAAATTCGCCGGACGGACAATGGCCTGAATGACATGCTGGCGCGTTACGGCTATCACGATAACGGCTGGCTGGCCGAGGCGGACAGTACCCAGCAATTTCACCTGTTCTATGAATACAATGAACAGGGATTGATCAAGCGCTGGTCAGATGGTGACCAGACTGCCGTGGATTATGTTTATGATGCACAAGGACGTTGTACGGACAGTGTGGGCAGTGGGGGCTTCTATCCGGTTCATCTGACTTACGAACCGGGTATCACCCGTTCAACCACACCGCAAGGTCATACCACCACCTGGCATTACAATGATCAGCAGCAGGTCACACAGGTGGAAACCCCGTGCGGCCATCTCACCCGTTATGAGTACGATGAATGGGGCAACCTGCAGCGGCAGATTTTGCCGGAAGGGCAGGTGTTGACGCTGGATTATCTGGCGGATACGGGACTGGTCACCGCCTTTACGGATGCCAATGGGGCGATGTGGCAGTATCACTATGATGGTGAAGACCGGCTTATCAGCATGACTGATCCGCTCGGCCGTGTCTGGTGGCAGCAGTATGATGATAAAGGCAATCCCGAGTGTTTTATCGCGCCGGACGGCAGCAAGACCACCCTGACCCGCAACGAATTTGGTTTAGTGGTTGCCGCCGAAGATGACGAGGGGCGCAAACGGACGTGGGAATATGACGGCCATCAGCGGCTGACCAAACTGTTTGATGAAGAAAACCGCAGCCTGCGGCTGGGTTACGACAGCCATGACCGGTTGCAGCGGCTCGCGTCGGGTGGCGGGGCGTTGTGGCTGTGGGAGTATGACCGTCATCACCGGGTGTCTTTAAGTGACCGCCCGAATAACAGTCTGGAGCGTTTTCGTCATGACCGCCATGGCAACCTGACGGAATGGACGGATGCCCGTGGCGTAAAATGGCACATTGAATACGGGCCGTTTGATTTGCCCGTGGGCCGTGTAGATGGGGAGGGCCACCGCTGGCAGTATCGCTATGACCTCGACAGCCTGCAATTATTGGCCGTGATTAACCCGCAGGGGGAAAGCTACGGTTACACGCTGGATGCGGATGGCCGGGTCATCACGGAAACCGATTATGCGGGCACGCAGTGGCATTATGCCTATGATGGCAACGGTAACTGCATGGAAAAACGCGATGCGCTGGGCCATGTGACTTGCTATGAATACGATGCGGCAAGCCGCATGACGGCGATGCACACACCGGAAGGCAGCACGACTTATTGTTACGATATCCTCGGCCGTCTGCTGGAAGTGACGGCACCTGACGGTGAACCGCTGACATTTGAATACGACGATAAAGACCGTATTGTCAACGAAGTCCAGCCACACGGGGAAATCCAGCGTGCCTATCCGGACAGCAACAGCGAAGAAAGGACGCTCCATGCGCCGGATGGCCGCTGCTGGCAGGCGAGTACACAAGCCAACAACGTCGGTGAACTCAGACTCCTCAGCATTAACGGTGAGCACACACTGGATCTTGAACGGGACGAAGACGGACACGAATGGCACCGGCAGTCAGATAAAGGGTTTATCCTGAGGCAGGAGCATTCCCTGATGGGGCAACTGACCGCTCAGCGTGCCGGACGCAATACCGAGTTTTTTGCGGCGCATGAAGTGGCGGATATTCCGCAGCCCACCCTGGCGGGTCTGGACAAGGAATACCGTTACGATGCCGCGCTCAATCTGGTGGCGGCGAATGATGAGCGGCAGTGGCTGCGTTACGTGATCAACGGCAATGGTCAGGTCACCTCGGTCAGTGACCGGGATCGCTTGCGGGAGCATTATCAGTATGATGCGTCGGGTTACCCGTCCCGCCGTTTTGATGGCCTGAATGAGATTGACGGGGAGCGGCTTTACCAGAAAGGCCACCGATTAAGACAGCTGGGTCAGCATCTGTTTGAATATGATGATGCGGGGCGGATGACCGCGATGCAGTTGTGGGAAGAAGGCCACCGTCCGCAACTGACCAAGTTTAGGTGGAACAGCCAGAACCAGCTTATCGGGGTGCAGACGCCGGGCGGCCAGCAGTGGGATTATCGCTACGATGCCT
>NZ_JANAIF010000119.1 GCF_024721015.1 Xenorhabdus bovienii
ACCGTGGAGTATGAGCTAAATACTCTATTGGAAGGTTATGGTGCTAAATTTGCAATTAATTTTTCTTGATTACTTAAACGTAAATCATACGTCGTTTGGTAAGGAATAAAATAGGTAGAGTGTTTTTTATTTTTCCTGTTCTTACCCTTTTCATTGGTATCGTTCATCACTTCTTTTAATCCATTTCGCAGCACATTAAATAGGTTCTAATTTAACTATTTTCATTATTAATTCAATAACGAAAAAACTAACCTTAACATTTAAGTTAAATCAGTAAAATCGCCTTTTCTCATTGTGATACATTAAAAAAAATGATGAAAACACATATTCCGCAAAATATGGACATGACCTACAATTTTATAGGTTTATGTAAATAAGACATCTAATCAGATGAAAAATTTGACTAACTGTTTTTACGCACTATTTATTGCCATGGTAATAAGTAGCGAAGCCTCAACGGTTACGACCCTTGAGGCTTCTATAATAATTAAATATCGTCTATTACCCTAAAAAGGGTATCGATATAAACATGAAAGTATAGCGCTTTATATATAAGGCATATTGACTGAAATGGCATTACATAATTTACTTTTTTGTGATACAGGTCATAAGTGCTGTGTTAGTTATGTGAATATAAGACCTGAATTCAGCAGAGTATAAATTAAAACATTAACGCGACAATATGACTTATTTTAATTATCGAAACAATTATCAATAGATTAAAAAAAGGAAAATATCACATTCAAACTAAATTTAGGGGATAACGTTCTATCCCTTAAGTTTTAAGCACCTCATTTGACTATTTTCCTTTGGACAACACCTTCTGCATCACCATCTGCCCGAACATGCCCGCAGATTGCCTGACCTGCCCCACGCCCTGACTCATCATGCCGGCCATATCCCCCATCCGCACACCGGCCCAGGCCAGTGCACCCAGCCAGACCATCGGCAGCACAATAAACAGCGTACCCATCACCAGCCCCATAATTAAATCGTCTGAGGTATTCTGAATGCCGGCCAGATTAAACAGGCTGTGGGTTTCTGAGCCGTACAGGGCTTCCAGTAAATAGCTGTCCAACCAGCGGGCAGTTTCCCACCAGAACGTCAGGAAATTCAACGCAAAGATGACGAACGTCAGGGTCAGCACGGTTTTAAGCTCATACGCTGCAAACAGCAGGATCAACGGGATTAAGATATACAGCGCCATCAGGATCACCGCCTGCATCATCGGCAGAGCCTGGCGTACCGCATCGAACATGGGCATGCCGAGTAATCCGCCCAATAAAGCCCCTGCCGAAGCACCAATCCGATTAGATCCATCTAACAAGCTGGGATCGGTATTGCCGCCATACCCGGCATAGACATAACCGTCCTGAGAAACCGTCAGATTCACCGGACTGACCAGACGGCGGATCACCGCTTCCTGATATTCCTGCGTATTTTTGCCCAGTATTTTCAAGGTTGCAGACAGGCGCAGCCACAAGCCCGGATCGGCTTGTGCCAGTACCCGGTCTTTCAGTCCGGTTTTGGTGGCTGACCACCAGGCTTTGCAGGTCGGATATCCGCCCTGCCCGGTATAAGGCCTCCCATTGTCCCGGCTCTCCTGCCACGGAAAGTCGGCTCTGGGCGTGCGCGATTGCAGGGTATTGTAATCACTGGCTAAAAACGTGCGGCTGCCCAGCCAGTCAATATCACTCAGGGTAGCCGGATCGGTGGTTTTCCCCTGATCGCGTTGTTTCCACTGATAAAGTGCCAACGCATAACAATCGTGGGTGAAATCCTGCAACTCCGCCGCCAGTGCCGGGTTGCTGATACGGGTATGCTGTACTTCAAAACGCAGTTGCCGTAAATCCGGCCGACAGGGAATAGAGGCCACTGCTGCCTGCGTTACCCCCTTGGACAACCGGTGTACCACCGCCCACCAGAGGGGCGCAGCGGCCGTTTGGTTGTTCAGGCTGGATATCACCGGCGCATAACCACTGCTATCCGGTACTTTCGGTGTCCAGGTGCCACAACTTTTGGCGCGGGACGGGTCGTACTGAAGGGTCGTCAGGCTGACATGGACCAGCGGCACACAACACACCACCATGACGAAAAAAGCGCAGTACAGGGTGTTTTCAATCCGGGCGAGCGACTGTAATCCACCATTGCCCTCTTCTTCGCCATCTTCACGCACTTTCAACCAAATGGCTATTACCTTTATCACTAAAGGCAGCGTAAACAACCCAGTTGCAATCAGTATTTGCCACAGGCCATTGTTGACGACCCAGCCGAGTAAGGTCAGAAAATATTCCAGATAGCTGTTGGTGGTCATCTTGTTCCCTCAATATGGCCTGACAGGGCATATTCACACAGCAGAATAAACAGCAGGCTGACCACTATCATCCTTATCAGCGTTGCGTGGTGTTCCGTCTGATGTTTTACCCTTTGCCAGATTTTCCGGCAGCTCCAACCCAGTACTGCATACAGGCATAGCCGCCAGACTAACCAAAATTTGCCGGTTGCTGTCATCCAGCGGTGAAGCCGGGTGATATTTTCTGCCTGATGAAGACCGCCCCAACCTGTCGCTACAGTGATAACCATCACCAAAGCGATGACCAGTGATAACACGACACCTTTTCTTAATCCTGAACGCTTCTCTGCCATCATTCACCTTACCTACGCTCACGATTTGGGACTTCAAGCTGATAAAACCGGGCATCGGTGCTGTCTGGGATCTGTTTTTGCGGATGCATTCTGATGCACTGGGTGTCCCGCTCGATAATAGTCAGGATGGCATTGTGAGCCAGTTCGCGTTTCAGCTGCATCTCATTTTTTAACGCATTGATTTCCCGGTCCAGTGCCTCAATCCGCCGTTCGCCTTCTGCCAGCGCTTCTGATTGTGCCGCCACATTGGGTTCGGACATGCCAGTGATGAGCATCCGCCGCATCAGCAACGCCGTCTCTGTGGTTTCTGCCATCGCCAATTCGCCCGCCAAACGCGCTGTCAGTGCGGCCTTATCCGGATCACGCTGCAACGCCTGAATGACACCCTGAGTCACAACCAGGCTGCCGGTTTTCAGTTTCACCAGATTTGCAGCCGTTGGTTTTTCCGTGCCGCTGACCAGTTTCACCAATTGTTCTGTATTGGTTTTGGTATGTGCTTCCAGCATCGGTGCAAACCCCGTACCTGCAACTGTTGTGCCCGGCTGGTGTTTTTCACCACCACTGACGCATTCTGCTGCGTGGACACAGGTACGGATTGCCCGGTCGCCCAGCACGCTGACCACCGCTTCGGCCGCTTCACGTGCATTGCTGAATTTGCGGCAGGCACTGCCCTCACAATTTTGGGTGCTGACAGACGACTGGCTCAGTACCGGCAGCTGATTCATCATATTAAACCCGGCGCTGGCTAAATCGCGGGTCGGACGAATGGCATTCTGTCCCTTGCCCCCCTGCCGTTGGCCGCCAATCCACGGATGCCCACTGGCACCGGTCATTTTGCTGCCGGCGTTATTGACGCGCACCGCATCACCATCTCCGCCGTTAACCAGATTTTTATACTCCTGCAAAGCCGCTGACTGAGTCCATTTGGTGTTTTGCGCAAAGTCCATCATTTTATTGGCCATCGCCCGGCAATTGAACTGGGCTTTGTCGAACGCCACATTGGCCTGCAAAACGCCGTTAGTCAGCATGTCATACAGCCCCGGATTGGCCCGCTGAATGACCATCGCCGGCAAACTGGCTACTGCACCGGTTGCGCCCTGAATCACATCACTCATCAGGTTCTTAAACCCGGCCGTGATACCATTCAACTGATTGCTGACGGTGGTTTTCAGGTCAAAATTTCCGCACATTAAATCCGAGCGCCAGCCCAGCTCCAGCCCGCCGAGTGTGGCTGAACCACTGCGACTGGCGGGTTCAGAAATCACCGAACCGCCCCCCAGGCTATAGAACAGCGTATCGGACACCGCCCCGCTGGCCTCTGCCCCATAACCCAGTGCGCTCCGGTTCACCTGCGGTAATGTCAGAAACAACCCCGTGGCGTTGGCCTGTGCAGAGGCGATGGTCAGTCCACCGACTATCAGCCATAACGTGTTTATTTTCGTCATTATTTATCCCTTTTTCAGATATCCGTGCTGCTGAGAAAACGCTGTCCACGCCGCTGGCAGCAACTGTAAGACTGCCACAGGGCATACGCCTGATTGCCATTACTTGCGGCCGTGTGTTCACCATCCGGAAACACCGCGCAGGACTGACTTAACTGCGGTGATAACCGCTGCCATTGGTGATTTTGGGTGCCGGTATTTTCGGTGACCGGTTCGGGTGGCCAGTAACCGGCGGTGCGTGTGCCTTTCAGAGTCTGATAAACATGGGGTTGCCCGGCACGGGTAATAATATCCACGACCCGCTGCGCGACCACAGCCGCCGCCTTATCATCATCGGTTTGATTGACAAAGCCTGAACGCGGATAAATATTGCCCCACACATTGCCTGCCATCTGGCTGCCCAGCTCCCGCTGACCGGGAATCAGGGCTTCCGGGTAGAACAATTCCGGCAAACCAGAGCGCCACGCCACGGTATCCAGTGTGCTGAGAAAATAAGGTATCAGGGGTGTAGCTGCACTGCGGCAGGAATAGCCGGAAATTTGCCCGCCTATCAGGTTAGTTGCGGGATGCCCGATGGCATCGGCATATTTGAAGCGCAGACTGGTACGCCGTTGCCCGGCAACCTGGACATTGTGATTACCGCCACCGGCACTCAGATGGGATAACGCCCCGGACACCGTATTTTCCACTCCGCCGGAGAGTTGACTGACCTGCGCCACTTCTGACCACGGATTACCACCGGGGGTTTGATAGGTAGACACCACCACTTCGGGAAGATAATGGGTCACCTTAACCGATGTTTTCACGGTACAGCCATGCAAGCCACAGAGCAGCCAGTAACAGATGCCGCTGACCCGCCATTGAATGCAGGAGGGCGACACACTGCTTGCCACTATCTGAGCGGTATTGATTGAAGCCTGTGTAACCGGGGAAAATGCTGCTATCAGGGTAATAAGCGCAGGAAAAGTCACACGTTGAATACTCATGGCTGATGTTGTTTCCTGAGTGCGCAGGCTTTTGCAACGTCCGCTATTCCATACACCACATCCCTATCATCAAAGACCACTGCCGGATACTTCTGCACGCCTAATTGCCATGCCTGCACCACGGCCTGGTAAGCCTTGATCAGTTGCTGTTCCTGCTGACTCCATTGGAATGATTGGAATATTGCCAGTGCCTGCTTTGTGGCTTGTTGAGGATCGACAGAGAGTTGAGCGAAGAGTTTTTCCTGATGCTGTACAGCGGCATCCAGCCAGACTACGTGACTGTTCGGCATCAGATTTATCGGCGGGTGCTGACGGTCAGTATACACCACCGTGCCCGCACTCCCTGCCACACTCCATCCCAGCAAAAACACTAAATACGGCTTTTTCATCCCCTCCGCCTCTGTTGCAAATCATCAGACAAGAGTGAAGAAAGCCACAGCAAAAGTCAGCCCGTAATTGATTTTCCGAAAATGAAAATAAACGCACCAGTCGGTTAAGTGGTTCCCTGAATGCCGATAACACCAATATTCTCTGCATGGTATTCCCGGGTGCCAATGTAATAACAGCCCGGATTGACTGGCAGACAAAATCTGTTATGAACCAAATGAAAAATATGCCGATAAAACAGTTATCAATCTATCATAATGAACAAAAATAACACGTATAAATAATGGGCCTGGTAGGGCAAACGGGTCTAAATTATACTGACGTAAACCCTCCCGTTAGAACCTTCAGCATATAACCATTATCCCATCCA
>NZ_JANAIF010000011.1 GCF_024721015.1 Xenorhabdus bovienii
ATCAATCAGTTACCCGTAATCCAAATCTGGTTTACGAAGAATTACAACAGCTTAAGAGGCTACCATCTTTAAGAGGGTTGGTTAGGCTCACCTCTTTAAGAGGTGTGGTTAGTTATTGTTCAATCAATTTACCATCTTTAAGAGGGTTAGTTAGGCTCCCCGATAACATCGGGTTGGTTAGTTATTGCTCAGATAACCATGTGAATAATGTTCACTCGGTTAGTTACTGTTCAGATGATGCTTTGGTTTTGCGTTGTCGGCGCTTGATCTCAGCTTTGACAGAAGTAACGATAAATTGTGCTTTGTTTTCGCCTTCTGCAATATATTTTTCCATTTCCTCGACAACTTCATGTGGGAATCTTGCGTTTAGTTGTTGCGACTTAGCATTCTTAGAACTTGTTGCCATTACTGAACTCCTTATACATAAGTGCGATTCAGTATACACAAAAAAAATTATAAAAAAAGTATTGAAGTGCGATTCAATTAGACGTAGAGTGAATCGCACCTTGAGTAGTTCAAGGCAGAAAAAAACAACGCCCCGAAGTGCTACCAACACTATCGAGGCGTCTAACCACAACGTAAAGGAGTCTTACGCTATGGATACACCACAGCATAACCAAACTCGCCTTAAATTTACATTCCTAATTGCATCCGGCACTCAGCGGCTGGTGGATATCCATGCTCGTATTTGTTTATCTGTGAGCTTTGGCATTGTGCAATTTCCAATATAAAAATGGGCGGGTACACCTAAATCACGCTAGCAATCACTAGGTGTACCCGATAATCATGCGCTGCTGTGATTCGTTCTGCAATGCTCTGATAGTAAAAAAGCCAGTTACAACAAAGTGTATACTGGCTTTGTGATTTGTTCTGATATGCTAAGAAATGCTATTCGATATTTTGAATCTGTTCGCGCATCTGCTCAATCAGCACCTTTAATTCAATCGCTGAATTTGTCACATCCGCATTAATCGACTTCGACGCCAGTGTATTCGACTCCCGGTTAAATTCCTGCATCATAAAATCCAGCCGGCGGCCAACGGCTTCTTTCTTTTTCAGAATATTACGTGTCTCTTTTACATGAGCATCCAGACGATCCAGTTCTTCTGCCACATCAATGCGTTGTGCCATTAGAAGCAGCTCTTGCTCAAGACGGTTATTCTCCAACTGAATCTGTGCTTCTTCCAGTTTGGTCTGTAAGCGCTCACGTTGCCATTGCAAGATTTCTGGCATTTGCTGGCGGACTTTGCTGGCTTCTTCTGTTACTGCATCCAAACGCTGCTCGATCAGCGTCTTAAGTGCCTGCCCTTCTGTTTCACGGCTCTGGATAAAGGCATCAAGAGCCAGATCAAGCTCTGCCAGCAATTGTATGCTGATGGCGTCTAAATCCTGTTCTTCGGCGGACATCACGCCCGGCCAGCGCAGGATATCTACTGGATTGATTTCACCTTGATTGCTTTGCTGTTTAACCCAGTTTGCCGCTTCAACCAGCTGTTTCGCCAGATTTTCATTCAGCATCAAGGTTCCCTGAGTACGGGTATCCAGATCAAAACGCAAGTTACACTCTACTTTGCCGCGAGTCAGGCGGGAACGAATACGTTCGCGAATGACTGGCTCAAGGCTTCTGAATTGCTCAGGCAGGCGAATGTAGGTTTCCAGGTAACGTTGGTTGACGGAGCGCAGTTCCCATGCTGCGTTTCCCCAATCGGCCTTGATATCTCGCCGCGCAAAAGCGGTCATGCTACGGATCATAATTCGTTTCCAATTTATAGAATGATGAGCGGATTATAACGCCCCGCGTAGATGCAGGATAGGCATTCGCCGCGTTAGGCCGTATAATGCGCCCCCAATAATGTTTTAACAGCGGAGAGAACACTATGAGTCCAGTAGGAAAGCGTCCAGCAGGAAGAACGGCAGGGCAGGTGCGTCCTATTAAAATGACCCGTCATTACACCAAACACGCGGAAGGCTCGGTTCTGGTGGAGTTCGGGGATACCAAAGTGTTATGTAATGCCTCCGTTGAAGAAGGAATTCCTCGTTTCCTGAAAGGCCAGGGGCAAGGCTGGATCACGGCTGAATATGGCATGTTGCCGCGGGCAACCAATAGCCGTAATGCCCGCGAAGCCGCCAGAGGCAAGCAGACTGGCCGTACAATGGAAATCCAGCGCCTGATTGCGCGTTCACTGCGTGCCGCAGTAGATTTGAAAAAATTGGGTGAATATACCATTACGCTGGATTGCGATGTGATTCAGGCCGATGGCGGTACGCGGACTGCTGCCATCTCTGGCGCGTGTGTGGCACTGGTGGATGCGCTGAACAAGCTGGTTGCTGATGGCAAACTGAAGAAAAGCCCAATGAAATCAATGGTGGCGGCAGTGTCTGTCGGGATTGTTGAGGGTGAAGGTCTTTGTGATCTGGAATATGTCGAAGATTCGGCGGCTGAAACTGATATGAATATCGTCATGATGGATGACGGCCGGATGATTGAAGTGCAAGGCACGGCAGAAGGTGAACCGTTCAGCCATGATGAATTGCTCTCATTGCTTTCCCTCGCCAAAGAGGGGTTGGAAACGATTTTTGCAGCGCAGCGAGATGCGTTGAAATAAATAAATTGATCAGGCGGCTGAATAGTCGCCTTTTTTATGCCTGCAAAATGGCGATAAGTATGACAAGAAATCAAAGAGGAGAAACTCCAATGAAAGCCTATCAGCGCGAATTTATTGAGCTGGCACTGAAGAAGCAGGTGCTGAAATTTGGTGAATTTACACTGAAGTCCGGCCGCCAGAGCCCCTATTTTTTCAATGCGGGACTATTTAATACTGGGCGTGATTTGGCATTGATTGGTCGTTTCTATGCAGCTGCACTGTTGGATAGTGGTATCTCGTGTGATCTGCTATTTGGGCCCGCTTATAAAGGTATTCCGATTGCAACCACAACGGCAGTCGCGTTGGCAGAACATCATGACATCGATATGCCTTATTGTTTTAACCGTAAGGAAGCTAAAGATCATGGTGAAGGCGGATCACTGGTCGGTAGCCCACTACAAGGTAATGTTGTCGTTGTTGATGATGTGATTACAGCAGGAACGGCTATCCGCGAGTCGATGGAAATCATCAAGCAACACGGTGCAACGTTGTCTGGTGTTATCTTGTGTTTGGATCGTCAAGAACGCGGGCGGGAGACACTTTCAGCTATTCAGGAAGTTGAGCGTGACTATCACTGCAAGGTTTTTTCTATCATTACTTTGAATGACTTGATTAGCTATCTACGTGAAAATCCAGATATGCAGCCTTATTTGGCGGCGGTGGAAGCCTATCGCAGAGAATACGCTGTCTGATTGTTAGCTAGGTAAAAACAGATGAGATAAAAAAAACCCTCGCCCAATGGCCGGGCGGGGTGAGTAGTAGAAATGACATCCCGCATGTAATACGGTAACGATGCCATTACTGAGTTACTTTATAGTGAACTCAACTAGAAGATGCATGTTAACACAATTCAACGAAAAAACCGCACGTTATCATTCTCAGCATGAAAGAGGGAATTTCACGGTACAGGCTCAGTTATTGCAGTTGAGTCAATATCAATGGCCAGCGTATTTCAAACTCTTGGGTCGGGCGATAGCGGAATTCAGAACGAACAAAACGGGAAAGCATCCCTTCACAAAACGCCAGTAACTGCGATGCCAGTACGGTCTCGTCATAATTGAATCCCTGTCCATCACGTATTTTTTTCTCTTTTAAAATTTGGCGGAGCTGCGCTTCAATACGTTCAAATAGTTGGTTAATGCGGTTTTGTAGTCTGTCTTGTTCGAACATCAGGGCATGACCGGTCATGATACGGGTCAATCCGGGGTTCTTTTCCGCAAAGCCCAAAAGCAGGGTGAGGATTAACCGAATGCGGGTAATGGTGTCTTTTTCATCTTGCAGGATCAGATTGATACGCGAAATCAAAGTGTCTTCAATAAACTCAATCAGGCTATCAAACATCCGGGTTTTGCTTGGAAAATGACGATAAAGTGCTGCTTCAGAAACCCCAACATTGGCGGCGAGTTTTGCTGTGGTAATGCGCTGACTGCCATCACTGGATTCAAGCATGTGTGCCAGTGCCTGCAAGATTTCCTCACGTCTATTTTTCTTTTTTGTACGTTCTTTTTCTGCCATGTCTGATAAAACCCCTGCTAAAACAGCAAAACAAATCCAGCTATTTTTTGCCCACCACGATCATGGGCAAAAAATATGAAAATCGGTTGACGGTATCAGGCTCTATGGAAAGTTATTGACGACCGGAATGACCAAAACCACCACTGCCGCGTTTGCTGGTTTCAAAATCTTCAACCAAGTTAAATTCGGCCTGTACAACGGGCACAAAAACCATTTGGGCAATGCGCTCACCGGGTTCAATGATGAACATCTTATCACCACGGTTCCAAACTGAAACCATCAGCTGTCCCTGATAATCGGAGTCGATAAGCCCCACCAGATTGCCCAGAACCACACCGTGTTTGTGACCCAGCCCGGAGCGGGGAAGAATAACCGCCGCCAATTGTTCATCTGCGATATGGATGGCGATCCCTGTTGGCAGGAGTTCAGTCTGGCCGGGAGCCAGTTCTACTGCATTATCCAGACAAGCACGTAAATCTAAACCCGCAGAGCCAGGTGTAGCATAAGTCGGTAGGGGAAATTCTTGCCCAATGCGGGGATCAAGGATTTTAACGTCGATTTTTTTCGTCATAGCGTTTGAGTATCTCGTCTAATAAACAGTGGCCGAGCTGTAATTTACTACTGTGAGGTAAATTAACGCTGCCATCATGCCAGAATAGATGTAATGCGTTGGTATCACTGTTGAAGCCATGTTCGGCCAGAGATACATTATTTGCGCAAATCAAGTCCAGATGCTTCTGCTTGAGTTTTCCGCGGGCGTATTCTTCCACATTCTGGGTTTCGGCTGCAAATCCAACGACAAATGGACGATTTGTTTCCATCGCGGCAACACTCGCTACAATGTCAGGATTTTTCACCAGTGTAAATGTGACTTCATCACCCTGTTTCTTGATTTTCTCAGTCGCTATTTGTTTGAAACGGTAGTCCGCTACGGCGGCACAGCCGATGAAAATATGCTGTGAAGCTGCGGTTACCTGAACGTGCTCATGCATTTCCAGCGCACTGGTTACGTCGATACGTTTGACACCCGGTGGTGTCGGTAAATTGACGGGGCCTGCAATCAATGTGACGTCAGCACCACGTTCCGCTGCTGCCTGTGCGATGGAAAATCCCATTTTGCCGGAACTGTGATTGGTAATAAAGCGGACAGGATCTAAAGCTTCATGAGTTGGCCCTGCGGTAATGGTGATGCAAAGACCGGCGAAATCTTGATTGGTGTTGAAATGTTGTGTTGCCAGTTCGACCATCGCCATGGGCTCAAGCATTCTTCCCAGGCCGACGTCACCACATGCCTGGCTTCCCTCATCAGGACCCCAAATCAGCACGCCACGCTCTTTGAGTACACTTAGGTTATGTTGGGTTGCCTGCGCACGGTACATCTGCTGATTCATCGCTGGAGCGACAGCAATGGGGGCTGCTGATGCCAAACAAATCGTGGTAACCAAATCATTTGCCATGCCTGCGGTTAAACGAGCGAGTAGATCGGCTGTGGCCGGAGCGAGAATAATTAAATCAGCCCACTTAGCCAGTTCAATGTGCCCCATTGCAGCTTCAGCGGCGGGGTCTAAAAGGTCATCGGAGACTGGATGACCCGATACGGCCTGCAAGGTCAGTGGCGTAATAAAAGCTTCTGCTGCTGGCGTCATGGCGACGCGTACTTCGGCACCGCGATCACGTAAACGGCGTATCAGCTCAGCTGTCTTATAAGCGGCGATTCCCCCGCTGATGCCGAGCACGATATGTTTACCAGAAAGCTGTTTGCTGGAAAATCCTGCCATTCTGATTATCCACATGTAAGTTACAATTACCTAAGATTCTACCATAAGAAAATATTGAGTTGAGAACCTGCCTTATTCAGGTGCCAAAAAATGACAAGTTTGCGAAGCGCTACGCAAGCCATGAAAATGGGGCTGGCGGTGCTTTTTTCATCATGGGATATTGGCGGCGTGAAGCCACTGGGTGAAAGGGAATGAGGGGGAGTATATGGATGTTACTGTGATGGAAATAAGCGATGAATTGCATTCAAATCTTGCTCCTCGGGAGAAATTGCTGGCTTATGGCGCCGTTTCCCTGACGGATGCCGAGTTGTTGGCTATATTTTTGCGTACGGGAACCCGAGGGGTTCCTGTCGTGCAAATGGCGGAACATCTACTGAAATCATTTGGTTCACTTTATCACCTGCTCTCTGCGGATTATGCCGATTTTTGTTCACATAAAGGGATGGGGCTATGCAAATATGTCCAGTTGCAGGCGGTATCTGAACTGGCAAAACGTTTTTTCTCCAGTCAATTTATCCATGAAGATGTGATGAGTAGCCCAGTCGCGACGCAAAATTATTTGCAGGATTTATTGTCCTGGCAGGATCGTGAAGTCTTTGTGGTGCTGTTTTTGACGAATCAGAATAAAGTCATCTGTCATGATGAAATGTTTAAGGGAACGATAAACAAAGTTGAAGTGCACCCGCGTGAAATCGTGAAACAGGCAGTTAAAGTTAATGCTGCATCGATTATTCTTGCTCATAACCACCCCTCTGGTAATCCAGAACCCAGTCTGGCAGACAAATTGGTGACCGAAAAAATTATTGATGCTTGTGAGTTGGTTGGCGTTAAAGTTTTGGATCATATCGTGATTGGTAAGCAACATTGTGTCTCATTTGTGGAAAGAGGTTGGATTTAGTCCGGTTTTTTTGCAATCAGATCAGATCTTAGTTGTTCGGGACTTGAGCATCAGCGAATGAGGGCGTATACTACGCCACCTTTGAGGATCTTGGGTTTGGCGAGAAGAGCCTATCTCAGTAAGTTTTTTTATTGGGATAATGTGAGTCTTTTCAGTGATGAAAATGTGCTGAGATGGGCTCCTAAGCCTGACGAGGCGGTCATACCCAATATAAAGCTCGAGCTGATTTGATTTTTGGAGAATAGACATGTCCCGAGTCTGCCAAGTTACTGGCAAGCGCCCGGTGAGTGGTAATAACCGCTCCCATGCATTAAATGCGACTAAGCGTCGTTTTCTGCCTAACCTGCATTCTCACCGTTTCTGGGTTGAGTCTGAGAAACGTTTTGTAACTCTGCGTGTAACTGCTAAAGGTATGCGTGTGATTGACAAAAAGGGTATCGATGTAGTTCTGGCCGAACTGCGTGCCCGTGGTGAGAAATACTAAGGAGCTGAAAAATGGCTAAAGGTATTCGCGATAAAATTAAGCTGGTTTCTTCTGCTGGTACTGGTCACTTCTATACCACTACGAAGAACAAGCGCACCATGCCTGAAAAACTGGAACTGAGAAAATTTGATCCAGTTATTCGCCAGTATGTGGTGTACAAAGAAGCTAAAATTAAATAATTTTAGTGGATTGAGAAAAAACCCAGCGTATGCTGGGTTTTTTTATACCTGCAAGAATGCTTGGATAGCCTGGTTGAAGACAGGTTATGCATGGACGTAACATCTCGTTCCGTTATACTAACGCCTTTTTAATGTTTGAACCGTCAGGCGTGATTCTGAAAAATGACTAAAAAAACCTTAAATATCTTACACACTGAATCATCGTGTGGTTGGGGAGGGCAAGAGATCCGCATCTTGACGGAATCTCAGGGCATGATACAACGCGGTCATCAGGTTGTTATTGTTTGCTGCCCAGCGTCAACGATTTATCATGAAGCCCATTCGTATGGTGTACCTGTTGTTGCGCTGCCGATTGAAAAAAAACGCCTTCCCTGCTTGCGGGCGATGCGCCGCTGGCTAAAAGCTGAAGGCCGTCAATTTGATGTCATCAATACTCACAGCTCTACTGATTCTTGGTTGGTGGCTGCGGCATGTGCCACATTGAAAGGTATGCCACCGATAGTCCGAACCCGCCATGTTTCCACTAACGTATCCACATCCGTGGCGACTCGCTGGCTGTATTTGAAATCCTGCCAGCATATTGTGACAACAGGGGAGAAGTTACGCCAATATCTGCATACGAATAATGGTTATCCATTACCTCACATGACCTCTGTACCGACGGGAATCGATCTGACGCGTTTTCATCCCGAAAATAAGCAACTTTGTCGTCAGCGTATTGGTATTGCAGATAAACCGACCCTGGGTATTGTCGCTACGATGAGAACCTGGAAAGGGCACCGTTACTTGCTTGATAGTTGGAAAATATTGCACCAGCGTTATCCTGACTGGCAATTGCTGTTTGTGGGGGATGGCCCCCAGCGAAAAAATCTGGAACCCTGGGTTAAACAGGAAGGGCTGACGGAGAGTGTCATTTTCCTCGGTAACCGACAAGATGTGCCTGACTGTCTGAATGCGATGGATGTCTTTGCACTACCTTCGTTTGGCAATGAAGGTGTTCCACAAGGCATTATGCAGGCAATGGCCTGTGGTTTGCCCGTGGTATCTACTTCGGTGGGCGCAATCACTGAGGCCGTTATTGATGGTGATACGGGTTATATTATTGAGCCAAGATGTGTTGAACAGTTAACTGAAAGATTAGATGTTTTAATGAAAAGTGCTGAGTTGCGTTTGCAGATGGGGAACGCCTCATTGGAACGGGCTGCTGATTTATTTAGCATGGATAATATGTTAGAAAAAATGGAGTTTATCTTTTACGGTAGTATGGAACGTAAATAGTTCCATTTTGACCATCTATTCGTAATGGTGTTTGTTTTCATCTGATTACAAAGTAGTTATTTTTTGCTTAATCATTTGAAATAGTGTTTCTTTTATTGTTTTTAGGAGTATGAAAACTATCCGTCAGTTAATAGAGTATTGAATAACTTTGATGTATAGTGCTCTAATCCCAATTATCGGTTTAATAATTTTATACTTGTCATTATGCAGCCTAAAAATATTCTGGTTATTATTATTGCCCGTTTTGGTGACACTCTGCTTATAACGCCAGTGATCCGGGCGTTGAAATTACGATGGCCTGAAGCGAATATTGATGTATTAGCACATAAAAAAACGAAAGAGATCCTTGAGAATATTAGTGAAATTAATTCAATAACCGCTTTTTCAAAGGGACAGGCAAAATGGAGGGGATGGTTTTCCCGTCGACGTTATGATCTTGCCCTGGTATATGGTCATGATAAACCCCTATTACAATATGCTAAACGTAAATCAGATTTAACTATTTATTTTTCAGAAACTTCTTGCCATAAATCAAATGAGCTAGCAGTGGTAAAGCCGCGGGCGTTCACTCAAGCACAGCAAGAAAGGGCGCTGTTGATTAATGCACTTGATATTGGTGTCAGTGACTGGCGCTTGCAGTATTGCGTGAGCCAGAATGAAGAGAAGTATGCCTGCGATTTTCTTCGGCAGCAGGGGTTAGAACAACGATTACGAATTGGCTTTCAACTCCAGAGTTTTCCAGCAAAATCTTATCGTGATTGGCCTCAGGAACATTTTTACGAGCTGGCGCAACGTATTTATTGTCACTATCCGCATGCCCATATTTTGCTGTTGGGCAGTAAAGATGGTGAAGCGAGTGCGCAGATACTCTCTGAAAGGCTGGGAACACAAAGATGTACATCATTGGCGGGCAAGACGACGATGAGGCAGAATGCGGCAATAATGAGTCAACTTAATTTGTACGTCGGTGTTGATACTGGCACAACTCATCTGGCAGGTGCGTTGGGTATTCCGATGGTGGCAATGTACCATAGTTTTCATCCTGGCCGTTTTCTTGCTCCTCAGCAACATCCAAAATTGGCGGTGATTGAACATCCGATAGATTATCAACAGGCGACTCGCCAAGATGCAATGTCAGCAATATCGGTTGAACAAGTCTGGAGCTCCGTTCAGAACTTGTTGAAAAACACATGAAGGATAATGAATAAATGAAAATAGGATTTATCGATGTCACCGTTACTATGTCTTATGGCGGTATTCAAACAGCGGTTTGGGAATTGGCGAAGGCTTTGACAGATGCGGGGCACGAGATCCATATTTTCGGCGGAACAGGTGACGTTAGGCCAGTATTGGGAGAGCGAAATATTCATATTCACACATTTCCATTTACTCCCAGAGAACGAGTCATCAATATTGGACGGCGTTTTCAACGCATTGTTGAGCGTTATTCTTTTGCCCGTCATGCCCGTGAAAGGGTTATCGCTGAAAATTTTGACTGGGTGATTTTGACGAAACCTTTTGATTTTTTCTGGCCCAGAATGATGCCGAAAACTTCCTGCACAAAGTTTTGCTATATGAGTGGCGGAACCAGTTTTTTCAAAGGTGATCGGGCATTAGGTAACAAAATATCTGCGTGGGTTGCATGCAGCCACTTTAATGCTTGGCAGATCCAGCACCATTTTAAACAATTTCCAAACGTGATTTATAATGGTGTCGATATTGATAAGTTTAAACCTGTTAATTCTGATCTCCGGCATCGGCTAGATATCAATGAAAATACGTTTTTGCTGACTTTCGCTGGCAGGCTGGTGGGTTGGAAAGGCATGAAAGTCGCCATTGATGCGATGGCTTTATTGAGTGACAAGGATGTAAGGTTATTGATTATTGGCGCAGGTGATGATCTGAAGTTGTTGAAAAAAAAGGTTTCGGAACTGAATTTAGAAAAAACAGTCATTTTTCATCCTCCTATTGGTCATGATCAATTACCTGAATTTTATGCTGCGGGAGATGCGGGTATCTTTCCCAGTATTGGTGATGAAGCATTTGGTATTACTATCGCTGAAGCAATGGCATGCGGACGTCCCGTGATAGCCAGTTATATTGGTGGCATTCCTGAGGTGGTCGGCAATGAGAATCATGCGGGTATTCTGGTCGCACCTGGCAATGCAGCGGCTATCGCTGATGCAGTCAATCATCTTTTGTCCTTACCGGACAGGGGGAAAGCAATGGGAAAACAGGCTCGTCAGCGGATTGAAACGATGTATACTTGGGAACATTCTGCAAGTCGTTTATTGGGCGCGATAAAAAAATAATGAAGATTGCGTATATTGACCCTTATCCCGTACCTGATTATCGAGTTGCTTCGCTGCAGATTTTGCAGAATGTCGATGCTTTTGCCCGGCAGGGGCACAGCGTCTACCTGATTACGCCAGAAGGTCAAAAGCGTGTTGAGGAGATTATAGGCAGAGCATTGCCGCCTTCCGCTGAGCTGATAGCTCTGCGCAATATGCGTAGAAAGTGGTATTTCCCCCTCAATACACAGAAATTGTTTTATTTTCAGGTTTCTCGCTGGCTGAAAGATCATCAAATTGACGCTATTTTTACTCGCAATATTAAAATGGCGAATTACCTCCTGCGTAAACATCCTGATATCCCGCATTTTTTTGAAAGCCACGAAGTTTTTGCACAATCGTTTAAAGAATCCCATAACTTAGATAAACGTAAAAATCGTCGTAAATATCATAAGCTCAGAAACACGGAACAACAGGTTTATCATCATTCCAAGGTCGTGTTTGTGCTGACTTCACTATTGAGTGAGGATATTTATAAAGAATATAGTGTTAAGACGCCGATTATAGTGGCACCTGATGGTGTTGATATGCTGGCGGTTGAATCTACAAAAATAGCGTCTTCTGGCAGAAGGGAAAAATTGGGAGAAACAACTCAGGTGCTGTATTTGGGCAGTTTGCATCGCTGGAAAGGTGTTCCTACTGTTATGAAAGCGATGTGCTACCTTGACAATGCTGTACTGAACATTGCCGGTGGCGATAGCGTGCAGATTGAACGATTGAAGTGTACAGCCCAACAGATTGGCGTGAGTGATAAGGTAAATTTCCTTGGGTTTATCCAGCCGAAAAAGCGTTTTCAGGTTATTGCAGAGAGTGATATTTGTGTTCTACCATTGACGAAAACCAGCATTGGCAGCCGTTATACATCCCCACTCAAACTTTTTGAATACATGGCGATGGGCAAACCCGTTGTTATTTCTGATTTTCCTTCTATTCGCGATGCTGTGGATGAGAAGGCGGTCAATTTTGCTGACAGCGAAAATGCGGAGAGCTTTGCAGAACAGATTCAATCATTGATTGATAACCCCGCTGAAATGATGGCTAAAGTGGGTTACTCACAACGATTGGTAGCAGAACGTTTTAACTGGGATCAGCGTGCAAAGCTGATCATGCAAGTGATAGCGGAAAACCTGTCTAAATAAGCGATTGCTGAAATAGCTTGAAGGCCAGCCCGTCCAATTTGTGTCGTATAGGCTGGCATTTAACAACAATGAGTTCAGTTTCTAATCATCTTTTTGCTTGTATAGAGTAATCATTAAACCCAATAAGAGACCTATTTCATTGATATAGGCATTTTCAAAAGCTCCCCTGACGATAAACAGGCCAACAAAGGCCGTCAGAAGTATCAGGCCAGCTTGTCGGATGATCCCGCTATGCTGGCGAATGATCTGGCTTCCTGTAAATAATGCGGAAAGCGTCATCAAAAGGGTGGCGATCAAACCGAAGAGACCGCCAGCAAACCAAAGCGATAAAAATACGTTATGTGGGCCAATCGAAGTTCTGAATGCCCAATCAGGATAATCAGCAACACGGCTATTGTAGACCTGATGGTAGACTTTATTACCAAAACCGTAACCTTTTACGGGATTCTCCATGATTAATGACCATGCTGAACCTTGGGTTCCGTTGCTATAGCGATGACTGCTGTCTGTTTGGGTGAGTTTGTGAAGCAGTAATTTCGTGGCGGGGTTAGATACTGCTGACCAGTGAATGGCTCCGGCCAGTAGCCCCAGACATATTGTCGCAGCCAGAGTGAGTTTCCACTCTTTATTAATCACAATAATAAATACTGTGGCTACAACAATGGCAACCCAAGCACCACGAGAAAGAGTACCGAGTAATAAGAACAGGCCGATAGCTGAGGCAATAATCAGTAGTAGCCAACTCAGCAGAGAATGTTTTTTCCATAATGCCCAGGTACATAGCAACACAGGGAAATAGAAAAGAAATCCGTAAGAAAATTCCCGATGATTGTAATTCATAAACGGCATTTCGCCAGTTGCGTAATAATTGATGATGTATTTCGCAATATCTGTCAGCGAGATAAGGCTCATGCCAATAATAAACGCAATCAGAATCATCTTCGCGATGTGCTGTTTCTTTTCCTGATAGAGCACAATTGGGAAAGTCATGCTGAACAGCAGTAATCCATTGAGTATGGGTTTGTTCATTTCCTTGAAACTCAGAGCAGGATCAATCGAAATGCCGATAGAATAGAATATTGCCAATACGAATAACAAAATGGATAAAAATAGCGAACTACGTAGTGAATTGACTACCTGACGAAAATCTTTTACGAGATAGCAGAGTGCGGTTGCACAGATAAGGATCATGACAAGATTTTTATATCTTGTAATATCTGGCAGATAAACAAGAATGATAAACAGACCAATAATGGATAAATTCCATAAGGATTTCTTGTTGTTGCCTATGTTAAATCTGTTTTTTATATCAAGCATAGTAATTTCTATTCTCTCAACTATCCCAACCAAATTTGGCTGCAAATGATACATGAAAACGGTATCGTAATCTGCTGAGATATGATGTTGTAGATGGTTAATTTAAGGAGTCAGTATGCCGGAGCTACCAGAGGTTGAAACCAGTCGCCGGGGAATTGAACCCCACTTGACGGGTAATGTGATCCAATATTCCGAGGTCAGAAATTCGCGCTTGCGCTGGCCAGTTTCCGAACAAATCATGAAGCTTGCTGACCAACCGGTACTCAGTGTCCGGCGTCGGGCAAAGTACTTATTGCTTGAACTGCCTGAAGGCTGGATTATTATTCACCTTGGTATGTCTGGTAGTTTACGTATCTTGCTGAATGAATCTCCTCCTGAAAAACATGATCACGTTGATTTGATTATGGCAGATGGCAAAATCCTCCGGTATACCGATCCCCGACGTTTTGGGGCGTGGCTATGGAGTGACAATCTTGATGAGTGTTCTGTATTGGCTCATTTAGGCCCTGAGCCTCTTTCTGACACGTTTGATGGTGAATATCTTTATACCCTTTCCCGCAACAAAAAAACGGTGATCAAACCTTGGTTGATGGATAACAAGGTGGTTGTTGGAGTTGGGAATATCTATGCCAATGAAGCTCTCTATGTTGCGCATATTCTGCCTGAGCGCCCCGTGAATTCATTGACACAGGAAGAAGCTTATTTACTGGCCGATACGATAAAACAGATCTTACATCGTTCTATTGAGCAGGGAGGCACTACACTGAAAGATTTTCTGCAATCCGATGGTAAGCCGGGATATTTTGCGCAGGAATTATTTGTTTATGGCAAAAAAGGTGAACTTTGTCCGAAGTGTGGTGAAAAAATTGAGAGTATAAAACTGGGGCAACGCAGTACGTTTTTCTGTCGTCAGTGTCAGCATTGAGCCTATCTAGGGGGTTGACGATGATCACCCCCCTTTTCACGCTATCTTATTTGCCGAATTTCTTTAGCATTGCCTGTGCAACGGATTCTGGCAGGAATGATGAAACATCACCATCATGGCGTGCGACATCCTTGATCAAGGATGATGATACGAAGGACAGGTTTTGCGAGGGCAATAAAAAGACACTTTCCAGTTCTGGCATAAAATGTCGGTTCATGTTGGCAAGCTGCCACTCATATTCAAAATCAGAAACGGAACGTACTCCACGGATTAAAATGGTGGCTTGTTGTTTTTTGGCAAAATTGGCCATTAGTTCACTAAATCCGACCACTTCTACGTTATCCAGATGGGTGGTGACTTCTTTTGCCAGTGCGATTCGCTCTTCCAGATTGAACATGGGGTTTTTTCTGTCACTATTGGCAATGGCAAGTAAAACATGGTCGAACATGTTTGCTGCACGGGTCACAATATCAAGGTGGCCGTGGGTGATAGGGTCAAAAGTACCAGGATAAATTGCTTTTTTTTTCATCGTTTTTTACTCTCTGTTTGGGTGAGTTCCCAGAGGGCAGCATATTTATTAAATGTGTACTGGGCATTAACCATTGCTAATACCAACCCTTGTTTGCCATCGAGGAAGCCGGCTCTTAACAGCCATGTCTTAAAAAATGCGCCTAACGTATGGCTGAAGATAGAAAAATAACGGGCTGTTTTACCTTGTTCGTGGCGATATTTTGCCCAATCTCTGGCGTAATTCAATTGTTTTTGCTGGAATTCCATCAGATTACGGCAGGTGAGGTGACGTAAATCGCCCTTTAATGTCACGATGCGGGCGCCTTGAGTGTTAAGTGATTCATGAACCTGATTGTCGTTATATTGATAACGTTCGCGGCAATAGAGACGAATGACTTTATCAGGATACCAGCCACTGTGCTTCATAAAACGACCCATAAACAGGTTGAGACGTGCGCAGTCATAGACTTTATCATCGTCGGGATCTGCCAAAACCTGCTCAATTGATGTTCTTAATTCAGGGGTTACACGCTCATCAGTATCAATCATGAAAATGTAATCACCGCTGGCATAGGATTGTGCGAGTTGCCGCTGACGACCGAAGCCGGGCCATTGCGTATTGATGTAGACTTTCGCGCCCATTTCGCTGGCTATTTGACAAGTTGCATCGGTACTGCCGGCGTCTAGAACGATAATTTCATCAGCCCAATCTACGGATAGCAGACAATCTGCAATCAAATCGGCGGAATTTTTAGCAATCATCACAACGGACAGGCGTTTTCTCTTGCTCATCAATGACCCCGTGGCGGGAGATAAGGTTCCAGTAGTTTTAGCAATCGCTGAAGTGCTCCCTGGTTTTCGTGCAGGACTTCGGCGGCATGGCGACCGTAATAAAGACGATAGTCCTCATCTGTCAGCAGGCTATTAATAGCGGCACTCAACGAGTGACTATCCGTGACGGCGATAAGGCCATTGGCTTTATCCAGCTTGGCACAAATATCTTTAAAGTTGAAAGTATGTGGTCCCATAATGACAGGGATGGCATGAGCTGCGGCTTCCAGCGGATTATGGCCTCCACGCTCGACCAGACTCCCTCCGACAAAAGCCAGATCAGCGATACCATACAAGAGCATCAATTCGCCCATAGTATCTCCGATAACCACCTGCACATTGGCATCAGGTATTGTGTCAGAGCTCCTTAATATCGAATTTAATCCCGCTTTTTGGGTTAACTCTGCGGCCTTGGTAAAGCGTTCAGGATGGCGTGGTACTAGAATTAACAGTAGATCAGGAAATTGTTGAATTAATTTGCAGTGCGCATCCAATATGATGGTTTCTTCTCCATCATGGGTGCTGGTGGCAATCCAGACCGGACGATGTGGTGCCCATTGGCGGCGCAGTGTGACTGCTTTTGCTGCCAATTCTGGCGTGACAGAAATGTCGAATTTCAGGCTGCCAGTGACGGCGAGTTGGGAACGTTTTAAGCCGAGTTCGATGAAGCGCTCACCATCTTCCTGATTTTGTGCGGCAATCAGTGTTATTTTATTTAAAATAGTTTTAATAAAGTTGCTGATTTTTTGATATCCCGCGGCTGAACGGGTTGATAACCTTGCATTGGCAATGACCAGAGGGATTTCGCGTTGGTTCAGTTGGGTAATCAAATTGGGCCATAATTCTGTTTCCATAATAATCACCAGCTTGGGGTTGACGTTATCAAGGAAACGGCTCATGGAGCCAGGCAAATCATAGGGGAGGTAAACGTGGTTGACATCAGTACCTAAAGCAGAAAGCACCCTTTCAGAGCCAGTCGGTGTCATTGTTGTCACGGTAATCGGCAGGAAAGGATAATGGTGCCGTAGTATTCTTACTAATGGAATGGCGGCCAATGTTTCTCCAACAGAAACGGAATGGAGTAATATTCCACCTTTTGCGACTTTTTTGGCACAAAAACCATAGCGTTCACCCCAGCGTTTGCGGTACGCAGGGGATTTACGGCTGCGCAGCAGCAGGCGTAACCAGATAAGCGGTTGGATAAGGTAGAGAAGTACCTGATATAAGCGAAGCAACATTCTATCAAATTCACTGACATAGACTGCGGCTATAGTACCACATTGGCCTGAAGAAAGTGTGTAAAATGCGGATATGTTGCTCGCCTCTCTCCCAAAAGGACAAGGGGGTAAACTTTTTGTTAAGGTTAACTAGCTCGATATGTAAAGAGAGAAGCGAGATCTTGTTGTCCTTAGAATATAATTTAATGAACATTTCCACCTCATCGTGAATATTGGAAATATAATGGGCAAAATAACCACTCGATTTGAAAAGATTTTGATCATAAAACTAAGACATCATGGTGATATGTTGCTCATCACTCCAGTTGTGAATACGTTGAAAGAAAATTTTCCCGATGCTGAAATTGATGTTTTACTGTACAAAGAAACAAAACCTATGCTGATGAATTTTGCATCAATAGCCCATATTTTCCCCATAGACAGGCAGTGGAAAAAAGAAGGTGCAAAAGCCTATGTTGCTCATCATTGGCGTTTGCTGAAACAATTGAGAAACCGAAACTATGATCTCGTCATTAACCTCGCTGATCAATGGTATAGTGCCTTGGTTTCTCAGCTTATCAGTGCTCCAGCTCGCATAGGTTTTGATTTTCCCAAGCGGCAAAACCTCATATGGAAAGCCTGTTTTACAGATTTGGTATCTACTGAGGGTGAAGAAAACCTGCATGTTGTTGAACAGAATCTATCAGCCCTGAAACCACTTAATCTTTCCGATATTAATATTGATGTAACAATGAGTTATAGTGAAGAAGACAGACAGAAAGTGTCTGATCTTTTGCATAGTTCCGGGATTAATGAAAAGTATATTGTTATTCATCCGGCATCACGCTGGTTTTTCAAATGCTGGGATGAAGAGAAAATCAGCGAAACCATTAATGCTTTGCAGGCCGACGGGCATGCTATTGTTTTGACATCAGGAACGGAGGCGCGGGAAAAAGAGATGGTCGCGAAAATTTTATCTGCCTGCTCTCAAGAGAATATCGTCTCTTTGGCGGGACAGATAACATTACCACAACTTGGGGCGTTGATTGATCATGCGAAGTTATTTATTGGTGTTGATTCTGTTCCCATGCACATGGCTGCTGCGTTGAAAACTCCCTGCATCGCGTTATTCGGGCCATCTAAATTGGTTTTTTGGCGGCCATGGAATGCCAATGGTGAAGTGATCTGGGCAGGAAATTACGGTAAATTGCCGGATCCTGATGGCATTGATACAAAAACAGATATCCGCTACCTGGACTTGATTCCGGTGGATGTTGTGATTGAAGCTGCCCGGAGATATTTATGATGAAATCTGTGCGTCTTGCCATTGTCCGGCAAAAATATCGGCCTGATGGTGGCGCTGAGCGCTTTATTTCCAGAGCTCTGGAAGCATTGGATAATGAAAATCTGGAATTAAACGTCATTACGCGTTCTTGGCAAGGGAGTATGAACCCTAACTGGCATGTGCATTTGGCCAATCCTTTTAAATGGGGACGCATCAGTCGTGAAAAGGGATTTGCCAACGCTGCCAGAGAAATTTGGCAAAAGGAAGGGTTCGATATCGTCCAGAGCCACGAGCGTATTGCGGGATGTGATGTTTATCGGGCTGGAGATGGTGTGCATCAACGCTGGTTGCAGCAGAGAGCGAGGATCTTGCCATCTTGGAAAAGTAAGTTGCTTTTTGCCAGTCGTTATCACCGTTATGTCATGGACGCCGAAAAAAAAATGTATTCTGCTCCTGAATTGAAAAAGGTGATTTGTAATTCTCAGATGGTAAAACAGGAAGTGATGGAAGATTTTGACCTGTCTGAAGAGAAAATTGCTGTTATCTATAATGCCATTGATCCATCACAATTTTTTCCTGCTGGGGAAGAAGAAAGAATTGAATTACGACAGAAATATAGCATTCCTGCACAGGCAAAGTGTTTTGTGTATGTTGGTTCAGGTTTTGAAAGAAAAGGGCTAAAAGCGGCAATTGAAGCAATCAGCATGACAGAAGCTTATCTGATTGTGATTGGTCAAGATAAGGAAGAGTCTAAATATAAGCAGTTGGCTAGTGCTCTCGGCTGCCATGAGCGAATTCGGTTTTTGGGAGTACAAAAAAAGACATTGCCATTTTATCAAATGGCTGATGGATTACTGCTGCCAACGTTATACGATCCTTTTCCAAACGTCATTTTAGAAGCGATGGCATGTGGTTTACCTGTCATAACCAGTAAGACTTGTGGGGGAGCTGAATTCATAGTTTCAGGAGAAAATGGGTTTGTGTGTGATGCCTTAGATATTCAGGCATTGGCGGAATCTATATCCTTAATACCCGCAAACCATTTAACTAGCAGGATCTCCATGCTATCAAAAGAAAAGATAGCCAACCATACACCCGCTTATTTGTCCCAGCAGCTTACTGAGCTGTATAGCAAGGTGCTTTCCTTATGAAAGGGCATATCCTGTTTATCATTGACGGATTACCGGGTGGTGGTGCAGAGAATGTCACTGTCCGTTTATGTGGTGGCCTGCAAAAAAAAGGGTTTGATATTACATTGTTGTCGCTGTCTGACAAATGTGAATACCCGATCCCTGACCATGTTGAGTTGATCGTTGATACTGATGAATATGCAGGCCCTTTTAGAAGACAGACTGAGATTTATCGCAGAGCTAAATCCATGGATACGGTATTGGAGAAAGTCTTTCTGCAAAAAGGTACCCCTGTGCTGGTGATATCTAACTTACACAAGACGGATCGTATTGTAGCGAAGTCTAAGATATTAGCAGATTTGAACGTATGGTTTTGTATTCATGGTGTATTCTCTAAATCATACCTTGAAAATAAAACGGGATTGGCGCGTTGGATTAAGAAATGGAAAATTCAACGCGTTTATCGGGATCGTAATTTGATTTGTGTTTCTGATGCGGTTGGCTTGGATTTGAAGGAGAATGTATCGCTGGCTCCTAAAAGGATAGTTACGATTTACAATCCATTTAACCTTGCTGAAATCAAAGCTAACTCATTAGAAAATAATCCTTATTCTGGTGAAGACTATTTTCTTCACCTTGGGCGTTTTCATGGTGTAAAACGTCATGATCGCTTGTTGGAAGCTTTTGCCAGAGCGAATTTGCCTTGCAAATTGTTAATTGCGGGTCAGGGCGATGAAAAAACAACCAATGAAATCAAACAAAAAATTGTGTCACTTGGCCTGCAATCGAAAGTGACACTAATCGGTTTTTTAGTGAATCCATTACCCGTGATACGGGGCGCTAAAGCTGTTGTGCTGAGTTCAGACAGTGAAGGGTTGGGTAACGTCTTGATTGAGGCTTTGATTTGCCATACACCGATTGCCAGTACGAACTGCCCTGGTGGAGTCAGTGAGATTATGGTGGGTGAATTGGAGCAATACACATCTGAACTGACATCAGAGTCATTAGCGGAAAAAATACGTTTGGTTTATCAAAGGCCACCTGTGATTACGGCAGATTTGTATAAAAAATTTGATTTGGAAGTTGTGCTTGATAAGTATTTATCTTTGATAGAATAATAATTATTTTTAGTGCTATTTTTTCGAGATGTTCCTATGACTGAAAAAAAATTCAAAAAGTTACGTGAAATAAATAGAAATAAAAACTATTTTTTTAAAAAGCTTCGCTTTAATTTAGCTAAAATATTTATTGATAAATGGAGTAAGAAACAATTTCATCTTGGTGACATAAACAAAATTCTTTTTTTACGAGATGATAACAAAATTGGTGACATGATTGTATCTACTCCTGTATTGAGAGAATTATCTCTGAACGGGTTCAAGCTGCATGTACTATCAGGGCCTTCGAATTATTGTGTGATTGAAAATAATCCATATATCGACAAGGTCTATTTTTATCCTGGAAAAAACATAGATATACTTAACTTAGGATTTAAATTAAAACAAGAGAAGTATGATCTTGTTATCGACATGGGCGATCAAACCCCTGTCATCTATCTCTTATTTATACGGCTCATTAATGCTAAAAATACTATTGGCTTTAATAAAGATGACATTAATATTTACAATAAAAGTATAAAATACCTGAATTATCATTCGCATATTACTGAGCGATATAAATCTCTTATGAATAATATAGGAATTGATAATTATAATATGCAGTATGACATACATATTCCTCAGGTTATTAAGGATAAAGTATGTGATTTTTATACGGGTTTATCTGGTAACATCACCGTAGTTATTAATCCTTTTGCTGCTGATGAGAAAAGAGATCTTTCTAAGGAGCAATTGATTGGAATAATGTCTCACCTTAATTGTTTAGATCAATCAATTAATATTATATTAGTTGGTCAACTTGAAAAATTAAATGCGCTTTCATATTTGAGTGGATGTGTTGTTAATCCATTTGGTGATTTTCTCAGTGCTGTAGAAATTATAAAACACGCTGACTTAGTTATTTCACCAGATACTTCAATTGTACATGTTGCAGCAGCATATGAAAAAAACACAGTTGCACTATATGGCAATGACAAACATGGGTGTTTTATAAACAATGATGTGTGGGGACCAGGCAATAAAAATGCGGTCCAGTTAGTTCAAAATAAAAATAACAGTAAAATCAGTGAAATGCCGTTAGAAATTATTGTAGAACAGATAGATGCTTTTTTCAGCACATTGGCAAAAAAGATCTAGATTAAGGGGATCGATGTATCTTTGAATAACAGCTGTCAGGAAGTGGCCGATGGTAAGTAGGTAAATTGCGCTGCCTGTTTACACTGAGTAATATAAACTCATATTTTCTCTATTTTAGGTAGATTTTTCATGACTAAACCAGCATTCATCATCACAATTGATACTGAAGGCGATAACCTTTGGCAAAACAGTGATAAGATTTCTACCGAAAATACTCGGTACCTTCCTAGGTTTCAGAATCTGTGTGAGCGTTTTGGATTTAAACCCGTCTGGTTAACCAACTATGAGATGGCAATGGATGATAGCTATATCGAATTTGCCAAGGATGTGATTGCCAGAAACACGGGGGAAATCGGTATGCATTTACATGCTTGGAACAGCCCACCTATAATTCCTCTCACTGTTGATGATATGGGTTATAAGCCTTATTTAATTGAATATCCTAAGGATCAAATCAAAGCGAAAGTTGATTTCATGACTCATTTGCTGGAAGAGAAGCTCCAGACTAAGATGTTGAGTCATCGTGCTGGCCGCTGGGCATTCAATGAATATTACGCCCAACTATTAGTTGAATATGGTTATCAAGTTGATTGTTCTGTGACACCGAAAGTCAATTGGCATTTTACCAAAGGCGATCCTAACGGAGATGGCGGGACAGACTATAGTCGTTTTCCGGCTCATGCTTATTTTATGGATTTGCAGGATATCGCCAAAGAAGGTGATTCTTCGTTATTGCAAGTTCCTATGAGCATTCAGTATAAGCATTCTCCGGTTATGAATTTTATTAAGCAAAAGTATGATCATTTACGGGGTAAGCACCGTTCTTCATCCGTTAACTGGTTACGTCCAAAAGGCGGAAACTTGGAGCAGATGAAAAAAGTTGTTCAGCAAACTTTGGCTGATGGTAGTGATTATGTTGAGTTTATGTTGCATTCGTCGGAATTTATGCCGAGTGGAAGCCCTACCTTTAAGGATGAAGAACAGATTGAACAACTTTACCAAGATTTGGAAGAGTTATTTAACTTCTTGAATTCATTAGTTCAGGGAATGACATTATCAGAATATTATAATTATAAAAAATGATACTTATTAATTAACGATATGAGTAGAATATATTAATTGAATTAGTATATTCTATTCTTTTCTTTTCCTGTGGTTATCATAGGTGAAAATCTTTTTATTCTATGGAAGGTTTTTTTGTGTAAGATAAGACCCCAAAGTAACTTTCTAATGATCTTAATATCAAAACCACAGTAATTTGATGGAATTGACTATGGCAAAAATAAAGCCATTTCTTCTAGGATGGAAGAGATGTAATTTTGAACGATACAAAGACGCTTATACACTATTAGGTGGGAGTGTATCAACACATCCTAACATTGTATCATTCTTAAATGAAAAGCTAGATAATGAATTATTCTTCTATATTAAGGAACACAGCTCTTCGATTGTGGGAGCATATTTTACTTGTGTTAATAATAAGTTAGCAGCTAGTTTACAAAAAAAATACCCATTTCTTTATGATGAAATCATTTTTCCAATTTCAAAAGATGTCAAAATCATTTTTCCTGAAAAATCGAAACGTTTGTCATTGCTTCATAAAGGAAATATCGTCAATGCCAGCTACACTCTTTTCAACAAACGAAAAATCTGCCTGATCAAAGACAGCTTTTCTTACAAAACCCGCCGTAACCGCAGCAACGAGATCAACAAATTCAAGCGAGCGGGGGGAGAAATTCGTCCTTCGAGTGAATTCAGTGCAGAAGAATTGGTGAATATCTATGTTGATCTGTACCAAAAGCGCTGGGATTACAATCACTCGGCTGAGCAACGCAAGCATTTGCTTGAGATGTACACAGAGCTTCGTGAGCATATCTTTGGCTATGTGCTACTGATCAATGGCAACCCTTGCGCATACGATTTTGTCTTGCGTGCCGATAGCCCTAAATGGATTTCATTTGATGCGATCAATGGCGGGTATGATCCCGAATATGCTGATCTTAGCGTTGGCAGCATCTTGATGTGGGTTAATACCCAAGAAGCAAAAGCACAGTGTCAGGAAGCAGACAAAACTATGCGTTACTCATTGGGTAATCCTACTTTTGAGTATAAAAATCGCTGGTGCGTTACACTTCCGCTAGGCAAGGTTATATTTTAATACGTTCTGCAATAGCTGCATCACTTTCAGTGGTGCAATGCTTTGCATCGTATTATCTACCGATTTCAGGGGAAACTGTTCTTTTCCATAGCCGCCAATTAAACCCGGATCGGTGGGGCCAAACAGAGTGATATTCGGGCGATCAAGGGCGGCAGTGAGGTGACTCAGCCCGGTATCAACCGAAACCACGGCTTTTGCGCCTGCCAATACCTGAGCCACTTCAGCCAGTGTTAATTTTGGCAACACATCAACATGGGCGAAGCCTTCTGCTAACCGCAATGCCCGTTGGTGCTCATGTTCTGCCCCCCAAGGTAGCCTGATACGCATACCTGTTGGCTGGATCTCTGCAATCAGTTGCCGCCAGTGGTTTTCTGGCCAATGTTTTTCATCACGGGTGGTCGCATGCAGGAAAACCAGATAGTCACTTTGGCCTTTAATCTGTGAGTTCAGAAAGTGGCGGGCGATGGCATAATCACCTTGTTCTGTGGGTTTTTGATAACCCAGACTATCAGCAAACAATGCACGGATACGTTCTACCGCATGTTGCTGTTTACTGATTGTATGACGGTGATCGTAGAAAAAGCTGGCCAGTGGTTCGCGAATACTTTTGCTGTCATAACCGTGTTTTGAGCCATGTGCCAAACGTGTCACCAGAAAGGCACTTTTTAACAGCCCTTGGGCATCAATAATGGCATCATATTGGCTTTGCCGTAATGTTTCCCTAAACCGCGCCCGCTCTTCACGAATATCTTTTCTAAACCAATTTTTTCGCCAGCGGCGAATAGCAACGGGAATTACATTTTCAACGGTGCTGTGCCATGTTGGGATCTGGGCGAACCCTTCCTCCACTACCCAATCAAACTGGATATCGGGAAAGTGCTGTTTTGCATCCGTCAGTGCAGGCAGGGTATGTAGCACATCACCCATTGAAGACGTTTTTACCAGTAAAACCCGCATTAATTCTGCTTCTCCGCCTGTAGCAGTTTCTCCAATGAGGCCAAGACCTGCTCTGGTTGAATATCAATGAGGCTTTGATGATAGCCACCCGCACTGTCACCTTTTCTGACTTTATGGTAACCCGTGATCAGGCGGATCACTTCTGCTTTGTTTGATAACGGAGGCGTAAAATCCGGGCTACTTGGGCCATATAATGCGACTAGGGGACGATTTAAGGCCGCTGCAACGTGCATCAAACCTGAGTCGTTAGTGATGATGGCATCACAGGCTGCGATGATATTAACGGCTTGTTCAAGAGAAGTTTGCCCCGCAAGGTTGAGGCAATCTTCACGGGCATCTTCGCTCAACAGTGCTCGAATATCTTCACCGGCCTCGTGATCTTTGGCAGAGCCAAACAGCAAGATCTGATAGCCTTTTTGAGTGATCAATTGTTCGGCAAGGGCGGCGTAATGATAATGTGGCCAGCGTTTTGCCGGGCCGAATTCTGCGCCCGGGCAAAAACCAATAATGGGACGATGATCAGCGATATTAAACGCCGCGGTTGATTCTGCAATATCTTCATCACTGACATCTAACTGAGGCCATAACAGCGGCTGGGGAAGATCCTCAGCACCACTCATCATTTTCCCATCATACGCAAGAGCCACATAGCGCTGAACCATGAGAGGAAAGGCGCTCTTATTCAAAACACGGATATCATTCAGCAGGCCATAGCGCATTTCACCCCGCCAGCCTGTGCGCAGGGGGATATTGGCGAAAAAAGGCACTAAGGCAGATTTGAACGAGTTGGGAAGCACATAAGCGCAGTCGTATGTACTTTCGCGCAGTGCGATCCCAAGACGACGGCGTTCACCCAGACCGAGAGTACCATGCCCTAACGGCATTGCCAGAGCCTGGTTAACCTCTGGCATTTTTGCCAGCAATGGGCGGCACCATGCAGGTGCCATGACATCAATTTCTGCATTGGGGTACAAAGCCTTTAAGGTTCGGTAGAGGCTTTGTGACATCATCATGTCACCCACCCATGATGGGCCTATCACCAATATCTTCATAGAGGTCGATTAATTATCCTGATTGAGCCATTGCATATATTCAGTGACGCCTTCGGCAACGGTTTTGAATGGTTTGTCATAACCTGCAGCACGAAGTTTCGTCAGGTCAGCTTGAGTAAAACTCTGATAGCGTCCCTTTAATTTTTCTGGGAATTCAATATATTCCACGACAGGGGATTTTTCTGTATGGAACTCGGTAACGGCATCGGCAACGGCTTGGAAAGATTCGGCGCGGCCCGTACCACAATTAAAAATGCCAGAAACGCTGTTTTTCCAGAACCACAGGTTCACTGCGGCAACATCACCGACAGAGATGAAATCGCGGCGGAAATGTTCACTACCGGCGAATAACTTCGGATTTTGGCCTTGGTGAATCTGATTGTTTAAATGATAGGCGACACTGGCCATGCTGCCTTTATGCCCTTCGCGTGGTCCATAAACATTGAAATAACGGAAGCCACAAATTTGAGAATCCGCCTGTGGCAAAATGTCGCGGACATACTGGTCAAACAGGAACTTGGAGTAGCCATAAATATTGAGAGGTTTTTCATACTGACGCTCTTCAATGAAATTCTCGCTACGGCCGCCGTAGGTTGCAGCCGAAGAGGCATACAGAAAAGGGATCTGGCGCTCAAGACAGTAATGCAATATATCTTTGGAGTACTGATAATTATTGTCCATCATATACTTGCCATCCCATTCCGTTGTGGATGAGCACGCACCTTCATGGAAAATGGCATCAATATCGCCAAAATCATCACCCGCAACGATACTGGCAATGAAATCTTCCTTATCCATATAATCGGTGATATCCAAATCAACCAGATTGACGAATTTTGTGCCGTCTTTCAGATTATCAACAACTAAAATATCCTTATAGCCTTCGTCATTCAGTGCCTTGACGATATTGCTGCCGATAAACCCTGCGCCGCCAGTGACAATAATCATTTGGCCTACCTCTAAATAGTCAGTTCACTTTATCTTTGAAGCGTATAATAGCACTTAACATTACTGACGACAGCAGCTTAAACAGGGGAAAATCCTGCGATCTTGCAGTACATCAGCCTCCAAGCCGTGATCGGCTTTACAAAGTTGATATTATCTTTCTCACTGTGTCGTCACTGGCAGGATCTATAAGTAAAATACACCACGCCTTTCACTTATTCAGGTACTCAGGAGAGAAAAATGTCAGCGTCTTTTTATCAAAGAATTAATGAGCAGTTGGAGCAAACCCGTGCGGAAGGGCTATTCAAACATGAACGCATCATCACTTCTGCGCAAAATGCCGATATTTCCGTTGCCGATGGTAGCCAAGTTATTAATTTTTGTGCCAATAATTATTTAGGATTAGCTAATCATCCTGACCTGATTGCTGCCGCAAAAGCGGGACTGGATAGCCACGGTTTTGGTATGGCGTCTGTTCGGTTTATCTGTGGTACGCAAGACTCCCATAAAGAACTGGAAAATAAAATAGCCGAATTTTTGGGTATGGAAGATGCCATTCTGTACTCTTCATGTTTTGATGCGAACGGCGGCCTGTTCGAAACATTGTTTGGGCCGGAAGATGCCATTATTTCAGATTCTCTGAACCATGCTTCGATCATTGATGGCATTCGTTTGTGCAAAGCGAAGCGTTATCGCTATGCCAATAATGATATGCAGGAATTAAGAGCACAGTTGGAAAAAGTAAAAGCAGACGGTGCGGAGAATATTCTGGTGGCAACCGATGGGGTGTTTTCAATGGACGGTGTGATTGCTGACTTGAAATCGGTCTGTGATCTGGCCGATGAATTTGATGCGCTGGTCATGGTTGATGATTCCCACGCCGTTGGGTTTGTTGGCAAAGGTGGACGTGGTACACATGAATACTGTGATGTCATGGGCCGCGTTGACATTATCACTGGCACACTCGGTAAAGCGCTGGGTGGTGCATCTGGCGGTTATACTGCGGCACGCAAAGAAGTTGTTGAATGGCTGCGTCAGCGTTCACGCCCTTATCTGTTCTCCAATTCACTGGCGCCTTCCATTGTCGCAGCCTCCATCAAAGTGTTGGATATGCTGAAACATGGCGACGAATTACGTGACCGTCTGTGGAGAAATGCCAGCCTGTTCCGTGCAAAAATGACCGCTGCAGGCTTTACACTGGCGGGCGCAGATCACGCGATCATCCCGGTGATGTTAGGCGATGCGAAACTGGCGCAGGAATTCGCGGCTGAGCTGCTGAAAGAAGGCATCTATGTGATTGGATTCTTCTATCCCGTTGTTCCGAAAGATCAGGCACGTATCCGCACCCAAATCTCTGCTGCCCATACCGAAGAGCAAATCGAACATGCGGTGGCTGCGTTTATCCGTATCGGTAAACAGTTGAATGTTATTGCATAAGGTATCACTATGAAATCATTGTCAAAATTAAAGCCAGAAGAAGGTATTTGGATGGCGGATGTGCCCACACCGGAACTGGGGCACAATGATGTGATGATTAAAATTCGCAAGACCGCCATCTGTGGTACGGATGTGCACATCTATAACTGGGATGACTGGTCTCAGAAAACGATTCCTGTGCCGATGGTGGTAGGGCACGAATATGTCGGTGAAGTGGTCGCGATTGGTCAGGAAGTCAAAGGGTTCAACATCGGCGACCGTGTGTCAGGTGAAGGCCACATCACCTGTGGTCATTGCCGTAACTGCCGGGGTGGGCGTACCCACTTGTGCCGTAATACGACCGGCGTTGGCGTGAACCGTGCGGGTGCATTTGCGGAATATCTGGTTATCCCGGCATTTAATGCCTTCAAAATTCCGGACAATATTCCAGATGAACTCGCCGCTATTTTTGACCCGTTTGGCAATGCTGTTCACACTGCACTGTCTTTTGATCTGGTCGGGGAAGATGTACTGGTATCTGGTGCTGGCCCGATTGGTATTATGGCGGCTGCGGTGTGTAAGCATGTCGGTGCACGTCATGTTGTGATTACAGATGTTAATGAATATCGACTTGATTTGGCGCGTAAAATGGGTGTCACCCGTGCCGTGAATGTCAGTAAGGAAAATCTGACCGATGTTATGAAAGAGTTAGGCATGACAGAAGGTTTTGATATAGGGCTGGAAATGTCAGGTGCGCCACAGGCATTCCGCACTTTATTGAGTACCATGAACCACGGTGGGCGCATTGCCCTGTTGGGGATCCCACCTTCAGATATGGCGATAGATTGGAATCAGGTCATCTTTAAGGGGCTGTTTATCAAAGGGATCTATGGCCGTGAAATGTTCGAAACATGGTACAAAATGGCGGCATTGATCCAGTCTGGTTTAGATCTGACCCCGATTATCACTCACCAATTCTCGATTGATGATTTCCAGAAAGGCTTTGATATCATGCGTTCAGGGCAATCCGGCAAAGTTATCCTGAATTGGGATTAACTGACTATCTGGAATAGCCGTTAAAAATCAGCACAGGCGTCTGTCGTTGTACGGGCGCCTGTGTTGCCTTGTGCTGTTTTATCTTTTTTCGGCGACTCTGTTTTTCCTGCATGGTGTGGCACTTCCTGCTTTGCTGTTTTTCCCAAAAGTTTATTAATGTGCTGACTCAATGTCTCAACAATAGCATTGTGCGTTAATGCGTTGCCTACTCTCTTGAAATAATCCAGTTTGGTTGCAGGTACGGCTTCCGGCTCATGAGGTTTTGCACATTTACGTGCAGTCTGGTGATCGTTTTGGCTCGCTGAAGTGGGGTTTAACAGCCTGCTGGGCGTTACCAGTTCAATATCGTCAGGTAACGTTGTGAGGGCTTGCTGTAAGGCCCGAACCGTGGTTGGGTAAGGATGCCCAATAGCAATGGCAGAACCTTGCTTACGGGCAAGCGCAATGGCTCGATTGAGTTGATGCCGAGTTTCTGCTTCTGTCTGCACATTATCCAGAAAAACATGACGGCGGAGCACCTGAACGGGCGTTCCCATCGCTGCTTTGGTGACTTGTGTCTTGCCAATGGTCACGCTATCCAGAAAGTAGAGATGGCGGTAAGAAGATAACACTTGCATCACTTTCTCCATGCCATTAAGACTGGATGTCATTGCACTGCCCATATGATTATTCATGCCCGTGGCATGAGGAACTTTTTGTATGGCATCGTGAATAATACGGCCAATTTCTTCTCGGCTCATGGAAGGATGCAGCGTATTTTTCTCCAATGGTTGTTTACTGAGTGGAGCCATTGGCAGGTGGATCAAAATCTCCCGGCCTTGTTTATGGGCTTTTTGCGCCATTTCCCGGCCGTGTGGGGAATCTGGCAATATTGCGATAGAAACCGCCGTCGGCATTTGTAATATCTTGTTTTCATGCTGAACACGATAGCCAAAGTCATCAATGACAATGGCCAGACGTGCGGCATGAGCATTCAGGGTAAACAGTAATGATAGGCAAAACAGGAGTATCCAAGATAACAGTGTGAACGGGATAACTCGCCTTATTAACCGAGACTTCACCATTATTTTCTTATCCCCTATTTTCCTAACCACGGTAATGGGTTAACTGCCCGACCTTGGCGGCGGATCTCAAAATACAGTGAAGGCTGCTGCTGCCCGCCGCTGCTGCCAACCAACGCTATAGGTTGCCCGGCTCGTACCTGTTGCCCAACACTGACCAGCGTCGTTTTGTTATAACCATAAATGCTCATATCTCCTTTGCCGTGTTGCACTACGACAACCAAACCATAGCCTTGGAGCCAGTCTGCCAACAGTACCCGTCCATCGGAAATCGCTTTCACTTCCGTATTGTCTGTTGCGGCAATGACGATCCCTTTCCAGCGCAACTCACCTTGTATTGCCTCACCAAAACTATGAATGACTCGACCGCGTACTGGCCAGATTGCCTGCCCGGCCGGGCGACCAAGCCCATCCGTTCGAGCCATCAGCGATCGTTCTTCTTCCGTCGGTTTGTAGCGGGAGCCTTTCTGCTGAGCCTGTTTCTGCTTGGCTGCGACTTGTGCGCGGACGCGTGCGGCTTCACGAGCCTCACGTTCAGCACGGGCTTTGGCTTCTCGCTCTGCTTTGACAATCTTATTCCTTAGCTGGGTTTCATTCTGCCGAAGCTCGGTCAGACTTTGTTGATCTTTTTGCAGTGAGGATTCTAGCTCCGTCAGCGTTTTTTGCCGCGCAATATGGACAACTTCCATTTTCTGTTTTTGTTGCTTCTGGCTGCTCAGTATTGTTTTCTGCTCATTTTGTTTTTCCAGTTGCAGCTTTTTTTGCTGGTTAAGCTGCTCGGTTGTTTTTTGCAGTTTATTGATCGTTTCCTGACGCGCCTGATTCAGATAGCTGTAATAAGCGAGTATGCGCTCTTTGCGTTGAGTTTCCTGACCATTGAACAGCAGCTCTAACCCTTGGTGATTTCCTTGTCGGAAGGCTGAATCCAATTGTTTGGCAAGCAGACGTCGCTGTTCTTTTTGTTGCGTTTGCAGGCGTTTGATATTCGCATTCAGTGATGTAATCTCATTGCCCAGTTTATTCAGGTGGGTTTGGGTGCCATGTAGAGAAAGCCCCACTTCTGAGATTGTGCTCTCTTGTTCCTTTAATTGACTCAGTAGATTAGTGCGTTTTTTTTGCTGCTGTTTTACACTTTTCTCTTTCTCGGCAATATCCTGCTGAATATCCTTGAGCTGGCCTTTATTCTCTGAAATCTGATTGGCAAAGGTATCTGTGCTGAAAAAGGCAAACAGCAATATACAGAGCACTAAGCCTCTGGATTGCCACTGATCCTGCTTCTGCCGATGATTACGGCTTTTTAGATCCTTACTATCAGCCATCTTATTGAGTACCTTGCCTACCATATCGTGTCCGATTATTTCATGAGGGGTTGCCTCTGACCAGAGAACTGACTGTTTTTTATCTTTTTAAATAATATAAATTTTAGTTAATTTAGCCCATTTATTGGTGAAAATCCTGTATCGACTCAGTGTGACATAAAATATTTTGGCGAAGCATGGCAATTAAATGGATATCGGAGGATTTTTACTTTTTCTCGAAACTCTCCGCAAAATCTGCACTGGGTTGGCGCTAATTGGCTGTAATTGACGCAGCACACAGGTATACTCTGCTACCTTAGATATTTGTTATTAACTAACGGGAGTTGTTTCCCCCATGCTGCAAGAAATCATGCAATTTATTAGCCGGAACACGATCCTGAGCCTTGCCTGGATTGCATTGCTGGTGGCTGTCATTGTCATGACGGCAAAAAGCGTGTTCTCCAAGAGTAAAGAGATCACTCGTGCACAGGCTATCCATTTCATCAATAAGGAAGATGCTATCGTCGTGGATTTACGCTCCCGTGACGATTTCCGCAGAGGGCATATTATTGGTTCCGTTAACCTGACGCCATCTGAGATTAAAGAAAATAATCTGGGTGAGTTTGAGAAGCATAAAAAACAGCTTGTCATTGTGGTTTCAGCGAATGGGCTGGAATCCAGAACGCCGGCTGAGCATCTGATCCGTGCAGGCTTTGAACAGGTTTATTCCCTGAAAGAGGGAATTACGGGATGGTCAGGTGAAAATCTGCCATTGGCCCGCGGCAAAAAATAACGAACACAGGTGTAAGCGGTATGCTTACATCATCAAGGTTTAATCAGGACGTCTTAACAAGGTAAAAATCATTATGTCAGAACAAAACAACACCGAAATGGCTTTCCAGATCCAGCGTATCTACACGAAAGATGTTTCTTTCGAAGCACCGAAGGCACCTCAGATTTTCCAGCTGGAGTGGCAACCGGAAGTCAAATTAGATTTGGATACCGCCTCCAATGAATTAGTTCAGGGAGTCTATGAAGTTGTTCTGCGTGTTACTGTCACAGCGGCATTAGGGGAAGAAACGGCGTTCCTGTGCGAAGTTCAGCAGGCGGGTATTTTCTCTATCGACGGTATTGATGGAACCCAACTGGCACATTGTTTAGGCGCCTATTGCCCGAACATTCTATTCCCATATGCCCGTGAGTGCATCACCAGCCTGGTCGGCCGTGGTACTTTCCCACAACTGAACCTGGCGCCAGTCAACTTTGATGCACTGTTCATGAGCTACCTGCAACAGCAGGCTGAACCTAGTGAGGCTACACAGGAAGCCTGATGAATACCGCTTCTATGACAGTCATCGGTGCCGGTTCATACGGCACCGCTTTAGCCATCACATTGGCTCGCAACGGGCATGAAGTCGTGCTCTGGGGGCATAACCCTCAGCATGTCCATGCCTTGCAGCAGGCGCGTTGCAATCAGGCATTTTTGCCGGATATTTCTTTCCCTGATAACTTATTGCTCGAAGCAGACCTGAAGAATGCGGTTTCAACCAGCAGTAATATTCTGATCGTAGTTCCTAGCCATGTTTTCGGGGATGTGTTACAGCAGATAAAACCGCATTTGCAACCGGGCTCCCGAATTGTCTGGGCAACTAAAGGCCTTGAAGCCGAAACCGGGCGTTTATTGCAGGATGTGGCACGTGAGATATTAGGTAACGAAATCCCATTGGCAGTGGTATCTGGCCCGACATTCGCCAAAGAATTGGCGGCAGGTTTACCGACCGCGATTGCTGTATCTGCGACGACACCTGAGTTTGGCGAAGAACTCCAGCAGCTTTTTCACTGCGGCAAAAGTTTTCGTGTGTACAAAAACCCGGATTTCATTGGCGTACAGCTTGGCGGCGCAATAAAAAATGTTATTGCAATTGGTGCCGGGATATCTGATGGTATGGGTTTTGGGGCAAATGCTCGCACAGCATTAATCACCCGAGGCTTGGCCGAGATGAGTCGCCTTGGTATCGCATTAGGCGCTGATCCTTCGACATTTATGGGTATGGCCGGATTGGGTGATTTAGTTTTGACCTGTACTGATAACCAATCTCGTAACCGTCGTTTTGGCATGATGCTGGGACAAGGTATCAGCGTTGACGATGCACAACATGAGATTGGGCAAGTTGTTGAAGGCTACCGTAACACCAAAGAAGCTCGGGCATTGGCAGAACGAGCCGGTGTTGAAATGCCGATTACAGAGCAGATCTATCAGATACTATATTGTAATAAGAACGTTATCGAAGCAGCCCAGACATTATTGGGCAGAGCGACAAGAGATGAGGGAGAAAGCCTTAACTCTTGAGTCAGCTATAATAACCGTAAATCCTCGTTCGATGTATCAAGGTGTATAGTGGAAAGTGAGTCCAATTAGGGCGGGAAACAGTCAAATGAGAATGATTGCTATGTCTCGAGAAGAACTGAACGAAGTCTGGAAGAATATAAAAAATGAAGCGAGAGTGCTGGCTGATTGTGAACCCATGTTAGCCAGTTTTTTCCACGCGACATTACTCAAGCATGAAAACCTTGGTAGTGCCCTGAGCTATATGCTGGCAAATAAACTGGCAACACCGATTATGCCTGCGATTGCGGTCAGAGAAGTTGTTGAAGACGCTTATCGCAGCGATCCAGAGATGATTGGCTCGGCAGCTCGTGATATCAAAGCTGTTCGCCTGCGCGACCCTGCCGTGGACAAATACTCAACACCGCTACTCTACCTTAAAGGTTTCCATGCATTACAGGCATACCGCATAGCGCATTGGCTCTGGAAGCAAGAGCGCCAGGCGTTGGCGATTTACATGCAAAATCAGATATCCGTCTCTTTTGGTGTCGATATTCACCCGGCCGCGAAAATTGGCTGCGGTATCATGCTTGACCACGCAACCGGTATTGTGATTGGTGAAACCGCAGTTGTTGAGAATGATGTCTCCATTCTGCAATCCGTCACACTTGGCGGTACAGGCAAGGCGGGCGGGGATCGTCATCCGAAAGTGCGTGAAGGGGTGATGATTGGTGCAGGCTCTAAGATCCTCGGCAATATTGAAATTGGCCGTGGCGCGAAAATTGGGGCGGGTTCTGTTGTCTTACGTCCTGTTCCGCCTCATACCACCGTGGCGGGCGTACCGGCGCGGATTGTTGGTAAACCAGAAAGTGACAAACCATCACTGGATATGAACCAGCATTTCAATGGCATCAGTAATGGGTTTGAGTATGGGGATGGGATTTGAGATCCGATCGCTGTTTGTAATAAAGAATTAAGGCCATTCAGCGCGATATAAGCGCTGAATGGCCTAATATTAATCCCGTAATAACGCCCCTGAATACCCCAATTGCCGCCATGCTTCAAAAACCACCACAGCCACAGAATTGGAAAGATTCATACTGCGACTATCTGACAGCATAGGGATCCTGATTTTCTGCTCTGTTGGCATATTATCTAACACATAAGCGGGTAGACCACGGGTTTCTGGGCCAAACATCAGGTAATCACCATCCCGATAGCTGACATTACTGTGCGCAGGCGTGCCTTTTGTGGTTAAGGCAAACAACCGCACCCCAGAAGGGGATTGTGAATTCACCGGACTTAAACCTTCACTTTCCAGGAATGCATGGAAATCATGGTGTTGTTTAATGTTGGCGAATTCGTGGTAATCCAACCCTGCGCGACGCAGGCGTTTGTCATCCCACGTGAAACCCAAGGGTTGGATTAAATGAAGCTGGCAGCCCGTGTTGGCACAAAGGCGGATGATGTTTCCCGTGTTAGGCGGGATTTCAGGTTCGAATAGGACGATGTTTAGCATGGTGTCGAATTGAAAGAGGAATTTGAAAATTAAAGGTAGTATTGTTTATACCATTGGATAAATTGTTCTACACCATCTGATACTTTAGTGGAAGGTTTGTATCCGGTTACTTTAAAGAGATCGTCTGTATCAGCCCATGTTGAGTAAACATCCCCTGGTTGCATTGGAAGCATATTTTTAATGGCTTTAATGCCTAGGCTGCTTTCTAAAGCACTAATGTAATCCATTAAATTTACAGGAGAACCATTACCAATATTATATATTTTATAAGGTGCAGAACTGTTTGCTGGACTACCTATTTTAGGTGTCCATGAATTATCAGAAGTAGGAGCAATGTTAGCAATTCTAGTGATACCTTCAACAATATCATCCACGTATGTAAAATCACGGCTCAATTGGCCATTGTTATAAACATCTATTGGCTTATTGTTAAGAATCGCATTTGTAAATTTGAAAAGAGCCATGTCAGGTCTTCCCCAAGGACCATAAACAGTAAAAAATCTTAGTCCAGTCGTCGGAATACCGTATAGGTGAGAATAACTGTGAGCCATTAACTCGTTAGCTTTTTTTGTTGCGGCGTAGAGTGAAACTGGATGGTCTACTGAATCAGAAGTAGAGAAAGGAAGATTATCATTTAGACCATAAACTGAACTTGATGACGCATATATTAGATGATTAATATTATTATGGCGGCAACCTTCAAGAATAGTTAAAAAACCGGATAAATTACTATCAGAATAGGAATATGGGTTAGTTAAAGAATAGCGTACCCCAGCTTGAGCTGCTAAGTGAATAACACGATCAAATTTATGTTCTTTAAATAAGTTTTCAATTGCATCTCGATCAGAAATGTTCATGAAGATAAATTTAAAATCTCTAAAATTAGATAATATATCTAATCTGGATTTTTTTAAAGAGGTATCGTAATAGTCATTGATGTTATCAATTCCAACAACCTTTTCTCCATTTTCTATTAATTTTTTTATTAAATGAAAACCAATGAATCCTGCAGCGCCGGTGACTAAATATTTCATAATAATTTCAATTATATTATTTGATTTTTATAGAATTAATCATTACCAAACAGATCGCGAGAATATACTTTTGATTCAATATCTTTTAGATCTGAAGTCATACGGTTTGAAATAATAACATCAGATATGGATTTGAATTCATTTAAATCACGAATCAATTTAGAGTTGAAGAATGTTTCTTCTTGCATTTCTGGTTCAAAAATGACGACTTCAATACCTTTGGCTTTAATCCGTTTCATTATGCCCTGAATTGAAGAAGCTCTGAAGTTATCTGAACCTGATTTCATAATAAGTCGGTAAACACCAACTATTTTGGGATTTTTACTGATAATAGAGTCAGCAATAAAATCCTTACGGGTACGATTAGCTTCTACGATTGCACCAATAATATTATTTGGTACTTCCTGATAGTTTGCCAGTAATTGCTTTGTATCTTTTGGTAAGCAGTAGCCGCCATAGCCAAAGGATGGGTTATTATATTGATTACCAATACGTGGATCTAAACATACACCTTCAATGATCTGACGTGAGTCTAACCCTTTAGCTTCAGCATAGCTATCTAGTTCATTAAAATAGGCGACACGCATAGCAAGGTAGGTATTAGCAAAGAGTTTGATAGCTTCGGCTTCAGTAGAATCTGTGAAAAGAACAGGAATCTCTTTCTTGATTGCGCCTTCGATAAGAAGATCCGCAAATACTTTTGCTCTTTCTGAGCGCTCTCCAACGACAATTCTAGATGGATACAAGTTATCGTAAAGCGCACGTCCTTCACGCAAGAATTCAGGTGAGAAAATGATATTTTCAGTCTGATATTTTTCTCTCATCTGTTTGGTAAATCCAACCGGAATGGTTGATTTTATTATCATTGTTGCCGAGGGGTTGTATTTTATGACATCTGAAATAACTGATTCTACAGATTTTGTGTTAAAGTAATTGGTTTTTGGATCATAATCTGTTGGGGTGGCAATAATAACAAAATCTGCATCTTGATATGCAAATTCTTTATCTAAGGTTGCTGTGAAATCTAACTCCTTTTCATTTAAATACTTTTCAATTTCAGTATCAGAAATTGGTGATTTTTTGTTGTTGAGCAAACTGATTTTTCCCTCATTAATATCTAAGGCAACAACCTTATTATTTTGGGAAAGAAGAATTCCATTAGATAGACCGACATAGCCGGTTCCAGAAATAGTGATTTTCATCTATAAAAACTCTATATTTAAATGTTAAATTAGACAGGGAATAATATCTACAAAGAACAGATTAATCGTAATTGAATATATTTTTTAAAGTAAAGATGAATATTTTTATCAGCTAACTTTGAAAACTTTATTTTTCAATCTGTTTTTAATGTATATTAAAATTTATTATCTTCATATAAAGATATTTTTTCATTTCAAATAATAAAATAATATCAGCATCGCTCTGCGTCTTATTAATACAAGGATAACCGAAAAATTATTGTTTCACTTTATTTTTATTTTTATTTTTATGTTGGTTGAATGAAAATAATTAAATTATTAATGTGTTATAGCATTTTATGCTATAAGGGGAAGAATTTCTATAATTATAGATAAATACATGCATTTGCAAAAGATAAAAAATATCGATTAAGAAATAACTCTAACTATATTATATCAATTAGTTTTTTTCTGTGAACAGCAATTTTGACGAGAATCTATACGTATTGCATTGTGATTATCGAACGATAAAGATGAAATTGTAAAAACATAGTGATATTAAGTGGAGTCGTTTTTTATATGAGGACTAATGATCTTTAGGCTGATGAGAATAATATAATTTTTATTTATGATGATTCCTATAAGTATAATAGTATTTTATTATTCCACGATAGCTATAAGTTAGGATGTAATATATTCTTTTTATAAAACTCAATTTGGCTATATTTTTCAATACATAGTATTGCTTTTTTATTTCAGATAATTTATTAGAAGATAAGCTACCGGTCGATAGTCTATATCCAGCTAATAACCCAGGATATTTGTAAGCTGATATATTATTATATTTTAATATTGTAATCCAAGCCGCGTAATCTTCTTTTGGAGAGTTTGGTATTTTTATATCAGATAATGATAAGCGGTCTAACATGACAGTTAGGCATCCAATATTACATGTTTTACATATATCATTAATGTTAGTGCTTTTAGGTGCTATGAATTTCCCATTAATATTTTTAGCATTATCAATGAAAGTAAAATAGTCACCATATGAGAAAGCAATACTATTTTCTATCATATAATTTAATTGTTTTTCAAGTTTATCATGAATCCATATATCATCTGAATCTAAGAAGGCTATGAACCTACCTGAAGCTAAATTAATAGCCTGATTTCTAGCAGCAGCAGTTCCACTGTTTGTTCCAAACTTAAATAATCTTATTCTTGCATCAGATTCTATATATTTTTCAACAATATAACATGACTTGTCGGATGAGCAATCATCGACAATTATCATCTCCCAATCTTGTAAAGATTGGGAGATAACAGAATCAATAGTGGTTGATATGTATTTTTCTGCATTGTACATTGGGGTGATAATTGATACTTTAGGAGATATATATTTCATGTCATTTATTATTTAATATAGCGTTTTTAATAAAAAACCAAATTTTTTTATTTCTATATAATAAGTTTATCTTTTTTATAAAAAATAATGTTGTAAATAATATTCCAAATTTGTTAAAAACTTGATCAAACATTTTTCTTTTTGCTAAAGTTTTATTTTTTGTACTAAAAAAATCTAATCCTGATGATATTGGTGGATGTATAGATGCAATTATATCTGTCTGATGTACAGAGTAACCATTTTTTATTGCGTTAGATATAAATATAAACTCTTCTCCTGATGGATAATCCGTACCTAAACCAAAATTCTCATCAAATCTTAATTTTTCTGTAACTTCTTTTTTCATGCAAATATCAATAGAACATATTTTAGCTGATGATATTATATTGTGATTATATTCTTTCATTTTCTTTTCAATGATATTTATTTCATTGCTATACTGATGATTTAATATTAAAATATCATGATTTTCTTTCATTTTTTTATTAATGACTGAAGTCAAACCATTAAGTATTTTTACGTCATCATCCATTATCCATAATATATCACCACTTGCATTGTCTAAGGCTATGTTGCGGCTTTTACTCAATCCAATTAAATTGCTTTGAATATATTTTATTTTTTTGCTTTTTATTCTATTCTCAAAATATGCTCTATATTCATCGGCTTTGTAATTATTTGTTATTTGATGAACTATTAGATAATCGTACTCATTATTTGCAGCTATTTTAAATAGTCCATCATCAATAGTTGATATTAAAATCTCAATGTTCATTGGTTTTCCAATAATTCATCAATGGTTTTTTTATATTGGCTCATTATATTATGTTGATTATTTTGAGAGTTAATTATATTCTTTGTCTCTATATATTCATCTTTTGATAATGTTTTAACTATATTTTCATATAATTTTTTACTATCTCCAACATTAAATAGTAAACCATATTTTCCATTTAAAAGTACCTCTGCTGAAGCTCCTGGGCTATCAGAACAAATTACAGGAATATTGAGGGCCATTGCTTGTAGTAGACTATTTGGCATTCCTTCATAATGAGATGCTAAGATAAAGCAATCTGCTTGTATAAGGAAAGGAAATGGATTTTCTTTGAATCCAAGAAAAGTGATATGTTCTTTTAATCCCAACTCATTTGATAATGATATTAATTCGTTTTTAGATGGACCATCTCCTATAGCGTAAAAGTGGAATTTCTGCTTGGTATCCTTTAACATAAATAATGCATTAAATATAGTATCATAACCTTTTGAGTTGTATAGCCTAGCAAGTGAAACTATATTTTTTACTGACTTGTCATATTCTATAAAATTACTATTTTTCTCCTTAGAAAGTTGTTCTATCCTTTTTATATTCACTGGGTTATAAATGATCTTGATATTTTTATTCTTTAAATTTAAGAAATTATTTAAATCACGCTCCATGTGTTTAGATAAAGCAATTATACAATTTGAATGAGGGTATAACCATTTTACAAGGTGTTTTTTTATAATTTGGATGAAACTTTTTTCTACTTTAAACTCTGCACTTAGTGTATTTGCTTCTCTGATAATTATTTTTGCTTTTGATAAGGTTATTTTTTTTGCAAGAATTGAAATTATATTATTTTCTTTTAAAGTAGATAAAATAATATCTGGTTTTTCTCGATAGATGTATTTTGATAATGATGGCAGAGAATACAATGTTTTAGTGCAATTAAGATTTTTTATAATTACTTTCTTATCCAGTTCGTTTTTCAGTGGTCCTTTATTATCGGTAACTATGAAATGAACAATAAAATCGAAATTTGAAAGATGATTGGCAATGCTGACCATTACACTTTCAGCTCCGCCTTGTAAAAAATTAGGCATGAATAAAGCTATTTTCTTTTTCACTTTTACCTCTTATTTATTTAGTTAAAAATATAGCTTTTGTATAAAAATTCACCTTTAGCTAAAAGTGTCACTTTAATAATATATGGGAGTATTATGTATAATAATATTAGTATAGTGTTGATGTTTTTTCTTCTGTAAATTGATTCTATTATTACATAATAAATTGGGAATATATAAAAAAATATAAAGTATGATGATATGCGGGATAATATTGATATAGATAAAGATGGTAAGAATGCCCAGTAAGTAATGGAAAAAATAAATATACAGAAGGAAAAATATTTTTTGTTTGTACCGTATCCAATATTGATATTGTTTTTATTATTTATTCTATATTTATAGAAGAAATATAAGATAAGTGGGATGTAATATATTTTTGTATATATAGTTGTTAAACTATATCCTTGGAAATACTGTGAATTAATGTAATATGAATATTTTCCACCTAATAATATTAGCATTTCTGGAATGTAATATGTACTCCAATAGTAAATTGGGGCTGTTATTAGAAATAAAAGAAAAATTCTATTGCTTAATTTAAGATAGAGTTTTTTTAGTGGGAATATTAATAAAAATATTATAGAACTAGAATGAAAAGTAATCGCTATAATAATAAAAATTACTGATTTTACAGTTTGATTTTTAAAACAAAAGTAACTAATTAATGGTAATAATGTTAATGATGCATATTGACGTAATCCATTCAATTGGTTGTTATATATATTTGTAACAGTAAAAAATATCAGGAAAAATAACCAGATTTTAAAATCTAATTTTTTTAATGAATAAAAATATGAAAATATAAATATAGATTGTAAGAAAGAAAATAGTACAAATATAAATTGCGATGGTGCATCAAAGTAAGCAAGAGTTTTATATATATAATAGAAGAAAAATTCTCCTGAATAGAAATATTTTTCTAATAAATAATTTTGATTCATATATATATTTATATATGAAGGATAATCTGATCCTACGTTAAATTGTAGCCCTGATACCAAAAAATAGAGAAAAAAGGGAAAGCTCCATAATAGTATTGCTGATAATGTACCCTTTAGTTGTATTTTCCCTATAATAAAAAAAAATAATGTGCAATATGTTAGAACTAAAATGAACATATATCACCATATATTATAAAGTATGACCTAGTTTTTTATAAACTAGATGGTAATCAATAACGAACAATAGCCTTGCTATAGTTATAGCTATCGCTCCTCCTAATATCTGGTAATTGTATATTAATATAATAGATATTACCGATGATAATATGGACACTCTTATTGAAATGGTTCTATAGATAATATCTAGCCCTTTTGGTAAAAAAAATCCTTGTCCATAGGCATTTGCAATGCCTACAAATACCATTCCTATAGATATGATTTTTAAGTATGTATTGTCACTAAAGTTATGGCCTAAGAACATTTCCAGAATGTAATCACCTAAAAAATAAATAACCATGAAAATAGGTAATGACACTAATATATTTATGAGAATTATTTTATTTAAGTGGTTTCTGTTATTCATGGATAATGCTGGGTAAATAGATTTAGCTATTACATCTTGAAATGTTGTAATTATCTCACATATTTTTGTTGCAACGGAAAATTTGGCAAATTCATGAGGTGCAGCTATGCTGCCCATAATGATAATTGGTATTGCATTATATAAATTAGGAGCCAATATCCCTATGAATGTATTCAATCCATTTTCGAAATATTTTTTGATCTTCGAAAAACCTAAAAGGGATACGTTATAATTCTTTTTTAACCTCCAAAATAAAATTAACCCACAGATTAATACAGGCCATGTGGCTGATATTACTAATATTGTTATGCTTTCAGGTGTTGCTGCAATAGATATAATTACTATTAAATTGACTATTCTGGCTACAAAAGATGAGTACATTAAAAACTTAGTTTTTCCTATTGCCTGAAAAAACCAAGAGCTGGTTAATATATACCCTAAAAAATAGGGGATACCTGCTATAAAGATCCAATAAGTAATATCATTATTCATGAATAATGATGAATATAGTGTAATTATCAATATGTATGATAATCCCAATATCCATCTAACAGTTTGATATCCAGCATAATATTCCTTTATTAATATACTGTTTTTTCTGTTTTGAGCTACATCTCTAACGCCTGTATATTGAACTCCATAATCAATTATGGTATGGCCAAATATTAATATAGTCATAAATAACAAATATTGACCATAAAGATCGCTACCTAATGCTCTGGCTAAAATAGGCATTGTTATTATGGGTATTAACATACCCATAATATTTATTGAGCTTAAGCTTATAATGTTACTTAGTATTTCTTTTTTGATATTCATGGGATATTTTATTTAGATCTAATAAATCTCCAATTATTTCATCAGCATTTATTGTTTTTGGATTATTTAGTTCTATGTCAAGGCCTGCTGCTGGTGTAAACGTTAGTTCACCAAAAATAATTTTTCCATCATTTAAATAAAAGTCCACCCTTACAAATGGAAATGGAGTGGATAATTTTTTTGCATAATGAAAAAGTTTTTCATATCCATCAGGTTTTTTTAATGAAGATTTATCTTTTAATTCTAGATAATCTAAGCCATATGGAAGTATATTCCATTCTTTATCCATGAAATAATATTTAGGTTTGTCTGTTTCTCTTTCAGTGCATAACATCACAAAAAGTGGTTTTCCGTTAAAACAGAATACTTTATAATCGTAAGGAAGAGAACCAGTTGAGGTTTCTATAAATTTTTCACAAATAATTTGTTTAGTTATATTTTTATAGCATAATTCTACTGAATTTCTCCAGTAGTCGTGTTTCATCCATTTTTCCAATTTATATTTTGCATTACTGATATTTAGTTCATTTTTATCTTTGCAAATTATATTATAGCCTGCTCCATGATTGCATTTTAAAACAAATTTATTTGGTAACGAATCCCAATTTATCTTATCAGTATTGTTCCACACATAATAAATTTCATTTAATATATCACTACATCCTGATTTTATAATGTATTCTCTGGCCGCATATTTATCAGCGCATAATGTTACAAGTGAATTATCTTTGTATTCTTTTAGTTTTAACCATTGTAGTTTTTCATTAAAGGTAATCGGATTGCCTAAATTTAATTTTTTTCCAAAACGGCGATAAAATAATAATTTTGTTACGAATTCTGGATAGTATTCGCACAAATGGTATAATATTTTTCTTCTGATTTTTTTTATAGAAAACTGCATTGATTGCATAATATTCTCTTATCTTATTACTTATTTTTAATAAGGTATAACAAAGCTACCGCACTAGGTTGCGGCTCCCAGAATGCCTATTGTACTTTAAAATTTACTTATCTAATTGATATAACTATGGTTTTTACCTTAACAAAAGTTAGTACACAAACCATTTGCGTTAAGCAGCGAGGAGGTTAGACCTTCGCTGCCGAGAGGTCAAGTACAATAGTTTTTTTTCTTTAACTATTACAAACTGTAACTAACTAAATTTTAAGACGAAAGCAGTCTATCTCCCATGCAACGGCAACCAAATTATCAGCCGTAACCCACCTAAAGGGCTATCTTCTGCTTTCACCCATCCTCGGTGCTGGCTCACTGCCGTTTCAACAATCGCCAGTCCCAATCCTGTTCCACCCGATTCTCTATCTCTTGCTTCATCTGTCCGATAAAACGGGCGGAAGATTTGTTCACGGTCTTCAGGGCTGACACCTGGGCCATCATCGTCAACCGTAATTGTCACTCCATGGTTATCCGCCTTAAACGCAACGGCGATATGACTGCTAGAATAACGCAGGGCATTACGGACGATGTTTTCCAATGCACTGCCAAGTACTGCCGGATTACAGTAGATAACCCAAGAACCGGGAGGGGAGACGATATCCAGCGTTTTGTTCATCTGCTCGACTTCGAATTTAGCATTCTCCAGGATATCGTGCCATATATCGTTGGCTTTGATATTTTCACGCAGCAGTTCATTTTTATGCTGATTGCGGGAAAGTACCAGAAGATCATTGATCATCTCATCTAATCGTTGAGTTTCTGTTTCAATACGTTGCAGCTCTTTGCTCTCACCATGACGTCGACGCAGCAGGGCGCTTGCCAATTGCAGGCGAGTCAGTGGTGTGCGCAGTTCATGAGAAATATCGGAAATCAGCCGTTGTTGGGCTGTCACCATTCTGTCCAGCGCGTTGATCATCTGGTTGAAGCTGCTGCCAGCGGCTAAAAATTCTTGTGGGCCTGATTCCAGTTCAGGATGTGGCCGTAAATTGCCTTTCGCAACCTGATCTGCCGCATTTTTTAATTTACGAGCAGGTTTGGCTAAACTCCATGCCAGCCATAATAGTAATGGCGCACTAATTAACATGGTTGCAGCAGGTAATAAAAGGGGTCGGTCAAACATTAAGTTAATAAAGTCAGACTGGGGGCTACCTGCGGGCCTAATAAGGTAAAGCTGGTAGTGATCTTCACCATCGCGGATAGAAAAAGGCCCGAGTATTTCAGAGCGACCATATTTTTTCTTCTTGGGATGATCTGCATTATTGGATTGACCAATGAAGTTACGGACAACCTGCTTTTCACTGGTCTGGATATCAACGATCCGCCCTTCACTGGTAACGAGCAGTAAAAGTTGCCCCGGCGGCGTCCATTTTGCAATTGCGCGATCCAGTCGTAGCCACCAAAACAGTTCATTGGCAGGGTAGCGGGTTAACTCTTTTTCTATCTGTTTCGCGAGTATGGTGCCCTGTTGATATTCACTGTCCAGCAGCGGTGTCAATTGTCGTGAATCCAGTTTTGGTGCCATCAAGGCCACCATCAGGACGAGCGCCAGTGTAAGCCAGAAAATCGCAAAAATACGGGCTGTCAAACTATTGATCATTTTGCAGAAACCATTAAGTATCCACGACCACGCAATGTTTTAAACCAGGGCAATTCGTCAGTCCGGTTCGGCAATTTACGGCGCAGGTTGGAAATATGCATATCAATGGCTCTGTCAAAGGGGGTCAACCGTTTTCCCAAGACTTCCTGGCTCAAATGTTCGCGGGAAACGACTTGTCCCAAATGTTGCGCTAATAAATAAAGCAGGGTGAATTCTGTTCCGGTAAGATCTAAAATCGCACCGTCAAAGCTGGCTTCCTGCCGCCCAGGGTTGAGCTGTAGTTTATCGACCTCGAGTACAGGTGTCCCACTATCAGCCTGTTGTTCGCTCCAGTTGGAACGGCGCAGGATCGCGCGTATACGAGCCACCAGTTCACGATCATTGAACGGCTTCGGGAGATAATCATCAGCACCCAGTTCTAACCCTAGAACACGGTCTAAATCGCTTCCACGGGCCGTTAACATAATAACGGGGGTCTGATGGTCTTGTCGTAGCTCTTTTAGCGTCTCAATGCCGTTTTTACGTGGCATCATGATATCCAGTAGTAGCAGATCGATTGAAGAATCGATATATTGTAATGCCTGTTCGCCATCATGAGCGAGCACAACAGTGAATCCTTCCATCTCGAGCAGTTCTTTTAATAGCGATGTCAGTTCACGGTCATCATCAACTAATAAGATTTTATGCATGTTTTCTTCCTCCGAGAGCAAAATACGATAACAAACTTTGCTATTCCATAACTTTACGTTCTTTTACATGCTCTGACGCTAGTTTGCAGCAGCAGGGTTATAGTGATCCGCACTGACATCGAATAGTACTGTTCGAGGAAGCGAGGAATTATTTGATGCGTAACATAGCAATCTTGGCTTTAGCGTCAATGTTTGTTCTTAGGGCAACCGATGCTTTAGCTGAAACTGCTGGTACTGATAATGTTACTGCGGATGACTTCTCACAATATTGTATGCCATATGGTAATAAGAATAACGTTAGTTATTGCCTGAATGATGAACGTAACTATAACTATAGTTGTATCTTCGCTGGAGTCACCTTAACAGAGCAGCAACGCCAGCAGATATGGGATTTAGTGAAAAAGCAACGTCTGCATGAGAAACCCGTGGCAGATATTAGAGCTGAACGTCGGAAGATGTATAGCCTTTTGAATTCAACGAATTTTGATGAGGCTGCGGTTAGGTCGCAGCTTGAAAAAATAGCGAAAGAAAATGTTGATTTGAGTATAGAGATCGCACGTATTCGCAATCAGATTTATCAATTGTTGACAGCAGAGCAGAAAGTACAACTCCAGAAACGTTATGAAGTGCGTGTTGATCGAGAAATGAACTGATTTCTATTAATACCCTTGACGTAAAGTTGCATCAACAACAGTTTTCCTTGCCATAGACACCATCCCTGTCTTTCAGCCCCCTTGTGGGGCTTTTTTTTTCAAGCACTTACAGTGCACATCCCTGTAAAAACAACAACATAAAAAAATACGAAAGGGTTAGAAGGTATCTGAAAGTTTTTGAGTGTGGACGATCGGTGGACGATCGCCACACTCTTCTTTATTACGCTACTTTAATTCCACCCTTAAGAGGATTTAATGTAATTGCATATTGTAGATAGTCTGGGGCAAGGTGGGCATAGGCCATTGTTTGGGTTATGCTGGCGTGACCAAGTATCTGTTGTAATACAATTATATTCCCTCCGTTCATCATGAAATGACTAGCGAAAGTATGCCTTAGGACATGGGTTGCCTATCCTTTAGGTAAGTCGGGTTTTACTGTATGCAGGAAGGAACTGCCCGACTCGCTGGAACTGCGCATGGTCGCGTTAATTAAGCTATTAAGAGAAAACCCGACCAGCCTGAGAGAGCCGCATTCAAAACCGATAGAGGGATACAAAGGACTGTTTGAGCTGAGAACAAAAGCCAAAGATGGAATAGCCAGAAGTTTTTTTTGTTATGCCGCAGGGAAGAAAATCTATCTGTTACGATGCTTTGTGAAAAAAACCAATACCACTCCCCTTAATGAACTCAGGATAGCGATTGCGCGAAGAAATGAACTGATAGAACCATCAAGAGATTAAGAGGAAATATGATGCGTGATGATTTAGATCTCTACATTGAAGAAAGAACAAAAGAAAACCCCCGATTTAAGGCCACGTTAGCGGAAGAAGAAAAAGAGCTTGAGTTAGCGATTGAAATGCAGAATATACTGGCTGAATGGCGGAAAAATGCCGGGCTGACCAGCGCTCAGGTCGCTGAAAAAATGGGGATCAAACCACCGACTGTATCAAAAATAGAAAGAAATATCGTTAAGGCATCCATCTATACACTCAGTCGTTATGCGCGCGCCTGTGGTGTTAACGATATCAATATATCCTTATAACTGCCTTTCCTTTCTTTCCTAAAAGGCGGGTTAGACCCTAATACCGCTCGTGCTTAAGCGAGCGGTATTAGGGTTGAGGCCGATTATTTTTGGTGACGAGGGGCGCTGGGAAGATCATGCATCTCTATGCGCCTCTTTTGTTTTCAAAATACATATCAAATTACCTGATGAGGAACCGTGGCCAGCTAAGATGCCCGTTGTTGCACGTAAGAGTAATAGCTATCTCGTGTATACCCGTCATTGGTGTGAGCCGGAAAAATATCAACTCATTAGTATCATGACCCCGAATGCCCATGAACTTGCCAGAACCTCATTTTTATCTGTATTGGTTGATCGCGCAGAAGATTTCCAAAATAACTGAACCCCTATTAATGCCGCCTATTGAGCTGTCTTTCAGCCCCAAAATGTCAGGAGAACTACTCATGGCCGCATTTTTGGTAGGCTAGGTTCTTATTTTTTATTTTACTGCACTAAATTATAAGGGTAATTCTCTATTAATGAGGAGATTGCTTATTAGCCCGTATCAATATAGGCTTGGATGAATTTAGCTCTCCTCTGCTTAGGAATAACGTGCCCTCAGCCCGTTGTTATCTTGACCAATCTTGATTATCTTACCTTCTCTTAAGCCGCTAATTAGAAAATCTTATCACTGTTATTACACAGTAAGGGATAAGGATACCCAATATGGCTAACTCTCATAAAATAAGCCTATTAGCAAGATGCATGGGCGCGACGTTATTGGGCCTGTGCCGTGTCTTGACCGGTGTACAAGTACGATGGATTGGCTGTCAGCCATCGACCTCAAGCCGCATTTATTATGCAAATCATACCAGCCATCTTGATGGATTGGTGATCTGGTCTGGGCTTCCGCCCAAATTGCGTTATCAGATTCACCCTGTAGCTGCACGGGATTATTGGGATAAAACCAGGCTGCGTCGCTATCTTATGTATAAGGTATTTCGTGCAGTCTTGATCGAGCGTAAAGGCGAACATACCTCAAAATCGGGGGTTCTTGCACCTTTGGAAGCTATTCTGGCGAAAAAAGAGTCGTTGATTTTCTTTCCAGAAGGTACACGGGGAGATGGTGAACAACTCAATCCGTTTAAGGGAGGTTTGTATCATCTGGCCCGTCAGTACCCTGATGCTGAAATGATCCCTGTCTATCTGGAAAATTCAAATCGTGTCCTGCCGAAAGGAAAAAGATTATTGGTGCCGATTATTTGTTCGGCAACATTTGGTAAGCCTCTGGATAAATTGGGTGAAAATGAAAGTAAAGTCGCCTTCTTGCAACGTGCCCAGTCTGCACTGGAGGAGTTGATGCGATGACCAAGATTGATAATGACCTGATGCTTTTGCTGGGCGGGATATTTGGGGTATTGATTATCGCCAGTGCGATTGGCGGCATATTGTCTCTTTGGTATTCGGGGGCAAAGCGCAGTGCGACTATCGATAACCTGAATGCTAGGATCCGTGGCTGGTGGATGATGTGTATCATCTGTGTGCTGGCTGTTATCGTTGGGTCTGTGGGGTCGGTGATCCTGTTTACAGTGATGTCATTTTTTGCCCTGCGTGAATTCATCACATTGACACCGACTCGCCGCGGTGATCATGAGGCTCTTTTCTGGTGTTTCTTTGTCTTTATGCCGATCCAGTATGTCTTGGTTGGGATGCAATGGTACGGCTTATTCTCGGTTTTTATTCCGGTTTACGTTTTTCTGTTTTTGCCTGTTCGTATTGCATTGGTTGGGGATACCACCCGCTTTCTGGAACGAACCGCTAAAATCCAATCGGCAATGCTGATCACGGTGTTTGCCCTGAGTCATGCTCCAGCCTTGTTGATGTTGCATATGCCCGATTATGAAGATCAGAATATCAAGCTATTGCTGTTCCTGATGATTGTCGTGCAGATGTCCGATATTTTGCAGTATGTATTCGGCAAGTTATTCGGTAAGCGTCCAATTGTACCGAAATTAAGCCCCAATAAAACGGTTGAAGGGTTTATTGGCGGGATTTTGGCTTCTTCGTTGCTAGGGATGTCACTGTACTGGGTGACGCCGTTTTCACCGTGGGAAGCGGGGCTGATGTCATTGGCTATCACGTTGATGGGCTTTATTGGTGGGTTGTGTATGTCAGCAATCAAGCGTGACAGTGGAGTGAAAGACTTTGGCGGAATTATTGAGGGACATGGCGGTATGTTGGATAGAATTGATTCGCTTTGTTTTGCTGCCCCTATATTTTTCCATCTAACACGCTATTTTTATACCTGAGACTGAATAACCGAAGGGCGGTAGTCAATGAGTATAAATTATGGGCGATGGGTCAGTGCTGCTGCGCTGTCAGCAACGATACTGGCCAGTGTGTTGCTGGTGGTGAAAATTGTTGCGTGGTGGTTGACGGGGTCGGTAAGCTTATTGGCGGCGCTAGTGGATTCTTTAGTCGATCTGGCCGCTTCTTTGACTAATTTTTTCGCTGTGCGCTATTCGCTCCAGCCTGCCGATAAAGAGCATACCTTCGGGCATGGTAAGGCGGAATCGCTGGCGGCGCTTGCCCAAAGTATGTTTATTTCCGGATCGGCCATTTTCCTATTTTTAACGGGTTTTCAGCATTTGGTCTCCCCCAGTCCATTGGAGCATGCGACGATAGGTATCTGGGTGATCGTCATCGCCCTGATTTCAACGATTTGCTTGGTGACGTTCCAGAAATGGGTGATCAATAAAACTCAAAGTCAGGCTATTCGCGCGGATATGTTGCATTACAAGTCCGATCTGTTGATGAATGGGGCGATTCTTCTGGCATTGGTCTTTAGTATGTATGGTTTCCGGCGTGCGGATGCCCTGTTTGCTTTGGGAATCGGGGCTTATATCCTCTACAGTGCGTTACGGATGGGGTACGATGCCGTACAATCTTTACTTGATCGTGCTTTGCCCGATGAAGAGCGGCAAGAGATTATTGAGATGATCAAGCGTTATCCCGGAATAGCGGGTGGGCATGATTTGCGAACACGTCAATCAGGTCCAACGCGTTTTATTCAGTTCCATCTGGAGATAGATGATCATCTGCCGCTGGTGGAAGCGCATGCTTTGGCCGAGGGGATTGAAAATAAATTGCGGGATAGATTTCCGGGTGCCGATATTATTATTCACCAAGATCCTTGCTCCGTTGTGCCAGAGGAGCATAAAAACCGTTGGGATTAACGGGGAATTTATTCATAATCAAAAGAGCGTCAGAAAATAAACATAATCTTAATGCAGACTGGGTGTTTTTCCGTATCATAGATGAAGTTGAATCAATTCAGCTAATGAAGTGACGATCAGAGTTTCGTAAAACCGCCGTAAATTTTCCCGTTAGGGGATCAGTCAGCAGATTGGTAAATATTACATCTACAAGTCAGAGGTCATCATGATCAACAAGATTAAAAGAATCGGAGTCTTAACGAGTGGCGGTGATGCGCCTGGCATGAACGCCGCTATTCGTGGTGTTGTTCGTGTCGCTTTAACCGAAGGGTTGGAGGTTTACGGCATTTATGATGGCTATCTGGGGTTGTATGAAAACCGCATGAAGAAGCTCGACCGTTTCAGTGTTTCTGACATGATTAACCGTGGTGGGACGTTTCTGGGATCGGCGCGTTTTCCTGAATTCAGGGATGATAAAGTCCGTGAAATTGCCATTGAAAATATGCGTAAAAATGACATTGATGCGCTGGTGGTGATTGGGGGAGACGGTTCTTATTTAGGGGCGAAAAAGCTGACTGAAGCGGGTTTTCCTTGTATTGGTCTGCCCGGCACGATTGACAATGATGTGGCAGGAACGGATTACACTATCGGTTATTTTACGGCACTGGAAACAGTTGTAGAGGCGATTGACCGTCTGCGCGATACCTCGACATCCCACAAGCGTATTTCGATTGTAGAAGTGATGGGGCGCTATTGCGGTGATTTGACGTTGTCTGCGGCAATTGCGGGTGGATGCGAATTCATTGTTTTGCCTGAGAATGAAATCCCGTTCGATCGTGAAGAATTGCTGGCGGAAATCAAGGCGGGTATCCAAAAAGGTAAGCGCCACGCCATCGTTGCCATTACTGAGCATGTCTGCAATGTGGATGAACTGGCGAAATACATTGAAGCAGAAACACGTCATGAAACCCGTGCAACAGTACTGGGGCATATTCAACGTGGCGGTGCGCCAGTGGCGTATGACCGTATTCTGGCTTCTCGCATGGGGGCTTATTCTGTCCAGTTGCTGCTGGAAGGTTTTGGTGGCCGTTGTGTGGGTATCCAGAACGAGAAACTTGTTCATCACGACATTATTGATGCGGTGCAAAATATGCAGCGTGTTTTCAAGAAAGACTGGCTGGAAACGGCGAAGCAGCTTTACTAAACCTTTCTCGCCTGCAACATACTTTTTCAAGGGCAGCTATATTTTATGGCTGCCCTTTTCTGCACTATATTCCACTTATGCATAAGCAGAAATTTTAAATTATTTCTGCGTCATACTGCTTTCTGTCAGCTTTTATGGCGATACCATAAATAGCTTAGGGGAGCATTTCACCATGGTCACGAGATGGGCAGCAAGAAGGTATGCCGTGTTGACGGCATTATTGATGGTCTTGGCAGGAGGTAGTGCATGGGCAAAAGAGGTGCAACTCTTGAATGTTTCCTACGATCCTACCCGCGAATTGTATCAGCAGTATGATCAGGCATTCAGTCAGTATTGGCAGCAAAAAACCGGAGATCACGTAACAGTCCGCCAGTCACACGGGGGTTCGGGTAAGCAAGCAACGTCTGTCATCAATGGCCTTCAGGCGGATGTGGTGACATTGGCGCTGGCATATGATGTGAATGCGATTGCAGAGCGTGGTCGCATTGCCAAGAATTGGATTGATCGCCTACCGGAGAATTCCGCGCCTTATACTTCAACCATTGTTTTTCTGGTACGCAAGGGCAACCCTAAACATATCAAGGATTGGTCAGATTTGGTTCGTCCCGGTGTTTCTATCGTGACACCGAATCCAAAAACGTCCGGTGGCGCGCGTTGGAATTATCTGGCGGCTTGGGGATATGGGCTGGCACAGAATAATCAGGATCAAGGCAAGACTAAAGCCTTTGTTAAGGCGCTTTATAAGAATGTCGAAGTGTTGGATTCTGGCGCGCGTGGTGCAACCAATACCTTTGTGGAACGCGGAATTGGGGATGTGTTGATCGCATGGGAAAACGAAGCGTTATTGGCTACCCATGCACTGGCTCAGGATAAGTTTGAGATTGTTACACCGAGCCTTTCCATTCTGGCAGAGCCAACGGTTGCCGTTGTCGATAAGGTGGTTGATAAACGGGGAACCCGTGAACTGGCAACGGAATACTTGAAATACCTGTATTCGCCTGTCGGACAGGAAATTGCGGCAAAGAATTATTACCGTCCCAGCGATAAAGCTGTTGCAGAAAAATATCACGCGGTTTTTCCCGCTCTGAAATTGTTCACGATTGATGAAGTATTTGGTGGCTGGGATAAGGCCCAGGAGGCGCATTTTGCCACGGGTGGCATTTTCGATGAAATTATCCGGCGTTAATGTTTAGAAATAACCGCCACTGGATGATATTACGTGGCGGTTTTTGTAGGCATTTGCTTTATTGTTAATTGTTTTATCGACAATTAAATCGTCTTATGCCTTTTTCGCTTCGGCAGCGGCTTTCACGATAACGGCGAAAGCATCGGCTTTCAGGGATGCACCACCAACCAGAGCACCATCAATATCTGGCTGGGTGAACAGTTCTGCCGCGTTGCTGGCATTGACGGAGCCGCCGTATTGAATGATGACCTGTTCAGCGATAGCAGCATCTTGCTTCGCGATATGATCACGGATAAATTTATGAACAGCCTGTGCTTGTGCCGGAGTCGCTGATTTACCCGTACCAATTGCCCAGACGGGCTCGTATGCGATAACGGTATCCTTGAAGGCTTCAACACCTAATGTGTTCAGAACGGCATCGATTTGGCGTGCGCATACGGCTTCGGTTTGGCCTGCTTCATTTTCCTGTTCGGTTTCACCAATGCATAGAACGGGAATCAGTCCTTGTTCTTTCAGGATGGTGAATTTTTTCGCAATCAGCTCATCGCTTTCTTTATGGTAAGTCCGGCGCTCGGAGTGACCGATAATGATATATTTCGCGCCCGCATCTTTTAGCATTTCAGCAGATGTTTCACCGGTGAACGCACCAGAAAGGTTAACGTCAACATCTTGTGCACCCAGAGCGATACGGCTGCCAGCCAGTGCATTTTTTGCCAGAGAAACATAAACTGTTGGTGGTGCGATAGCGACGCCACAGCCGTCAACATTGCTCAGTTCTTTACGCAGGCCTGCAATCAGGTCGTTAACCATGTGGGTACTGCCATTTAATTTCCAGTTCCCCATAACTAATGGATGTCGCATGTTTTTCCCTCCAACCAGAAAATAATCAAATTGCGATCTGAATTAACACGCTTTGAGGGAATAGCGTTTGTGCCATTCCCCGTAAGCGGAATCCCGACAGTATAAAGATCATCGGTGCGAATAGCTCTGCGCTGCGTCACTAATTTTTGCTCGCGGGTGCGTCAGATAACGATAGCTTAATCGGTTCAATTGCGAAGGTCATTATATTTTCGCTGCTGTTTACGATGACATAACGTATCGCACCGATTTTTTGGCTGAAGAATCGGTGGCTTTGCGCAGCCTGTAAAAGTTTTTCTAATTGTTGGTTGGCTTGATCTGGGGAAAGCGTGGGCTCGAATTGACTGATCAGGGCGGTAATATACTGTTTTATCAGTGCGAGATTGTGTTCTTTCTCCGGTTCACTTTGTGGTGGCAGCAGGGTAATTTGCAAACTTTTAATTTTTTCGCTGCCCCGTTCCAGTACTGCCGAAGAATAAATTTTTTCGTTAATTTTGCTGGCAGCACGAATGAAAGGCAGGGAGATATCTTTACTGACAATGACTTTATATTCATGCAGGGGGATTTCAGGGTATTTTTTGTTGTATTTTTCCCGAAATACCGGAATGGTTTCCTCAAAAGTAGGGGAATCAGGAAGTAAATACATCAGTTGTGAGCGTGTGTCCGGTGTGATAGAAGGTTCACCTGCAAAGGTCGATAATGGCAAACTGATACCAAAAGCGATTAATATTGTCACCAGAAGTTTATTCATGCCTGTTTTCATGTTGTACTCGCTGAGTGTAAATACCGGAAAAACAGCATCCACAATTGGAAAAGAATACATGACATTACAACAATGGGGATTTTCATTCAAAGGCCGAATTGGGCGACGGGAATTCTGGATCGGCATTGGCATCTGCTTCGCCCTGATATTTATGCTTTTGACCTTGCATGGCATGAATGCCTTCCCCATGCATTATGCCGCAGTGGGTATCGCCTTGATCCTGTACCCAACCGCAGCGATTATAGCGAAACGTCTGCATGACCGGAATAAACATGGTGGCTGGGTGCTACTGCTGGCTTTAGCTTGGGTATTGCTTTCCCTCGATTGGAGCGCAATGGCAGCTATCTGGCAATGGGGGATTGGTCGTTTCATTCCAACGTTGATTTTCGTTATGATTGTGCTGGATTGCGGTGTATTTCGTGGTATGGAAGGGCCAAACCGTTTTGGTGAGATGGCAGAAACGGTTGAGTATATTTCTGCCAGTGAACCTGCCCCAAAACGCTGATTAGTGGGTTAGCGATGTTGTGATTACCAATATTGTTCGCTGGTGATATGCCCTGGTTTACGGCGCAGGTGTTTTGCCATATTGCGTTGTTCTTTCAGAAGCTGTTGGGTGTCCTTGGCCATTTGGGGATTCCCACACAGCATAATGTGACTATTTTCTGCCTGCATCGGTAAACCAACGGCAGCTTCCAGCTCGCCATTTTCAATTAATGCCGGAATTCTCCCCATGAGTGAATTTGGGCATTTTTCACGGCTGACAATGGTCTGGATTCTTAATTTGCCTTGAAACTTTTTTTCTAGTTGTTGCATCATCGGCAAATAACTCAAATCTTGTTCCAGTCTCACGGCGTGAACCAAAACAATATTTTCAAACCGTTCCAGATTATCCCCTTGCTGGAGAATGGAAAGGTAAGGGCCAATGGCTGTACCGGTTGAGAGCATCCACAGGGTTTGGCAATCGGGGATTTCATCAAGGACAAAAAAACCTGCCGCCTGTTCTGTGACGAGGAGTTCCTCCCCATTTTTTAATGCTGCAAGCCGAGGGCTGAGTTTCCCTTCAGGAACGGTGACTAAATAAAATTCCAGACTATTGTCGTCGGGGGAATTGACGTAAGAATAAGCGCGTTGGATACGCTCACCTTCAATTTCGAGAGCCAATTTTGCGAATTGGCCAGCGGTAAATCTTTCAATCGGTGCATGAACTTTGATGCTGAATAGTGAATCTGTCCAATTGGTTATGTCGGTAACTTTTCCTGTAACCCAGTTTGCCATTACAATTAGCCTCTCTACAAAAAACACTGTATGAATTGATGATTTTTATGACAATTCTACGTGATTGTCGGGAATAGACTTATCGATTACGTGTTACAGTTTGATTGTCTTTATTTATGCCAATACTTTGGTTTTATATGTACACTTTTATTGACATACATGGATAATATCACTGTTATTTTTTCTTCATGTAAAATTGTATCCTGTCTGGAAAAAATATAAATTTGTTAAGTCAATCACATCTAACGAAGTCGGTACGTCAGGTACTTAATTGAAAACCTGAGGGCTTTGTTGTTGCGCGTTATCCATTGATTAAACTGAATTTAAATAAATTTTAGTTTAATAAACTGTACTTAAATAAATTGTATGTAAATGCGATGAAAAAAATAGAACACTTTAATTTATTAGTGATGTTGATTGCTCTGGCTGCGGTGGGTCAGATGACACAAACAATTTATGTGCCTGTTATTGCAGATATGGCGAGTGATTTTGGTCAGCCTGCTGGCGAAGTGCAAAGAGTCATGGCGGCATACTTGTTTTCTTACGGGCTTTCACAGATTTTTTATGGGCCGTTATCCGATAAGATTGGTCGCCGCCCAGTGATTTTGGCCGGAATGACCCTTTTTCTGGTGGCAACAACCTGCGCATTGTTTGCCTCCAGTTTGCTGGTGCTGGTGATTGCCAGTGTATTTCAGGGGCTGGGAACGGGGGTGGCGGGAGTCATGGTGCGCACCATGCCGAGGGATTTATATACCGGGACGTCGTTGCGTTATGCCAATAGCCTGCTAAATATGGCCGTGTTGGTTAGCCCTTTGCTAGCACCGATGATAGGTGGCATGGTTGGTCATTATTTTGGTTGGCGTGCCTGCTATTGGTTTTTGCTGTCATTGGGGGCAACAGTAGCCTTCTTTTTGTTCCAACACTTGCCGGAAACCCGCCCTGTGCAGACAAAACAGAGCACCATGCTGGTTTCTTTCCAGCAATTACTCTCCAATAGTGCTTTTGTTGCCTACCTGATTATGCTAGTTGGTGGTCTGGCTGGCGTCGCGGTTTTTGAAGCCAGTAGCGGTGTGTTGATGGGCGCTGTGTTGGGATTGGATAGCTTAACGGTCAGTATCCTGTTTATTTTGCCGATCCCTGCCGCATTTTTGGGAGCATGGTATACGGGGCGTGATGGCAAAACGTTTTATCGGCTGATGTGGCATTCTGTCATGTGCTGTTTGCTGGCGGGCGTATTGATGTGGCTGCCCGGCTGGTTCGGTATTATGAATGTCTGGACACTGCTGATCCCTGCAACTTTATTCTTTTTCGGTGCCGGTATGCTGTTTCCATTGGCTACCACTGGTGCTATGGAGCCATTTCCTTATTTGGCCGGAGCGGCGGGGGCGCTGGTGGGTGGATTGCAGAATGTTGGTTCTGGAGTGACGACATGGTTGTCGGCGATGTTGCCGCAAAATAGCCAGTTCAGCGTCGGTATGTTGATGTTTTCCATGGCGCTGCTTATTTTGTTTTGTTGGTTGCCTATTTCCCAGCGAGTTCAGCGCCAAGAGCATACGGCCTCATAAAACCGTATTAGCATCTGGCAGGAACGCATATTCCCGCTAAAAGGCTCTGACAGAGCGGTATGCTATGTCAGAGCTTTGATTTCCATATTTTCTTAAGCGCGGTCTTCCCATTCCTGAGCGCGGGCAACCGCTTTTTTCCAGCCATTGTATTTGTGGTTTCGTTCAGTGGTTTCGATGCCCGGACGGAACTCTTTTTCGATTGTCGCTTTACTCTTCACTTCATCAAGATCTTTCCAGAAACCGACGGCCAGGCCAGCGAGGAAGGCGGCACCCAACGCTGTACTTTCACGTACGTCAGGGCGTTCTACACGAGTACCCAGAATATCGGCCTGGAATTGCATCAGGAAATTGTTAGCGACAGCACCGCCATCTACACGCAGGGATTGCAGGCGTGTGCCGGAGTCAGCCTGCATTGCATCCAATACATCACGGGTCTGGTAAGCGATAGATTCTAGCGTGGCGCGAATAATATGGTTGCTGTTCGCACCACGAGTCAGGCCGAAAATAGCGCCACGGGCGTAAGGATCCCAGTAAGGTGCGCCCAGGCCAGTAAAGGCTGGCACAACGTAAACACCATTGCTGTCCTTCACTTTAGTGGCGAAATATTCGGAATCCGCCGCATCGGCGATGAGTTTCAATTCATCACGCAGCCATTGGATAGACGCGCCGCCAACGAAGACAGCGCCTTCCAATGCATAGTTCACTTCACCCCGTGGCCCGCAGGCAATAGTGGTCAGCAGGCCGTGACTGGAACGTACTGCATCTGTTCCTGTATTCATCAGCAGGAAGCAGCCTGTCCCGTAAGTATTTTTTGCCATGCCGGGATGAACACACAATTGGCCGTACAGGGCTGCCTGCTGGTCGCCCGCAATACCTGCGATAGGAATGCGTGTGCCACCTTTACCACCAATATTGGTCTGGCCATAAATCTCTGACGAAGATGACACTTTTGGCAGCATCATGCGGGGAATACCCAGCTCATCAAGGATTTTTTGATCCCAATCGAGATTGTGGATGTTGAACAGCATGGTGCGGGAAGCGTTGGTGTAATCGGTCACATGCACACGACCCTGAGTCATTTTCCAGACGAGCCAAGTATCGACTGTACCGAATAACAGTTCGCCATTTTCAGCACGATGGCGGATGCCTTCTACATTATCCAGAATCCATTTTATTTTTGTTCCGGAGAAGTAAGGGTCGACAACTAAGCCAGTATTGTGGCGGATATATTCTTCCAGCCCCTCTTTTTGTTTTAGTTTGGTACAAATGTCTGCTGTTCGGCGACATTGCCACACAATCGCGTTATAAACTGGCCTACCTGTTTCTTTTTCCCAGACAATCGTTGTTTCTCGCTGGTTGGTGATCCCAATGCTGGCAATTTGATCTGAACTGATATCAGCTTTTGCCAACACTTCGACCAATGTCGAGCTTTGGCTGGCCCAGATTTCCATTGGATCGTGTTCTACCCAGCCTGGCTTGGGGTAGATTTGTGGGAATTCACGCTGTGAAATACAGACAATATTGGCATCGTGATCGAGTACGACAGCTCGTGAACTGGTTGTCCCTTGATCGAGGGCGACGATATATTTTTTCTCAGTGATATTTTCTATTGTCATAATGATAACCTGATATTGAATTCATTCATTTTTTATTTTTATTTGCTGCCATTTTTCAGTATGGCAACTTTACACCGCACGCGGTAAATGGCGGGCAATCAGTTTTCGATAACCGAATGCGCCTAGAATTGCACCAATGAAGGGGGCTACCAACGGCACAAGACAATAAGGAATGTCTCTGCCTCCTGTCAGGGCAATATCTCCCCAGCCAGCTAAATAAGCGACTAGTTTAGGGCCAAAATCACGGGCTGGGTTCAGAGCAAATCCGGTCAAAGAGCCAAATGAACCACCGATAACGGCAATCAAAATGCCGATTAACAGCGGAGCCATTGGGCCACGCGGGATGCCGTTGCCATCGTCTGTCAGTGCCAGAATCAGGCAAAGTAAGACAGCTGCGATGATAACCTCGACAATAAACGCGTGTAATACAGATAGCTGTGACGCAGGATAAGTGGAGAATACCCCAGCCGTGAAGAGGCTTTCCTGTGAACCACGAACAATGTTGTGAACTTGCTCATAATCAAGGAAAAGGTTGTAATACATCATATAGACAATAGCGGCAGCGGCAAACCCGCCGAACATTTGGGCAATGATGTAAGGGAGCACTTTTTTTCTGTCAAAGCTGGCAAAAAGGCATAAGGCGATGGTGACTGCGGGATTGAGGTGTGCACCTGAAATGCCGGCAGTCAGATAAACAGCGAGGGCAACACCGAAGCCCCAGATGATGCTGATTTCCCATAGCCCCAGTTGTGCGCCTGCCAGTCGGGCAGCGGCAACGCAGCCTAAGCCGAAGAAAACGAGCAATGCAGTACCCAGAAATTCTGAAATGCATTGACCTGATAATGTTGGTGTGGTGGTCTGGCTCATTTCTAGATCCTATAAAAAAGAACAGGGGAGATTAATTATTAGTGCTTTCTTCTCTTAAAAGAAAGATGACTGTGAATTTATCGTTAATGAGCGTAAACGAGAAATAGCGAAATTGAAATCTGCGTGTTGCGTCAACAAAATGAGCGAATTCGCATTTGATTGGGGTTTTGTTCATCATGGAAATGTGATCTCGCTTGCATTTCGGATTAGTCACTATATTTCTCGTTATAACGAACATTGAAAGGATGAAACTAGACAGGCCTTAACTGGCTAAATACAATCAAGGAATTGCTTAAAAGAGGGCTCGAGAATGTCATTTGAAGTTTTTGAAAAGCTAGAATCTAAAGTTCAGCAGGCGATTGATACTATAACTCTCCTGCAAATGGAAATTGAAGAACTGAAAGAAAGGAACGCAGCGTTGTCTCAGGATATCCAAAGTGCGGCAAGTAGCCACGACTCGTTGGTGCGTGAGAATGAACAGTTCAAACAGGAACAACTGGCGTGGCAAGAACGTTTGCGGACTTTGCTGGGTAAAATGGAAGATGTGCAGTAAATCAGTATTGCAGTTTTGTTGAGAAGGGCGATGAATACGCCCTCTTTAACATTTTGGCATAATAGATGATGAAGTGATTATACTTCATCATCTTCATCTTCTTCGTCAATTTCCAACGGGACATCTGATAAAATCATGCCAGTATTATCAGCGTAGAGATAATCGCCGGAAAAGAAAGTCACGCCGCCAAAATTCACCCTGATATCACTTTCTCCGATGCCTTCGCTGTTGGAGCCTGCTGGGATCGCAGCCATCGCCTGAATGCCGATATCAAGCTCTGCAAGGGAGTCGACCTGACGCACTGCGCCATAGACAACAATGCCTTCCCACTCATTGTTGACGGCAAGTTGAGCCAGCCCGGCATCAACCAGCGCTTTGCGGACAGACCCACCACCATCAACGAGCAAAATACGGCCACTGCCATTTTCTTCAAGCACATCATAAAGCAGGCCATTGTCTTCAAAGCATTTCACCGTGATGATTTGACCACCAAATGAAGTACGCCCACCAAAGTTGGAGAATAAAGGTTCTACCACGTTCACATCTTCTTGATAGATATCACAAAGTTCGGAAGTATCATATTTCATGGGATTTACGTCTGGTTTATGCAAGGGACAGACAGTATATCCTTTTCAAGCTAGTGTTGGCAAAATCATCAATCTTAAAATTTATGTGTAAAACGGATACTTACTCGCTTAATTAAATACCAATCCGATGGAAAACAGAGCATTAGTCAATAATGCGGCTTTGACCATTTGTACCAGCATTGGGCGCATGCCTTTAGGCGTCCGATCGTGCAGTACTTTCCACATATGTTTCAACAGCAGGGGAACAGCGAGCAGGAATAACCAGCCAGACCAGCCCTTCAGGTGCAGAAGTGTAAAGGCCGCAAGACAGAGGATGGCACCGATCAGCAGAGCCGCGTGATAATAGCGGGCTTTTTTTGCCCCCAGCCTGACGGCCAGCGTATTTTTACCGTTTTGGCGATCACTTTCGATATCGCGCAAGTTATTAATATTCAAGACTGCCACGGAGAGTAAGCCACAGGCGGTTGCTGGCAGCACGGTACTCAGATCAAAAGTATTGGCTTGCAGGTAATAGGTGCCAATGACACTCAGCCAGCCAAAAAAAATCAGGACGGAAAGATCGCCCAGCCCCATATAGCCATAGGGTTTGGTTCCCACGGTATAAGTGATGGCAGCAACGATAGCCAATACTCCCAGCGTCAGAAAGCCGATGATATCGCTTGGGCTGTTACAGGCGACGGTAATGAGAGCAATTCCCGATAGACAGGAGAGCAGCACGGTGATCTTCAAGGCTGTTTTCATCTGCTTGGCCGTAATCATGCCTTTTTGCATACCACGCATCGGGCCAATACGTTTTTCTGTATCGCTGCCTTTGGCGACATCGCCATAATCATTGGCGAGGTTGGAAAGAATTTGCAGCAGGGCAGCAGTCAATAAAGCCAGCAACGCCACAGGCCACTTGAAATGGCCTGTCCATGATGCAAGGGCTGAACCGCTCACGACAGCAGCCACGGCAAGTGGGAGCGTTTTGGGGCGCAAGCTTTCCAACCATGCCTGCATCTGACTGATAGACGTTGTTGAATTCATATTGTTATTACGTATTGTTGGTGTGATAAATTTTGTTGCAATGAAAATGAAGAAATGGGAGGCAAGCCTCCCATTTCTTCATTGCGAGTAAATAAGGCTCAGGTTGCCGATTATAAAATAAATCGGCTCAGATCTTCATCTGCAACGAGCTCATCCAAATGCTCTTTAACGTAATCGGCATTGATTTCAACCGAATGTCCTTGACGTTCACTGGCGTCGAAAGAAATATCTTCCATCATGCGTTCAAGCACAGTATACAGACGGCGGGCACCAATGTTTTCAGTCGTTTCATTCACTCGCCATGCGGCTTCGGCGAGTTTGCGGATACCGTCAGTTGTGAAATCGATATTCATGCCTTCTGTCGCCATTAACGCCTTATACTGTTCAGTCAGTGAAGCGTTAGGTTCTGTCAGGATCCGTTCAAAGTCTTCTGTCGTCAGCGCTTGTAGCTCAACACGAATTGGCAGACGACCCTGAAGCTCTGGGATCAGGTCGGAAGGGCTGGAAACCTGAAACGCCCCGGAGGCGATGAACAGGATGTGATCGGTTTTTACCATGCCGTGTTTAGTGGAAACGGTGCAGCCTTCAACCAGTGGTAGCAGATCGCGTTGGACGCCTTCACGGGAAACATCTGGGCCGGAAGTCTGGCCACGTTTACAGATTTTATCGATCTCATCGATAAAGACGATGCCGTGCTGCTCAACGGCATCAATGGCCTGCTGTTTCAGCTCTTCAGGATTAACCAGTTTTGCGGCTTCTTCTTCCACCAGCAGCTTGAACGCATCCTTGATTTTCATTTTGCGTGCTTTTTGCTTCTGACCAGCAAGGTTCTGGAACATAGATTGCAGTTGGTTGGTCATCTCTTCCATGCCTGGAGGAGCCATGATTTCCACGCCAACAGGTGCTGATGCGACGTCAATTTCGATTTCTTTGTCGTCCAACTGCCCTTCGCGCAGCTTCTTGCGGAATGCCTGACGGGCAGTAGAAGGTTCGGACTGTGTTTCTGTTTGCCCCCAGTTGTTTTTCGCTGGTGGGAGCAAAACGTCCAGAATGCGTTCTTCGGCCAACTCTTCGGCACGATAGCGGTTTTGCTCAATGGATTGCAGACGCACCATTTTTACTGCTGCATCAGTCAAGTCACGGATAATTGAATCGACTTCTTTACCAACATAACCGACTTCTGTGAATTTGGTCGCTTCAACTTTGATAAAAGGCGCGTTGGCCAGTTTTGCCAGACGACGGGCAATTTCGGTTTTACCGACACCGGTTGGACCTATCATCAAAATATTTTTCGGGGTGACTTCATGACGCAGTGTTTCATCCAACTGCATACGGCGCCAGCGGTTACGCAGAGCAATGGCGACAGCGCGTTTTGCTTTATCCTGACCGATAATGTGGTTGTCAAGTTCGCTGACAATTTCGCGAGGAGTCATTTCAGACATGCTATCTATCCTTACGCTTTTGAAGGCAGTTCTTCGAAGTTGTGATTATGGTTGGTGTAGATACAGATATCGCCTGCAATAGTCAGGGCGCGTTCTGCGATTTCCCTGGCGCTGAGTTCGGTAGTTTCTAGCATTGCCCGGGCGGCTGCCTGTGCGTATGAACCACCGGAACCAATGGCGATCAGGTCATTTTCTGGCTGAATCACATCACCGTTACCTGTAATGATCAGAGAAGCATTTTCATCTGCTACCGCAAGCAGGGCTTCCAGTTTGCGAAGCATGCGGTCCGTTCGCCAGTCTTTGGCAAGTTCAACGGCTGCTTTGGTCAGATGCCCCTGATGCATTTCGAGTTTGCGTTCAAACAGCTCGAACAGAGTAAATGCATCTGCGGTGCCGCCGGCAAAACCCGCGATGACTTTGTCATTGTAAAGGCGGCGTACTTTGCGGACATTGCCTTTCATGACGGTATGACCCATTGTTGCTTGTCCATCACCACCGATGACGACCTGGCCATTACGGCGAACACTTACGATTGTAGTCACGAGTTAGCCCCTGGTTACAAAATAGAAGACGTTACACACGGTACTTTGGCTTGTTATGCCACAATTGCAAGCTGTATTGCTGGAAAAGCACCGCGTGTCTGTTATTAGCGATTAAGATGGGGGAATTTTCTGATTTTTCAACCCCCGGCAGGGCGGAGAATACAGCCTGACACACCCGCATCTGTAACATGGCTGCGCATTTTTTCCGCGGCTTCCTTGTTTTTATAAGGCCCTACTACAACCCGGTTCCAATTGTCTTTTGTTGTAATCTGGCTCTCAATGCCTGCGAATGCGAGGCTGGCACGAACGGATTCTGCCTGCTCTATTGTTCGAAACGAGCCACACTGTAGCATCAACTTGGATTCATTTATCGCAGGTTTCGGTGATTTATTGGTTTCACTGGGTGCCAGAGATTGTGCTGGCGGGGTCTTTTCTTGTGCAACAAGCGGCTTTTGTTCAGGCGGGGTGATAATGACCTGTGAGCGAGGAACAGGTTCACTGTTGTAAGGCACTTCTTTTAAGGGCGTCGGGGGCTGGCGAATGTCTGCCTCCATCTGTGCAAGTAATTGGCGTTGTTCTTGCGTTAGTTTCGCTGGTTGGTTGGTTGGTTGATTAGCAGAAGTCGGTTCCTGTATCGAAGGAAGTCCAACAGGACGGTTTTCCAACTCTTTAATGTAAGTCCAGCGTTCTTCCGGTTTTGGCGGTAGGCCTTGGTTTTTGGAATGATGAGCGGGTGGTGGTGTATTTTGTACACTATCGTTCTTAGTGTGTGCGATGAAATAAAGGCCACCAATAAACATGACCACCAAGGCCACGGCAACGGCTAATGTAGTTTTGGGTAATCCTTGAGCCTGATTTTTTTTCTTACCAGTGCCTTTCTTACGGGGATTAGAACGCCCGCGACTTACATAATCTCGTTGTGCCACTATTTAATTCGCTGAAGTTGTTTAAAAAAATTAAGGGATAGATAACTAATGTTACTGAATATGCGGTTATTTGCCTAGCTTTTAGGCGAACAAGTGCTCCCACGAATGAGCAATTCTGCATCCAATAATCGTGAACCTTTGGAAACGATGCGGCCCTGAAGCTGCTCCAGCAACAACAGTATTGAATAATACCCAATCTCATAACATGGCTGTGCCACGGTTGTTAGCGGTGGCTCGCTGTATTGCGCCAGATTTAAATTATCAAAGCCAATAACTGACAGATCTTCTGGTAATTTTAATCCCATTTTCTTGGCTTGCCACATTACGCCAATAGCCATGATATCGCTATGGCAGAAAATCGCGCTGGGTGGCTCTGGCAGGTTAAGCAAGATTTCTGCCAATTCAGCTCCGCTTTCATGGGTGAAATCTCCCCTGAGGATATAATCTTCGCGGATCGCTTCTCCCGTACGATGCAATGCCTGAATGTAGCCCTGAAGCCGGTAATGGCACAGTGGCATTGTTTCTGGCCCCGTAATACAGGCGATGCGTTTGTGTCCCAGTTTTTGTAAGTGATAGGTAGCGTTGAAAGCCGAAGTCAGATTGTCAATGTGGACAGTCGGTAGTTCCAGGTCAGGTGCGAATTCATTGGCCATGACCATTGGTGGCAGGTTTTTTTGTTCTTCTTTGGAAACATCGAAAGGAATGTTTGAGCCAAGCAGCACCATGCCGTCAATCCGTTTGGTAATCAGAAGATTGATAAAGGCATGTTCCTGTTGCTGCTGATGCTTACAGTCGCCAATCAGAACCAGATAGCCATGCTCTGCTGCTGTTTCTTCAATGCCGCGAATGACTTCGGTAAAGAAAGGATCGCTGATATTGGGAACGATAACCAAGATCGCTCTGGATTCATTGCGTCTTAAGTTTTTGGTAAGGTTATGAGGATAGTAGCCCACTTCCAGTACGGCACTTTCTACTTTCTGACGGGTACGGGCAGAAACCTTGTCCGGATTCATAAGTGTTCTTGATACAGTCGCGGTAGAAACACCAGCCACATTGGCGACATCTTTCATGGTTGCCAATGCACAATTCTTTTTTTCCATAGTTCACTCCTTACTTTCTACAGGCAGCGAAACGATTGCTTCCTAGCTGCTAAAAAAACGCCAGTCATTCCTGAGAGAGAAACGCTGGCGGTTCATTTTCTACAGTCATATTAATAAGTGCATTTTAAACAAAGTAACAGATCAATCTGTTACTTTGTTTGCATAAAAAATGTGATAGGAATCATTTATTAGAGATACTTCGCAAATTAAGGAAATAATTGTCTCTGTTTTTTCAGAATGTTCTGTTTGATTTGGGAGCCTTTGCGACAACGTGCCATTTTCAATTTCTGCTATCAGCCTTCGGTGGGATCAACATCAATGTTCCATTTCACCTTGCGTGCCTGCGGGAGCGCGGCGATTTGCGGATAAATTGCCGCCATCATTTTCTGTAGAAAAATGCGTGAAGGGTGCTGAATCAGTAATTGCCAGCGAAAGCGGCCACCACGTTTGGCCTGCAATGCGGGAACTGGCCCCATGATCCATAAATGTTCATCACGCAGAGCGTGATGTTCAAACAATTGACGCATTTGCTGCAAAAAAGCAGGGGCTTGCTGATTGTCGTGGTCTTCTGAACGGAGCAGGATGTGGCTGGCAAACGGCGGCAGAAACACTTGTTGCCGTTCTTCCATCGCTTGACGGGCAAATGCGTCATAACCTTTTTCCAGCAACACCTGCAAGAGTGGATGTTCGGGATGGTGGGTCTGAAGGACAACTTCCCCTCGTTTACCCGCCCGCCCTGCGCGGCCGGAGACTTGGGTATACAGTTGAGCGAAACGTTCAGCCGCCCGGAAATCGGCAGAAAACAGGGCGCCATCGACATCAAGCAAGACGACTAACGTGACATCGGGGAAATGGTGGCCTTTCGCCAACATCTGAGTACCAATTAAAATACGGGCACCGCCTTGGTGCACTGCCGCCAGTTGTTGTTCCAATGCTCCCTTGCGGCTGGTGGTGTCCCGATCGATGCGGGTAACGGGAATATCAGGAAACAATTTTGTGATGCCATCTTCAAGCTGCTCGGTTCCCAATCCGACGGGAATTAAATGAGTAGTGCCACATTGGGGGCATTGGCGCGGGATCGGGCGCTGGCTGTCACAGTGATGGCAACGCAGATGGCGATGGTTCTGGTGCAGAGTGTAGTAGTGATCGCAGCGTTGGCATTCCGCTATCCAACCACATTCATGGCAAAGCAAAGCGGGGGAATAACCACGGCGGTTCAGAAACAGGATGACTTGATTATCCGCTTTCAGATGCTCGCCAATGCGATTGATGAGCGGTTGGGATAAACCGACTGTCAATGGCAAGCCTTTCAAATCTAGCAAATGCTGAACCGCAGGCTTGGCTTCACCCGCCCGTTGGGTCAGTGTCAATTGTCGATATTTTCCCTGCTGCACATTGAACAGCGTTTCTAGAGCCGGCGTTGCTGTACCCATCATGATGGGAATGTCTTCTTTCTTGGCCCGGAACACGGCCAAATCACGGGCGTGATAGCGCCAGCCCTCCTGCTGTTTATAGGAGCTGTCATGCTCTTCATCGATAATGATGACACCCAAATGGGCAAAGGGGGTAAACAATGCGGAGCGCGTACCAATGACAATCGCGTTATCTCCCCGTTTGGCTCGTAGCCATACCGACAGACGTTCACTGTCATTTAAGGCGGAGTGCAGGACATCGACAGGCGCATTGAAACGTTCTCTGAATCGGCGGATAGTTTGCGGAGTCAGACCAATTTCCGGGACTAAAATCAGCGCTTGTTTTCCCTGCGCGAGAATGTTTTCCAGCACACTAAGATACACTTCGGTTTTGCCTGAACCCGTAATACCCGCAAGCAACCATGGAGAAAAAACCTGATCTTCTGCTCGGACAGTGCCGACTGCGCTGGCCTGCTCTGTATTGAGTTGTAGCCGTTCACCAATAATTTGAAACTGCTCATGCCAGTTTTTTGCCTCCGGCTGTATCGGATGCAGATCAATCAGCGCTTTCTTTTTCAATGATTGCAATGCGCTTTCGCTGAATGCCAGTTCAGAAATCTGATGACGGTAAATGGGTTTCAGGCGTAGCGAAGCCAGAGCTTGTTGCTGTTTAACGGAACGTTTAAGCTGCTCCAGAGGGAATTCATGGCCTGCTTCCGTAACCTGCCATTGCCAAAGTGGAGTAAATTCGGCGGGTTTTCCCTGTCGCAGTAAGACGGGCATGGCATGGAACAACACTTCTCCCAGTGGATAGTGATAATAGCAGGCTGACCACTGGAGCAATTGCCAAAGGTCGTCAGGGAAAAGCGGTTGTGCATCAAGGATCGCGGCAAGTGGCTTGAGCTGTTCAAAGGGAATTTCGCTGCTGCCTGCGGTTCCCGTGACAATGCCTATTGCATTGCGCTTGCCAAACGGCACGAGCACCCGCACACCTGTCGTGGGCAATGGCAATCCTTCGGGTAATAGATAATCAAAAGAGCGGGTTAAGGGGACAGGCAGCGCAACCTGAACAACTGTCATAAGGCGATTTCCGGATAATTAATGACCAGACATAGGAATATCTAAAGAAAAATACAGTGATAAGGGTATCATAGCAAATCAGCAGATTTCATTGCGCAATAAACCGATATTCTGTATGATCCGCCGCCTTTGGTACAGAAATTACCGAACTTATTTCAATCAACACGACGTGTGGTGTCTGGCGGCAACAAGGCTGGATAGCGACACGGCCTTAACAGAGGTTTCCTATGAGAAAAGGTATTCATCCTAAATACGAAGCAATTACTGCATCTTGCTCTTGCGGTAACGTTATCACCATCAACTCTACCGTTAATCACAACCTGAATCTGGACGTTTGTGGTGAATGCCACCCGTTCTACACAGGCAAGCAGCGTGACGTTGCGACGGGTGGTCGTGTTGATCGCTTCAACAAACGTTTCAGCGTTCCAGGCTCTAGTAAGTAATGACCATTTTCTGCCTGTAAACTTTACAGGCAGTACGGTTGAAACAAAAACGCCCGATGTTTGCATCGGGCGTTTTTGTTTGCATCAGTATTCCCATGTTTCAGGATCAATACCGAGCTCACGCATTATGTCTTTCGCTGCCTCTGGGATTTCATCATGACGCTCTTTGCGTAAATCATCATCATTAGGCAAGGGTTGTCCAGTGAAAGCATGAAGAAACGCTTCACACAGCAATTCGCTATTTGTTGCATGACGCAGATTATTCACTTGACGACGAGTGCGCTCATCAGTCAGTATTTTCAAGACCTTTAATGGAATTGAAACCGTAATTTTTTTGACTTGTTCACTTTTTTTGCCATGTTCAGCATAAGGGCTGACATACTCACCATTCCACTCAGCCATGAGATACCTTAAATAGTCTTGAAATCAAACAATTGAAACCAGAAAAACGGGAAGTTTCTGATCTGTTTTCATGTCGGTAATTCATTATTTTAGCATAATTCCCCTATTGGCTATATCGCTATGGCAGCACTAATCCGTAAAATATGCCCGGAGCTAACATAAAAAATGGGGACAATGAGCCAATTGTGCAATTAAACCTTAAATAATTTTAGATGTCTAGATGTATTGACGTCCATCTTTCCAGTCGTTATTCTTTGGTGACTCCAATAATAAAGTGACGGGTAAAGGTTATGGGATGTAAACAAGCAACAGTCGCGGTTCAAAGTGGTTCAAATATTGATGAACAATATGGTTGTGTTGTTCCGCCTATCTATCTTTCCAGCACATATAATTTCACTGGTTTCAATGAGCCAAGGGCACATGACTATTCCCGACGTGGAAATCCCAGTCGAGATGTCGTTCAGCAGGTTCTGGCTGAGCTGGAAGGTGGAGCGGGGGCAGTCATGACCAGCAGTGGCATGTCGGCGATTCACCTGCTGTGTACCGTTTTCTTGCAACCGGGGGATTTATTGGTGGCTCCCCATGATTGTTATGGCGGCAGTTACCGCCTGTTTGACAGTCTGAGTAAACGTGGGGCGTACAACGTTATTTTTGTTGATCAGTCGGATAATCCAGCCCTGAAACAGGCTCTGGCGCAAAAGCCAAAACTGGTGCTGATAGAAACGCCGAGTAATCCTCTGCTGCGCATTGTTGATATTCAATATATCTGTGGGTTGGCGCATGAAGTTGGAGCACTGGCGATTGTTGATAACACTTTCTTGAGTCCTGTATTGCAAAAGCCGTTGGATTTGGGCGCTGATTTAGTTATCCACTCTTGTACGAAGTACCTGAATGGGCATTCCGATCTGATTGCGGGGGCGATTATCGCCAAAGATCCCGTGATCGCAGAAAATTTGGCGTGGTGGGCGAACAATATTGGTGTCACCGGTGCCGCCTTTGACAGCTACCTGCTGTTACGGGGTATTCGTACCCTGTCTGCACGGGTAATGCTACAGCAGAATAATGCAGCGGCCATTGCTGAGTATCTGCAACAGCAGCCACAAGTGAAAAAACTCTACTACCCTGCTTTGAAAAATCATCCTGGGCATGAAATTGCCCTTAAACAACAAGCAGGCTTCGGGGCGATGCTGAGTTTTGAACTTGATGGTGATGAACAGACCCTACGCCACTTTTTATCTGCGTTAAAATTATTTACTCTGGCTGAATCTCTCGGCGGTGTAGAGTCGTTGATTTCTCATACTGCGACGATGACACATGCGGGAATGTCGGCAGAAGCAAGGGCGCAGGCAGGGATCACGGATTCACTTCTTCGTGTCTCTGTAGGAATTGAAGATAGTCAGGATTTAATTGCGGATCTGGACAAAGCATTTCAGGCAGCAGCAACGAGGTAATCATTAATCATGAGTGCACTGGCAACAGCGAGGGCGGAATTCGGCCGCCAGTTACATAAATTTGGCGGCAGCAGCCTTGCTGATGTGAAATGCTATCAGCGGGTTGCAGAAATTATGGCGAATTATAGCCAGCCGGGTGATTTGATGGTGGTATCGGCGGCAGGGAGCACAACCAATCAGCTTATTGATTGGTTGAAACTGAGCCAGAGTGACCGAATTTCAGCGCATCAAGTACAGCAATCACTGCGGCGTTATCAGCAGGAGCTGATCCGAGGTTTATTGCCTGAAGTGATTGCAGAAGAACTCGTGGCGCATTTTATCTCGGATCTGGAAAGATTAAGTGTATTGCTGGATAAACCGATTACTGACATTACGTACGCCGAGGTGGTCGGGCATGGTGAAATCTGGTCAGCCCGTTTGATGGCTGCGGTGCTTGAGCATAAGGGTATTTCCAGTGCATGGTTGGATGCACGCCAATTTCTGCGGGCAGAACGCGCTGCCCAGCCGCAGGTTGATGTGAACTTGTCCCAACCTTTACTGAGCCAACTGCTGATTCAAAATCCCAGTAAGCGTTTGGTGGTCACGGGGTTTATTTCCAGAAATCAGAAGGGAGAAACTGTACTGCTGGGACGCAATGGCAGCGATTATTCTGCCACACAGGTTGGTGCATTGGCAGGCGCCAAAAAAGTAACGATTTGGAGCGATGTAGCGGGTGTTTACAGTGCTGATCCGCGTAAAGTTAAGGATGCGTGCCTGTTGCCTTTACTGCGTTTGGATGAAGCAAGTGAACTGGCGCGCCTGGCGGCACCCGTACTTCATACCCGCACCTTGCAGCCTGTTTCCGTCAGTGATATCGATTTACAATTGCGTTGCAGTTACCAGCCTGAACAAGGATCTACCCGCATTGAGCGGGTGCTGGCAACAGGTACTGGGGCGAAAATTGTGACCAGTCATGATGATGTCTGTCTGATTGAGCTGCACATTTCTTCTGCCCATGATTTCAAGCAGATTTACAAGGACATTGATTCATTGCTGAAACGCGCACAAGTCCGGCCGTTGGCGACAGGTCTGCACGCTGACTGTAATTTGATTCAGCTTTGTTATACCTCTGAAGTCGTGAACAGTGCTCTCGATGTGTTGCAGGATGCGTCTTTGCCAGGAAAATTGTCCTTGCGAGAAGGATTGGCGTTGGTGGCTTTGGTTGGGGCGGGAGTGTGCAAGAATCCGTTGCATAGCCACCGTTTTTATCAGCAGCTTAAAGACCAGCCCGTTGAATTTATCTGGCATGCGGAAGAGGGGATCAGCCTTGTTGCTGTTTTGCGCCTGAGCCAGACTTCACATCTGATTCAGGGATTGCACCAAAGTCTGTTCCGGGCAGAAAAACGCATTGGTCTGGTGCTGTTTGGTAAGGGAAACATTGGCTCACGCTGGCTAGAATTGTTCGCTCGTGAACAGAAGAATATTTCTGCCCGCAGTGGTTTTGAATTTATTTTGGCGGGAATTGTGGACAGTCGTCGGAGCTTGCTGAATTATCAGGGACTTGATGCGAGTCGAGCATTGGCATTCTTTGATGATGAAGCCACTCAACATGAAGACGATGCGCTGTTTTTGTGGATGAGAGCGCACCCTTATGACGATTTGGTGGTGTTGGATGTCACTGCAAGCGAGGAGTTGGCTAAAGACTATATTGATTTTGCCAGCTATGGCTTTCATGTTATCAGCGCTAATAAAGTTGCAGGTTCTTCGAACAGTAACACTTATCGCATGGTCCGCGATGCTTTTGCAAAAACCGGCCGTCATTGGTTATACAATGCGACCGTTGGTGCAGGGTTGCCGATTAACCACTCTGTCAGAGATTTGCGGGAAAGTGGCGATACCATTCTGTCCATCAGCGGGATTTTTTCAGGTACATTATCGTGGCTGTTCCTGCAATTTGATGGTTCTGTGCCTTTCAGTGATTTGGTGGAGCAGGCGTGGCAGCAAGGATTGACGGAGCCTGATCCCCGTATCGATTTATCCGGTCAGGATGTGATGCGCAAGCTGATTATTCTGGCTCGCGAGGCGGGTTATGAGATAGAGCCTGATCAGGTGCGTGTTGAATCCCTCGTGCCAGTAGAGGCCAGAACCGGTTCCATCGAAGATTTCTTTGAAAACAGTGCCGTTATTAATGAGCAGATGCTCCAGCGGTTGGAAGCATCACGGGAAATGGGCATGGTACTGCGTTATGTCGCTCGCTTTGATGCCACCAGTGGTAAAGCAAAAGTTGGTGTCGAAGCCGTGCGTGCAGATCATCCCTTAGCTTCGTTATTGCCAGGGGATAATGTCTTTGCGATAGAAAGCCGCTGGTATCGTGACAATCCACTGGTGATCCGTGGCCCAGGCGCTGGGCGGGATGTTACGGCAGGAGCGATTCAATCGGATTTGAACCGTTTGTCACAGCTTCTTTAAGTTTAGGCAGTCAGTTTTTGCGGCAGGGATATTGCTCATTCTTATCCCTGCCAGTTACGGAAAGTTATTTTCTGCACCCTTGTTTGATAGATAACCGGAACAAGCCGATTCAATCACCATCCAATCAATAAAAAACGTCTTATTCTTCTGTTTGTTGAGCATACGTAAGTTAGGTAATCAGAGCCGCTTATAAAAAAGAAGCCGCTATTAAATTTCATAAAATTCGCCCAAATTGTTCGTTTTCTGATATGAATAGAGCCTCAGAAATAAACAAAAAAACATGCTCTGCAAACAGGGTGGATGCCGATTGAATCGATCAACGATCTGGTGAAATAGGTTAAATATAGCAACACAAGGTTAGAAACCACATGAATCAACAATATTCTGCAATGCGCAGTAATGTCAGTATGCTCGGTAAGTTATTGGGTAACACTATCAAAGAGGCACTGGGAGAAGGCATTCTTGATAAAGTTGAAACGATAAGGAAATTATCCAAATCATCCCGTGCAGGAAACGAGGCTGATCGGCAGCAACTTTTGTCTACACTGCAAAATTTATCTAATGATGAATTATTGCCGGTCGCTCGGGCATTTAACCAGTTTCTTAATCTGGCCAACGTTGCCGAACAATATCACAGCATTTCACCGCATGGTGAAGCAGCCAGCAATCCTGTAGCGTTAGAAGCTTTGTTCAATCGGCTGAAGGATAAAAAATTCAGCAATGATGACTTGATAAAAGCAGTCAATGAACTAGCCATTGAATTGGTCTTAACGGCACACCCTACCGAAATTGCCCGTCGTACTCTGATTCATAAACTGGTCGAAGTGAATGCCTGTCTGGCACAGCTTGACCATGATGATCTGGCGGATTATGAACGCAATAATATCATGCGCCGTTTACGTCAGTTGATTGCCCAATCATGGCATACCGATGAAATCCGCAAAATTCGCCCCACTCCGATTGATGAAGCCAAATGGGGATTTGCGGTGGTGGAAAATAGTTTGTGGGAAGGTGTTCCAGCATTTCTGCGTGAATTCAATGAGCAATTGGAAGAATCCATTGGCTATAGCTTACCTGTGGAAGCCGTGCCGATTCGTTTCACTTCTTGGATGGGCGGCGATCGTGATGGGAACCCCAACGTTACCGCAGAAATTACTCGCCATGTACTGTTGCTCAGTCGCTGGAAAGCAGCGGATCTGTTTTTGAACGATATTCAGGTGTTAGTTTCTGAACTCTCCATGTCGGAGTGTACACCTGAACTGCGCCAACTTGCGGGGGGCGATGGGGTTCTGGAACCTTACCGTGAAATTGCCAAACAATTGCGGACGCAATTAAATAGCACGCTGACGTATCTGGAGAAACACCTTAAAGGAGAGCAAGTCCTGCCACCTGCGGGTTTGCTGCTGCATAACGAACAATTGTGGCAACCGCTGTATGCCTGCTATCAATCACTGAAAACCTGCGGGATGGAAATTATCGCCAATGGCCAATTGTTGGATACCTTGCGCCGCATTCGCTGCTTTGGTCTGTCATTGGTGCGTATTGATATCCGTCAGGAAAGTTCCCGTCATACCGATGCTATTGCCGAGCTGACACAATATCTGGAACTCGGAGATTATGCGAGCTGGTCAGAAACGGAGAAACAAACTTTTCTGCTGCGTGAATTGAATTCAAAACGTCCGCTTATTCCACATCGTTGGCAGCCAAGTGAAGAAACCCTAGAAGTCTTCGAAACCTGTAAGGTCATTGCCGAATCGCCACAAGATGCGATTGCAGCCTATGTAATTTCTATGGCGAAAGTCCCCTCGGATGTACTGGCCGTGAAGTTGCTACTGAAAGAAGCGGGTTGCTCACTGAAATTGCCTGTTGCACCGTTGTTTGAAACCCTTGATGACCTGAACAATGCGGAAAGTGTGATCCAGCAATTACTGGGAATCGGCTGGTATCGCGAGCTGATTCAGGATAAGCAGATGGTGATGATTGGCTATTCCGACTCTGCCAAAGATGCGGGAGTGATGGCGGCATCATGGGCGCAATATCGAGCGCAGGATGCGTTGATCAAAGTATGTGAGCAGGAAGGCGTAACGCTGATGCTGTTCCACGGCCGTGGTGGTACGATTGGCCGTGGTGGTGCTCCGGCACATTCCGCTTTGCTTTCTCAGCCGCCGGGCAGTCTGAAAGGTGGGCTGCGCGTGACGGAACAGGGCGAAATGATCCGCTTTAAGTTTGGTTTGCCACAGGTGACGATTAGCAGTCTGGCGTTGTATGCCAGTGCAATTTTGGAAGCAAATTTACTGCCGCCGCCAGAGCCAAAACCGGAATGGAAGCAAGTCATGGATACGCTCTCTGATGTTTCCTGTGACATGTATCGTGATTACGTCCGTGAGCAGCCAGAATTCGTACCTTACTTCCGAGCGGCGACGCCAGAACAGGAATTGGCGAAACTGCCTTTGGGATCGCGGCCGGCCAAACGTCGTCTGACCGGCGGTGTAGAAAGCCTGCGTGCGATCCCTTGGATATTCGCCTGGACGCAAAATCGGCTGATGCTGCCGGCATGGTTGGGCGCGGGAGCAGCGCTGCAACATGTGATTGATGCGGGCAAACTGTCGGTATTGGCAGATATGTGCCGCGATTGGCCTTTCTTTAATACTCGTATTGCCATGTTGGAGATGGTATTTGCCAAGGCCGATTTATGGCTGGCGGAATATTATGATCAACGCTTAGTGGATAAAAAACTGTGGCCGTTGGGAATAACGCTGCGTAATCAGTTGGCAGAGGATATTAAAACTGTGCTGACGATTTCGCAGGATGAACAATTAATGGCGGATTTACCGTGGATTGCGGAGTCTATTGCACTGCGTAACGTATATACCGACCCGCTGAACGTGTTACAGGCAGAACTATTACAGCGCTCCCGCCAGCAGGAACAGCCTGATCCTCATCTTGAACAGGCATTGATGGTGACGATTGCGGGGGTTGCGGCAGGGATGCGCAATACCGGCTAGCTTTTGATTTTCTGAATGAAGAAAGCCGAATAGGGAACTGTTCGGCTTTTTTATTTTTGATTAAGAATTACTTTATCCAGAGTTCAGATACCGTCTCAGTCATTAAACTGCAAGCGGTATTTCTGCGTTAAATAATGTGCCTGATTTCATCACGCCATAGGCTAATCGTAAGAGTTTACGCATCACTGCACAAACACCGACTTTCCCCCCTTTATGGCGTGCTGTCAGCTGTTCCCACTGCTTTTTC
>NZ_JANAIF010000120.1 GCF_024721015.1 Xenorhabdus bovienii
CCTGTTCCTCTTTAGGATATTTTTTATATATTCGGGCATTAGCCTCTGCTTTAATGGCTCCACGTTTGCTGAAATATTGCCTTTTCCTTGTTGGCGAGTAGTAAACGAGTGTCTCTATCATTTTAATAGTCACAATAATCCTCCCGCCACTGAGGTAGCGTTAGTTAATGGGGGGGGTTATTAACCCACCTACTTCAGTAGGTGGTAGTTAAGTCAATCTCCAGACTCAACGAACGTGTACCAAGACTTTGAAGATGAGATCTCCACAATAAAGCGTACTCTGCCCAGTGAAGTTCATGAATCATTTATCAGAAAAATAAAGTATTGGAATAATGCATTAACAGATAATAACAATAAGTAATAGCCCCTCTACGGGGCTTTAAGTCATCCTTGGCTTGTTTGAGGTTTTAAGAAACTTTTGTAAAACCTAACTTTAATTATTCTGCATTAGCACAATTAAGTTTAATCAAAGACTTACATGAGATTTCAGTGTATACAGGACAGCCCCCTACAGGGCTTTTTACTATCCAAACTCTTCCGTCATACGCCATTGACTTATACAATAAGAGTGCTATTATCACTCTATGCATACACCAATGGCGTACTGAAACATGATATTCATTGAGACTCATATATTCACCGAAGACTGTAAAGAGCTGTTAAGTGATGATGAATATCGCGAGTTTCAGCAATATCTTGCAGACAATCCCGCTACGGGTGATGTTATCCAGCACACTGGGGGCTTACGTAAAGTTAGATGGGCATCCAGAGGTAAAGGTAAACGTGGCGGTGTACGCGTCATTTATTATCACAAGGTCGATGTCTCACATATAAGACTGCTTCTGATTTATAAAAAAGGTATTAAAGATGACCTTAGCGAGTCAGAAAAGAAAGTCTTGAGAGCATTAAATGAGGGGTGGTAACAATGGACAGTAAATTATTTTCCAGACTCACTGAAAGCATGACACAGATGAACGAAATCATGAATGGCGAACGTGCTGCTTCTCGTGAAACAACTATTGAGGCAGTGAAAGTAAAAAACATTCGTCAGGCAACCGGATTGAGCCAGACGGGTTTTGCTAAATTAATCTCTGTTAATGTTGGAACCCTTCGTAATTGGGAACAGGGAAGAAGAGAGCCAACAGGCCCAGCAAAAGCATTGTTAAAGGCAATAGAAAAAGATCCGGTTCATGTCTTAAAGGCGTTATCTATGTAGCTTACTAATCCCCATCACGGGGCTTTTGTGCTTATTTTAAGCAATCAACTGTTATGATTACCGCAAAAAATGTAAGGATGTTATGAAAAGGATACTAATAGCATGTGCAGCGCTTACCTTAATAGGGTGCGGTGATAACTACAGTGAATATAACGGAATATACACCTGTAAAGTAGGCAGGCTAATGAATTATGTAGCAGTAGACCGAGGAAGTGAATATTCTTTTCCGCTGGGGACAGTGAAAGCCAGAATGATTTTTAACAATGGGGTTATGATCATTAATGGAATGAAGTCAGGTGATTATGTTGGACATGAAATGGCTTTAACCGCACTGCCAGTAGCACAGGATGGCAGAAAGCTAATGTTTAAATATGATGATGGTGAGCTTAGTGAAGATTTTTCTCCCCATGACGGTATAGCAACAATTACGATTGGTAACCCGCGTAACGACGGAATAATGCTGCGGCTCATTAACTGCAAAAAAGAGTGAAAATAATTCTCTCTGAAAGCTAAACAGCCCCATCACGGGGCTTACTTGATAAGATTATAAAAGAAGAAGAACAGGATCACGTACAAAACGAAAGAAAAAAACTTTTGGGTTTTTGTTTTCTGTTTTCGTTTACCATCTGTCATTTTTGTTGAGTATGAAAGGCCTGTCCCCGGTATTCCGAGAGTTGCCTTAGTGCCTTTCTTACCAATATTTATCGTGGCTCCTTTACCCCCAATAGAGGTACTGACACCGCTCTTGCTGATGTTGATGTATATTCCAGGCGCTATTTTGATTCTTTTTCTGAATTTAAGACCCATAATTACCCCGCATTACATTGTTTTATTTAGAATATTTCTAATACTTATAGTGCAGTCTAACGAGATGTTCAATGATCAAGATTTCGACCATCAAGGCCAAACCTAACTCTAGCAAATTGCAAAAATTAGGTAGGCTAAGTAATTATTTTTCTTTCTGAGCAGCCCACTGAGCAAAAACTTTGGCTACCTTCATGATGTCTTCTTCTTTTTTAGAAAGTAGCCTCTTAAATTCTTCTACTTCACTTTGAAATGTAGCAGCTGCATCTTCTGGTGACATGCTCGAATCAATAGGACTTACGCTAACATCAAGTGCATCTTGCAAAATTTGAACAATCTCAGAGTTCATTGATCTGCCGTTCTCATCTGCTCTTTTGGCAACAGCCTCCCTCATGCCATCAGGAAGTCGAAGCATGAATTTATCTTGAGCCGCCACGAGCTTTTTCGTCATTTTTATCACCTTCTAATTTATCTCTAAATAGATGGTAATAGCATATTGACACCATGTAAATGTATGTCATACTGACATCATGTCATTATGACATCATTTGTGGGGAGAAAAAGGTGATGAACGCCAATGTAGATGCAAAAAAGAAAAGTGAAGTAATGCAGTTAAGAACAACGAAGTTCCTGAAAGAGCAGGTTTGTTCGTTATCTGAACGGGATGGTATTTCGAAGAATTCAGTTATGAATCAGGCTATAGCTTGGTATGTAAATGAGAGAGCAAGAAGTGTGGCTCAATAAAGACGAAACCTCGAAGGCAGCCACCAACGAGGCTTCTAAATCTTCAAACCGTGAAAAGCAATTAAAGATTACGTCAACCCTAACAAAGAGAGTGACAAAGTGAATATAGCAAATAATAACCTACCTGTCATTGCGGGTGTAGAAATCACCACCGACTCAGAAGGTCGTTTCAATCTAAATGCGCTTCATAAGGCAAGTGGTGGGGAGAATGCAAAACGCCCATCATTATGGTTGAACAATAAGCAGGTACAAGAGCTAATAGATGAGCTAAGCAAGAATTCCTGCTTAGGTCAGGAAGTAATCAAATCAGTGCGTGGTGGCACTACCCCCGGCACTTTCGCCCATGAACTTCTCGCTGTTTCATACGCAGGATGGATAAGCCCATCATTCCAATTGCAGGTCAACCAGACATTCATTGATTACCGTTCTGGTAAGTTGGTTGATCAAGTTCAGGTGCAGATCCCTCAATCCTTACCCGAAGCACTTCGCCTTGCCGCTGACTTAGCAGAACAGAAAGCGGAACTTGAGCACAAGGTCGAAGAAATGAAACCGGATGTCGCAGCACTGGAGCGTATCGCAAAATCAGACGGTTCTATGTGTGTAACGGATGCTGCAAAACAGTTACAGGTAAAGCCAAAGTCATTGTTTGACCTGATGAGTCATAACAAATGGATTTACCGTCGCATGGGAACCCCTTCCCTTGGGTTGGCTATCAAGAAAAAATCCAGCAGAGGTTAATTGAGCATAAGGTTACTGTTGTGATTAAGCCTGATGGTGAAGAGAAAACAGTATCTCAAGTTCGCATCACTCCGAAAGGCATTTCGAAGCTGGCCAAGATATTGAGTGTGGATAAAGCAGCGTAAGGATTTGAAGGCCAAGGATGGCTGAGGGATAGTTAAATTATCACATTACGTTATTAATGCAACCGATTAACTCGCTATAAATTTGATTTACGAAGCACTTCCCAAATTCACAAAGGTTATCTTTACAAAAAGTGACAATCACGCGATAAATAGTGTCGCTTTATCACTGTAAAACGGTGAAGCCACCAACTGGTGGAACAGTCAGGGCTTCTTATACAACGTCTAATATCATCTCAAGGAAAATAGACATGTTAAGTATACCAGTTAATGAACCAAGTAAAACTATTAACGTCCCATTTCATGGCTCAGATCTATATGTCGTTAATTATAACGGCGAGCCGTATGTACCGATGAAGCCGATTGTCGATGGCATGGGGCTAGCTTGGCAATCGCAGTTAGAGAAGATAAAACAAAGGTTTAAATCAACTGTAACGGAAATCGTTATAGTTGCCGCAGATGGTAAAAAGAGGGAGATGATTTGCATTGCCCTCCGCAAACTTGCTGGCTGGTTAGCAACTATCAGCCCCAATAAAGTTAAAGCATCGATCAGGGATAAAGTTATCCGGTATCAAGATGAGTGCGACGATGTTCTTTATGAATACTGGACTACGGGTGAGGTTAAGGCGAAGACCAAAACCACAGTCCAACAACGGAACCCACTAAAGAACGCCGTTAACCTTCTGGTCAGCAAGAAAGGTATCATGTACCCAGAGGCTTATTCGTTAGTTCACCAACGCTTCAATGTAGAGCATATAGATGAACTGACAGCCGATCAGTTACCACAGGCTATCGAATATGTTCACAAGATGGCAATGGAGGGTGAATATCTTGGCAAAGAAGAATTGCCAGTCCTGCATGGTTATTCTGGATTCAGCGGAAAATTACTAATGGAACTGGAAAACGGCGAGGTTGTTTTATTCCTCAGCACTGACACCAAATCACCATGTAGCGACCATAAATGACTTTATGGAAATAGCCCAACGTGCTGGCTATCTGCTGATACATAAAGAAGATATGCAGCCCATGATGAAGGCGTTAGAAAGCTACAAGTTCAACGCATAACCCCAAGCCACGGATGGCTTGTAACCAGCCTTGCATTATATACATTGACTGTCTTATTGGTGCTGCTAATCTGTACACATACAGAAAAAGAGGTGCATATGGAAAAAGTTAACGACATCCAAAAGATAACGAGACAGGCTGATAATTCAAAGCGTGAGCCTACTGATGCAACTAACTCTATTGATGATGCTCGTTCCGAAGCGTTCAGGAAAGCCTTGCTGCATACTCAAACTAAATATGCAGATATTATAAAGGCATTGGAAGATAAATAATGGATATTCAATTTCTCTCAACAGAAGAAGTTATTGAAATTCAGAGAAAAACACTTCCGAATAGCGGCGAGCCTGATGTTAATAAACTTGAGGGTGCTTTATTTCGTGTCCAGACATTGAGAGATTATGAAGGATGCGAAGATGTTTTCAAATTTGCAGCTATGTACTTGATAGCGATAGCTAAATCACACGCTTTCAATGATGCAAACAAACGAACAGCTTTTCAGGCAACGAGTATCTTCTTAATACTCAATGGATTTGAACTCAATGCGTCATTTGAGCTGGTAAAATTGACAATATTGGCAGCTATTGGTGAGGCCGATTGCGACAATACCGCTTTCGCACTAAAGATTTTGTCTAATTACCGGAATGACCTTTTGGAAGAGACCGTTACTGGCTATGGGATATAATTAGTAATCACAACCGTTAATATTCACTATGAGAAAAACAATCCGTTCAGAACTCACGATTAAGCGGCTGCATAACCATGCGGTCGCGCAACAATTACGTGGGTTCATTTATGAAAGTAAGAAATCGTGCTGTCAGACGACATCACATGTACCGCTTAAAGGCAAAACGTAGTAAGTATCATAATGCTGGTGGTCAACCTGATAAAACATCAGCAGGAATATGTTATCGGACACCTTGCCTATGCTCTTGCTGGATGTGCGCAAACCATCGTGCTGTGTTCGGAATGGGTATCAAAGAGATTCGGGATAGAGCTAAATATACTGATTAACTCCAAACTACGGATGGCTTGAATGAAATTTATGACAGGCGATTAATTAATCAAATAGTAAAAAGAAAATACCCGCTGTAGTGTGTGCTAGACAA
>NZ_JANAIF010000121.1 GCF_024721015.1 Xenorhabdus bovienii
GGATTTAATAGCTCTGTAGCAAGAATCTCTATTGTTAGAATATATACTCTGCAATAAATAACATATTAAATAACCCCCATGAATTCAAGGCTGCGCATTGCGTAGCCTTTTCCATATCTGCCGCCTAGTGCGGTTTTTTTACATCAAAATCCAAGCCGCTTAACTGCGGTTTTTTTACGTCCAAAAAATGAGGTTCCTATGTTTGGAATGCCAGACCTACCCAAAATGCCAGATATACCCAACTGGAAGGGAGTTCCCAATGCCGCACTGGATGCGGGAATTAGTCTTGGCGGTGCAGCATTGATAAATACGCTGTTCGGCAATTACTGGGGCATATTCAATCAGTATGGTATCCCCCTTCTGCTTGCTGATAATGTGATATCACTGCAATACCAGAACCAATATCGGGTAGTGAGTGCACCGATAGAAAATGGCTCCTTCGCTACATACAACAAAGTGAGTGACCCGTACAAAGTTACTGTACAACTCACCAAAGGCTCAGGCGGAACGTTAGAACGCGGCGCTTTCTTGGCGCAACTGGAGATTTTGGCAAAAAGCACACTCAAATTTCATGTTGTCACGCCTGAATTTGTCTACACCAACGCGGCTATCGTGGGTTATGACTTGGCGCGTGAGTCTAAAGATGGTGCGACGCTGATTAAGGTGAACGTTCATCTTGAGGAAATACGCGAGGTGAAAGTTAAATATGACAAAGAAGAGGTAAAAAATCCCGATGATGCCAAGAAAAAGGACACAGGCGACCAGACGCAGAAAGTGGAATCACAGAAACGACGAACGGAAAAGGGTGATATGTCATGGGGGAAATATATTTTTACCAATCCAGAAGCTGCATTTAATACCGCAATGGACTCACTTAATCAGGAGGCTCAGGAAAAATTTAAAATTCTCAATAAATGGATATCCGGAGGCTTTCCGCAATGATTGTAAACATAACAATATCCCCCATCCCAAACCAAACGACCTCATTCTCTATTGGGACAGATTTAATTGAATTAACGCTTGAAACCCGATTGGAAAATATATTCGCCACAGTAAAACAGAATGGTGAATATCTGGTCTGTAACCGTATTTGTAGAAATCTCACATATATATGTAGGTGGCTGGTATTTATTGATATCGAGGGTAACTCTGACCCTGAATATTCCGGCCTCGGCTCCCGTTATAAATTGGTATGGAATGATGAAATTTAATCGCAAAGTTATAAAAATTACCCTCACCCTCTCAGGCAAAGACGAGTCATTTACTTCAAGTGGGCAAAATACACTCTCTGCAATCGGATTACGGATCAGTGCCGAAGTTAATTACGGCAATGGCGCTATTGCTCCTCATGCTCGCATTAAGGCCTATGGGCTGCCTATGGAAGTTATGGAGAAACTGTTACGCATTAAATGGAATGATATTAAGGCACTGCGCAATAACGTAACGATTGAGGCTGGCGAGGAAGGTGAAGAGCTTTCGCAGGTTTTTCGGGGTGGTATCACTTTTGCCTATCCCGACTTTGGCGATGCACCGAATGTCGCATTAGTGATTGAATCTCAAACTGCCGTTCTGGATAAAATGGCTGGCATTGATGCAGAGAGCTACGAAGGTGAGCATGATGTTGTCAATATCATGGGCAACATCTGCAAGCGCATCGGTTACTCATTTGAGCCTAACGGTGTCAGCAAGAAATTATCTAACGTTTATCTGTGCAATACCGATATCGAGAAAATCCGGCAACTGGCAGAGGCAGCAAATTTGGATTTGTATATTGAAGACAAAAACGTTGCTGTCACCCGCAAAGATCATCCACGGCTAATGCTGAAAATCCCTGTTATCTCCCCTGAAACCGGATTAATCAGCTACCCAGTTCCGACAATGATTGGTGTTCAGTTCAAATGTTTCTACGACCCGCTGGTGAGGTTTGGTGGCATAGTTCGCATTGCCGGCAGTCAGATAAAGATATGTAACGGTGACTGGTTGGTCTATGGCATTAGGACGATTCTGGAGACAGAACAGGACTCGGCACAGTGGTTTATGGAAGTTGCTGCGAGCTGGAGAGATGATAATGATGTCAAAATCAAAAAGTGAGCGGGTTTCATTATATGACCCTCAGACTACGGCGGGTGGTGCTCGCAGTCAGGAAGCTATTATCTGGTCACTGATTGGCAAAATAGGTACGGTGACAATATGCAGGGTGGAGAAAGTCAGAGGTGATGGTGTTGCTCCTGTGGGCTATGTCGATATCCTGCCATTGGTGCAACAGGTAGATGGTGCGGGGAATATCTATAACACAGCCACTATCTACAATGTGCCGTACTTCCGCTATCAGGGCGGTGCAAATGCAGTGATTCTCGACCCGAAGGCGGGCGATCTCGGCTTCTGCTTCACTGCCAGTCGGGATATCTCGAAGGTGAAACGAGTGAAAGGTTCTGCCCCACCAGACAGCAAACGCAAATACGACATGGCAGACAGCCTCTATATCGGCGGCTTACTCAATGGAACGCCTAGCCAGTTTATGCACTTTAAGGACGGCGGCATTGATATTATTTCGCCCGGTAAAATCACCATCAAAGCCTCTGAAATTGAACTCGATGCACCAGTCAAGGCAACCAGCACCATTCAGGCCAGCAGCAACATTACTGACAACGCAGCCACCAACTCCCAATCAATGGCTGGCATGAGAGAGTTATACAACAGCCACGATCACCACGAGAACGGACAAGGCGCTAACACCAGCCCACCTAACCAAAAGGCTTAACATGCGGACATTATTCTTAATGCCTGCCACATGGGACTTAACTCTCGATGCGGCGGGAAACCTCGCTATTGCCTCAGATCAGTACGCCAGAGCGCAATCAGTAGCCAATGCCTGTCGGGTGTTTGTGAAAGATATGTATTACTCACAAGAGGCGGGAATTCCGTATCTGGAGGAAATACTGGGGAAAAATAGGTACTCACTGGCGATGTACCGGAAGCATCTGGAAGACGCGGCAATGTCTGTTAATGGCGTAGTTTCAGCCACAGCAGAACTGAGCACAGCAAATGACCGGATAGTGAGAGGTCGAATTAATTTTACCGATATTGACGGGCGGGAGGGGGTAATAGAACTATGATACCGAAATTACAAATCACACCTGATGGGATATTGGCTCCCCCAACTCAGGAGGTGATAGATGGCTGGTGGCGGGTACTAAAATCGTGTTTAGGTGATAATCTCAATACCGATATGAACACTCCACAGGGACAATTAGTTACCACCCTGACAGCCATTATTACCGACGAACGCAACTTCTTTGTTAACCTCCTGAATGGTTTCGACCCGCGTTACGCTGACGGCATGATGCAGGATGCACTGGCCTATATCTATTTCCTGCAACGCAAACGGGCAACAAAATCAGTGGCCGAAATCACGATTAACGGATTGGCAAACACGGTTATTCCGGTCGGGTTTCAGGTTAGCGATGATTCAGGGAAAATATGGAACACTCAGGCAGAGGCGACCATTGGTGATAATGGGATAGCAACGACCAATGTTTACTGTGATGCCTCTGGCAGGGTCATAGCCTCCGTGGGAGCCATTAATCGAGTGGTCAAAAATATTAATGGTGTTGATTCAGTCATCAATAAAGCGGCGGCTATTGTCGGCAGAGGTGAAGAATCACGGCAGGAATTTGAAATGCGGCGGCAGGAATCGGTGGCGGTTAATGCCAAAAACACCAATGCCGCGACTTATGGCGCAGTCTCCAATATCAACAATGTCATTGATTGCTATGTTATCGACAACCCATCTGATGAAACCGTCAAAATTGGGTTTACCCATTATCCGTTGACCCGAAACTCTATCGCTGTTTCTGTGGTGGGTGGTGATGATAACGAAATTGCCAAGCAAATATTCATCAAAGCCGGTTCGGGATGCTCTTTTGTCGGGAATACCTCTGTCAAATATCAAGATATGGTCAACTTCCCTTATCTGCCGCCAACCTATGACATTAAATTCATCAGGCCGACACATATTCCGATTGAGTTTACTGTCACGTTTGAAGATAAGTTACGGTTAACGCACCAGGATAAAGAAGCTATCAAAAAGTCTATTTTGGATGAGTTCGGAGCCGGGAGAGGAAAAGGACGGGTAGCCAAGAAATTAATCGTCAGCGACTATATTTGCGCCGTTGCACAGTCAACGAGAGAGCGATTGATTTCAATCCAAGTAGCGAGAAAAAACGGTGTTGCAGCTAACTATCTGGATTTCGGCATTGATGAATTTCCGACGCTATCTATAGATGACATAAGGATAGAGTGATGAAAGACATTGCGGAAACGCTACTCAGCCAATACGCCAACAGCCCTACTATCTGCACCATCCTCAACTCATTTAATGAAACCATCGACCCCAGAGCTAATGCTGATGAGTTCTATCATCTGGCGGTTAATGTGCTCACCGCTCAGGGATTTGGTTTGGATATCTGGGGGCGGATAGTTGGCATTAATCGAGGGCTATCTATCCCCGACCCGAATGTTGATTATTTTGGATTTAATGAAACCAAAAAGTATTCACCATTCGACCAATCTCCATTTTATAGCGGATTACATACTGAGTCGTCATACATGATGGATGATTCGACATTCAGAGAAGTGATTTTAATGAAGACTTACGCGAATATTCTGAACGCAACAGCCCATAACATTAATGCTTTCCTGAAAGCGTCATTCACCAGAGGCCGAGCATATTTCCTCATTACTGGCCACATGACGGCCAGATATGTATTTGAGTACCGATTGTCTGAGTTAGAGAAAAATCTCATATACAACCATCACATATTACCCTGTCCATCAGGTGTCAAAATCAGCATGGCAGAATTACCGTTAGGTGAATTCTTCGGTTTCTACGGAACAGGTTTTCAACCATTCGAACAAGCAGCATTTGCATAACAGGTGAATAATGAAGAACCCAAATTTAATACCAGCGCCTTTCGCTCAGAACGGGCATCGAGACGAAATACCCGCTAGCCACAAATCAGATTTACCCAGCCAAAAAGCGACGTGGGACACAGGATTCCCGCAAATCACAATGATGCCTGTAACGGCGGGTGGATTACCTCCGAGCGGCAAGGATTTTAACGGCGTATTTAATCAGATATCCGATAATATCGTTCATTTATCCAAGGGTGGTAAATATAAATTCTCTCAGGAATACGCTAATTCTATTAACGGATATCCAAAGGGGGCAATATTACAGTCCGATGATGAAACGAAAGAGTTTCAGAGTTTAATTGATAATAATAAAATCAATTTTAATACTGAGTCAGCAGATAAAATTAACTCAGCGTGGAAATTAGTTAGCACCAATCAAATTCTCGACGAGTTAAATAAAAAACTCAATCGCTCTGATGTTGTTCAATCAATTGGTAGTAGTCAATCAACGGTAATGAGTCAAAGGGCAGTAACTGACGAATTAAATAATATTAAGACCCCTGCGAGCATTACCCAGCGCGGCATAGTTCAGCTAAATAATGCGGTAGATAGCAACAACGAAACACAGGCAGCGACACCGAGAGCGGTTAAAGCAGCTAATGATCTGGCGAACACCGCCATCCAGAATGCGGCCAATGCGAATAACAATGCTAATTCTCGTCTGGAGAAGGATCAGAACGGCGCAGACATTCCGAACAAGCCGAAGTTTGTAGACAACCTCGGTTTAACGGATACCGTGGAGCGGGCGAAAAATGCCGCCTCTCTGACGGAATGGACACCACAGATTTTTAACAGTGATGTCTATGC
>NZ_JANAIF010000122.1 GCF_024721015.1 Xenorhabdus bovienii
AATCTGCGCATCCATATCAAGCGGCTGGCAAGAAGAACCCTTTGTTATTCACGCTCAATAGAAATCCACGAAAAACTTATTGGGACATATATTGAAAAATATCATTATAACGCTTTGGAGTCATGACCAATCAGAGATTACTTCCCAAAAGGAACTGATTTTAATAAGGTATCAGAGCTGGAGATTAACCTTGTGGCAAACCGATTAAATAATCGTCCTCGTAAAACACGAGATTACAAAACACCGAATGAGTTATTTAAAGGAATACCCACTCATTTACTTCGTTCATTACGGTGTTGCGCTTAATATGTGAATCCAAGCACCTTAATGAAATTAATTATATTTAATGCGTTAACAAATCAGAATTTATTATAATAAAAATAACACATATCATATAAATTAATTGAATAATGAACGTTTATTACTTATTGCTTACATTACATTTAATTAACAATATCATCGTGGTCTTTATTAATCTTATTGTTACGAAAAGATAACCCCCTTGACAATCACTATAATAGATAACAATTTTAATTAAAATAACGATAAAACACTTTATGTATTTCCCATAAAAATACCTAATAAATTCAAATTGTAGCACAGTAACAAGTAAATCAATTATCAGGAGCAATATAACCGCCAATATAAAAAATAGAAGGGAATATAAAAATCCGCATAATAAAGCAATACTCCACCATCTATGCTTTAATGGCGGGTGTCTTTGATAGGATGTTTACAGTATCAGAAACCAGTCATGACGGAGGGTTTGATATTGGCTGCTCACATGCACTCACAGGTGAGATTACGCAATTATCAAAAATAGCAAGGCCGAAAATCCTGCCTGCTCTTCCCCTTAATGTTTTTCCAAAATGTCTTTGGATGTGAACCACGCCGTGATAATACCTTGCCCTAAGAGCACTCCCACAATAGTCAGCATAATGCCAACAAGTTGTGGCAAACTTGGCGCATTTCCCATCATTAACTGTATAAGCAGGGCAAAAATAGGCACAAAGTTAAAGAATATCGCTGTCTTCCCTGCTCCTCTAAGCGCAACCCCTATGTTCCAAAAAAGATAAGCTAAAAATGAACCCGCAATTCCCATATAAGCGCTCGCTAAATGACTCTCAAACGTTCCTGATCGCATTGAAGAAATCGGTGATTCAACAAAAAAAGCGATCATCGCTAATATCACCACACCAAAAAGCATCGTCCAACTGGTTATCTCAAGTGGCGTAGCATTGGTAATGAATTTACGGGTTCCCACCGTATAAATGGCCCAGCCGAGACTACCTGCGAAAATGATTGCATCTCCCGGTGCCATATGAACCATACCGCCCATCAATTGACCATTAGTGATCACCAAAACAACACCCAGTAAACTAATACCCATTCCTAACACACGGATAAGTTCAGGAAAACGACGATTCATGATGGCTTCCAAGATATTGGCAGAAATGGGTGTCGTTGCCATGATGAGTGCAGCCGTGATAGGACTGGAGCTTTGAAGGCCAACAAATAACGCTCCGTTGAATCCAGCCACACCAATTGCCCCAAGACAAATAAATGCCAGCAGGTTTTTCCTCAGCACTTTGCCATGAATGCCACTTTTTAATGCCATAAAAATAAAAATCGGGAAGACAGCAAAAACAAAGCGTTCAACTGAGGCCGTCCACGGAGGCAAGCTCTCTAGCGCAAATTTTGTCACTTGAAAATTTGAGCTCCAAAAAAATGTTGCAAATAACGTTAAAACAACAGCTGACTGTGGTGTATTTCGCATAGTAATGACCTTATTTTTAATTCTGCACACTTTAGACTGGATTGCTTTTATCGAGATCATTGTGGCATATTTCAAATTCGGAATATGTAGACAAAAATAGAAATCAATTTTCCAAAAATGAAAAATAAAACAGAGCAATCATTGGTTTGGGATGATATCCGTGTATTTCTGGCGATAGCACGGACAGGCACATTAAGTCGGGCGGCAGATGTTCTAAAAATCGGTATTGCAACGGTCTCACGAAAAATTGAGCGACTTGAAGCGACCTTTGGGATGCCTCTATTTCTCCGCCATCAAGCTGGCTATCGGCTCACAGAAGACGGAAAAAAACTGCTGGAAAAAGCCAAAGCGATGGAAATAGCCGCCAGCTCCTTTCTGCTTGAAGCCGATACTCGGATTGCAATTTCAGGGAAAGTCCGACTTGCCACCACAGAAACATTCGCGAGTGACTTAGTAATACCGAATTTACCAACCTTACAGAAAAACTATCCCGACCTCACATTGGAAATCACAACGGATATTCATACTGTAGATCTACATCGTCGGGATGCGGATCTGGCACTTCGTATCGTCAGGCCTGAACGAGGGCATGTTACCGTCCGTCAATTGGGAAAATTAGGATTTGGGCTTTATGGCAACAAAGATTATTTGGCAACTTGTTCACCTGACATACTGAGAGGTGAATATGAAAAGGCACGTTTTATTGGTTGGGCAGAGACCTACTCGTACCTTCCTTCATTCCGATGGACTGAGAAAAACCTCAAAAGCCGACCGTTATCTGCGGCTACAACTTCACTGAGCGCACAATTGGCTGCCGTAAAAGCGGGGCTGGGGTTGGCGGTACTACCGCATTTCATTGTTCAAGATACTGAACTTCAATGCATTTCTCATGATTTGGGAATAGATCAATCTATCTGGCTTGTGATTCAGGCCGATTTGGCACACTCTCCCAGAATACGTAAGATTGCTGATTTTTTAGCGGAAATTGTTTTTCAAAATCAGGGGAAGCTTTCAGGACAAACTGGAATTAATTCTGTGATATTGCCTGATTAAATGTAATCAGGCAAAAATATAAGGAAGAAGGAAAAGCGATCAAAGGAACGCTTTTCCTCTATCTACTTAAACACCATAAATCATTCAGTGTCATAATAATTAATTTTTTATTATAGACATGGCCATAACATCACAATATTGGCCATTTTTCAGGGAAGCCTTACGTAAAACGCCTTCCTTTTCAAAGCCAAATTTGGTGTATAGGGCTATTGCTTTTTCATTATCGGTAAAAACTTCCAACTCAATTCTAACCGCAGCCAGCCAATTAAAAGCATAATCAATCACGAATTCCATCATTTTTGAACCAATACCTTTGCCAGAATAATCAGCATCAACACTAATCCCGATTCCTACTACATGCCTGCGTCTTGGATTATCCAGAGTAAATAAACTCACGTTACCCACAACCTTACCGTCTATCTCAGCAACAAAATGGATAGTTCCCCTAGTTTTATTTTCCTTAAGACGTTCCCGCCACATTTCACTCGAAGGGCACGGAAGTTGTAATGTATTGGAATAAACTTCTGGATGGCTATAAATCCTCTGAAAGTGCTCGGCATCTTCTGACTCAGCGGCCCTAATTATAATTTCCATATGAACCTCTTTTTCAACTTGACCCTTTTATAACTACCCGATAAAAAAATAAATGTAAATAGAGTATTTGAAATTTATCAGATCAATAATAAAATCATCGTCAATGTTATTTGGCATGTTTGTTTATTCTTTTCGGAGCTGCATGTGCACCAAGAAAACTCAGCTATTTTTGAATTTCTCAAAAACCTTGAAGTCAGCCTGCACAAAGAAAAAAATAATATCGATTGACTAAACACTATCTTGCATGATGATTTTCTATAAATCACAAAATCGGGTCATGTTTATTCTAAAAAAATCGTAATCGATGAATTAACGACAGAATTTAAAGTTGTCTCACCAATATTTTCGCAAGATTTTAATATCAAATGACTGGATGAAAATATTGCACTGATTACCTATCAATCCTACGAAATAAATAAATCAGACCATCCATTCAATAAAGCGCTTCGTTCATCTATTTGGCAATTATCTGTATCCGGTACATGGCAACTTAGGTTCCATCAGGGAACAATCATGGCGGCCCAGCCGCTCGGCAATATCACGCCGTAGGTAAAAAAATGGCCCTGAATTCGGGCCATTGATTAATTAGGATTGATCCTTACTCAGCGATAAAGGCGAGTTCTGCGTTTTTTCACAATTTGAAACCCGAACACTAAAATAATGAACCAGACTGGTGTGGCGATTAATGCCTGTCGAGTATCTGGCTGCAAGGACAGTAATACCAGTACAAAGGCAAAGAAAGCCAAACACAGCCATGACATAACGATGCCAAAAGGCATTTTATAAATCGATGCCTTATGCAACGCAGGGCGGCGTTTCCGATAAACCAGGTAGGAACACAAAATCATGCTCCAAATAAACATGAACAGAGTAGCAGAAACGGTTGTCACCAGTGTAAAGACCCGCATCACATCAGGAATAAAATAAATCAGAATGACGCCGCAAGAGAGGCATAAGCAGGTAAAGATCAATCCCGATGCAGGAACCGAACGGCGAGATAAACGACTAAACTGCTTCGGTGCATCCCCTTCTTTCGCCAAACCAAATAACATCCGGCTAGTAGAAAAAACCCCACTGTTTGCCGAAGATGCCGCAGAAGTCAGCACCACAAAATTCACAATGCTGGCCGCAGCCGGTAACCCAATCAGAACAAACAGCTCCACAAACGGACTTTTATCCGCAACAATTGAGCGCCATGGCGTGACTGACATAATCACAATCAGAGCCAGCACATAGAATGTGATAATCCGGATTGGAATGGCATTAATTGCTTTTGGCAGGGATTTCATCGGATCTTTGGTTTCTGCGGCGGCGGTTCCCACCAATTCAATACCGACAAAAGCAAATATCGCAATCTGGAATCCGGCAAAAAACCCACTCAGCCCCATTGGGAACATGCCACCATCATTCCAGACATTGGATAATGCAGCAGTGTGTCCCGCAGGAGATTGAAAATGGGTGCCAATCAAAATACCGCCTATGACAATCAGAGCAACAATCGCAACGATTTTGATCATGGCAAACCAGAATTCCAGCTCTCCAAACAATTTTACCGTCGCGAGATTCAATGTCAGCAATATAAAAACGCACAAGAGCGAAGTTGCCCACTCAGGAAAGTCAGGCGTCCAATAACTGACATAAGAGGTAATCGCGACAACATCAGCAACGCCAGTAATGACCCAGCAAAACCAGTAAGTCCAGCCCACAAAAAAACCGGCCCACGGCCCTAACAAGTCCGCCGCAAAATCACTGAACGACTTATAGTGCAAATTGGAGAGTAATAACTCGCCCATTGCGCGCATAACAAAAAACAGCATAAATCCGATGATCATATATACAAAGATGATCGATGGCCCCGCAAGGGAGATGGTCTTGCCTGATCCCATAAACAGGCCAGTCCCTATAGCGCCACCAATTGCGATAAGCTGTATATGTCGATTGGTGAGACTTCTCTGTAGATGCGAGCCTTCAGTTTCAGGTGTGTGGGTAGATTGTATTTTTTCTTCCATAATTGTATCCCATTTATTCTCACAGCATGGAGCATGGACTTAATTCCCTCAGGCTGTGTTTAAGCTATCATTGTGACATAGACAGCCGAGGTATTAACAGAAGGATTTCAATTGAAAAGCAAGATGCTGACATTTCAATCTATTGATAGCCTAAATAAAATTTCAAAATAATAGATCACTTGAAGGGAACTCAGTCCGATTTTCGCGATCTGATTAATCGCCAAAT
>NZ_JANAIF010000123.1 GCF_024721015.1 Xenorhabdus bovienii
CTGTTTTATCGATTAACTGCATAAAGAGTCATCATTCCCACCTCAGCACAAACTTTCTCTGTTAATGCGACAGAACCCATCAGGTAAGCTCTCTATTTTTTAGCGAATCCAGAACGATGTCCCTTATCCGAAATGTGTTCAAACGCCTGCATTATCCTGTTGATATTATCGCTCAGTGCGTTCGCTGGTATCTGGCCTACTCGCTAAGCCTAAGTAATCTCGAGGAAATGCTCGTTGAGCGCGGGATTGCCGTTGATCATTCCACGCTCTCTCGTTGGGTTCATCGCTGGGTTCTGTTGATCGTTAAACGTTATCGGCGGAGCAAGCCCGAAGTTGAGCGTCGGTGGCGAATGGATGAAACCGATATCAAAATCAAAGGACAATGGCGTTACCTCTACCGGGCTGTAGACTCAGATGGTAATACGGTTGAATTTTTGCTGACCGCACATCGGGATAAAAAAGCGGCATTGCGTTTCTTCAAAAAGGCGATGCGTCAACATGGACAACCTGACGGGGTAACTCTTGATAAAAGCGGTGCCAATAAAGCGGCGTAGGACGAAATAAACAAAGAAAAACCGAAAAATAAGCCGATTAATATCAGACAGAATAAGTCCCTTAATAACCTGATTGAACAGGATCATCGCAACGTCAAACGGCGAACACGTCCTATGCTGGGATTCAAAAACTTTAGGGGGACTCAGACCCTGTTAGCCGGGATTGAACTTGCGTAAAAATCACTCAAGATGATTTTGCTCGCGATCTCTCTGTTAATGCGACAGAACCAGCAAAAGTATCATCAGGCCGGCCATAATATTTTTATTAATGCATTAATAAAATATAGTAAGCGTCCGGGGAACCACACCTAGCCAGGGTAAATTCACGGTTCTGGTGCATTAACGTGCATACATGGACGCCCCTTGTTTGCCAAATAATCATTTGTCATGACCAAAACTAGGTTAAGATTGCAGCCATACATCCGGACTTTAGTTGAGGCCGTCGCCTCTGTCCCTGATGGAATTCGCTGACTAGGCTCTTATCATTTCGGCGCGCTATGAGCGCTTGCACGACACCAGAGTTTCCTGATCACGGTCCGACCTGTCTTGCCATCACTTCTCGATTGCCCGTGCAACCTTTGGAAACTGCTTTTATATGGACTCCCTTCATTTGCACTTTATGGCTTTAGTCGCTTGTTTCCGGGTTCCCATAATCTGCCTCAAACTCCCTGCCATGCACCAGCAACTCCCAGATAATCCGGGTATTTTTATTCGCCAGCGCCACCACAACAACATTAGTATTACGTCTCGACAACAGACTATTCAGCCAGTTTTCTGTTCAACCGGTTTTCTCTTTTACGTACCGTACCACCGCCCTGGCTCCATGGATCAACAGTGTCCGAAAGTAATTGTCACCCTGTTTGCTGATCCCCTGCAAGGTTGACTTACCCCCACTCGAATGTTGTCGGGGGACCAGACCCCGCCATGCCGTCAGGTCACTGGCCGTTATCGGGCCGATACCGGGTATTTCCGATAATCGTCGGCTGTCTGCATTGCCACGATGCCAATGTTGAATGTCCTGTTCCAGTTCCGTAACCTGACGATCAAGCTCCTTCAAGTGTTCACCCAACCGCTGGAGCAGTTGCCTGAAGGTATCTGGCAAGCTATTACTGGCATCCTCTAGAATCTCGGGCAGTCGTACGGCAAACTGTCTTATCCCCTGAGCGATAACGATCCCAAACTCGCTCAGCCTGCGCGATCTTGAAGAAATCATGGCTGAGCGGGGTATTGTCGTTGATCATTCGGCCCTTTATCACTGGGTCATTAGTTAACCCCTTTGCAGAATAAGGCGTTCCGCCAACACAAGCGCACCGTGGGGCGGCGGGGGCGGATGGATTAAGCCTATCTCAACATTAAAGGCCAGTGGCGCTCTCTTTATCGGGCAGTGGGCTCTGCTGGCAATACGGTAGACTTCTTGTTGACCGCCAACCGGAACAGCGATGCCGCCCGTCGCTTTTTCAACAAGGGCGTTCGCCACCAGAGGTCGTGACCCTTGATAAAAGCGGAGCCAATAAAGCGGCGGTGGACGGCCTCAATGCGGGCAAGCAGAAGAAAAACCACATCAAAATACGGCAAAACACATACCTGAATAATCTGATAGAGCAAGACCACCGAAACATCAAACGACGGGTGCGGGCGATGCTTGGGTTCGGCTCGTTCAGAAGAGCCCAGACCCTGCTGGCAGGAATTGAATGGGTGCACATTATACGCAAAGGGCAGTTTTAACATCCACAAGGGCAAGGATTGTCATCGGCACAACCATTCTATCGGCTAGCAGCCTAAAAAATCAGCTAACCGACTTTATGATAACTTTCAACCAGTAATGCAACACAACCCAAATTTTATTGTCTCTGCACACTACATCACAAAAAATGATAATTTAATGGATGAAAATTTGGCGATTTCACTCTGAAATAATAAATTAAAAACCTATAAAATCAAATTGTTAGGCGTGAAATCTCGTTGGCGAATTATTCATTGAAATGCTTGCGTAATACGACTTGAATCATTCTCTCCAGCTCTTCCTGGAAAGCTTTAGGAACCCGATTAAATTCATAGCTAATGGACCTATCCTTTACGCGCTTACGGGCGAAAACATCCTTTTCCTTAAACTCCCAGATCGGGCTTATCTGTGCTTTGGTTGAGTCGTTTTTAGTCGCTAATTTACTGGTGATTTGCTTAAAGAACTTAAGTATCAGGTTTTTCATTTCATCTGCCGCAATTTGGTCGCTGTTCCCCATCTGAGCAACACCTTCACGCACATCATTTACCACATCATTTATAGAGAGATTGTTGCTCTTGATGAAAACATCAATGTCCAATAGCAATTTATAATCAGGGTATGACAACTCGGATTGGATCGGGAAAATCGCCACCATATCATTGGAAACTGAGGCGCACTGTATGGCTCTGGTTACTTTTGCAGGAGACATTTTTTGCGATGCAGCGATCTCTTTTTGGGTCATGCCACCATCGCGAAGTTGTATCAGGCGCAGGCCGATTTCACGAATATTATGCTCTTTCGCTGTTTGGATGTCAGCTGCCAGCTGTCTGGCGTCTTCACTGCTAATATCGGTATTGGTAACAAGGATATTTAAGCCGATCTTGCAATACAAGGCAGCAGCACGTCTACGCGAGCCGTCGAGGATTTCTATCTTGTCACCAACTTTGCGTCCGATCGCTGGGAAAAATTGCTGAAGTTTAATTGTTCGAACGATGTCACTCAGCGATTCTTCAGTGAGTGCGCTCTGGTCACGGCCATTAACTGAGAACTGGACTATGGTCTGTGCTTCGAGCCTATCCGCTGGAATGTGCTCCTGGTGGAACACAGCTGTTTTACCTGACGACAACGTAAAGCGTTGTTCTGTGCCTTTCACCTTTGAAGACTCCGGTAATGATTCAGTGCTAAGTATTCTACCGATTGTTTTTCTTTTATTTTGCATGATTACCTCTGTTTGCTCTTAAAAATTCAACACGATCAAAAACTGACTTGGCAAAGTCTTCTGCGGCATTTTTAGCGTTCTTCAATGCTTCACTGCTTCCTATGTAGGTTGAAGGGTTTGCCGAAATTACTGTGTCAAATGACTCGCCACACCGCTCGAACCCATCAAGGCGAGGTAGAGAGAAATCAAGCATATCACCACCAAAAATCTCTTTTGCCAAGCTATGGCATAGCTTGTGGTCCGTTTTGTTTAATAGCTTAGACATAAACCCAATATTGCCCATCAAGCTTGTTGACGCACCTGTTGACTCAATCAATTCAACCAATTCAGGCAGTCGAGCGAGATACTTTAGTGTTGAATGAAAGTCTACCTGAGCGGGTGGAATTGGTGTCATTAGGATATCCGCCGCTGTGATAGCGTTAGATAAAAATGAGTCGAGATGTGGGCCGCTATCTACGAAAATAAAATCGTAATCCTTGCTGATTTTACTGATGATATTATCTCTTAAAACAGTATAGATATTTCGGCCTGGTAGATGCTCTGCGCATAGCTCTTCCCAACGTGAAGCAATAAATGCATCTTCAATTGAAGCTGCAATGACATCTACGCCTTGCACAACAGAAGGTATGATGAACTCAGCCAGCAATTCTTCGCGACTTACATCTTGCAGCATGGCCTGTGCGGAGGTTGTCTCCACAGAACCGATAGATTGCTCGTGGTTTAAAAACATCGTTGCTGATGCCTGGGGATCCAGGTCAATAACCAATATTCTTAAGTCTTCATAGATAAGATGCGGATGCGTGCGCAGGGCATGAGCCAGTGATACTGTACTGACGGTTTTGGATACGCCACCCTTCAGGTTCCCGACAAAAAAAGTGAATTCTCCAAAGTAGCGATCACGGTACTTTGGTACACCACGATGATGATAGAGGTCAATGATGTTCTGAAGTGTCATCGCGTATTTGGAAGAGGAGCCTGTTTGGCGTTTCTCGAATTCATAACCCTGCTCTTCCATTTCGCTGACAGCATAATCAACACTTGCACGCGTTAATTTTGGCAGTTTCGCTACTGCAGCTTTTGAATACACTTGGTAATACGATGTTTCATTTAACTCTTCTTTCTGAGTCTGGATCTGTTCGGTTAAGGACTGTAATAAGCGCACGGAGCGCTCAGCAACTCTATCTAATTGTTTATATGCATCATTCATTATTTCACCACATATGTAGGTTTTTTAAATTTCGGCAATAATCCTACATACAAGTATATTTGTAAATATGCACTATTCAAAAAAATAATATTTTAATTTGAAACTTCGCCATCGTAATTGTATGTATAATTAATTGATATTTAAAATATTCTATTTTTTAATTTCAGGGTAAAATCGCCAAGTTTTTATCCGTTGAATTATCATTTTTGTGCTATAGTTGTGCAGAGACAATAAGGTTCTGTTGCACTAACAGAGAAAGTCTGAATCAATGTGGAGTTGGTTGCTCTTTATTCAGTCAATCGATAAAACAGTTCTGCCGGTGACAATGTTTTATCTTCGGGTTGTGAGTATTGCCCTTTACGCAGCATCGAAACGAGCTCTATCCCCGCTAAAATCGTTTGGGATCGGCGAAATGATTTAAAGCCTAACATCGGCCGTATCCGATGTTTAATGTTTCGATGATCTTGTTCAATGAGATGATTGAGGTATTTGTTTGGTTCTGTCGCATTAGCAGAGAAAGTGCATCAAAAGATGAATACGATTATTTTTTATGCAGCGAGTTGATAGAAAAATTCGGCGGGTGAAAGCGGACATTCCGGTTCTTGCGGATATTGTCCTTGGTTCTGTCGCATTAACGGAACTTCAGGTAAACTTCCCGGTTTTTGCGCGAGTTCCAAACGATGCCCCTGAGCCGAA
>NZ_JANAIF010000124.1 GCF_024721015.1 Xenorhabdus bovienii
TCATGGTTAATCAACTCTTATGATGGAATGGTGGGGCATTATTATTGCACGAAATTCCTCATGACGACACCATCTAGTGTCATGACACCAAGAAACCCCTCTATAACCTGATTTTGATGATGATTTTTCACTGGTGTTAAGCATATTTATGCTGTGCGAAACATCTCGTAAATTAGAAATTCTGTTGTCATCCCTCACCCCGTTAATATGATCTATGACCTCACGGGGCCATTCTCCATGCATATATAACCAAGCTAACCTGTGCGCCCTCATGAGCCGTCCATGTATCCTGATATCTATGTATCCATTATCATTAACAGAGCCTGCTATATCGCCAATCTTCACTCTATTGCTATTTCTTTTTATCCATGTGAACAGGCCTGTTTCAGGATCATAACTAAGCATGCTTTTTAACTCTGATTGAGTGATCATTTTTTTCTCCATAACTTATGTTGATAAGCCACCGCCCCATCCACTAAGAGATCATTAAAATCACACTCCCCTTCAGGCCACCGGATACTGACAACCTCAACATCATTGTTGCTGAGAATATTTCCGTTTCCGCATTCAAAAGCCGCCGCTAACCCCGTGCCATTGCTGTCACTATCTGCAAAGATAATCAGGTGCTTTACGCCCTTCGGTGCTCTGAATTTCCGCATAAAACCCGCATGCACCACTGACCATGTGTTGACACCGTAAATCTGTTTGCAGGACAGTGCAGTTTCGATGCCTTCTGCGATCCCCAGTGTCGAATCGACCGGAAAAAGGCGAATTGCCGGTGACTGAACGTGATCGCGATAAGCTTCTTCCTGCATGGCATCCAATTTCTTTTGCGGGGTAATGTCGGCCTTTTTATCCCCGTCAAGGTAGGTACGATGCAAGTAACACAATGTCCCTTTCGCATCCGTGACCAATGACCAGAGGGCTTGTAGCTTTCCGTTGCGAACAGGTTGTTCAGCACAATATTTCACGTTGTCGGCAGGCAAAACATGAATGCCCCTGCTTCGCAGATAGGCTTCACCCTGCGTCCCTTTCAGGTTAGGTAAGTTGGCATAACAGGCAGTCACCTTGCTTCTGAATGTGGTGATATTTGTCTCTTTTTTCACCACACTGCGCTTATCCGACTGAATACCCAGTAGCAGATCAATCTCATCGGCCAGCACCTTAAATTCTTTGCCCTGAGTCAAATGAAGAAGTCGCCAACCATCACCTCTCTCACCACAAGCACAGATAAACGTTCCGCGTCCTTCTTTATCGTCAATGCGGAATTTTCCTTTCCGTTCGCATATCGGACACTTGCCTTTAAAATGATTTTTCCCTGTCACCGGGGGTAATTTGTAATAGGCGAAGATTTCAGGCCAGCGGCCAATAACAGCCTCGGTCGTTTTGATTCTGTTCACAGTGTGCCTCCCTGATGTGATGGTCTGCCTAATGCTTCACGAATATCGCGCACTTTTTGGTGAGCAACCTCAAGACGCATTTCCTGCTGCTCGTTGCTGGACGGTTGCACCTGTTCCGCTTTTTTGCGGGATTTCGCGAAGGCAATTTGTTTGTGCTTGATGAAATTACTGACTTCAGGCGTTAGCTCTTGTGGGGTGTCATGCAATCCACGCGGATAAGCGCCAAACTTGTCTTTAAAGGTATTTGATACCCAGCCGTCACTGATGGCTTTACCCTGTGAGGCGCGCTGGTTCTGGTAGTACTTCAACTGCGAGTAGAAACTCTGCTTTTCGGCTTGGGTGTAGACGCGCTCTTTCTTACTGAGTTTCTGGATAGTGCGGCTGGTATCGACATCAATGTCTTCACCCACCAGCGGCTTAAATCCACACTTCGGACAGACATAGACCCCCGCTGGCTTCATGTAGTGGCAGGAGGAACATTCTTTCGGTAGCTTCTCCCGCTTCTCTTGTTCCCGGTAACTGGAGCTAGACTTCATACCGTCATTTTTGCTGGGCAGTTCGTTGTATTCGATATCATCGGGATAGCCAAGGCGGTGAACCGTGCCGGAGTGATCCAGAATGATAGCCCTGTCTTTACCCGGTGCCGGACGCAGCGATCTACCTATTGACTGCAACCACCGGATCTCTGACTTGGTGGGACGGGCGTAGATAATGCACCGGACATCACTGTCAAAACCCGCCACGAGTACGCCTATATTGACGATAATTTTCGTCGCACCCTGCTCAAAGCGATGGATGATCAAATCCCGTTCATCTTGGGGCGTGTTGGCCGTCATCACCTCAGCATTCACCCCGGCACGATTGAATTCGACCGTGATAAAGTTGGCGTGGCTGACATTGACACAGAAGCAGATAGTGGGTTGATTTTCGCCCAGCTTAAGCCAGCTACTGACCACATCCCCCACCAAATCAGCCCCGCACATGATTTCGGCTATCTCGTCTTCCTTGTAATCGCTGCCGTAGTCGTCATTGCGGGCAGACTTCACCTTGCTTAAATCGGGCTTGGTGGGAGCGTAAAACTCGTAAGGACTCAGGTCGCCACGCTGGATTAATTCTTTTATCGTAGTGGGCTTTATCAGCTTCTGATAATAGTGACCGAGGAACGGTGAGAACGGTGTTCCCGACAATCCCACCACCTTACAGTCCGTTTCTGAGGTCAGCCGGGTAACTTCTTCCAGTATCTTTTTGCGTTTCAGGTGCGCTTCATCAATCACCAGCAGGTTAATGTCTTCGGGAAAGTCACGGCGGATCAGCGTGTCAGCCGACGCAATCTGAATCAGCTTTGACGGGTCTTGATTGGGGTGATCACGCCAGATGTAGGCGATTTCATCCTCCGGTAATCCATACTCGATAAAGCGCTGGGCAGTTTGGTTTATCAGAACAAGGTATGGGCAGATCATCATGACCTTCATCCTCTTGGATACAAACCCGTCAATAATGAAGGCAGATAACCCGGTTTTACCTGCACCTGTCGGGGCGTACACCATGAAAGAATTAAAGCCCTTCCAGTTCTGGCGCAGCATGTTTAAAGCGCGTTCCTGAGCAAAGTTGGGGGTAATTTCTAGCATCTCTTCGCCCCCTGTTTATTTTTTATAGTAACCGTGCGATACTTTGTCTCAGGTAATCGCGTCCCAGTGATACCTGCTGCAAGAGCCGAGACGGGTTTACCCTCCCAAGTTTTACCGCTCGGTTTCTTGCACCCTCTTACATTTCCCTTCTCAGTTAACATTGATACCCTCACTTGAATAATTTCCACTGCCAGAGGACAAGCCTTTTTCTTATTCCTATTTAGCCGTCTAGCCACCTGTCCCATTTTGTAACCCCTACAGTGATCTACATTAAGATCTGAGTTCTCCCTCTTGGCTGTGCCTTCCCTAACACCCCCTTTCAAAGATCACCCCCCAAACCCCCCTAGAAAGTTTTCCCCTCTTCCCCAAAAAACATATATAGCCATCTAAGCGTCTAAACATCTCATCCCCTTAATTTTTTGATTATTGACTTACCGTCTTCGGCTTCTCTGTATAACCCTGTGCCGCCTTCTCATACTTCGTGACAAACTCTCTGAGCCTGATATTTGCTGCTCGTCGTGCTGCGTTGTCCTTCCGGTATGAGACTGGCTCGCTATCCCATGCTGCTTGATACACCTCTGAGTACTTCGCGGTGATCTTTGCTCTGGTGCTGGCTCTCAGCTTCGCCAACGTCTCTTGTATCCATGTGCCATCGTCAGGGTAGAAATGCGATGGCATGGTGACCTTGGTGAAATTAGGAAACATCGTTGTGCTCTGCGGGCGGTGGGAACACTTTAGGCAGATCGGGGCGTAGCTCGTGGGCTTGGACTGCGCCGTCTGCAAAAAGTTGATCCAAGCTACACTTCACTCCTTGCATCTCTAAGGCACGAATTAATCTTTTAGAAATATTTATGTCTGGCACTCTAATTCCTGTTTCATAATGACTAATGGCGGAAGGTGTTAATCCAACCAGTTCTGCCAAATCCTTTTGCTTTAGCTTTGCCATTTTTCTGTATTTTTTTATTGAGTTCATGATGATTCCTCCATGATGAGGATAATATATGCTTTTTTGTGTATAATCAATACATACTGTACATTGAAATATTCATAGTTTACGAAGAGAATTAATACATGAAAGAAATATGGTATGAACTGGTTAAATCCAGAATGAGAGAACTTGAGATTTCCCAAGAAAAATTAGCCGAATCTCTGGAAGTTACGCAGGGGGCGGTGGGGCATTGGTTGAACGGGAGAAGAGCCCCTTCTGTCGGGGTGATTATGGAGATAATGAAAGCCGTAGGACTCGATAATGTTAGCTTTGATTCAGAAGGGATGATAAATCAAGCAGAAAAAAAAACCCCTACACTAAGTATTCATTATAAAACCAACACCTTAAAAGACCGTCTAAAAACTATCTTAGCCAATGAAGATATGAAACAAAAACAACTGGCAGAATCGCTAAATGTTAGCGCTCAAACGGTAAATAACTGGCTAAGCAGGAACTCTATAAGCAGAGAAGCAGCACAAAGTATCAGCGAGCAATTTGGATACTCATTGGACTGGTTACTAAATGGAGTCAGTGAACCAAAGCTGGAAAATGCGTTAAAACAGAACTACGCTAAATCTGATATTCCACCAGAGAGTGAATGGATACCTGTAGCTTCGTGGGATAGCAATACACCACTAGATAGTGGCGAGGTTGAAGTGCCGTTCTTGAAAGATATTGAGTTTGCCTGCGGAAGTGGTAAGTGCATTGACGTGGACTACAACGGCTTTAAGTTAAGATTTTCTAAAGCAACGTTACGGAGAATCGGTGCTCCGACAGATGGATCAACAATTCTATGTTTCCCTGCAAAGGGGGATAGTATGGAACCTGTTATACCAAATGGAGCGGCTGTAGCCATTGATATAGCTAATAAGACTATTTGTGATGGAAAGATTTACGCCATCGAACAGGAAGGATTAAAGCGGATAAAATGCCTATATAGGAAACCGGGCGGCAAATTGCTTATTCGCAGCTATAATCGTGACGAATACGAGGATGAGATTGCGAGCGAAGATAGTGTAACCATCATTGGTAAACTGTTTTGGCACTCAGTACTGCATTATTAATCACGCCATAATTTATTCACACCAAGCCCCTTCATGGGGCTTTTTTTATGCCCATAATAGTGACACTGATCACATTTACAGCATCCGAAAAAAATAAAATCCCTTACTAATTAGTATATTAAAAATCACTCTGTATTTTTAATATAAATTAATGTTGATTATTCAAAATACAAATCGTACTATTTATCCACACGGAGAATATATAACATCAATCCTTTAGGGGTATTTATGTCTAATTCAATTAGGGCGTGTTGACGTTTTGTGAAGGTAATCTGAACAGCATGATGATTGGGTATAATCAATTTCGCCAAAAACTC
>NZ_JANAIF010000125.1 GCF_024721015.1 Xenorhabdus bovienii
ATTGAAACTAAAGTCATCATCAAAGGGTTTTCTTTCTTAGTGCCGGTTACTTTAATTTTGCAAAAGTCAGCACTGGTGACTTTATACTGATGCTGCACCCTCTTTAATTCGTTCATGGATTTTTATCCTGTACCGTTGATAACAATACCGTAATGCTTCATTACGTGAATCAAATTGTCCGTGACAATGTTCGCCGTCTTCAACCTGATAACGCATATTCAAACGAACCGCGTTCTTCGGTAATGGGCGAACTAAGAATGCACCAAATTTGACTCTACCTTTATTTAATTCCTCTAGTGTTGGCATAATATTTCGCATGCTTATTACCTCTATTGGATAATTTATTAGCTATTATTAATTGCATCTTTCAACATGGCGATCATGTTGACTTCGACCATCTCTTTGCCCCTTTTCTTTGGCCTGATGATAATGCGGCCATCAGCAACCATTGCACGGCAGGTGCTGAAAGGGATCTCTGTAATTTCTGAGTACTTTTTTAATGAAACGTATGCCGACTCAACGTTAACGGTGATAGAGATGTTGTTTACATTGTTGATTGTACTCATACACACCTCACCGGAAGTTCTGTACAGCACTAAGGTAAATGATGCGAGCCATACTGGATACAGAACGGCTGTCTTTTTTTGCAATAGCCTCCAACTCTTCACGCTCATCGACTGATAACCGCATAACGATAGGATTTTTTGAGGCGATTCCTCGCGGTAATCGTGACCGTCTAATATGCTTATTGAGTGTCATGATGATATATTGTGATCCACTAAGTAACGATACAAATAACTTTAAGGAAGAATTATTCCTATGTCAACTCAAAAAGAGGAACTTTCATTCCTAATCGGAAAACGATTAAGAGAGGAAAGGGAAAAATCAGGTGCAAGTCAGGATTCAATGGCTAAAAATTTTGGTGTGTCTACAAGAACTTGGGGAAAATATGAAAGAGGAGAAACAGTTCCCGATGCTGCAATGCTTTCCATGCTTTCTAATGCATATGGCTTTGATATCACTTACATCATAACTGGAATACCAACAGCACCAGTAGCTATTTCCATGGAAGAGCAAAAATTAATTGAACACTATCGCGCTATGAGCGAGGAATCACGCTTAAACATGCAAGCTGTGGGATCTGTTTTTGCGCAATCAGCATCGGATAAACGCACAAAAAATGGATGATTAATATTGATACAGATAGTGTGCATTTTGTTCATTGTTTTATAAACCCTAACTTATGGCACAACTCACTGTAATTAAAATACCAAACAAAATAATAACACATTGAAATTGTGATCTATGAATATGTTTCCTCTGTGTCGCAATGCTAAATTACGAATTCGTAACTATTTGTTTTTTTTATGTTACTGAACGCAATTTAATCAAATCAACACAGGAGATACTTTACGATGAGTACTACAGGAAGCAGAATCGCAGAGGAACGTGCACGTTTAGGATTCAGCCAGAGTGAGTTTGCAAATTTAGTCGGATATTCGCTTATTCAGCAAATCTGTTATGAACGTGACGAAATTCCTCTGAGTGGGTTGTATTTACAGGCATTAACAAAACACAGCGTTGATACACTTTACATCATTACAGGGAACAGGCTTCATCCTATAAATATATCAGCAGAGGAACAAGAAATAATAGAAAACTATCGCGCTATGAATGAGGCGCACCGCTTAAAGATACTGTCGGCTAGCGATACGATTGCATACAAAAGACCTGATGAACGTATAAGGTACAAATATCTACAGTCTCAGTAATTCTATGATTATCGGACTGTAGATATTTGTCTCTTGAACCGAAAAGACTACAAGAATTATTTCATAAAGTAACAATCAATAATATAAGGATAAGGGAATGATTGAAGTTATCGCAGCTTTTTTATTTGGCTTTCTACTTTGTGCTTTAACTACACGTTCAATTGCAAAAGAAAATAAAGAGCTAAAAAAACGATTGGGAATCGATGATGGAACAACAAAAAAATCAAAAAAACAATTAAAAAATCAGACTGGAAAAACAAACGTACAGGATGAAATATCCAAGCTACGCAAAATCGGTTCTGCAAATAGGAAAAGCTCAGCAAACACATATCGTAATGCGCATGAGTGGAGCGAGTCTGATGAAGAGGATGAATCACTACTTAATGAATTCAAAGATAACTTATCAATAGTATGGGCTGATGCACCTATTTTAATTGAATTTAGCTATAGCAATTCAGGTGATAAGAGAATGGTTTCATTAGAAGAGATTTCTATTAACTCAGCTGGCGAACCTTATTTGCTCGGATACTGTATGGACGCAGATGGAAACAGGACATTCAAAGCCGAAAGAATTACTTCAAACATTCAATACAACGGCAAACAGTACAGTAAAAGAAAATTCTTTGATGATGTTTTAGGTTTGAATTCTGAGAGGTTTTTATGGCTGTAAGCAAATTACCTAACGGTAAGTGGCAATGCCAATGTTTCCCTGACGGCCGTAATGGCCGTCGTGTCAGACGCCAATTCACAACAAAAGGTGAGGCGATGGCATTCGAACGGCAGCTAATGCAAAAGCAAACTCTTAATATTGATACTTGCGGTATACAGAAATTAGGCGATTTGGTTAACCGTTGGTATGAACTGCACGGAAAGACGCTGAAAGATGGAGAGGGTCGCAAAGCAAAATTAGAGGCGGTTTGCGAACGTTTGAATAACCCTCTCGTTACCGATTTCGATAAAAATATGTTTGCTGTTTATCGTGAAGAACGATTAAACGGTAAATGGAATGCCAAAGGACGAAAGTCACCCAGCCAGTCTACTGTGAATAGAGAACAGTCATATCTTCATGCTGTCTTTGCAGAATTAATCCGTTTAGATGAATGGAAAGGAGATAATCCGCTGGTTGGTATTAGGCAATTCAGAGAAGCCGAACAGGAACTGGCATTTCTTTATGCAGATGATATCAAGCGGTTGTTAGTTGAGTGTGATAATTCATCCAACAAAGATCTCGGCCATGTTGTTCGTTTATGCCTTGCCACAGGAGCACGCTGGAGTGAAGCACAAAATCTGACTCAATCCCACGTGATGAAGTATAAAGTTACCTATACTAAAACCAAAGGGAACAAAAACAGAACCATCCCGATATCCCAGCGTTTATATGATCGTCTTCCGAAAAAGCGTGGGCGATTATTTAATAACTGTTATGACACGTTCGAAACTGCGGTGAAAAGGGCCGGTATTGATTTACCTGATGGGCAGTCAACTCACGTTCTGCGACATACATTTGCCAGTCATTTTATGATGAATGGTGGCAATATTCTGGTTCTACAGCGCATATTAGGGCATAGCACAATTAACATGACTATGCGTTATGCACACTTCGCACCAGACCATTTAGACCTCGCTTTAACACTCAATCCTTACGATCAACTTGAAGAGTAAAATCGATGGCAGCAGTGCCAAATATATAGCAATAAATAGTGACATTTGGCAAGGTTAACGTTTTGATTTTACTTAACTTATTGTTTTTAAAAAAGGTGGGCTAGTCTTTAAAATCCCTCGGCTTTATGGCTGTGCGGGTTCAAGTCCCGCCCTGGGCACCAAACATAAGTTTACTAACGTCTACTCTAGTAAACTAACTCCTAGAAAGACCTGATAAATCAATCAGGTCTTTTCTTTTTAGGTCTACTCTAGTCTATTGCAATCAACGTGCACGGCGGGGCATAATCAGGGGCACCTACACTTCTATTTTAAATGTGCCCCTTATAATGAAACTAAACGCACGACTCATCGAAACAGCAAAACCCAAAGGAAAAACCTACAAACTCGCTGATGGCGGCGGTCTCTATCTCGAAGTCACGGCTCGTGGATCTAAATACTGGCGTATGAAGTATCGCCGACCTACCGATAAAAAAGAAGACCGATTGGCTTTTGGTGTCTATCCAGTTGTTTCTTTAGCCGATGCCCGTGCCAGACGAGACGAAGCCAAGAGGCTGATTGCTCAGGGCATTGATCCCAAAGCCGAGAAAAAAGACGCACACGTTGGAGCAAAGGGAAAATATACCTTTGAAAAAGTCGCCCGTGACTGGCATGCCAGCAATAAACGTTGGAGTGAAGATCACGGCAACCGTATCATGCGCAGCCTTGAGCATTATATTTTCCCTCATATTGGCAGGCTAGATATTTCCACTTTGCGGACAAGCCAGCTTTTAGCCCCGATCAAAACCGTTGATACCGATGGCAAACACGACATTGCCCAGCGATTACAGCAACGTGTCACTTCCATCATGCGCTACGCCGTCCAGAATGATATTCTTGATTCTAACCCAGCTAATGATATGGCTGGCGCACTTTCTACTGTCAAAGCCAAACACCACCCCGCTCTGCCTCACGAACGTTTACCCGAATTTTTAACTCGCCTTTCTCGCTATCATGGACGTTTGATCACTCGCATTGCGGTAGAACTGACATTACTAACCTTTGTCCGTTCCAGTGAGCTGCGATTTGCCCGTTGGGAAGAACTCGACCTTGAAAAGGCGGTCTGGAAAATCCCTGCCACAAGAAAAGCTATTGAGGGCGTTAAATTCTCTGAAAGGGGCATGAAAATGAAAACCGAGCATATTGTACCGCTAAGCCGCCAGGTTGTTACCCTATTCAAATCATTACGCGAGCTGAGCGGTGAGTGTGAAGTGATGTTCCCTAACGATCATGATCCACAAAAAGTCATGAGTGAAAGCACCGTCAATAATGCTTTACGTGGCATGGGCTACGATACCAAAACAGAGGTTTGCGGGCATGGATTCAGAACAATGGCTCGCGGTGCAATGGGTGAATCAGGATTATGGAACGATGATGCCATCGAACGCCAGTTAAGCCATGTGGAAAGGAAAAACGTCAGAGCTGCCTATATTCACACATCTAAACATTTGGACGAACGGCGGCTGATGGTGCAATGGTGGGCGGATTATCTGGATGCCAACCGGGAAAAACATATCACGCCTTATGATTTTGCTAAGAAACGACGGAAGTAATACTAAGTCATATCCGAAACGCACTGAGTGAATGATGATTTTTTGGGCTTTGTTGGCACTGCCAACAAAGGCTGGTTTTTATACAACACATAGTTGTATTAATATAATGTTAATACACATTATGTACTGCCAAGGGATCAAACTTTGTGATAACAATTAATGAAATAAAAGAAGAAGCATTTAAGTTTCGTAACTTACTTGAAAATTGTGATAAATCAAAAACCGAACTTGTCCTAGTACTACAGCCGTAATCCATCATGTGCCATGATAGGGCTCTTCTTCCTTAAATAAAAGGCGGTGTCACATGCCATCCC
>NZ_JANAIF010000126.1 GCF_024721015.1 Xenorhabdus bovienii
ATCGACTCATGCCCTATGTTTATGTGCCGAATGCGTCCAGTTAATCGGATTGGTCAATTTAGACCCGTTTGCCCTGATGGGCCTGGCCTGTTTACTGGTTATCGGGTGGTGTAAATCAGGAGAAACCGGGAGAAAAACAGCAGAAATTCAATAAAAAAAGAAAATGACACCCTGTCAATGAAAAAACATCTGACGAAGTTACAGCTGGAGCAATCCCTACAGAAAAAAGGCAGGCGGCAGCGCCGATTGATACTCTCTGACTACAATTATCAATTTTGAAAAGGAAGACAATACATGATAAATCCAATGCAAAACGAAATAACCTTTCCGGAAGGCTGGTTTCTTTTTATTAATGGCGAGATCCCCTTTTATTGCGATTGTGGGTGCACTGTCGCCGATTTTGCAGCAGCGGGAAAACTGATCGGTTATAACAAAAAAAACGGTATTTATTTCAAGTTCGCCTATGAATCCACTGGCATAAAAGGGTTTGAGCCGCCACCGGGAATATATGTTCTGACTATCAGAAAATACAATTACACCCACAATTCCGGTCACTTTGGCCGTTGTATCTATGCGGAAGTGAAACAGACGCAATGCCCGAAAGAATTTAAAAATATCATGACGGATATGCTAAATATGTCGGCGGAACAATCCACGTTTGAAGAAGTAAAACGACCGAAACCACAGGGAAAATGCACACCTCAGTTACAGCAATGTATTCATGATTTTTTTACTGGCGTCAAGAAAGATCGCACGGATGAAATTATGACCTTAATCAGGTCTCCCATGGATAAAGACGAAGAAGATATTCTTTATCTTCGTAAACTGTACTATGGACACGATGAAAGCCCCTATCAGAGAGATGATTTAGTGAAAAGTGAAATAAATAAAAAAGTCGTCTCGGAGATCCACCGCTATTTTGACTCGCTCGATAAGACAAGAAAACTGGAAAATGGCCGGGATCTTTTTTCCTTTCTTTTCAGCTCAAAAAAATATGATATCAGCATCATTGTGCCTAAAAATGTGAGTTTATGTGATGTGTTTATGAGCATGAGCCATCTTCAGGATGAAAAAATCATGTGATAAAGCGTCAGAAAACTATTTATCTTCCGGTTTGGCCTGTATCTATAGAAAGATCAGGCCAATAACGCACTCATCCTGCCGAATAATACCATTAAAAGTGTAAAGGTATTCGGGTCAAGCCGATGAATTAAGCCGACTGGGTCGGTCACAGGAAGCCATCGGGCATTATCAAAAAGCATTAACAGGGATGTTTGCTCACGACCCTACAAGCATAGCTAAATTAACTAAAGCTCAGTTCGACAACCATGATCCTGTCAGTTGCGAAAAGACGTTGGGTAATTTGATTCAGGCCAACCCTGATTTCCGCTCTCAGGAGTGCCATTTACTCTACGCCAGGGTACAAAAAGAAATCGGTCATTTGGACAAAGCAGAAGAAGAATACCGCGTGTTGATAGAATATTATACTGATCCTGAAGCCCGTTTTCGCTATTGCGAGATGCTGCGTGAAAAAGGCGATATGAATTCAGCGAGACGGCAGTTAGAGACTATCGCGCTTATTGCCCGTCAATCTGAACCACACTATCGTAAACTACATAAAGTGTGGCTACAGCAGGCTCATCAGGAATTAAAGAAAGTGAGTTAATTCAGAGCCGTTTCAATAAAACTTGATCTGGCAGTGATCCCTTATTGACGGAATGTGTCAGATCAAGCCTGATTTAATGCACTTTCACTACCGGCCACACGCAAATGCCGTCATCGCCCAGGCATTTCGCACCCACAGGTCTGTCTCTGCCCAAAACGCCCATTTTGTTTGATGTTCTGCTGAGCCTGAGCTGGCTGCCAGATAATCCGTGGATGTCACATAAAATTCCCGCGCCCAACCATCATAAAGATAAAAATTGCCCCATTCCTCATAGAGCTGTTCAAGGGCATATTTGGAAGCAATCCGGCTGCCGAGTGATTTGCAAAGCTGTTTCGCATTAGAATAAAAGTCTTTTGTCAACCCTGAGCGCTCAAACCAGGTATAATCCGTTAAAGTCAGTATCACCTGTTGCCCTGCCTCATCAGTGCCCGTCAGTCTTACACCATCAGGGCGCTGCTGCACCGTCACCCTATCAACCGATACCGTGACTGATGAGGAATCGCTCCGCCAGTTCACCCTGCCCGTATTACCTGCCGTGATAATGCGAAATTTCGCGCCACGCCAAAATACCGAAGGTCCCCGGAGACCAAAGGATTTTTGGTTGGCATTACCGCCCTGACTGTCAACGGCAACGGTATCAACAATGCGAAGCGGCTCGACAAACTCCACCACCGGCGATTCAAGTTGTTGCTCGCCGATTTGCGCAATGACCACGCCCTGACCCGGATGGCGGCCAACAAAGGTTGCCGTCACGCTCCCCCGGTTGTCTGTCCGGTTTTCCACTAAAATCATCTCGCCAATCTCGCCAGACCAGTCAACGGCTTTATCCGGAACACCCCGGCCATGACTATCCATAACCGTGACGGTGAACGTCACCTGTTCTGTGCCATTTGCCGCCGCACGGGTTTTATTCACCCGGATTGTTGATAACAACACTTCATCAAACGTGACGATAGGCGCTGCCACTTTGTTATCTCCAACCTGTATCTGCACCTGATGCAGCCCCGCAAATGTACTGCTCAGCTGAACCTGTGTCTGTCCCTGATTATCAGTTTGTGTGCGCTCTGAAGACAGCACGCCGTGATCCGTTTGCCAAACCATCGGCTGATTTTCCACCGGTAGCCCCAGTGAATCTTTCACCGTGGCTGTCAACACAACCGTATCCTGTCCATCCCCTTTGGCCCGGGCTTTATCAACAGTGATTGCAGGTTTCAGCAAACGCTTAAAAGTCACCGGAGAAGCATGGAGTGTTTTTCCTGACACGTCCACGTTAACCGTTGCCGTTCCTGCGACTCGGCTGACTAACCGGGCTGTCGCTTCTCCCTGGCTATTTGTCTGTTCTTGTTTATCCGGCAGTTGCCCGTTATCCACTGACCAGTGTACTTCGCTGTTAGCAACGGGTTGATCCGCTGCATCGCGCACGTTCACCGCATAAAGGATGCTGTCCTGACCATCAGCAATGGCAGTCTGCTTGTCCATTTGGAGCGTATGAGTTAACGATGCAGTAAAAGTAATCGGTGAAGACATCCGTGTTTCACTGCCTGCTGCCACCGTGACTTCTGCGGCTCCTGATACCCGGCTGGTTAAATAAGCGGTGGCCTGTCCTTTCGGGTCGGTCGTTAATGAAAATGAGGAGAACTGACCGAGACTGGTTTGCCAGCCAACAGCCTGATCCGGAACAGGTTCACCGGCGGCGTTTTGGACGGTAACGGTCAGCATTGCCTGCGCTTTTCCATCGGCTTTGACACTGTGCTTATCAATGGTGATTGTCGGTATCAGTACCACATTAAACTGTACCAAAGGTGCAACAGCAACTTCTCCATCCACGGAAACTCGTACCCTATGCAGACCCCGCTGACGGCTACACAGCACGACCGATGTCTGCCCCTGCGCATCTGTGTTCTGCCGGGTTTGGGACAATTCGCCTTTATCACTTGCCCAGATAACAGCCTGATTCGGGACGGGAGTCCCCTCTTGATCGGTGACAAGGACGGTATAGATCACACTGTCATGACCATCGGCTTTGGCCTGCGTTTTATTCGCTGTCACCTGTAATTGTTTTTCGGTTGACAAGCTCACAACCATGATTTCTGCCCGGTTGGAGCGGTGACCCCGGCTGTCGATGGCTATTCCCGAAAGCCGAACGGGTTTTTCCGTGGTTTTCGGCAACCGTAAGGTCACTTTCTCAGGCTGTTGATCAAGCACTTTCCCGCCTGCCTGCTGTAATTCACTGGTATCCAGCTCTAAACGTGCCAGTGGATATTTAGCGTGGATAACGGGAGCAAAGGTCACTTTCTTGCCTTCATATCCGTTGATTGATGCGGGGAAAGCCAGTGTCAGCAACGTTTGCTTCTGATAATCCAGCACGATATCGCTGCGGCGGTTTACAAAATCAAATTGGCTGGATCTCAAGCTACGCAATGGCGCGACCGCGTTCGGATCAAGCTGTTGGCTGAACGGAACATCCAACCGATAATTGAGGTTCAGGGTAAAGCGGTTCTCGCTGGTACCTTGTTTACCCTGCCGAAAATCGGCACCTAATGTCACTAACGGCACTGGTGTGTAAGTCAGCCCGGCGGTGACGCTGTACGGGTTTTTCTGGCGTTCTGATTCACCGAATAAGGCGACCTGCTGCCCATAATATTGCTCAAATTGTAATTGCCCACCCCAGTGAGGAAATAAGCTTCTGCCTGAATATCCCAGCCATTGGCAGGTCTTGCATCGAAATCTGTGAGCCGGGCAGTTTTCCAGTGGGATAAACGCTGGTAAAGGTTGGCGGACAATTTGACGTTATCGTGCCAGGCCTCTAACCCGAGTCCATAACGATGATGCTGTCCCGGCCATAGTGCATCCCAGAAGGCATTAGCTCCCCATAGCCAGTTATCTGCTTGGTAGCGATAGCCAAATCCGACAACTGTTGTTGTCTGACCGTGATGGGTTTTTACCCCTAACTGACTGAATGCAGTGCCCGAAGCTACGTTATACCAGGGTAACAGCCAGTCAAATGAAACATCTTTTAACGAAAAGTGACTGTCAAAAGGGAGTGTGAGGCGGGCATTACCGTATTGGTTAAACCACGGTGTCAGTGTTGATGTCACTGCGGAGGATAGCTGCTGAGCAGCCATTGTTTTTACCGCTTCACCGGGTGATTGCGATTGAGCGAGTTGATCCCATTGGGTGGTGATTTCAGCCAGCTTTTGTGCCTGTTGATCCTCTGATGTGGCCTGACCGGGAAAACTGAGTGACAGGCTTAACAGGCCGACAATCGAAGATTTTCCCCTGCTGAACCGACGAGATTGGACTTTTTGCACCACGGATTGAGACCCTTTTCATTAATGATGAAAGGGATAACATGCAGAAAAAGCGCGTTAAATACTGTGGTTAATTCTTTTTCTGATCGAGAAAATTATCTGCTCGTTATAAAATAATTTCACTAAACTATACGCAATTAACTTGAAGATGCAGGAATTAAAGTCTGGAAATTATCTGTCAACCGGGTGGTGAGTTCTTTCGCT
>NZ_JANAIF010000127.1 GCF_024721015.1 Xenorhabdus bovienii
ACGGTGATGAACAAATTGGTTTTGGATTCTGATTGAAAACGAATAAGCCCCAGATAGAAAACTGGGGCTTATTCTTAACTTCATAGAATTAGAATAACTCCCTAGTACTTTCGTTTTGTTATCATTACTACATGCAGACAGATTATCGATTCATGTGGCCGTGAGTGTGAGATGAAATGATAAGGCCAACTTTATCGTCGGTTGCCTTGCCAACTTCGTCACATGATGAGCGGGGGCTCTCAAAGATATAGCCAGAATGATTGTGTCTATTGAGTATGCGAATTTCTTTTGTATTTTTTAGGTATGAAGTTTTGCCATCAAGCCAAAGTGGGCTACAGATTCCCATGTTAATGATTGCCTGATAAATGTCGTTGGATATCCGATCTTCATTCATCGTTAGTGTGATGACTTCTCCGTTATCACTGATTGATAGCGGTTGCCACCCTTGCATTGATTTTTGCAAAACTGAGTGGTTTGTTGATTGTGCGAAAGCACCGAATGAGATCAGTAAAAAAAACGTACAGGCGTATTTTTTCATTAAACTTCTACTCCTATGCTGATTTCAGCAATTTATTATTACTAATGGAATTAATTCATTGAATAAGCTTAGATAAATATTACAGATGATAGTTCATGGTCAAGATTGACCCCGTATAGATGTGAAGTCTATCTGATAGCTTGGATAGTCTGATATTGATAGATAAGCAAATTGGATTTAGTTTTTTAAGTAGGATGTGTATAGGGATTGATAGATCCAAGTCGCAGAAAAAAGTAATATTGTAGAAAATAAAACCCCGAGTGTGACTCAAGGGGTTTCTAGTTAAAATTGTCGATAATGGTCTAGTGTGGACACTCTGTGGACACAGGTAGACATAAATGTATAAATATCAATGAATTACAAGGATACTTTGAACACCATGTCAGTGTTACATAACCGTATTTCTAATAAAGAGCTGAAAGAGCGCATGTTAGCTGAAACTGAGCCGCGCACGACTATCTCTTTTTATAAATATTTTACGATTTCCGAACTACAGGCTTTTCGCGATAGCCTGTATCAAAAATTTACCGAGTTGTCTGTTTTTGGGCGGATTTACATTGCTAAAGAAGGCATCAATGCGCAAATCAGCGTGCCTTCTAAAAATGTTGATGCTTTGAAAGCGTTATTGGATGCGACTGATCCGGCTTTATGTCATTTGCGGCTGAATATTGCGCTGGAAGATGATGGCAAGTCATTTTGGGTATTGCGCATGAAATTGCGTGAGCGTATTGTTGCTGATGGTATCGAAGATGAAACCTTTAATCCATCAAGCACAGGCGAATACTTAAAAGCGGAACAGGTTAACCAAATGCTGGATGATCCTGATACCTTATTCGTCGATATGCGTAACCACTACGAATATGAAGTGGGGCATTTCGAAAACGCTATCGAAATTCCTTCAGATACATTTCGTGAGCAATTGCCAATGGCAGTAGAAATGTTGAAGGATAATAAAGACAAAAATATCGTTATGTATTGTACTGGTGGAATTCGTTGTGAAAAAGCTAGTGCTTACATGCTGCATAATGGTTTTGACAAAGTCTACCACGTAGAAGGTGGCGTTATTGAGTATGCCCGTAAAGCGAAAGAACAGGGGTTACCTGTCCGTTTTATGGGTAAAAACTTTGTTTTTGATGAGCGTATGGGTGAGCGCATTTCTGAAGATATCATTGCGCACTGTCATCAGTGCGGTACCGCCTGTGATAGCCATATCAATTGTAAAAATGATGGTTGTCACCTGTTGTTCATCCAGTGTCTCTCCTGCGCAGAGCGGTTTGAAGGATGTTGCAGTGATATTTGTCGGGAAGAGATGAAACTGCCTGAAGAAGAACAGCGTTTTCGTCGGGCGGGAAGAGAAAATGGGGCAAAAATTTTTAATAAGTCTCGCTATCGTTTAAATGATGGTCTGAATATTACATCACGGGAATCCATTAAGTGATAAATGTTTTTTAAGTGATAAGTTCGCGGCAATCAGAATGTTGGCGTAAATAGCATCTCATTATTTACGCCAACATTGTTACTTTAGAAGATTTAGCAGATATATTTAAAAATATTGTAAATAAAAAGTAACTCTATTTTGTTAGAAATGCCGATTTTTTCTATAATATGTCTTTTGTGTGAATAAACCGTACTATTGCTGATTTTTAGCATTTTAGCAATTTTATGTGTATCGGTCTCTCGCATCCAATAATGGATAATTCGATTTTCCTGAAGGCTGAAAATAGAACTTTGTGTATTAAAATTGGCAAAATAACGTTGAATATCGTGTTCTGCCATTTCTTTTATCCGAACCAATAATGTGCTGAGATTCCTTTTGGGTAAAATAAAATCCTTATTTGTCAATTGTATGCTCGTATCGCACAAGGGATATGGTTTGTCGATGTAGGTATAAATACGGGCATCATTAACTAACGAAATAAATAATTTCAGTTGTTCACAATATTCTCTGTGGTGGCCATAATTCGTCAAGTTCACTAAAATGACATCTGGAGAAAATACAGGCAAAATATTCATGGCGTCATGAATTGATACAGCCCCGATTGAGAAAATATCTATATTTTCTTTCAGAGATTCAATAATTCCTAAACGTGTATAATGGCACTTATCAATGACTAACAATTTCATTAACTGAACATCCTTGTTCTTCTATGGTTATTATTTAAATAAAAAAATGGCTTAATAATTAAGAATTAGGCGGATGAGAATGACTGTATGATACAGTATTATGAAGGATAATAAACTATGCAAATAATTCAGTTGGCTGATATTTGTTCAAATGTTCGAATTGGACACTCAACATACTGAGTGTCCAAATTATTTTCTAATGTTCAAGATGATTATTAATGTTTAATATGATCAAGCTGACTGTATTCAGATGCTTCTATCTTTTCAATCCCAGCCTGCAAAATGAGGATGAGTTGCTTGGCTACTCCTGTTGTCAACCACAATGTTTTGTCAATATTGACATTGCCTGGGGTTTGATCTTGGGAGGATAAGTAATGAAGACGTATCATCATTGCGTCATAGGCGTCGACAGTGCTGATGTCCCAACCTACAACAGGATGAGTTTGAATAATTTCATTTTTTTGTTCCATATAACCTCCTAATCAGACTACAGCATTCTTATTGATAGAATTGACTAAGAGCAGAAAATCTCATCAAGGATGAGCAATAGCAGTATAACCCTTTTTAGCAATCTAAGAAGGAGAAAGAGCGAGATTTTTTGCATTATCACTAATTGGGATTATTGTAAGGGATACCAACGACTTATTTAGGTAAGTGTAAACGTGCGAAAATAAGAACACTTTCCGCACGGGTAGCAGTAAAAAATTATTCACATACCTTTACTTCCCATCTGGCATCCTCGTCGGCCAGAAATGGGATTAATTTCTCATCACCGCATTCGATATACTCTGTGACTGGCGTAGGTTTACGTGTGAGTTCAACGAAGCCTTCATTAACGGGCAGACCATAAAACTTAGGGCCATTCAAAGAGCAGAATGCTTCAAAGTGAGCTATTGCCTCCATTTCTTCAAAAACGGTGGCATAGGCTGCAAGAGCAGTAGGCGCATTGAAGACGCCCGCACAACCGCAGGAAGATTCTTTGCGATGCTGTAAATGAGGGGCTGAATCTGTTCCCAGAAAGAATCGATTACAGCCACTGGCTACCGCGGAACGCAATGCTTCTTGATGGATATTGCGCTTTAATACCGGTAAACAGTAGAGGTGAGGACGAATACCGCCAACCAACATGTGATTACGATTAAACATTAAGTGTTGTGGTGTCAGTGTTGCCGCTAATTTATCATTGCCTGAAAGAATGTATTCGGCGGCTTCCTTGGTTGTAATATGCTCAAAAACAACTTTCAATTCAGGAAACTGCTTACGCAATGGTTCCATCACCTGCTCTATAAACCGAGCTTCCCGATCAAAAATATCAATATGGGATGCAGTGACTTCACCATGAATCAGCAGAGGCACTCCCAATTCTTCCATGGTTTCCAATAAGGGATAGATCTTTTTGGTATCAGAAACACCGTGGCTGGAATTGGTTGTTGCATTGGCCGGATAAAGTTTACAGGCAGTAAAGATCCCTTCTTTATAACCAATTTCAATTTGTGAACTGTCTGTTGAGTCAGTCAAGTAGCAGGTCATGAGGGGTTGGAAATGATGGTCTGACGGAATGGCGGCAATTATCCGATCCCTATAGGCTTTGGCACTGGCAACATCTGTCACTGGAGGGGCTAGGTTGGGCATGACAATAGCTCGGCCAAAGAAACGGCTGGTATGAGGAACAATGATTTTTAGCATATCATCATCGCGGAAATGGACATGCCAGTCGTCAGGGCGGCGGATTTTAATTGTATATGATTCAGTGGTCATGGAACCGGCTCCAGAATATAAGTGGAAAAATGATGGATGCTGATTCAGCACTCCTTAAGCCGGAGGAGGATGATAAAACGAAAATAGCTAAATAGCTATTATTGAATGATAAAATTCTATGAATTTTGAAAAATTAATATTTTAAATATTATTTGCTAGGGTAGGGTATTCAGAGGAAATTTATCGTATCAAAAAACGGAAAAAATAGAAGTAATAACACGAGGGTGAATTGAATTTGGCTCCTCCAACTGGACTCGAACCAGTGACATACGGATTAACAGTCCGCCGTTCTACCAACTGAACTATGGAGGAATTCCTTCAAGACGGGGTGCATACTAACGGTAGTTTTCACTTTTGTCAAAGGAGAAAATAACAATAACCATTTGTTTGCTGATAATCTGTACTTTGTGAGGTTTTTTTGGACTTTTTTGTGTTTACTGGGGATGTATCAGAAAAACTGCCGACATAAATGGAGTAAGCAGAGGCAATAAAAGTAGGAGGTGATAGTAAGAATGTTGCAATGTCGAGAGATACATAGTGAAAAACCAACTTTCAAAGGAAAAGTGGCGGAAAGGGAAAATGCTAGGCTGTGTCCCTTAATGTAAATTGATAGTATTCTCATCTAAACTGTTTTCAATACGGGAAAAAGATGATGGCACGCTACGACATTCCTGATGACGCATGGATAGTGATAG
>NZ_JANAIF010000128.1:0-3228 GCF_024721015.1 Xenorhabdus bovienii
TAAATAGGTGTCTGGCAGTGCCCTACTCTCACATGGGGAGACCCCACACTACCATCGGCGCTACGGCGTTTCACTGCTGAGTTCGGCATGGGATCAGGTGGGACCACCGCGCTATGACCGCCAGACAAATTCTGTTTTTAATCCCGAACAAGCTGCTGTCTTTCATCTGAAACTGCGTCTCTCTCTCACCAAAACACCTTCGGTGTTGTCAGGTTAAGCCTCACGGTTCATTAGTACTGGTTAGCTCAACGTATCGCTACGCTTACACACCCAGCCTATCCACGTCCTCGTCTTGAACGTTCCTTCAGTATCCTCAAGGGACAAGGGAAGACTCATCTCAAGGCAAGTTTCCCGCTTAGATGCTTTCAGCGGTTATCTCTTCCGCACTTAGCTACCGGGCAGTGCCATTGGCATGACAACCCGAACACCAGTGGTGCGTCCACTCCGGTCCTCTCGTACTAGGAGCAGCCCCTTTCAATCTTCCAACGCCCACGGCAGATAGGGACCGAACTGTCTCACGACGTTCTAAACCCAGCTCGCGTACCACTTTAAACGGCGAACAGCCGTACCCTTGGGACCTACTTCAGCCCCAGGATGTGATGAGCCGACATCGAGGTGCCAAACACCGCCGTCGATATGAACTCTTGGGCGGTATCAGCCTGTTATCCCCGGAGTACCTTTTATCCGTTGAGCGATGGCCCTTCCATTCAGAACCACCGGATCACTATGACCTACTTTCGTACCTGCTCGAGCTGTCACTCTCGCAGTCAAGCTAGCTTATGCCATTGCACTAACCTCACGATGTCCGACCGTGATTAGCTAACCTTCGTGCTCCTCCGTTACGCTTTGGGAGGAGACCGCCCCAGTCAAACTACCCACCAGACACTGTCCGCGACCCGGATGACGGGCCTGCGTTAGAACATCAAACATTCAAGGGTGGTATTTCAAGGATGGCTCCGTGCAGACTGGCGTCCACACTTCACAGCCTCCCACCTATCCTACACATCAAGGTTCAAGGTTCAGTGTCAAGCTATAGTAAAGGTTCACGGGGTCTTTCCGTCTTGCCGCGGGTACACTGCATCTTCACAGCGAGTTCAATTTCACTGAGTCTCGGGTGGAGACAGCCTGGCCATCATTACGCCATTCGTGCAGGTCGGAACTTACCCGACAAGGAATTTCGCTACCTTAGGACCGTTATAGTTACGGCCGCCGTTTACTGGGGCTTCGATCAAGAGCTTCGCGTTGCCGCTAACCCCATCAATTAACCTTCCAGCACCGGGCAGGCGTCACACCGTATACGTCCACTTTCGTGTTTGCACAGTGCTGTGTTTTTATTAAACAGTTGCAGCCAGCTGGTATCTGCGACTGGCTTCGGCTCCGGGAGCAAGTCCCTTCACCTAGCGCCAGCGTGCCTTCTCCCGAAGTTACGGCACCATTTTGCCTAGTTCCTTCACCCGAGTTCTCTCAAGCGCCTGAGTATTCTCTACCTGACCACCTGTGTCGGTTTGGGGTACGATTCACTGTTACCTGATGCTTAGAGGCTTTTCCTGGAAGCAGGGCATCAACCACTTCAGCACCGTAGTGCCTCGTTATCACGCCTCAGTGTTCACAGAAGAACGGATTTACCAATTCTTCCCACCTACACGCTTGAACCGGGACAACCGTCGCCCGGCCGGTCTAGCCTTCTCCGTCCCCCCTTCGCAGTAACACCGAGTACGGGAATATTAACCCGTTTCCCATCGACTACGCCTTTCGGCCTCGCCTTAGGGGTCGACTCACCCTGCCCCGATTAACGTTGGACAGGAACCCTTGGTCTTCCGGCGAGCGGGTTTTTCACCCGCTTTATCGTTACTTATGTCAGCATTCGCACTTCTGATACCTCCAGCATGCCTCACAGCACACCTTCGCAGGCTTACAGAACGCTCCCCTACCCAACAACATCGAAATGTTGCTGCCGCAGCTTCGGTGCATGGTTTAGCCCCGTTACATCTTCCGCGCAGGCCGACTCGACCAGTGAGCTATTACGCTTTCTTTAAATGATGGCTGCTTCTAAGCCAACATCCTGGCTGTCTGAGCCTTCCCACTTCGTTTCCCACTTAACCATGACTTGGGGACCTTAGCTGGCGGTCTGGGTTGTTTCCCTCTTCACGACGGACGTTAGCACCCGCCGTGTGTCTCCCGTGATAACATTCTTCGGTATTCGCAGTTTGCATCGGGTTGGTAAGTCGGGATGACCCCCTAGCCGAAACAGTGCTCTACCCCCGAAGATGAATTCACGAGGCGCTACCTAAATAGCTTTCGGGGAGAACCAGCTATCTCCCGGTTTGATTGGCCTTTCACCCCCAGCCACAAGTCATCCGCTAATTTTTCAACATTAGTCGGTTCGGTCCTCCAGTTAGTGTTACCCAACCTTCAACCTGCCCATGGCTAGATCACCGGGTTTCGGGTCTATACCCTGCAACTTAACGCCCAGTTAAGACTCGGTTTCCCTGCGGCTCCCCTATACGGTTAACCTTGCTACAGAATATAAGTCGCTGACCCATTATACAAAAGGTACGCAGTCACCCTGATAAATCAAGGCTCCCACTGCTTGTACGTACACGGTTTCAGGTTCTATTTCACTCCCCTCGCCGGGGTTCTTTTCGCCTTTCCCTCACGGTACTGGTTCACTATCGGTCAGTCAGGAGTATTTAGCCTTGGAGGATGGTCCCCCCATGTTCAGACAGGATACCACGTGTCCCGCCCTACTCGTCGAACTCACACCACCAGTGTCTTCAGATACGGGGCTATCACCCTTTACTGCCGGCCTTTCCAGACCGTTCTCCTGACGCTGATGCTGATGTTGGTTCTGGGCTGCTCCCCGTTCGCTCGCCGCTACTGGGGGAATCTCGGTTGATTTCTTTTCCTCGGGGTACTGAGATGTTTCAGTTCCCCCGGTTCGCCTCCGGACCCTATGAATTCAGGCCAGGATAGTGCAACGGATTGCACTGGGTTTCCCCATTCGGGTATCGCCGGTTATTGCGGTTCATATCACCTTACCGGCGCTTATCGCAGATTAGCACGCCCTTCATCGCCTCTGACTGCCTAGGCATCCACCGTGTACGCTTAGTCGCTTAACCTCACAACCCGAAGGTGTCTTCGGGTGTGCGTTTTGAGAGACTCATCAGTCCTGTCATTGACAGCACTGATTGTTTCAAATTTTCAGCTTGTTCCAGATTGTTAAAGAGC
>NZ_JANAIF010000129.1 GCF_024721015.1 Xenorhabdus bovienii
TATCTTTCCTATCTACTCAGGAAACAATAATGACTGGGAGGACACAACATGCAGTTCACCCCATGGAACCCCAATCCCAGAGCAATTGCAAGAGTCAATGACCCGCTCCCCGTTCCCACTCAATGCCGACATTGCCGCAGTCACGTAAAGATAGCCCATCACACGGAGGTGCTTGGGAAGACCCGGCATGACGACAAATGGCCGTGGCTCTATGTCTGCTGGTCATGCGATGCGCGCGTGGGAATGCATCCAGAAACCAATATACCACTGGGATATCTGGCTGATGAACCGACACGGATGGCGAGGCGGAATGGCAAACAGGAATTTGAGGAGATGCGAAAGAGAGGGAATTTTGAACGCACGGAGGCGTACAGATGGCTGGCATGGAGGCTGGGAATTAGTTTCAGGAAATGTCATTTCGGTTGGTTCAGTGCCGAAGTGTGTGAGAAGGCAGCGAATATATGCAGGGAGTTTAAATGACGGCCTATTACAACGAGATAGACCCCTACGCGGCGCAATGGCTGAGGAATTTAATTGCAGCCGGTCATATAGCACCGGGTGATGTTGATGAACGATCAATAGAGGATGTTAAACCTGATGACCTACGAAATTACACCCAATGCCACTTTTTCGCCGGAATTGGCGTCTGGAGTTATGCACTCAGAAATGCTGGATGGTCTGATGATAAGCCAGTCTGGACAGGAAGCTGTCCGTGCCAGCCTTTCAGCGCGGCAGGCAAAGGAGCTGGGTTTACTGACGAGCGGCACTTATGGCCACATTTCCACTACCTCATCGAACAGTGCAGACCTCGCGTTGTGTTTGGTGAGCAGGTTGCAAGCAAGGACGGGCTTACTTGGTTCGACCTTGTACAAACTGACCTGGAAGGAACGGGTTACACCTCAGCAGCGGTCGATATCTGCGCTGCGGGCATCGGTGCTCCGCACATCAGGCAGCGACTCTATTGGGTGGGTCACGCCAACAACCCGATCCCACAAGGACTGCGGAAACATTGGGAAATCGTTCATCAGGAAGGATGGCAAGATTCGAAACGACACGCTCTATCGTCAGATGTGGCTACACACGTTTGGAATGAATGGGAACCCAACCAGGGAGCAGATGAGAAAATTAGAATCATACCAGCCAATTATGGCAAGGCAATTGATGGGATTACCAACAGAATGGGACGCCTCCGCGCCTACGGAAATGCCATCGTCGCACCGGTTGCGGAAGAATTTATAAAAGCTTATATGCAGGGGGTTTAAATAACAGTCGAATATGCAGTAGCAATCCATAATTCCACTATAAATTGCTACTTATTGACAAGTATCAAGTATGTCCACCCACTTGGCGAACATTAACTATTTCACCCTCTATTGTAAATAAAACTCTGTGATCCTTACTAAGTCTGATGGTGTATTGTTCTATACCACTCGATGTACCGCCCAACATTTTAAAATTACAGCCACCTACATCCTCTGCAGCGTCACGTGGGTGTCTATTACTTGCTGTTATAGTTCTCACCCATTCTTCATATTTACGTTCGGCCGCAGGTGGTATTTGTTTCCATGTAGCACGACTGTCGTCAACTTCCCATGCCATATATCACCTCTATTTTTAGATGGTAGTTTGTAAATACTAATTCGAATGCGTTTTTTTTAAACTATCAAATTTTGTATGCATACCGTACTAGAGTAATAAACAGGAGAACCAAAAATGAGCAAAGATGTGATTGAGAAAATAAACACAACATTGGAATCAGCCGAGGAATTCAAATCGGAAGGTGTCAGTACAATAATATTAGATTTAGATGTCTATATTACAATATTAAAACGTCTGGCCAAATATGAAAATATGGAGCCAGTGGCGTGGCAATTTGAATGGCTGGATGTACCTGCTGGTCATTGGCGATTTAATATCTCTGAGTATAAATCAGACATCGATTCCATAAAATATAGAGTTAGAAATATTATCCCCCTCTACCGCCACCCCAACAAATAGAGAACCCTCATGGATATTATCGACACAGCTAACGATACCGTTGAGTTGACGGTATCTCATGCGCTCCAGAACCGGCAGCCACCATTAACCAGCATCAACGGGATGTGCCGATGGTGTGAGACTGAGCCAGCAACGTACGGTGCATTCTGTAGTCGGGAGTGCGGGGAGGATTATGAGCGACTTCGGAAGAAGTAACACCCCAAAAGAACTGAAAGACCTCTGGCAAACTCCACTCCCGTTATTTCTGGCACTCAATTTAGAATTTAAATTTTATTTAGATGCCGCTGCCGATGCTCAAAATACCCTGTGCGCCCACTATCTCACGGAACGAGATAACGCATTGGAATGTGATTGGGTTAGCTACGGCTCTATATTCTGTAATCCACCCTATTCCAAAATTACGCCGTGGATAAAGAAAGCAGCTATCGAATGTAGGAAGCAATGCCAGTCTATTGTGATGCTCGTCCCCAATGATACCTCAGTAGGCTGGTTTGATTTGGCATATAAAACAGTGGATGAGGTCAGGTTAATAATGGGTGGCAGGATTCAATTTGTTCCAGCAGGAGTGAGAGAAAAGAATGGCAGCAATCCGAAAGGCTCCATGCTTTTAATTTGGCGGCCGTTTATTACCCCACGTAAAACAATAACCACGATAGATAAAGAATATCTATTCGATATCGGCAATGAACAATTGAGGGAAATAGCATGAGTTTAAAAATTGATTTAGGTAAATACGTTATTACATCCAATGGTCGGTCATTCATTTTAAACACCAAGACAATATTAAAGTCGGGTGAAAATATAGGTCAGGAAAATTTATCTCCACTTGGTTATTATCCTCATCTACATCAAATGCATCGTGACCTGTTCAGGTTGAAAATTAATGACGATGATATTGCGGAAATAAAACAGCTCGGTGAAAAAATAGACTCAATCGCCAAAGAATTGGCAGAGAAGCTGAACACCATCACCAATGACTAACGAATTCGAGAACGGAAAGAGTGTCGGTTGACTGCTTATCGTCAACCGTTTTACAAATTAAAGCGAATTTGTCAACCGAGCATCATGAATACACAGAACGAATTCGAGAACGGAAGACGGCAGGTGGCAAGGGAGCGCCTGAAAGAACTCAACAATCTACCCCAATATGACGACAAGAAAGTCACTGAAATTCTCGATAAGTACACGCCCAAATTCAAACCACTCAATCACATGAGGTTCAGTGCTAAATCAGTGCTGGGATATTATGTGCGGATTATTCGGAAGGAGATCAAAAATGGATAAGCCCGTTAACAGGATCTTAATTAATAGAGAAGGAATTCAAGACATGCTAGGTGGTATATCTAGAACCACTTTCTACCGCAAGCGAGAAGAATGGAAGAGTCAAGGAACCCCATTCCCCGAACCGGATAGTGATTACCACCCAATACAAGGCGGCGCACTGTATAAATACGATGAAGTAATGAGATTTTTTGAATCTAAAGGTTACTTAACACAAGACAATATGTGATTAGCCCATAGCTCAAGAGCCTCTATTTGCTCTTTGATGTATTCATGCTGATCATAAACAGCAAGCACACCACCGAGTTTATGTCCAAGGACTTTTTCGGACACATGAGGCAGGACGCCCAGCTCACTCATTTTGGTTTTTACTGTGCGCCTTAAATCATGCATACCCCAATCATCAATTTCCATCACCTCACGAACCTGGCTAACCATATTTAGGAGAACGCTAGCCGCCATTGGTCTGTCTTCTCTTATGGATGCGGGAGGAAACACCTGTTCAAGATCAGGGTATAGAAAAAATGACTCTTTCAGAATTTTTATCGCTAAGTTAGAGAGACCTCTATTAAAACCGTCTCTTGTTTTAGAACTTTGATCAGGAACCGACCAAATTTTATGCTCTAAATCAAATTCTTTTTTCTTTGCTAACCTCAGCTCAACACCGCGGCATCCTGTCAGTAATACAAGCTTAATGAACAATTTGCTTTGCTTGGTCATATTGGTTTTATCAACCGCTTTCCAAAACAATTCTATCTCTTTATCGCTAAAATATCTTTTCCCTGCTTTTACACGCTTACCAACATCCTCTGATTTGAGTTCTGATAAGGGGTTGTTGTTTAACTTTCCTATACGAATGCAATAAGAAAAAATTTGCCTCATTCGAGACAGCATCATTGTGGCTAAAGTTGAAGCATCATTATCTCGCATTATTTTGAAGACAGGATGCCAGTGCGACACTGTCATGTCGTCAACAATCATTTTACCGACATGATCAGTAACGTGCCGTTTGATTGCCCTCTGCCAAAACTTCAACTTAACCAATTTTTGAGCATTTGGGCTATTCACCCATTCATTGACGCAATCTGAAACAGTTAGTTTTGTGCCATACTCTTCTAACCGCATTTCCTTTTCAATAATTGGATCTTTCCCCTCACTCAACAATTTTCTTGCTTCTTGAGATTGGGCTCTAGCATCCTTTAATGAAATAACTCCATATTCTCCAAGCGTTAACCTTCTTGGTTTTCCGTTAAATCGATAACGATATTGAAAAACAATCATTCCTTTTGGGGTAACTCGGATAGACAGACCTTGTCCATCTGGTATTTCGACAAGACTCTCTCTTTTGACGTTATGTAGCTTTCTCAGTTTTGTATCAGTCAGCATGTGTACATCCTTAAATTATGTACACAGTTATGTACACAATTTTTGTGGCACGAACCCGAACAGGATGAAACGGAGTGAAACATACAAGGTCAAAAAATTCAATAGTTATATGCGGTTACATGGGTTAACTGGAACAGATTGAAACGGGATGAAACTGCTATAATGGCTTACACGAAAGATCACTTGTATGAAATCAAATTCGTTTATTTTCAGTATGTTATTAGCAATCTCTTACTTCACTCTGTA
>NZ_JANAIF010000012.1 GCF_024721015.1 Xenorhabdus bovienii
GGGATGGGATAACGGTTATATGGAAGCACTGTTATTTAATCAATTTTAGCCGACTAAAATTTCATGCGTAACCCCTGGTTATCTTCTAAGGTTTTTGATTCAGGCTTTTTATCTTGAATACTCATATTTACTCCCTCATTTAATCAACAATAAACATTGCTAAATAACATGAAGGCGGGCTACTTCTCCGCCTGTGAACATCAATAAAATAGGTTCATCAATACTGGAGAGAACTTCTGATTAGGATGGCACGGAATGGTTGGTGGGACATTAACAAAATCTATTTGCCTATGGCTGACTGATAAAACTTAGGGTTTAAAGAGGATAATCCTCCCCTTTAACTTAACCCCTTGATTTATCCGTGGTCCTCACTTTGGCTCAGTTCCAATCGGACAAATTTTTGGCTGATCGCGCCAATTGGGATTTGAAAGCCCATTTAAGTGAGAATGCCTATTTTGGCGATAACCCATTGATATCTAATCAGACGACAGATTTGTCTTCTGCTTATAATTTGAGCGCTGATAATGTCGGTATGCAAAATTCAATATCCGATAATCGGACTTTGCACAACTCAATAAGAGGTGTGCCCAAAAGAGTGAGCTAGAAACAAAGGGTTAATACGTTTTGTCCAGACCGTTATGTCCAAGTAATACGTTGAAACACAATGCATTTATTCCTTTTGTCCAGCACATAAAGTAACCATTGGGATTCTCCCAACAGTTGAAATAAAGACGAATTTACGGAAGAGATGTCTCGGGTGGTCAAAGTGACCACCTCGGAAAAATCAAAGGGTTAGCCTGCTAGGGTGGAAATCATCACGGTTGCCGCAAGGTGTGATATCCCATCTTGGGTATGGTGATTTCCTCAACACCTTTTGCTCATGTGAGATTTTCACAACTGAAAAATTTTTTGCAGTTGATGTTTTTGTACATGAGGGATCTTCCCGTATGCAACTGAATGGCTGACGACGAATTTCGTCGGTAGTGCAAAGTCATAGCGGTCATAGTGCTTAATGTGAACCCATCAAAATTGTGGCAAGCTCAAAATATGCCTAATACTATAGAAGTGGTCACTGAAATAGGATGCTTTGAATGTTTTTTTGTTTGTACATATGTGTGTACACACATGAATTTATGAAGATATTGTTTGTATATAATATATTGTTTTTAATGTAATATTATAAATTATAACGTATTTGATTATTATGCCATCTGGCTTACCCGTTTCCCAATGCAAAACCCTGACTTGTGCCCGCCCAGCTTCGCCAAGTGTGATGATTTGTAATGATTCTGTGGTGGTTCCGTTATTTTGAGTGGTACGCAACTCTAATTCCGGCAGGTAGATAACCTGCTGGTGTTGCTGATTTTGTTCACGGATTTTGGTCATCCGCATACCATCGCTGCCATAGCGATAGCTTTCACTGATGGCCGAAGATGATACCACCTGTTGTAGCCTGCCGTGGGTATCCCAAATTAATTGTTGCCCCGGCAATAGGTTGATTTGTTGACCACTTGAATTGAACAGGGTGTCGACCTTGTTTGGATCATCGGCCAATGAACTTAATACTCCGTGATTGGTGCGGTTTGATACGGTGATTTTGGTTGTGTGGTTATTCTGACTGTTGGCGGCGTTGTGTCGAATTTGGGTAAGATTGCCGCCGCGATCGTAATTGTAAGTACGGGTGTAGTTGGTATAGGTATTGTCATCAGAGAAGCGATTAGGGAAAGGGGACTGATTAGGTTGCTGCGGGAGTCCGGCCATTTCACGGCCAGTTGCGCTCATCAGTTGGTAGAGAGAATCGTAAATATAGCGATTCTCCGGTATAACTTGTTGGTTATGCCAGAAACGCGTTGCTTCAGCATCATTGCTAACGATGATGACATTACCAACGGGATCGTAGTCATAACGTAAGTCCTGTAATAAGAGGTTATCAGATTGGCGACGAGTTTTGATTCCCATCAGGTGTTGGGTTTCTGGTTCATACGTGTATTCAGTGATAACGCCGTTACCGTGTTCCTCACGCAGTTTCTGACCGGCGGCAGAGTAATCCAGTGCTTTGCGATCACTTGTTCAGATTGATTCCTCAGCATCAACCAACTGCTTTTTAATTGTCCGGCGATATTGTAGGCCAATCTTTGCTTATTGCCGCTGGCATCGGTTTGAGTCAGCAAGGCACCGGTGGCATCACTCTGGCTTTGGGTGAGGTATGCAGTGCTATCCAACAGAGTATGCCAGTGAGTTTGATCTTCATCTTGCCAGTCTGCATGCTGCCCTTCAGCCAATAATTGTTGAACTTGGCTCAAAGCAATACCGATCAGAGAGACGCTATCCAGTTGCGTGAGTCCGGCCGTATCGTTCGTGATGTGACTTCCGACACAGGTTGCTCATCAACGGACAATAAGCGGCCAGTTAGAGGTGCGGTTTCATATTGGTAGTGGTAATTGACTTTCTGTGCATTGATGATTTGTATGGGGCGGCCTTCGATATCATTCAGAGCGAAACTATTGCCACTATCAACGCTTTTTGTATGCAGGATATTGCCAGACAGATCATGCTGCCAGTGGAAATTAGGTTGGATGGTTGGGTCAGCGTGTTGTACATCATGCAGACGAGGATCGATACTTTCAACCTGATATCCTGAGATATTGTAGCGATGGTGGGTGATACGAACATCTGTATTGCCATCGGCTGTCGTGCGGTGGAATGCAATTTCGCGAATATTTTGCCCTCGGTTATCAAAAACATGGACGGTGGGTGTTTTGTGATAGAGATTGCAGTCAATATTTTGCATGATTTTCCTCTTTAAGGGGGCTTATATGTAATAACCGTTCAGGAATAAGTGAATTTCGGGGGGTGCCAGTGTGCTATACACAATACAGGCTGAATATATTAATAATCAACTGATATTAATAGGATTAGTGCCTATCATTCGTTAATCATATAATAAATATGGAGAGGGTGATTGCCAAAATCGGGGGATGACGAGAATTGGAGAAAAATGAGAAAAAGGCATTGATAGATTTGTTGAATATTTGAAATCGGGATGTTAGGACACCCCGATTCATTATTGAGAAATCACCTGTTTAAATTAAATAACGCCATTTGATAGTGTTATTTTGGCAATTCCTCAGTCTCCGGTAATGTTACATTGAGTTCCAGTACGGATATATCATCATCTTTTTGTTCAAACTGCACAGAGAGCATTTCTGGGTCGATTTGTACATATTTACATATAACGGCCAGAATATCCCGTTTCATTTCGGGCAAATAAGCAGGCTCGGAATCACCGCGCCGACGCTCTGCCACGATGATTTGCAGCCGCTCCTTGGCAATATTGGCTGTCGGTTTTTTTCTCGACAGGAAGAAATCTAACAAAGCCATGCTTTACCCCCCAAACAGGCGTTTTAAAAAGCCCTTTTTTTCTTCTTCGATAAAACGGAAAGGCCGTTCTTCACCGAGTAAACGTAAAACGGTATCTTCGTATGCTTTACCCGCATCAGATTCTTTATCCAGAATGACCGGCTCCCCTTGGTTCGATGAACGCAGAACAGATTGATCTTCCGGGATAACACCAAGCAAAGGGATACACAGAATTTCCAGTACGTCTTCCATACTGAGCATATCGCCCCGGTTCACACGCCCCGGATTATAACGAGTCAGTAGGAGATGCTCTTTAATCGGCTCATTAGCTTTTTCTGCGCGGCGTGATTTGGAGGCCAGAATACCTAAGATACGATCAGAATCACGAACAGATGAAACTTCCGGGTTTGTCGTGATAATTGCTTCATCGGCAAAATAGAGCGCCATTAATGCACCGCTTTCAATACCTGCTGGTGAATCACAGATAATAAACTCGAACCCTTGTTGATCCAACTCATTCAGAATTTTTTCGACGCCTTCACGGGTGAGGGCTTCTTTGTCACGGGTTTGAGAAGCGGGCAGAATATACAGATTCTCGGTACGTTTATCTTTAATAAGCGCTTGATTTAATGCGGCATCACCTTGAATAACATTCACGAAGTCAAAAACCACGCGGCGTTCACAGCCCATAATCAGATCGAGATTTCGTAGACCGATATCAAAATCGATAACTACGGTTTTCTTCCCACTTTGGGCGAGACCGGTAGCAATGGCCGCGCTTGAAGTGGTTTTGCCAACGCCACCTTTACCAGATGTAACAACAATAATGCGTGCCATGAAGCGATTCCTTGTTATAAGGGCTAGACTAAGGTTTCAATAGTTAATTCATTATTTACCAAACGTAATTTTGCAGCCTTGCCAACAAAATTTTCTGGAATGTTTTCGCTGAGCCAATATTGACCTGCAATAGAGCAGAGTTCAGCGTTTAAATGGGTGCAGAAAATCTGGCTTTCTTTATCACCAGATGCGCCTGCCAATACTCGTCCACGTAGCACACCATATATAAGAATATTTCCATCAGCGATTAATTCTGCGCCAGCGCTGACATTACTGGTGACAATAAGATCGCTATTTGGCGCATAAATTCTTTGTCCTGATCGAACCGGCGTATTAATTATACGAGTTTTTTTGAAAATAGGTTCAGTCGGTTTATTTTCTTGAGTAGGAATTTTCTGACTTTTACCTTCTTTCAGTAAAGGTAGCCCAGATTTTAGAACAATTTTTCGTTGTTCTTCATCCTGACAGCCGCTGATGCCAACAATGCGCAACCCGACAGATTCAACAGCACGATAGAGTGCGAGGAGATCGGCACCGGCTGGAAGATCAGATATATTGATTACGACGGGGGCATTTTTGAGGAATTCTGGTGCTTGCTCCATTTTTTCCTGCATAGCCCTTTGAATGACTTCCGGCTGGTCATCATGCAAATGAACGACCGAAAGCGTAAAATTACTGCCTTTTAGCTCAATTGGCGACTGTGACATCGATATTTTGACTCAGCAAGGTTAAGTTCCCCAGAATCTGGGATGCGTTATTCTTAAATATAATAAGCATGTTATAGTTACTGAATTATTCAAGCAAGTCGCAGTGTTAATTTAAAAGAGTTTATGACAATGATTTGTGTAATCTATAGAAGCCCAAAACGTGACCAGACATTTCTCTATGTCGAAAAAAAAGGTGATTTTTCACGCATCCCTGAAGCGTTGCTGAAAACATTCGGTGAACCTCAATACTCCATGATGATTTCATTATCAGGAAGAAAAAAACTCGCTAATGCAGATATTGTAAAAGTAAAAACTATGCTGAGTGAGCAGGGTTTTTACCTGCAAGTGCCACCACCAGTGGAAAGTCTGATGAGTGAACATCTGGCTGTAAATAAGTAATGGCAGAAATAATCAGCAAGTGTTTGATCCTGAAGTGAGGAATTGATTCATGAAATTAATCTCTGGTGTGACCTTATTGACAGCGACACTGTTGGCAGGGTGTACTTCATCGAATGGAAAAGTGTTGCAGGATCAATCCAGACAGGCTGTTGTGATACAGAAAGAAATCAGGGCGTTGGATGAACAATTTCCAATTGCCTCTCGTGAACCATCGCAATTTCCCGCCTATGTGGTTTTACTGAAACAACAGGCTAAAGAGCAGGGTTTCAGTGAAAAAACACGGGATCGTGCATTTGCCGATATTCATTTTATCTCGCGGGTTATTCAATCTGATCGTAATCAGCCGGAAAAGAAAATCACGTTGGATGATTACCTTAACCGCGTCCTGTCAGCCCGGAAGATTGAGCAGGGCGTCATCCAGTATCAGAATAACCTGCCCCAATTAGAGAGAATCAGCCGCAAATATGGTGTACCGAAAGACTATATTGTTGCTTTGTGGGGGTTGGAAAGTGGTTTTGGCAAAGTTCAGGGAAAGGAAGATGTCATATCGGCATTATCTACGCTTGCCTTTGAAGGTCGTAGGGAAGATCTTTTTATAAAACAATTAATGGCAGCACTTGAAATCATAGAAAAGAAATATATTGATGAAAATCAAAGTTTGAAAGGTTCTTGGGCGGGAGCGATGGGGCAAAGCCAGTTTATACCGACCTCGTACTTGACTTATGCTGCTGACGGTAATGGCGATGGCAAAATCGATATCTGGAACAGTAAGGAAGATGTATTTGCCTCAATTGCCAATTATCTGGCGAAGGAAGGTTGGCAACAAGGGTTACCGTGGGGTTATGGGGTTTCACTGCCTGCTGGTTTTGATCAAAACTTGGAAGGTATTAAGTTAGAGCAGGGGAAAACTATTGCTCAATGGCAGGCGTTGGGTGTTTCATCTCCCGATTTTGCCAGTCTGCCAGTGAATACCAAAGGCTGGATTGTGATACCGAATGGTACTGAACAGCGAGCATTTTGGGTAACGCAGAATTTTCGTACTATCATGCACTGGAACCGTTCTTACAATTTTGCCCTTAGTGTGGGTATGATGGCAGATAGTATTGGTCAGAAAACCTATTTCCTCACTCACTGAGAATCTGCTGTTGAAAACAGATAAGGAAGAATGCTATGTACCAGCATCGAGACTGGCAGGGCGTACTGCTGGATTTTCCTGCCAATAAAGTGGTTTGTGTCGGCAGTAATTACGAGAGGCATATGAAAGAGATAGGCTCTAAAGTGACCGAAGAGCCGGTTATATTTCTCAAGCCTGAAACGGCTCTTTGTGATCTCTGTCAATCGGTTTCCATCCCACAGGGATTGGGAGCTGTGCACCATGAAATTGAATTGGCGGTCTTGATTGGTTCGACACTCAAGAATGCCAGTGAGGAACGGGTCGGCAAGGCGATCGCAGGTTTTGCGGTAGCACTGGATCTGACATTGCGTGATTTGCAGCATAAATTCAAGCAGTCTGGGCAACCGTGGGAAAAGAGTAAGGCGTTTGATGGTTCATGCCCCATATCGGGCTTTATTCCTGTCAAAGTCTTTAGTGAACCACAAAATGCTCAGCTTTCCCTGACAGTAAATGGCGAATCACGCCAAAACGGCAATACGAGTGATATGCGAATGCCCATCATCCCATTGATTAGCTATATGTCGCGTTTTTTTACCCTGCGCCCCGGTGATATTATCTTAACGGGAACGCCTGAAGGTGTAGGGCCACTACAACCTGGTGATGTACTGAACGTCTCTCTTAATGAGCACGTTTTAACAACCAGAGTGATTTAACAATGAGGAATGACTGAACTTATGTCTCAACCTTTCTGGCAGGGGAAAACTCTGGAACAGATGACAGACCAAGAGTGGGAAGCATTATGTGATGGCTGCGGTCAGTGCTGTCTGCATAAGCTAATGGATGAAGATACTGATGCAATCTACTTCACCAATGTTGCCTGTAATCAATTGAATATCAAAACCTGCCAGTGCAAGAATTATGAAGATCGTTTTAGATATGAGCCTGATTGTATCAAATTGACGCGTGAGAATATGGTTACGTTTGAATGGCTACCAATGACTTGTGCTTATCGTTTGATTGGTGAAGGAAAAAAACTCCTTCCTTGGCACCCATTAGTCAGTGGTTCAAAATCAGCTATGCATGCAGAGCGTATTTCTGTCAGACACATTGCTGTGCGTGAGGCTGATGTGGTGGACTGGGAAGATCATATTATGAACAAACCAGAGTAGTTATATTACTTATTGATATGAAAGGGACTTTATATCATATGGCTGTGTTTTGGGCATCTGTGGGGCATTAGAAATAAATCCTGTCACATAGTTAGCTATACTCCTGTGGATTCGTTCTCTTGCCGTCGTACTACAAATCGAAATCCATTGGTATAGCTAATAAATTAAGATGAGGATTATAAGATATATATTTCATAAAGATTAACAATACATTAAATAAGCCTCGTAAAATATATTATATATACCCAATTATTTTAATTATTTACAATATTTAATTTTTATATAATGTTATAGGTAAATATATTTCATTATTTTTTATTATGAAGTTTGGTATTAATTAACAACATTTAATGTCAGTCTATTTTTAATATTTTATTGATTTTTAATAAAGAGTGATTACTTAACTTATAAATTAAGAGGTATAATATGTCTATTGAAAATATCAATATCAATGAGCAAAAAATTGGTAAAGATTCAGTTGTACTTGGACATGCGGAAGCATCGGCAGTACATGCTGTCGCAATTGGTGCTTCACCACGAAATTCTAAAGCCATCAGTGAAGCGGCTATTGCTATTGGGCAAAATCAACTTGCCGGTAAACAGGGAGATGCGAACGTTGTTTTTCCAATTGCAATTGGCGCTGATTCTGTATCCAATGGCCTGGCTTCCATCGCTTTGGGGCAAAAGGTAACTGCCAGTGCATCTCAGGCCATAGCGATTGGTCAAAATTCCTCTGCAACAGAAAAAGGGAGTGTTGCATTAGGCGCAGATTCCATTGCGAACAAACCGAATGTTATTTCTGTAGGAAAATCTGGTCATGAACGTAAGATCGTGCATGTTGCTGCTGGTGATATTTCAAATCATAGTACTGAGGCGGTTAATGGTCATCAATTATATTCTGAATTGGCTAAAACTAATGTATTATTGGATGAAAAAAATAAGCAATTAGAAAATAAAATTGAAACTCTGGAGAGTAATATAGCTAATCTTAATCTATTAAATAAGAACAATACGGATGATATTGCATTATTGAAGCAACGGCTTTTTGATGCATTAAATTATTAATATAAAATGATTTTTGTTTTATGTTTTTTTGGTTATTAGCACTGTAGCAGTAATAAATATTATGTGATGATAACTCTCTATTTTCTCAAAATGGTTATCCATTCGATAGGAATATTTTTACGAAAGGTGTCTGTGGATTCAGGGTGGTTAAACTTCGCAATGACTTGTAATTCACGGGATGAGTCAGACATAAAAAATTGGTCTCAAATTATTGTTTGAGACCAATTATGTATGCGCATACCGGATATCACCACACACCGGATTGCCATGAATATCGGATTTTCCTCTCGTTTTTCTTGCTTTTATCAGCCAAGAAAAACTGATAACTTGTCTGCTCCACAGTCAATACAAGGAATGATAAATGGCAAGTTATTTGGTTCGTGTGGAACTTTATGGCACGGGTTCTGATGGCTATGAGAAGTTGCATAACAGAATGACAGCAAATAAGTTCAATAAATCGATACAATTTCCTAATGGAAAATGGCATCGTCTTCCCAGTGGAACTTATATTGGTAACTCATCGCTAGAATCCCTTCAATTAGCGGAAAAAATCAAATCAATCGCGACCCCTTTTTCAAGCAAAGAACCGTCGATATTCGTCTGTATTTACAGCAATTGGAGTGCAGCATTGTATCCCGATACAGGAGCCGGCTGAATCAAATCAAGTGTTTTATTGTTCAATAATTAACCCCAATTGTTCAAGTGAACATTGTTCTATTTCTGCCACAATTCAGCCAAGATCATATCAATTGTAATAAATAATAGAATGGCATTCACACGACTTACCAAATATATATGGGGTACTGTTGGTGAGGATTTGAAGTCAGACCATCAGAGATTATCTCATGCAGCTATGCAAGTCTGTTTGATAATGAGAGGTGAAAAAATGAACAGTGAATGGCTGGTTTATATAAAATTTGTGGGATTATGGATTGCTTTAATGCTGATGATTGGTGTGATGTTGTCATAAAAGATAAGAACAACATGAATATGTGACCTCGTTTCTATTTCAGGAGATTGATTTGAGGAAAATGGCTATCAAATGGACAACAAGCTGAAATGCGGGTTGAGCTGATTACCCAGTATGGTACTGGGTAATCACAAATCGTTTTGGTGAAAATATGCTCAGAATGAGAAAAAATAACGTTACATGATTAAATTATTGGGTAATATCCCTCAAAACATAAACCAGCGTGTTTTTGTCATTAGTTAATGTAAGCTGTTTGCTTTTTAATCTGACCGTGGCTCCCTCAGTCAGTACATCATAAATCACTTGATCCCATTGATGGAGCTGTTCATTGACACAAAACATCTGGGATTTTTCTAAAATACTGACAGTCAGAACACGCTGCTTTAATTTACCCACTCCCATAAAATGATTGCACATAGTTGCTGAAACAAACATTTTTTCACCAAATGCAATAGAAAGTTTACTGTCTTCTTTATTCGAAACAGTTGCACCATTGACACTGATTAAAGCAAAATTACGATGTTGCAGATCCCTGACCGTAACATTCCCCGTGGCGCTAACTCCCGAAGATTGACATGCTGTGAGTAGCAGGGTCGCGATCGCAAACGAAATCGCTTTCTTCATTTTATCTCCTGATGTGCGTAAAAATCACCCAACAAGATTCGGGCAAGGTTTGCCGGAGGTTAATTGCTGGATATTTTGTAAAGTCGTTTCACTGATACTGGTTAACGCTTCTTCTGTCAAAAATGCTTGATGGCCTGTGAACAACACATTATGGCAGGAAGACAGGCGGCGAAAAATATCATCTTGGATAACATCATTCGATTTATCTTCAAAAAACAAGTCACGCTCGTTTTCATATACATCCATACCCAATGCGCCAATTTTCTGCTGTTTCAAAGCGTTAATAGCAGCAATTGAATCGATTAGCGCCCCTCGGCTGGTATTGATGATCATCACGCCATCTTTCATCTTATTAAATGCTGTTTCATCCAGTAAGTGATGGTTTTCTGGCGTCATAGGACAGTGAAGAGAAATCACGTCAGATTCGGCGTACAAGGTATCTAAATCTACATATTTCACGCCAAGCTCTAACACTTCCTGATTTGGGTAGGGATCATGTGCCAGCAAACGCATACCAAAACCTTTCAAAATTCTCAGTATAGCCAGACCGATTTTCCCCGTACCGATAATACCGGCTGTGCGTTTATACATGTTGAAGCCAGTCAGCCCTTCCAGAGAGAAATTGGCATCGCGGGTACGCTGGTAGGCTCGGTGAATACGCCGATTCAAACACAACATCAATCCAACCGCGTGTTCAGCAACAGATTCAGGTGAATAAGCCGGGACGCGGACGACTTGAATGCCTAGCTCTTTGGCCGCATCCAGATCGACATTATTGAATCCCGCACAACGCAACGCCAAAATTTTGATGTTCATTGCTGCCAATTCTTCCAGCACTTCACGTCCACCGTCATCATTGACGAAAATACAGATGGCATCTGCACCAATGGCATTTTTTGCCGTGTGTGGGCTTAAGGAAAAATCAAAGAATTCGATATGGTAATCAAGCCCAAGTCTTTGGTTGAGCATTTCTAAATGTTTACGGTCATATTGTTTTGTACTATAAACAACCAATTTCATCGTCTCGTCTCCGTCATATATTGACTGTGGAATTTTTAATTTCATCGTTCATTCGAACCATTTGTTGCATTCACTTTGCTGCGTTTTAACTGCTGGCAATAATGACGTTTACTGAGATAGGTACTAAGCGTTATCTCTCGCTATATTCGAACAAACCGACTAATAAGCTATTCATGATAATAGCCCGTATAATAAACCAGCTTAGAGCCTGATATGAAACTATCATAACAGGATGTTGTGCTTAGATTAAAAATAAGAGATAAGGATGTAATGACCAAGATATTCAAAGTGTTTGCGGTGATGATAACACTGCTGGTGTTATTGGTGTTGACGGGTTGGTACACACTTCCATGTTGGCTGCCATTGATTGCCAGTCATTGGCTGCCACAGGGCGTTACTCTTTCTCTCAGTCAACCAAAATGGGAAAAGAATACATTACGGCTGGATGATTTGGCATTGCAGGCAAAAGGTTGTGAATGGGTCAATATGTCCGGGCTGTTTGTGGGATACCCACGCAGAGAAAAAACCAAAGAGCGCTACTGGAATATTCATGCTGCTAGTGTTCACAGCAATAGCCCGTGTCTGGGGCAGTTGCCAGTGACAGAAAACCCTTCAGAACCATTATCGATTGAGGATACATTATCCTCCATTTCTGCGGTTAAACTTGTCGTTGATCACTTTGAGCTCACGCCGTGGCAGGAATTTGCCGGAAAACTCCAATTTGATTCATCACGTCAAGGGCAGACATTTTCCTATCAAGGCAAGCAATTAAAGCTGAATGTTCATACGGCAGATAAAAAGACATTAGTTATTCACCAATTCTTCGTGAAATTACCTGAGCAGGAAATCAGCCTGAATGGGGATATCTCATTGCCATTGGGTATTGACGCACTACCCGTACAAGGTCAGATAACAGGGCGGCTATCCATCAGTCAATATCCTGATCCTTTGCAGGTAATATTAAAATGGCAGGGGCAGGGAGGAACGCTCACTATTAGGGAAGAGAAGCAAAAGCGGATATTGGCAGAGTTGCCATGGTCATTCAATCAATCTCAATTTCTGATAACTGATGGTAAATGGCAATGGATGGATACGGGGCAGCCACTGTCAGGAGGCGTGAATTTGACCTTTGATCACTGGAGAAAAGGTGTAGATGGCATGCTAATCAGTGGGCGAGTGAATTTGATCACCCAAAATGAACGAGGCAGGGGCAATATCGTTCTTTCTATAAAACCGACACTCATCAATATGGCGAATGCCCATATCCCATTTCAGTTAACCGGACAAATGAACCGCGGGCAGATGGTCATGACGATGTCATTGCCCGCTATTGTGACGGGTCCGCTGGTGGCACCTAAAATCACATTTCAGCCGGGCGCGCTGTTTCGCGCGTGGGGAAAAGTAAGCGAGACCTTTACGGTTAAGGAAGCGCGTTTACCATTGGCGGGGACTTATCTGACCCGTGATGGTTTTACGGGTCGTCTGCAAGCCATCGTGACTGCACAGGATAACTATTGGGGAAAATTCAAACTGCATCTTGATGGGGATGCCGAGGATTTTATACCCGATCAGGGAAATTGGCGGTGGCGTTATTGGGGCAATGGACATTTACCTCCGCTGCAAGCTAAATGGGATATTGCAGGCACAGGAAGCTGGGAGCGTTCACAGATAACGGTGAATGAGTTAAACACGGGTTTTGATGTTATCCAATACGGCCTTGTGCAGATGAAGGCACCGCGTTTGCAGCTTATCAAGCCGCTGGTGTGGGAACGTTCCGCAACTCAACCGACATTCATGGGGGACTTTCAGTTATCCGTCTTAAGAACCGATTTCCGTTCTGGCAGTTTCTTACCTCCTTTCGACTTCAAGGCGATAGTGACAGGTCAGTCACCGGATAATTTTATTCTGAATGGGAAATTATCTCCCAAAGGTATTGAGCCAATCCCATTTTATGGCCGCTGGGACGGTACGCGATTGCGAGGAGATGCTCGCTGGCCAAGTCAATCTCTGTTGGCACTTCAGCCCTTGATCCCCGTAGATTTGGGGATGACGGTACGTGGTGGAAACCTCTATGCCCAAGCGGCATTTTCGGCTGCGAAGGGGCAGGGATTACGTGCCGGTGGTCATTGGGTAGTGAAAAATGCGAGTGTTTGGCTAAAGGATGGCGAAATTGACGGCTTGAATTTTGTTTTGCCGTGGCGTTTGCAGGAACATACTTGGCAATTGGGGGTTACATCACCTGTCCAACTCAGGGTCAATGAAATTAAGGGCTTGTTTGGTATGCAGAATGTGACAGCCGATTTGCTGGGTTTCTACCCACCCACTGAAACCCAGCCATTGACGTTATCCAATGTGAATGTGGACATGCTGGATGGTAAGCTTGGGCTGGATAAACTTCAATTACCCCAAAAACAGGCTGCGGTACTGCGATTTGATAAATTAAATCTGAGTAAATTGTTCGGTGTTCTGAAAGTTAAGCAAATAGCCATGTCGGGCAGAATCAGCGGGGAATTGCCGCTATTATTGAATGATAAAAATTGGATTATTCAGCAGGGCTGGGTATCCAATGATGGATCTCTGACATTGAGGTTAGATAAAGATACGGTTGGCTCTATAGGGAAAAATGACCTGACGGCAGGTATGACAATGGATTGGCTGAGTTATTTGGAGATCAGCCATTTAAAGGCACATGTTACGCTGGATAATTTGGGCATTTTGATACTGAATTCAGAAATCAGCGGTGTCAATCCTATGGTGGATAAAAAACGAGAAGTCAGGCTTAACTATCGCCATGAGGAGAACATTTTTCAGTTATGGCGTAGTCTGCGCTTTGGCAGTAATCTGGAAGAGTGGTTACAGAAAAATATATCTGTAATGAACGGGAGTGACAAATGATAACAAAAACTGGACTCAGGTTGTCGGTGGGCATGGCTAGCCTGATGTTGGCCAGCATAGTTTTGACGGGGTGCATCAGGCTGGAGGTAGCGACGCCAGATAAACCGATCAAGATCGATATGAATGTGAAGATTGAGCATGAAATTCATATTAAAGTCGATAGGCAAATTGAAGATATGCTCAAAAACAACTCCAACTTATTTTAAGGGCCAGAATATGAAAAAAGCAGGAGTAATATTTCTGGCGAGTCTGCTATTTAGTTCTTTTGCTGTAGGCATGACGTTGAGTGAAGCAAAACAGCAAGGGCTGGTAGGAGAAACGTTCAGTGGCTATTTGGCACCCGTGAAGAAGACCAGGGATGCTCAGTCCGTGATCCAAAAGGTCAACGAGGAGCGGGAAAAAAAATATGCTGCAATTGCCGTTCAAAATAATATGACAACGAATCAGGTTGCTAAAATGGCGGGTGAAAAATTGGTGAACCGTGCCGGGGCAGGTGAATATGTGCTTGGTATTAATGGCAATTGGGTGAAGAAGTAAAATGAAAAAGCGCGCCATCTGGCGCGCAAAGAGGATGCGATAAACACTCGGTATGGTTTTGAGGTAATAATTCTGAGCTATTCATTAAGCTGAAATTTTTGTCATCATATCATTGATAGCATTCTGGGCAGATTGATGAGCCAGTTCTGCTGATTCTGCACCCAATCCAAAACCCTCTGCAAAGACGAATTCAACATTGTTAATACCGATGAATCCCAAAAAAGTACGCAGGTACGGTGTTATCAAATCCGTTGAGTTATCTTTATGAATGCCACCACGGCTGGTCAGCACAATGGCACGTTTGTTTTTTAGCAAACCTTCTGGCCCGGTTTCGGTATAGCGGAAGGTAACGCCGGCACGGGCAATCAGGTCAAAATAGGCTTTCAATTGGGTTGGAATAGTGAAGTTATACATTGGGGCAGTAAGCACGATCACATCGTGAGCTTTCAACTCCGCAATCAGTTCATCCGACAAGGCTAATGTGGCTTTCTGGCGCGCTGTCATCTCTGCATCACTTGGGCGCAAAGCTCCCACCAATTCGCCATCAAGCACCGGTACTGGATTTTCAGCTAAATCGCGTACAGTAATGCTATCATCTACGTGGTTGGCCAGCCATTTTGCGACAAAGTAATCAGCCATTTTATTGCTTTGGGAATGCTGCGCCAGAATGCTCGATTTCAGAACCAGTACTTTATTCATATTTCAATTCCTTTATTAACACAGGATAACTAATGTGTTGCTAATTATGTCGATTTGTCAGCTATCTTATGTCGTATATCGTTCAAGCAATAGCTCAATATTTCGAGATTGGCATTCAAATTTATTGAATAACGGATTGGCGGTTTAGATGAAGTTTATTGAGGTACTCAAGATATGTTACACTTCTAATATTTTAATTAATAATAAATCAATAAGAATCTATCCTATTAACTTACTGAAATAGGTTCTCAGATTCAGTGTTTCAATAAGAAGATATTGTGTTGACAATAAAAGCGATGTTGAGAATAAAGACAGCGCTACTCAATTAAGAACATCACAAGGATTTATCACCGTGGAATCACCTTTGACAGCATCATTTGCTGAATTATTCGCTGAACTTGAGCACACGCCGCTGCGCGATCAATTCCGGCTAAAAAAACGCCTGCATGGAGCAGCAAAAATCAAAAATCAGGCCTCTTTGCAGGCCGTGGCAAAATCCATTTCTGAAGATATCGTCACGGCAAAACAGAAAGTTATCAATCGTCAAGTTTCATGTCCTCCGCTCAAATACCCTGAAAACCTACCGGTTAGCCAGAAAAAAGACGATATTTATAAAGCGATTCGGGATAATCAAGTCGTCATTATTGCGGGAGAAACGGGTTCAGGTAAAACAACCCAGATCCCCAAAATCTGCCTTGAGTTGGGAAGAGGGGGTAAAGGGCTAATTGGCCATACGCAGCCCCGTCGCCTGGCGGCGCGCTCGGTTGCCAGCCGTATTGCGGATGAACTGGAAACTCTGCTTGGCTCAACCGTCGGTTATAAAGTACGTTTTAATGATCATGTCAGCGAGAATACGCTGGTCAAGTTAATGACGGACGGTATTCTTCTGGCAGAATTGCAGCAAGATCGCCTGCTGCTGCAGTATGACACGCTGATTATTGATGAAGCTCATGAACGCAGCCTGAACATTGATTTTATCCTTGGCTATTTGCGCCAGTTGTTGCTTAAACGCCCTGATCTAAAAATTATCATTACCTCCGCGACTATTGATCCTGAGCGTTTTTCCCGCCATTTCAACAATGCACCGATTATTGAAGTCTCTGGCCGTACTTATCCAGTGGAAGTTCGATATCGCCCGGTGGCAGGCGATGATAGTGACAGTGATCGGGATCAACTTGAGGCTATCATTGATGCTGTAGATGAATTGGGGCATGAAAGTTCAGGTGACATTCTGGTTTTCATGAGCGGAGAGCGGGAAATCCGTGATACAGCGGATGCACTGGATAAACATAACTTTCCGCATACTGAAATTTTGCCCCTGTTTGCCCGTTTATCCAACAGCGAACAGAACCGGATATTCCAGCCGCATGTCGGGCGTAGAATTATATTGGCCACTAACGTTGCAGAAACATCGCTGACCGTGCCTGGTATCAAATATGTCATTGATACCGGTTTTGCACGTATTAGCCGATACAGTTATCGAACCAAAGTCCAGCATCTACCGATAGAGCCGATTTCGCAGGCATCTGCCAATCAGCGCAAAGGCCGCTGTGGCCGTGTTTCAGATGGGATCTGTATCCGGCTCTACTCGGAAGACGATTATTTATCTCGTCCGGAATTTACCGATCCTGAGATTCTGCGTACTAATTTGGCTTCTGTCATTTTGCAGATGACCTCCATTGGCTTGGGAGATGTGAGCGCATTCCCGTTTGTTGAAGCGCCGGATAAACGTAATGTTCAAGATGGTGTCCGTTTGCTGGAAGAACTTGGAGCCATTGATCCGGAATCCCTGTCAGGCGGAACTTACCGGCTGACGCCAATGGGGCGGCAACTTGCACAATTGCCTATCGATCCAAGATTGGCGCGTATGGTGTTGGAAGCCAGGGCGCATGGTTGTGTCCGTGAAGTCATGGTCATTACCTCTGCGTTATCCATTCAAGATCCACGGGAAAGGCCGCTGGAAAAACAGCAGGCTTCTGATGAAAAACACCGTCGTTTCGCAGATAAAGATTCTGATTTCATCGCATTCCTGAAATTGTGGGATTTTCTGGTTGAACAGCAGAAAGCACTTTCCAGCTCGCAATTTCGCAAACTTTGCCGCCAGGACTATCTGAATTACCTCAGAGTGAGGGAGTGGCAGGATGTCTATACTCAGCTTCGGCAGGTTGTTAAAGAAATTGGCCTGCCGATAAACAGTCAAGAAGCGGATTACCGCAGTATCCATACAGCTTTGATGACGGGTCTGTTATCTCATATCGGCCAGAAGGATACCGATAAGCAGGAATATACTGGTGCCCGCAATGCCCGTTTTTCTGTATTTCCGGGATCTGGATTATTTAAAAAGCCACCTAAATGGGGAATGGTGGCTGAATTGGTGGAAACCAGCCGATTATGGGGGCGTATTGCAGCGCGCATCGAGCCTGAATGGATCGAGCCATTAGCGGCACATTTAATCAAGCACCACTACAGCGAACCGCATTGGCAGAAATCCCAAGGTGCGGTGATGGTAACGGAAAAAGTGACTTTGTATGGCTTGCCGGTTGTGGCGGGGCGTTTGGTGAATTACAGCCAGATTGATCCGATGTTATGCCGAGAATTGTTCATCCGTCATGCGTTGGTGGAAGGTGATTGGCAGACCCGGCATTCATTTTTCCGTGCGAATCTCAAGTTACGCGAAGAAGTTGAAGAACTGGAACATAAATCCCGCCGTCGGGATATTCTGGTGGATGATGAAACCTTGTTCAGTTTCTACGATCAGCGAATCGGTCAAGAAGTCGTGTCTTCCCGACATTTTGATCGCTGGTGGCAAGTTGCCAGTAAAGATCAACCTGAACTGCTCAACTTTGAAAAGAGTATGTTAATTAAAGGTGATGCAGATAAAGTTAGTGCTTTGGATTATCCTAACTATTGGCATCAAGACAATTTGAAATTCCGTTTGAGTTACCAGTTTGAGCCGGGAACGGATGCGGATGGTGTCACCATACATATTCCGCTGCCAATCCTAAATCAAGTTAAAGATGAAGGTTTTGACTGGCAAATTCCGGGAATTCGTCATGATCTGGTCGTTGCATTGATTAAATCCCTGCCAAAACCCGTACGCCGGAATTTTGTGCCTGCACCGAACTATGCACAGGCATTTCTGGAGCGGGTAACACAGCCGCAAGCTACCTTACTGGATAGTTTTGAGAAAGAACTCCGCCGTATGACGGGTGTGACAGTGTCACGTGATGATTGGCAATTGGATCAGGTTCCTGATCACCTGAAAATCACATTTCGTATCATTGGTGAGAAAAACAAACCGCTGGCGGAAGGTAAGGATCTGTCTGCACTGAAACTGCAATTGAAAGGGAAAGTACAGGAAACACTTTCGGCGGTAGCGGATGATGGCATTGAACAAAGCGGGCTGCATATCTGGAGCTTTGGTGAGTTGCCTGAACGTTACGAGCAGAAACGCGGCGGTTACTCTGTTAAGGCATTTCCGGCATTGGTGGATGAAAAAGACAGCATCGGTATTAAACTGTTCGAAACTGAATCCGAACAGCAAAATGCGATGTGGGAAGGCACTCGTCGATTGCTGCTCATGAATATTCCGTCACCGATTAAATACCTGCATGAGAAATTACCTAACAAATCCAAACTTGGGCTGTATTTTAATCCCTATGGAAAAGTGCTGGATCTGATTGATGACTGCATTTCCTGCGGTGTGGATAGATTAATCGCAGAAAATGGTGGGCCCGCATGGAATGAAGGAGCATTTGCAAGTTTGCAGAATAAAGTTCGGGCTGATCTGAATGATGCAGTGGTCGATATAGCCAAACAAGTCGAGCAGATCTTGACGACGGTTTTTTCTATTAATAAACGTTTGAAGGGAAGGGTGGATATCGCACTCGCGCTTGCCTTGTCGGATATTAAAGAACAAATTTCCAGTTTAGTTTTTAATGGTTTTGTTACCTCTCACGGCTGGAAACGTCTTGCGGATGTTTTGCGTTACTTGAATGGCATTGAACGTCGGTTGGAAAAATTGGCGATTGATCCAAACAGGGATAGGGTACACATGAGCCGGATTGAAAATATCCAACGGCAATGGCAGCAGTGGCTGGCGAAACTTTCTATTCAGCAGAAACAACTGCCTGAAGTGAAAGAGATCCGCTGGATGATAGAAGAACTGCGAATCAGCCTGTTTGCCCAGCAATTGGGGACAGCGTACCCAATTTCGGATAAGCGTATTTTGCAGGTAATGGAAAATATCGCTATGTAGTGCTCAGGGGCTGTTGGTAACTCAACAGCCCCGTATTTACATTGTCCGATAAAAGATAACGATGACTACACTGCTATTTAGAATAAAAATTCTTTGCTAATTTTGTCCATAGCTCAGCGACAAGTGGGGAAGTCGGCTTACCCACGGTTGAAGCCAGCTCACACAGGGTGGGGTGAGTGAACACCGCCGCTAACGGAATCTCCATATTTTGCTCATACATACGAGCCAGCAATTGTATCGCTGTCAGCGAATGGCCACCCAACTCAAAGAAATTGTCATGCCGGCCGACTTTTTCCAGTTTCAGCAGCTTCTGCCAGATTTGGGCCAGTGCCGTTTCCATGTCACCGATGGGGGATTCATAGCCGCGAGTCACGACAGTTTCTTCACGCACTCCGTGGGATTGGGTGAAGTGCTGAATCAAGGTATCTTGCAACTGCCGATGTTCGGTGGCAGGCAGAATAGAGAGGTTCACGATCGGCCGTTGAGGTTCTGTTTCCAACGCCTCAACCAGACCCGCCAAGGCGGTGGTCATATAGGTGATCAGACACGCCGGATCGATACCCGGTACGGCCTGAGCCGCCAACAGAAAGCCTTTACCCAAATCATCCACAGCCAAGTAGAGGGGATAATTAGTCCTCTCCTGTGCAGCTGTCAGGTGTATGCCCTCCCATAGGGTGCGGGTTACATCCGATTGGCTATGGCGATAGTTAAGGAGTGAACTGAAGAGCGGCAGGGGCGGCGCTACACCGCTACAGCGCTGAGCTAGCGCCAGTGGTGCCTGCTCGTGTTCCAGCAGTCGCGTCAAACTGCGATAAGCCGCTTTCACGGTCTCCTGTACACTGTTCCCTGCAAGTTGGATCCGCACAGGCAGCGTATTGATAAACAGACCTAGAATCCGCTCGATGTTGGCACTTCCCTGCATGCGCCCCAGTAAAACTGTCCCGAAGACCACATCATCCCGCCCACTGATTTTTGCCAGCACCTGCGCCCATGCGACATGGAACAGCACGCCGGGACTGACTCCCTGGCGGCGCGCCTGCGTTCGGATAGCTCTGGCCAGTGCTGCATTAAGTGGTTTAGTAACCTCAGTCACTGGTCTATCCCCACTGTAGACATCCAGTATCCCGAAAGGTGCGGTCGGCGCATCTATGTCGGCGAGCATCTCACGGAAACAGGCCTCGTGATCTGACATCGGTACACGTAAGGACTGGGAGATAAAGTGGCGGTAAGGCAGTGCAGGGGGTAAGTGCCCGGTACGATGGTGCAACAGTCCGTTGATTTCATCAATGATGAGATCCAATGACATATGGTCGTTGAGGATATGGTGGCAGCATAGAGCCAGCAACCACTTACCTTGGCGCGGATCATGAACGATATCAGTGGAGAAAAGCGGAGCCTGACTGATATCAAGACGGTGCCGGTATGGGTCAGTGTGCGCCAGCAACTGAGAAGGAATGTCCTTGTCGCTGTCCGGCACAAAGGTGTCGATGCGCAGGGGCGCCTGACGCCAGACAACTTGCACTGGCTGGGGTAATTTCTGCCAGCAGAAGGCGGTGCGTAGAATATCGTGGCGATCAATGACTTGTTGAAGAGCCGTCAGAAAGGCATCAAGGCGCTCGCGGGTGTCGAAAGTAAGCAAGATATGTAACAGATAAATATCCCCTTGTGTTTGCAGCAGGTGGTGGAACAGCATGCCTTCCTGTAACGGGGCGAGCGGGTAGATATCCTGGATATTAGCCGCCCCACCGGGAAGGGTAGCGGTGATGGCATCAATCTCGGATTGCGTCAGGGACACCAGAGGCAACATGTCCGGGGTGATGGCGGTACAACCATCAGGAATGAGATTGGGCGGTGTAGTGAATGTGGCCGTGTTACCTCCGGCTATCTGCATCACTTTCGCTATCTCGGTAAGCACGGGTGTAGCGAATACGGTACGGATATCAATGATCCAACCCTGGCTGCGCAGCCGTTCGATCAGACTGACTACCATTAGTGAGTGACCACCGAGTTCAAAGAAGTGGTCATAACGGCTCACCTTTTCCAACCCTAATAACGCTTGCCAGATCTCGGCCAGTGCTATTTCCATGTCGCCGACGGGAGCTTCATAAGTGCGGGTCACGACCGCCGCCTGATCCGGCATCGGCAGTGCCTGACGATCAAGCTTGCCATTAGGTGCCAGCGGGAAGGCATCGAGTGTTACAAAGGCGCTGGGTAGCATATATTCGGCAAGGTGCTGCGCGAGCTGCTGGCGCAGTTCCGCTGGTACCAGTTCCGTATTTGGTTCGGCGAGCAGATAGGCAACGAGGCGCTTGTCGCCCGGCATTTCTTTACCGGTAGAAACTTCGCGATGAAGCACAATAGCCTCACGCACGCCGTGGCATTGTACTAATCTGGTTTCGATTTCCCCCAGCTCGATACGAAAACCGCGTATTTTAACCTGGAAATCATTGCGACCGAGATATTCGATATTGCCGTCAGTCCGCCAGCGACCCAAGTCGCCGGTTTTATACATGCGGGCGTTGGGGTGGTCGCTGAAGGGATCGACAACAAATTTCTCTGCTGTTAGTTCCGGTTGGTTCGAATAACCACGGGCGACGCCCATACCACCGATATGGATTTCGCCGCTCACGCCGACAGGAACTGGCTGACCGAGCGCATCCAAAATATAGATGCGGGTATTGGACAGCGGGCGACCAATTGGAACGTTGTCGGTAATAGACGGAGTATGTTTGTCATCTATCATCAGTGCCGTGGCAGTGACGGTTATCTCTGTGGGGCCATAGGCGTTGAACCAACGGCAGGATTGCGTCTCTGGGCACGACAACCAATCCATTAAATAGCGGTATTCTACTTTATCACCGCCAACAATGACGGTGTGCAGATAGGGGCTGAAACCACCGCGTCCTGCCATTATCTCTTGTACCCAGTGGTGCCAGAAGGCGGTCGGTATATTGATGATAGTAATTTTTTGATCACGTAAGAAATCGACAAAAGTGATATTCGGTATTTTGATATGGGGCGGACGTAGAACCAGTGTGGCACCCGATGCAAGGGTAGGGAAAATATCCGACACCGAAATATCAAACGCTATGGTCACAAATTGCAGAATACGATCGCCCAAGCGGGGCTCACTGATCTGGCATTGAGCATGAATAAGGCTCACGGCATTGTGGTGTTCCAGCATGACGCCTTTTGGGTGCCCAGTTGAACCGGAAGTGTAGATGATATAGGCCAAATGGTGCGGCTGAAGCCCCATTTGTTCGCTGTCAGGGTTATGCGCTGGCTGTTTCGCCACGCTATTTTGATGAATTTCATCATCCAGCAGCCAGATGGATAGGTCTTGTATTGAGAAACGTGTCTGTAAATGCTTCTGGGTTAGCAATATTACGGGCTTACTGTCCGATAACTGATAAACCAGCCGTTCAGTGGGATATTCTGGATCGAGTGGGATATAACCGGCTCCGGCTTTTAAGATCCCGAACAGGCCTATGATCATATCCAAACCCCGTTCAACACAAATCGCTACGCGATCATCAGGACGCACGCCAAAGGCTATCAGACTGTGTGCCAATTGATTAGCGCGTCGGTTCAGCTCGTGATAACTCAGCGATTGACCTTCAAAGACCACGGCCGGGGCGTTCGGTGTGCGTTGCACCTGAGCTTCGAACAGTTGATGAATCAGCTCATGTTGCGGGAAGTCGACTTGAGTGGCGTTGAAATCAACCAGCAACTGCTGACGTTCGGCAACGGACAGCATCGGCAGACGGGCAATGGCTTGCGTTTCATCGGCCGCCATGGCCGTCAGTACTTGAGTGAGATAACCCACCATGCGCTCAACCGTCGCACGGTCGAACAGATCCGAGGCATATTCCAGATAACCATTGAGGTCATCTACGGTTTCAATGAGTGACAATGTCAGGTCAAAGTGCGCGCTGCGATGTGTCTGTTCAACCAACGAAACGGATAAACCGGGTAATTCAAAGGATTGGGTGGGGGTATTGTTCAGCGCCAGCATGATCTGAAAGATCGGGCTGTAGCTCAGGCTACGCTCAGGTTGCAGGGTTTCCACTATTTGTTCAAAAGGCAGGTCTTGATGAGTATAGGCCGCCAGCGCTCGCTCGCGGACGTGGGCGAGCAGTTCTGCCACGCTAAGTTCCGCCACTGCGTTGCACTGCCCCAATTCGATACGCAAAGGTAGGGTATTGACGAAAAAGCCGATCAGCCCCTCAAGTTCACTCCGTGGGCGATTGGCGACAGGGGTGCCGATGACGATATCGTCCTGACCACTCAAACGGGTAAGCACGATCCCCCAAGCCGTAAGCAGGGTCATAAATAACGTTGTGCCCTGACGCTGTCCGAGCGCCTTGAGGGTAGTCAATAAGTCAGCATCCAGATGGACAGGCACATGGCTGCCGGCGTAACGCTGCTCTGGTGGGCGTGGTCGGTCGATGGGCAGCGCCAGCAGCGACGGTGCGCCCTGAAGTTGCTCTCGCCAGAAATCCCGTTGCGCAGTGAGAATATCACCCTGCAACCATTCGTGTTGCCAGACGGCATAGTCGGCATACTGAATAGACAGGGGCGGTAAAGGATCACCATGCTCCCCAAGCGCGGCACAGTAGAGTGCTCTCAGTTCGTGGATCAATACCCCCACTGACCAGCCGTCGGTGATGAGATGATGCTGGGTGAGGATCAACACATGTTCTTCGCCCGCCAATTGCAGCAATTGACCTCGAACCAGCGGTTCGTTGGCAAAATTAAATAGGGTTTGTGTTTCGAGTTCCATCAATTCGTCAATACGGATTAGACGGGAAGCCTCGTCTAATCCGCGCAGATCCTGACAAATCAGGGTAAAACCGATATCCGCGTCGTCAATTTGCTGGTAAGGCTGTTCATCAATCAGGACAAAACGTGTGCGCAGGCTTTCTTGTCGGGCAACAAGGTTGTCGAGTGCGGCTGTAAATGCGGTGTGGTCTAACTGTCCGTGCAGGCGAAGAACCGTAGGGATATGGTAGGCCAGACTGGCCTTAGGATTGAGTTGGGCGAGGAACCACAGGCGTTGCTGGGCGAAAGAAAGCGGCAGTGACTGACGGCGGTCGGCGGTCAGAATGACGGTTTGCGCGGCCACTGATGCGCCGATGAGTACGGCAGCTAAATCAGCGAGGACAGGGTAGGCAAAGAGTTGCGGTAAGGGCAGTTCCAACGCCAGCCGCTGGCGTACTCGTGCAGCAAGCTGGATCGCGAGCAGGGAATGACCGCCGAGCTCAAAGAAATGGTCGTAACGGCTCACCCTTTCCAGCCCTAATAACACTTGCCAAATCTCGGCCAGTGCTATTTCCATTTCACTAACAGGCGCTTCATAGCCACGCGTCACCACCGCAGATGAATCAGGGACAGGGAGCGCCTGCCGGTCGAGTTTGCCATTAGGCGTCAGCGGGAAGGCATCGAGCGTCACAAAGGCACTGGGCAGCATATATTCGGCAAGGTGTTGCGCGAGCTGCTGGCGCAGTGCCATTGGTTCCAATTCAACACCCGCCTGAGGCAGCAAATAGGCGACCAGACGCTTCTGACCTGCACTATTTTCATCGGAAATGTCTTCTATCACAACCGCCTCGCTCACACCGTGGCATTGCACCAATCTGGTTTCGATTTCTCCGAGTTCAATCCGGAAGCCGCGCAGCTTGACCTGAAAATCGTTGCGGCCGAGGTATTCAATATTGCCGTCGGGTAGCCAGCGGCCCAGATCGCCGGTCTTGTACATGCGCGCTCCGGCTATTGTTGTGAAGGGATTGGGCAGGAAACGTTCCGCCGTCAGTTCGGGGCGGTTCAGATAGCCGCGGGCAACACCGGCACCCGCGATATGGATTTCCCCTGTAACACCGAGCGGGACAGGTTGACTGTCGGCGTCGAGGATATAAATTTGGGTATTGGCGATTGGGCGACCAATATGAGCGACAAAGCCAGTCATCCGGTTCATGCGTACCCAGGTTGAATAGGTTGTCGTCTCCGAAGGGCCGTATAAATTGCACACCTCCTGTACAGAAGAACAAGCAAACAATTGTTCGACAACGTGCGGTTTCAGTGCTTCACCAGCCAAATTGACTGTTCGGGTAGCCGCAGGGATCGCGTTAGTGTCGATCAAATGCGTGATGGCCGATGGCACCGTATTGATTAGGCTGACCGATGGTTTTTTGGTGACCAGCGAAAGCGCATCAGAAACAAGATGAACCGTGCCACCGGAGATAAAAGGCGCAAAACATTCGTACACGGCTAAGTCAAAATTGAGCGAGGTAGCGAAAAGGGTATGGGCTAGCTCTTCAGGGCGGAAAGCTTGTTGTACCCAGGTGAGGAAATTCACCGTATTGCGGTGTTCGATCGCCACTCCCTTGGGCAGACCGGTAGAGCCTGAGGTGTAGATCACGTATGCCAGATGGCGTGACGTCAGGCCCAGTGACCGCGCATCTGGATTATCGGTTGGCATAGCCTCAATCAATGGTCCTGGGTTGTCGAGTATTATCATGGGCATAACCGTAGGCACCGTGCTGGTCAGACGATCGGCGAGCATCTTCTGGGTTAGTACCACCTTTGGTGTCGCGTCTTCAAGCATATACGCCAGCCGCTCGTCGGGATAAGCCGGGTCGAGCGGTACATAAGCCCCGCCAGCTTTCAGAACGCCTAATAAACCGACTACCATAGCCAGACTGCGTTCGACATAAAGTGCCACCCGATCATCAGGGCGTATCCCCAACGTAATTAGATGATGCGCCAGACGATTGGCACGGTGGTTTAGCTCGTTATAACTCAGCGATTGGTCTTCAAAGACCACGGCGGTGGCGTCTGGTGTGCGCTGTACTTGCGCTTCGAACAGTTGATGAATCAACGCATACTGCGGGAAGTCGACTTGAGTGGCGTTGAAATCGACCAGCAGTTGCTGGTGCTCGGTGGCGGGCAGAATAGAGAGGTTCACGATCGGCCGTTGAGGTTCGGTTTCCAACGCCTCAACCAGATCTGTAAGAGCGGTGGTCATATAGGCGGCCAGACGAGCCGGATCTATACCCGGCACGGTCTGGGCAACCAGCCGGAAGCCTTCACCCAAATCATCCACGGACAAGGTGAGAGGATAGTTGGTTCTTTCCTGTTCTGCCAACAGACGTATACCTTTACCTTCCCACGCGGCAAAGGTTGTCTCTGGTTGACTATGACGATAGTTAAGCAGTGCGCTGAAGAGCGGCAGGGACGGTACCACACCACTACAGCGCTGCGCCAGCGTAAGTGGTGCCTGCTCGTGTTCCAGCAGCCTCGTCAAATTACGGTAGACCGTTTGCACGGTCGTTTGTACGCTGTTCCCTGCCAGCCGGACCCTCACGGGCAGGGTATTGATAAACAGGCCAAGGCTCCGAGCGATGCCTGCACTCCCTTGCATACGCCCCAGTAAGACTGTACCGAAAACCACATCATCCCGCCCGCTGGTTTTAGCCAACACCTGCGCCCATGCGACATGGAACAGCACACCGGGACTGATACCTTGACGGCGCGCCTGCGTGCGGATGGCCCTGGCCAGTACCGCATCAAGTAGATGCGTGGCTTCCGTCACCTGTCTATCCCCGCTGTGGACATCCAGTATCCCGAAGGGAGTGGTTGGCGCATCCACACTGGCGAGCACCTCACGGAAGTAAGTTTCGTGCTCTGAAGCCGGTACGCTCAGGGACTGGGCGACAAAATTGCGGTAAGGCTGTGCTGCGGGTAAGTTTTCGGCACGATTTTGCAACAGTTCGCTGATTTCAGCGATGATAAGTTCCAGGGTGATATGGTCACTGACCAGATGGTGGAAGCACAGAACCAGCAACCACTCGTTCTGGATCGGATCATGGGCGATATCGATGGAGAAAAGCGGAGCCTGACGCAAATCGAGACGCCGCTGGTGTGGGTCGGTGTGTGCCAGAAATTGAGATTGGACGTCCTTGTCACTGGTCGGCACAAACGTGTCGGTGCGCAGAGGGGCCTGACGCCAGACGACTTGCACTGGCTGTGCTAATCCCTGCCAGCAGGCGGCGGTGCGCAGAATATCGTGGCGGTTAATGACCTGTTGTAAGGCTGTCAGGAAGGCAGTGAGGCGTTCATGTGTGTCGAAAGCGAGCAGGCTGCGTAATAGATAAGTATCACCTTGCGGTTGTAACAGGTGATGAAACAGAATACCTTCCTGTAATGGCGCGAGTGGGTAGATATCCTGAATATTAGCGGCACCACCGGGGATGTTGGCGGCAATAGTATCAATCTCGCGCTGGGACAAGGATATCAGGGACAGCATATCAGGCGTAATGGTGGTACAGCCGTCAGGGATGAGATTGGGTGGCACGGTGAAAGCGGCAGCACTGTCTTGAGTAAGCAGCATTGCTTGCGCCATTTCGGCCAGCACTGGTGTGGAGAAGACGGTACGGATGTCAAGAACCCAGCCCCGACGACGCAGTCGTTCGATCAGGTTCACTGCCATTAGCGAATGACCACCGAGCTCAAAGAAATGGTCATAACGTCCCACCTTTTCCAGCCCCAATAACATTTGCCAAATCTCAGCCAATGCCGTTTCCATTTCATCGGCAGGTGCTTCGTAGCCGCGCGCTACGACCGCCATCTGATCCGGAGCAGGTAGAGCCTGACGGTCGAGCTTGCCATTGGGCGTTAGCGGGAAGGTGTCGAGTGTTACAAAAGCGCTGGGCAGCATATATTCGGTAAGGTGCCGTGCGAGCTGCTGGCGCAGTTCCGCTGGCACCAGTTTCACATTTGGTTCGGCGAGCAGATAAGCAATGAGCCGTTTTTCACCCGGTGTATTTTCATCAGAAATGTCTTCTCGGGCAAGGACAACTGCTTCGCGCACGCCGTGGCATTGTACCAGTTGAGACTCAATTTCTCCCAGTTCGATACGGAAGCCGCGCAACTTGACCTGAAAATCGTTACGACCGAGGTATTCGATATTGCCGTCAGCCAGCCAGCGCCCTCGATCACCGGTTTTGTACATGCGTGCTGCCGGCATGCCGGAAAACGGGTCGGGCAGGAAGCGTTCCGCCGTCAATTCAGGACGGTTCAGGTAGCCGCGGGCAATGCCAACACCGGCGATATGGATTTCCCCCGCCACACCAAGGGGGACGGGCTGTCCATGCGGATCAAGGATATAGATACGAGTATTGGAGATTGGACTGCCGATAGGCGGAGTCCCTTCTTTTTGGTTATCGCACAGATAAATAGTTGAACAGATCGTACTTTCAGTCGGCCCATAGGCATTAAGCATGCGTCGACCGGTAGCCCAGCGTTTGATCAGTGAGGATGGGCAGGCTTCTCCGCCTACGATCAGGGTCTGTAGTGTCACAGGAACGGAATCCAGTGCAGCCAACGCTGTTGGCGACAACAACACATGGGTAATGGCATGGGATTCCAAAGTATCCAGTAGTGCTGCACCGGGCAGGAGATGTGTGCGCTGGGCAAGATGGAGACAGGCACCTCCCAGAAGTGCCATGCAGCATTCCCAGATACAGGCGTCAAAGCTGTTTGAGGCAAATTGCAGGATATGACTGCTTGGCTCGATTGCCAGGGCATCCTGCTGTGTCGAGATCAGATTACTCAGGCCGCGATGCTCGACCATCACTCCTTTGGGGAGTCCGGTAGATCCCGAAGTGTAGATCACATAGGCCAAATGGTGTGACGTCAGGCCGAGTGCTTGCGCGTCCGGATTGTGGGTTGGTTGCGTTGCTATAGTCGATTCGGGCTTGTTGAGCACTAGCGTAGGTATGATTCTGCTGACCAGTGTGTCGAGCAGTACCGTCTGTGTGAGCAGAGCCACTGGTGCTGCGTCATCAAGCATATATGCCAACCGCTCGGCAGGATAGGCCGGATCGAGCGGTACATAAGCCCCGCCGGCCTTGAGGATACCCAATAAACCGACCACCATATCCAGACTGCGTTCGACACACATCGCCACCCGATCGTCTGGGCGCACATTCAACGCAATCAGATGATGGGCCAGACGATTGGCGCGGCGGTTAAGCTCGTCATAACTTAGGGATTGGCCTTCAAAGACCACGGCGATAGCGTCAGGATTGCGTTGTACCTGTGCTTCGAACAATTGATGAATTAATGCATTTTGCGGGAAATTGGCTTGAGTGGCATTGAAGTCCACCAATATCTGTTGGCGTTCAGCCTCGGGCAAGATGGGCAAATTCACTATCGGCGTATCCAGAGCGGTGATGGCGGCGTCGATCAATACGGCAAAACGAGATTGGAGAGCCATGACTTCTGAGGTGCTCAGGTAATCGGTAGAGAAATCGAATTCAATTGTGATGGGTTGAAGGTCATCGCCAAGACCGGTTGTGTACTGCTTGATGATGATCGAAAGAGGATAGGGTACACCATGGTGTATATCAAAAAATTGGATGTTGGTATCTTCTCCTGCCATATGCAGGTTGGCTTTAAACGGTTCGAGTGACAATGTAATGTCAAATAATTGAACACGCCCCGTTTTCTGCTGAATATGTGTTTGTCGGTTGATCTCTGCAATAGGAAAACGTTGGTGCTTATAGCAACGACGCAATTCGGTAGCGGCTTTGTGCATGACATCAAGGAACGTGTCTTCTGGTGAAATTGTCACGCCAATCGGAATAACGGATGCAAACATTCCCATGGTGTTTTTTTGTTGGGCATTTTTGCGGTTGTGCACAGGAATGCCGATGACAATTTCATCCGCCCCCGTCGTCCGGCTGAAATAGCTAGCCAGAACGGTATACATAAAATGCAGGACGGATAATCCCTGCCGAGCTACGGTGTCTTCGATGCGTTGAAAAAGCGCCTTGTCTATTTGCCAAAAAATAGGTTTGGCTTGACCGTGACTTGCGGCTTTGTTGGGATTGGCAGTTGGGAGCAATGGCGGCGGCAGGCTTTCATAGCGTTTCACCCAAAATTGCAAATCGTGTGAGTAGCGTTGAGAAGCCAGATAATCTCGGTCATCCGTAATGAAATTCAGATAAGAAGGAGCAGTTCTGTTCAGCGTTTCTCCCCTCATTAGGCGATTGTAGGTATCGACAACATCTTCACTGAGTATGGATAAACCAATACCATCCATGATCAAATGATGACAGCAAAACTGCCAGTACCGGCGTGTATGGCTCACCCGTAATAATTCGCTACGCCATAGCACTCCATCCAAGTGGAACGGACGCATAAACTCGGCATCGATATGTTGTTTGGTTTGGGCTTCTGCGTCGATATGCGGAGAGAAATCGTGTATGTCCATGAACACGGGGAGCGTATCAGTCACCTTTTGCAGCGGTAAGGTGTGGGTGTTGATGAGCTGTAAACGCAGTGTGTCATGACGATAAACAACGGCTTCAAAAGCACGAGCGAACAAGGCTTCATCCAATTCACCGTCGATGCAGGTAAAAAGACCGATATTGTAATTGGGAGAACCGGGATGGATAACCTGATCGAGCCAGATGACTTGCTGAGGAGAACTCAACGGGTGTGCATGAGGAAGAAGAGAATTGTTGTTATCAACGGCTAAGGAAATTTCTGAGGAGCGATTTTGGCTGTGTGACATACTCATTTCTCCTTTGTAATAATTAAGATCCAACCTGATACTTCTACCTGAAAATAAAAGAACTATTGACTTTGATTAACCTGATGTCTGGATAAAAATGAACTTTAAACACATCTCAAGATAAGAACTTTTGTCTGTAAATAGATATATCAATGAGTGATTGTAGGTAAATTAACTAAATTATACCTTGATGTCGATACTTTGTTTCTGGCAGAAACATCGTAAGCGAGGATGTTGGGGTGCATGAATTGTAGTCGTGTGATTATTAAGAGAATCTGGCTAGATGAAGGGGATAAATATGCTGTTTCGGATTAAAAACAAGTGGCTGTTTTAGCAGCCACTTGTACGATAATTATTCGTTTAACTGTTATCGTCCTCTGGGCAACGAGGTAAAATTGCAGCCTTTCGGACAATCCAGCCACCAAAAGAATAGCCCAAGAAGTGAAAAGGCCTTTGGGCTGTGTTTGGCGGATCGTCTTGGAGATTTGCATTTATTGATAGGTCAACGTAATCGTTGCCGTTGCATCTGCCTTGCCTGGTGTCACCCGTCCTTCTGTTTGGATATAACGAGCGTGCAGTGGAATAGCAAAATTGCCTATTACTTGGCCGGAGTGAATTATAAGCGGAGAACCCATTGATAACGGTTGATTTTGGTACAAGATCTGCAAACCAATTCCGGTTGCCGTGACGTTGTCACTATTATAATCCAATGCCCAGATATTATTGGCATTGCTTTTTGCAGGTCGTCCATCCAGCGTCACGCCAACTTTAACATTCGCATCGCAATCCAGATTTAATTCGAAATTTCGCATGCCGGCTGTGCTATTCATGCCGCGAAACGCACTGGTTCTGACTTCTCCCATATTGACGAAGGTCGTTTTTTGTTTGAGGGAACACCCCTGAATCATGATATAAGTATTTGTCAAAAAGAAAGCATGAATAGGGAGATCGAGCCCCAATTTAGCTCTGGTCAGCAGCCTCTGATGAGTTGGCCCTGAACCGGTTGTTGGCGTAATTTTGATTAATTGAACGGTCAAATAACCCCATGTTCGGCCACAATATTGCTTTTTATTTGGAAACTGACTCGGCGGGGAACAAGTGACTGGGTATGTCACTGTTCTGGGTAGCCAATCAATACCATAGCCGGGTCCCCATGTATTGATGCGGATACCGACCCCAGGCACTCCAGATTCATAAATCGCATCATAGTTGTAGTGTGCGGGATCAAAGTCCGGCCTTTCCCATGACGTAGGTGTGGTTGTATTACAGAGGGCAATATTGCCTTTTTCATTCACTTCATCAAGACGAATTTCCTTGATGGTTGTTCCAATCGGATAATCTCTAGGAATAACGATAGTGCCAAAAGAGACATATGTAGTACCGGCTGAAAAACTCGGCGAATATTGGCAGTCATAATTTGCCAGAGCATTAAAACTACTCATTATGCCCGCGATAAACGTACTTGCTAATAATAATTTTAAGCCGTTAACCATATAAAATTTCCATAATATAAGGAATATCAAATAGATACTATGATATCGTTATTCACAGGCTGCATTCACCATGTACAAACCTGATGTCGGTATTTCATCAGGAAGTTGATAATCCACATGACATTCCTGAATATCCTTGTACCCCCATTTCACCCATAACCGACCTGTCTTAGGAACACCACTGAAATAAGCCTGTCCATCATTACTGACAATGGTGTTGTTGGCGTCATCGATATCATGTTGTTTTTCCAGTGTTGCTGTTGCGCCAAATGGGATTACTTTACCTTCATGGGAAAGCACCATTAAAACGCGATAGCCAATACGGGTTTGGAAATTGGCTAAAGCCAATGAGCCTTGGGTTGGGATGATAGTTTGCGTATTGATATCAATATCAACATTGTTGCCCATTGAATAAGTATCCAGAGCAATACGGTTTTTACGATAACTACTCACATAAGGTACGATGGCATAGCCGTTCCAGTCTGTTGAAATACCGGTATGATTTTGAACTTTAACCCCTTTGGCACCATGGGCACGTACTAATGCCAGTGTATCTCCCAATGATTGGGAAAGCGTAACACCGTAAGGATGCGCAACAACCCCGCCATTTAAGCCGTAATTCAGTTGGTTGGATTGTTTATCGTAATTGTAACCCGCGTTGATCTGGCCATATGCACCTTTGTATTCCGCACTGATATTCCCGCCAATATCTTTATCGTGATGGGTATAATTTTGCTGGATACTGTAAATCAGATTGTTATCTTCCAGGGCTGTACCATTGAGACTGATCTGATGGGACGTATCCCTGTTTTTACTGTTGGTCAGGTTATAACTTACCCAGCTATTTTTCAGCCAGCGATCAAGCGGGATTTGCACACTGAATGATAAAATCTGCTCATTGTGTTTTGAGCCGGGGAATTCACTGTAGGTATAATTCAGATTATAATTAATTGAATGATAACTGGTATTGTAACCAGCACTGATGTTCCGTTCGTAACCTTGTTGGTACCAGTAATTTTGCTGAAAAGCAGATAGATAAACGCTTCCCAAATTCCCCAGTGACTGGTTGACATGCAGTTGTAATTTACTGCGTTTATTGGTGTTGCTGCGGTTATCTTTGTTGTCTGTAATATCGATCTCATTGGCGTCCTTAAAATCATAAAAGCGGTGAGTCGAATAACGATAACCCGCTAAAGTGAGGTTAGTGCCTGTTTGGGAAAGATCTTTTGCATACTGGAAACGATATGACTGCCCTGAATCACTGAAATTCTCAGCTAAATCTGATTTTGCATGAGTGACATCAAAGGAGAGAGAACCCCAATCAGAAAAGCTATATCCTGTACCGAAGGCAGCGGATTGATAATCTTTTGAGAGGGTGGTTCCACCATAAACCGTCACACGGTTGGAAATACCATATATCACCATACCCTGCATAAAATAAGGTTCTTTGCCACGATGAGTGAAAGATTGATATTTCCCCAGAGTCAGGGAGTGTCGCCAACTATTTTCCCGTAACATGATAGGCACGGCTGAAAAAGGCTGTACAGAACGATGTTCTCTCCCATCCGCTTCCTTGATAATAATTTCCAGATTACCACTGGATGTGGTGGGGTAGAGATCGCTGATAACAAAAGGCCCAGCAGAAACATAGGTTTCATAAATGATATAACCATTCTGTTTAATGGTAACTTGAGCATTACTTTGGGCTATTCCCCGTATCGTGGGTGCAAATCCTTTCAGGCTATCAGGCAGCATGTTGTCATCAGAAGCTAATTGCATTCCCCTAAATTGAAAACCATCAAAAATGGTTGAAGGTGTATAACTGTCACCAAATACCAACTGGCTTTTCAGGGCATGAATATCACGTTGTAGGTAAGTGTTAAGACTTTGCCATTTGTGGTTTTGGCTGCTGTAAGTAGAGTAATTCCGCAACCGCCATGCTCCCCAATTGGCGCCTGTTCTAAGATTGAGAAAATTGTTGCTTGTCGATCCAGGTTGATTATTCAGCCAATTGATTGAACCGCTGTAATTATAATTAACCAGCAGAGAGGTTAACCCCTGTTCCCACAAATGAGATGAAACATAATCCCTGACTTGGCTATTCAGAGCGGCTTGGGGAATACTGATATCAAGCCGCTGCTTATTGAAGTCGAAAAAAGATGATGCAGATGGAATATATTGCCCAAGATCAGCTATTTCTGTTTCTTGTGGTAAATCACGTAAGGAGGGGAATGAGTCAATACTAACTCCCATCTTCTTTAACCGCTGTAGTTTAATCTTCGGCGATAGCTTATGGTTTACAATGCTAAAATCGACATTCCCAGTGTCTACTTTTTCCCGATTGAGGTAAATATCCACCCAATAGCGGCCAGGTAGTTGCTGATTATCTTGAGTAAAAATTGATAGATCAATATCTTCTGGAAAGCCGGAGTGAGTTTCCAACGCATTGATATTGAAATATTCTTCACCATAAGCCTCATTATAATGAGTGAAAAGCCATGTGATTGTTACAGCATATAAAAACACTTTGCTTGGCTTGATAAATAATACCCAATTATCAGAAATATTATGTTGAAGATAATGACGGTAGTTATCCATAATGATTTTCTAACCTTGATATATTGTGTAAATTTATGGTCAGAACATGCGTTTTTCTTCTGGCGTTACACCGCCAAAATCATTGATGGTTTTCCAAGTGACATAGTTGATATTTTTAACGGGAATATCCCAACTTAATTGACCATAAGGAGATATCATACCAGCCGGTTTTATTTCATAATTTATTGAATTATTTCCAGTGGTTAGGTCAGAAAACGAGATATAGTATGGTGTTGGGTTCTCTGCGATTAGCTTATGTCCTACGGTTTTAAACTTCAGTGCTTTGTAGGCAATACTGGCGTTGTCTGCTAAACCGACAGGGCGATAAAATAGCTTAAAGCGGGATTTCACGGTGATTTGCAATTGGTTCTGATCTGATTTCACTGTTCCTGGGATAGACTTGACATTAAGCCAGAAAAGAGACTCTTTATCATTTGGCAAGTTTTCGCCAGTTTTTACAATTCGCAGAATATTTTCATTTCCGGCGGTTAATTTGAATAGTGGGGGAGTGATAATAAAAGGAACTTTGGTTTCATTATTTTCATCTTGAACCCATGATTGAATAAGATAAGAAACATCTGTTTCAGGATTGCTAACGGAGATTGATGCTTCTTTTCGGTCACTAATATACACAACACGAGTGCCACCGATAACGACACCAGCAAAAGAAATATTGGTGCTGAAAATGTAGATAATAATGAAAATAAAAACACGAAAATATTTCAAAGTGGTTGCTCCAAACAATATTATGTTTATCTATTAATGAATAGATTAAATTAATTATTATTATTCATTGGCTATATTGTATTATTTGGGCATCCCTGCCATAAAAATCCTTAGTTGTAGACAATAGTAAAGTTGGCTATCGCATCACCGGAACCAGGGTTAACAGTTGAATTTGTAGCAATATATTTAGCAATAAAATTCAACTCTTGTTTGGATTTATTAGTCAATTTCTGAGATCTGGATGGCTGCGCCAGAGAAATAAGAGTTGCGCTATCGGCTTCATAAAGACCGAGTGCAACTCCGTCAGCCGCTTTTTTCTTTGGATTGTCGTTGTTTAATGCCAAAAGGTTATTATTTCGGCTATCCGGATTTCCATCAAATTTAACTTGGGCATAATTAACTTCTGTAGGGCAGTCAGTCAGTGTGATACTGAAACGTGTTGCGGCTGATGCGCTATTTACTCCATTGAATGAACTTGAACTGATAGTACCCATGTTAACAGTTTGGTTTGCAGAACTAGGATCAATTTTACATGCAGTTGCGGTAATGTCGCCTGTAAATTTGATTTGTCCATCGGCGGCATATGCTGCCGATACAAATACAGATGATACAAATAAAGAGGAAATAATTAGATTGGTTTTCATTTTTAATATATCCCATCCCTGACGAATTGATACGGCAGAGATATAGATTATTGAGTTAACATTAAAGCCGTATAATTATGATACAGCAAGTGATTTGTCCGAATTTATACCGAAATACAACAAAGAGACGTCAGTTAACGTTTCTTTATCGACAAACATTTCGAAGAATATAGTAGCGATTAATTGACAAAGATAAAAATAATAACTCGCAATAATTCATTATTTGAAGTTTTTAACTATTAAGTAAATATTAATAGCATTCTTATTCAGAAAATGGAATGTTTTTCCACCGCGGATGAACGTTTATTCTGTTTTATAAGATTAATTATTAGTTGATGAAATTCCGTGAAAATAAATGCAATTTTAAACGTGTTTATTTTTGTAATTGAATACTTTTACCATATTTTTAACCAAATATTATTTATTTGTGACAACATGTTTCTTGGGTAATTTAAACACTTTAAATTTAGTATTTGTTAGAGTTTATAGCCAGAATTCAACTAAATGATAAATTTTCTATCCAATTAAAGTTAACTCTCTGTTAATAATAACTAGTCCAGTATGATAAAAATCTAGTTTTTGTTTATTAATTAATAAAAATAAATCATCAAGGAAATAGTATTAATGTTTATGGATTGCATGAATATTATCCACATTCTTTCATTTTAGTTACAACATACTTTAGAGGTTAAAAAAAACAAATACTATCAATACCGCAAAAACACAACACAAAAAAGCTTAATAAGGCTCCTATTTCAAACAAAAAATTAAGGAGAGAAATTGATGATTCTCTCCTTAAGAAGGCTTAAAATAACTTATATACTTATCAAACAGATGGATAGATGATTAATGTATTAGTAACCATGTAGAGGGGATAGTCGTTAGTATCAAAAGCACAATAGCTGATTTTTCCAGTATATTCAGTGGCTTTTGTCCTTGATTCTGTTTACGTGCATACAAGAAAACAAGCAATCCAGGTGCATACAATACAACAGAAAGAAGCAAATGCATTAAACCAGATGCGTAAAGTAACCACACACCATAAGTACAGGCCCCTACAGCAATCAACAACAAAACTCGGTTACTACGTTGAAATGCTACTTTCACTAAAAATGCACCGACGAGAAAGTAGGGGACAAGGATCATTTCCGATGCAATAGAAAGCAACATATTGTAATTGCTGCCACTTAACCAGATTAAAATCAAGGAAATCTGAACAGCTCCATTGGTTATCCACAATGATGACTCAGGTGCTTTTTTAGCGTTCTGTTTATTGAATACCTTAGGAAATGAGCCATGTAAGGAAGCGATAAAGGGAACTTCCGCGGCCATAATTGTCCAACTCAGATAAGCACCGCAAACGGAAATGATCAGGCCAGCAATAATAACAATTTCACCCGCAGAGCCAATTAACCCTACCATCAGGTTTGCCATTGAAGGATTGCGCATTGCCGCTAATTCAGGTCTTGCTACCAATCCAAGAGAGAGCAGGGTAACCAGGATATAAACGCTTAATGCTGAAACAACAGCGAGAACAGTTGCGATACCGATATCTTTGCGCTTTTTGGCCCTGGCTGAAACAACAACGGCACCTTCAACACCAATAAAAACCCACAAGGTGATCAGCATCGTATCTTTGACTTGTTGCCAGACGGGTATCCCCATTTCAATGCCAGTGAAGTCAAACGTAAAGACATCCATTTTGAATGAAATTACGGCCAAAATGGTGAACATACCCAATGGTAACAGTTTTGCCACTGTAGCCAACTGGTTGATACTAGCCGCAGTTTGTACTCCTCGGAGTACGAGCCAATGAACAAACCAAAGCAAAATAGATTCACCAATCAGAGATTGCCAGGTATTCCCATCACCGAAAATAACTGAATGTTCGGTGTCAGTAAAAAAACTTAATGCCGCAAAGACGATAACCAGATAAGAAACATTGGCAATAATGGCACAAAACCAGTATCCCCATGCAGAACAGAAACCAACTAATTCGCCAAATCCTTCTCTTGCATAAGTAAAAATTCCACTGTCGAGGTCAGGGCGAAGACGTGAAAGCAATAGCAAAGAAGTGGCCAAAAAGAGAATACCTACGCCTGTAATCCCCCAACCAATCATTAATGCAGCAGGACTGCCTACTTGTGCCATATTTTGTGGCAAGCTGAATACACCCGCTCCCACCATGGAGCTAAGTACCAGTGCTGTCAGAGATGTGAGGCCTAATTTTTTTTCCAAAGATAGGTTCCTGAAAGTAATATAATCGACACGATTAGTCAGAACACTTGTTCTGAATATCGAACACATATTGGACATTTATTGCATCCATGCTCTGGATTGCAGAGAAGATTCAGTCGTTAAATCCAAAAACAGGGCGATTCTACGGAGTGAAAGGATTGTATGCAATGGGTGACTATGCAAAAAAATATAAATTTTATGCATAAAATAATGTGTGTTAGGCGGGATATATAAAGAACGAATTATTTAAAAAACGTGTTCTGGTCATGATAAAAAAGCACAAACCATCATTTGTGCCTTTTTCATCAATAACAGATTAATTATTTGAATAAATCAGCGCTGACAGTGATGTTACCACCATTGGATTGCCACTCTCTGGTGACATGATAGTATTTCGCGCCTTTTTTCGCTGCACGTTTAGCCACTTGATAAGAAATTTCTGGATCCGTGGTGTAATAACCAGAGAAGGTAATCGAGTCAAAAGGAACCATTTGAGCGGCAGATGCTTTATTCAGTTCTTCCATTTTTGTGCCATCAGATAACGTGACCGTGTAACGACCACCTTTTGATGACTGGGTTTCAAAAAATCGCCCAACCAAATTGCTGGTAGAAGTTGAGGAAGCAACACCTGGAATTTCAACTTTCTCGGCTTCTTCGCCGCCTTGAGCCAGTGCCTGACGGCCAGCCTCCGAATCTGCTGGAATAACCGCATTATTAGACTGTATCTGACGTTTCGGTGCATCTGTTTTATAAACATATGCAGTAACTATTTGGTTTCCGCCATTATTGGGAGAAATATCACGAACAATAAAGAAAGAGGCAGCATCTTTCTTTTTAGCAGCCTTAGCGATGGCCTCTTTCAGATCAGGGGCAGTAGCAAAGTAACCATTCACGGTTACAGTATCAAAAGGTTCCAGCGTAATGGCTTCAGTTTTAGGCAGCTCTTTAATTCCACGATAAATGCGATAGTTAGTTGTTTTATCGGATTTTTCTGCATCTTTATGATACAAGTCGGCTACAACACGTAAATTACCACCACCATTAAAATCGTCGAGACTTTGGATATAGAAACTATAGGCGCCTTTTTTATCCGCCTGACGGGAAATCGCATCAGCAGCTTCATAGATTGCATTGAAACGGCCAGTGACTGAGATTCGTTCAAATGGCTTTAGCTCTACAGCTTGTTCTGGCGTTAATTCTTTAGCCGCATGTGCAGCAGTAATCGTTGTTAGCGAGAGCATCGCTGTAGCGATGATCGTTGTCTTCAGCTTCATAAAAAATCCTTTCGCCTTGCGCATTAAAATATTTATAACGTGCTGAACATTGTTATGTATCACATAGGCCGCAATTATTACATGTAATAATGCCAATTGTCGCAAAAATTTATGCTATCTAAATAAATGAGTGTTAGTTTTTGGTACATGGTGCCAGCAATTTTAATAAAAATAGCGATTTATACGAGCGATAGCATCGTTTACATTGAAGGTCACTTTATTTTTCCCTGATATTGTTTTCAATTAGTGACTATTTTATTTTTTATTGATAGGTTTTATTGATAGCAGTAATAAAATCAACCTTATCGTTAAATTGGCTTCAACAGGTAATAATCAGCAATATTTCATTCTTAGAGAAGGAAACATTATGCATATTGGTGTACCAAAAGAGCAACTTTCCAATGAAGCTCGCGTTGCTGCCACACCATCAACGGTGGAACAACTGCGGAAATTGGGGTTCAGCGTTAGAGTGGAAACAAGGGCTGGGCATCTTGCCAGTTTTGATGATATTGCTTATCAAAAAGCAGGAGCTGATATTGCAGAACATCATGAAGTTTGGCAATCAGATATTATTTTTACAGTGAATGCCCCGGAAGACAAAGAAATTGCCCTGATGAAAGAAGGGGCGACGCTGGTTAGTTTTATCTGGCCAGCGCAAAACCCAGAATTAATGACAAAATTGTCAGAACGTAAAGTAACGGTTCTGGCAATGGATGCCGTACCACGAATTTCCCGTGCGCAATCACTAGATGTCCTCAGTTCAATGGCAAATATTGCTGGTTATCGGGCTATTGTTGAAGCGGCTCATGAATTTGGGCGCTTCTTCACTGGCCAAATTACAGCAGCAGGCAAAGTACCACCAGCTAAAGTTATGATTATCGGAGCCGGTGTTGCGGGGCTGGCCGCTATCGGTGCGGCAGGAAGTCTTGGCGCTATTGTCCGAGCTTTTGATACCCGTCCAGAAGTTAAAGAACAGGTACAAAGCATGGGTGCTGAATTTTTGGAATTGAATTTCAAAGAAGAAGCTGGCAGTGGTGACGGCTATGCAAAAATCATGTCAGAAGCCTTTATCAAGGCAGAAATGGAATTGTTTTCTGCACAGGCAAAAGAAGTTGATATTATCGTTACAACGGCATTGATTCCGGGGAAACCTGCACCGCGGCTGATCACCAAAGAAATGGTTGAGTCCATGAAGCCTGGCAGTGTCATTGTCGATTTAGCTGCGCAGAATGGAGGTAACTGTGAGCTGACGGAGGCTGATAAACTCGTTGTGACACCAAATGGTGTAAAGATCATTGGTTATACCGACTTGCCTAGCCGTTTACCCACTCAATCGTCACAACTGTACGGCACAAATCTGGTTAACCTCGCGAAGTTACTGTGCAAAGAGAAAAATGGCGAAATCACTATCGATTTTGAAGATGTCGTTGTACGTGGCGTTACCGTAATTAAAGAGGGAGAAGTCACATGGCCAGCCCCTCCTATTCAAGTTTCCGCTCCACCCACCAAACCTGCGACGCTGAAGAAGAAAGAAGATAAACCAGCAGCAAAGCCGAGATCTCCGTGGTTGAAATATGGTTTGTTTGCTCTTGCCATTATCCTGTTCGGCTGGTTGGCAAACGTTGCACCGAAGGAGTTTCTGTCTCACTTTACCGTATTTGCTTTGTCTTGCGTGGTTGGTTATTACGTCGTCTGGAACGTTAGCCATTCATTGCACACACCCCTGATGTCGGTCACTAATGCCATTTCAGGGATCATTGTCGTTGGGGCAGTCCTACAAATTGGTGAAGGTGGATGGGTGAGTTTCTTCTCATTCATCGCTGTTTTAATTGCCAGCATCAATATTTTTGGTGGTTTCACCGTCACCCAGCGTATGCTGAAAATGTTTCGTAAAGGGTAAGGGGTAACTTATGTCGAACGGAGTAGTTACAGCGGCATATATTGTTGCCGCCATTTTATTTATTTTCAGCCTTGCCGGCCTTTCCCGCCATGAAAGTTCTAGGCGAGGTAATATCTTTGGTATAGCCGGTATGGCAATTGCGCTGATTGCCACTATTCTGGGACCCGATGCTGGCAAAGTAGGTTGGATTATTTTGGCGATGATCATCGGTGCTGTCATTGGCATTCGCCTGGCCAAAAAAGTGGAAATGACCGAAATGCCTGAATTGGTCGCCATCTTGCACAGCTTTGTCGGTCTGGCAGCGGTTTTGGTCGGGTTCAACAGCTTTATTGCCCATGATATTTTTGTTGCTCCCATTATGGAAAACATTCACCTGACAGAAGTTTTCTTGGGGATCTTCATTGGTGCAGTCACCTTTACTGGCTCAATTGTGGCATTCGGCAAATTGCGCGGCAAAATTTCATCCAAACCGCTGATGTTACCCCACCGCCATAAACTCAATTTGGCCGCGTTGATTGTTTCCTTTGTACTGATGGTTATCTTTATAAAAACCCAAAGTGTTGGTTTGCAAGTTTTCACTATGCTAGTGATGACTGCTATCGCACTTGCTTTCGGTTGGCACTTAGTGTCGTCGATCGGAGGGGCAGATATGCCCGTCGTTGTTTCCATGCTGAACTCATATTCAGGCTGGGCAGCCGCAGCCGCTGGTTTCATGTTAAGCAATGACTTGCTGATTGTGACCGGTGCTTTAGTAGGTTCTTCTGGTGCAATCCTTTCTTATATTATGTGTAAAGCGATGAACCGTTCTTTTATTAGCGTCATCGCCGGTGGTTTTGGTACTGATGGTACTTCAACGGGTGATGAACAAGAGATGGGCGAATACCGCGAAACAAACGCGGAAGACGTTGCTGAACTGCTAAAAAATTCCACTTCAGTTATTATTACGCCAGGCTATGGTATGGCTGTTGCTCAAGCGCAATATCCGGTACATGACATCACCGCAAAATTGCGTGAGAAGGGCGTTAAAGTTCGCTTTGGTATCCATCCTGTTGCGGGGCGTTTACCGGGTCACATGAACGTGTTGCTTGCTGAAGCCAAAGTTCCTTACGATATTGTCTTGGAAATGGATGAAATCAACAATGATTTTACTGAGACAGATACCGTTCTGGTTATCGGAGCCAATGACACAGTAAACCCAGCAGCTCAAGAAGATCCACACAGTCCGATTGCGGGAATGCCTGTACTGGAAGTTTGGAAAGCACAAAACGTAATTGTCTTTAAACGCTCTATGAATACAGGATATGCAGGAGTACAAAACCCGTTGTTCTTTAAAGAAAATACCCAGATGCTATTCGGTGATGCAAAAGCCAGTGTCGAAGCGATCCTCCGTGCACTGTAGTTTTGTAAGATAATAATTTTATACCAGAGAGCTTCATGTTGTGGCATGAAGCTTTTTTTTGCCGTTTTTTAGAAAAAGATCTTTATTCAATCCATTATGAGTAAGCAGGATAAATAAAAACGAGATACAATTTAAACCGAGCTAATCAGCCCGGGAGTGTTTATAAAAATATACTGTACTTTATTCTTTTCCTTGCATAAAAATCAGTTAATCTTTTAACTGATTATGATTCTCTGCATACCAGGATATATAGTCGTCACTGGATATTGGTGTTTCAATTCTAGATTTATCCACTGCAAACTCGGAAATATAATCATTTATTTTTTCTGCGTATTTACGTATATACTCTATGCGCCTTTCATCTATTTTTTTAGCTTCCTAAAAATCAATGACTTCACCTATTAATAGGTTACTCATGGTACGGTGAACCCAGTCGAGAAGATAACCTTCGATAATCATATCAATATCATCAGTGTGATATGCGTCAATAATTGTCGTCACTACGGATAAAACAGCATATGTCTGGCTTAGCCCCAGAAAATCACCGCTATATTTATTAACAGCATCGAAATTTGTTTTTTTACTGCCACTGACTATTAATTTATTCAATTTTTGTAATAAAAAATCCATATAATCATTCAGAATGAAAAATAAATCATGCTGAACATTTTCTTTATTATTTTTTATTCCACCAATAAAAATCATCTCTCCAGCCTTCAGGGAGAGTACAACGTTATCACCTTCGGCGGTAATTGCACCAAAATTGCCCATTAAATAATGGGGTATCTTGTTGATAGAAAATAATCCATGAGCGCCACAGCGTTCACGGCAATTAATTAATATTTCTTGTGTACGCCATGTGCACAAGGACTTTGCAGTAATAATTTCAATAAGTACTTCATCTGAGAATTTAAAATTTTTAACAGAGCCTGATAGCATTACTGAAACTTTTTTGGTTAATTCTCTTAAATATAATGCATGTGTGACCGTACTCAGGGTATCCCAAGCTACGCCCTCTCTGAAATGAAAATAATTAATTATTGGCATAGCCCCTGAGTAGCCGAAAGTTTGTCGTTTATTACCATATGTACTGGTGATATGAAGAGCCGATTTAGCCCCTGCAACCGAGCTTACGGCCATGCATAATTTCCCAGTATGTATTCGGTTTGTAATTAACGAAAACCGCTCTTTTAATCTTTTAGTATGTAATGATACCTGACCATTTCTGGTCAATGTGATCATATTGCTAGCAAGGAGCCCTTCAAAAGGAATTTCAACGTTATCAAATGAAGTTATTGCGTTATCAAGATAAAATCCTGGCTTATTGCCAAGTGAAGTGATTTTAACTCCAACAGTTAACTGACCATTTACTGACAGAGGGAGTACAAACGGGAAAATACCATATTTTTTCCCTGATACTTTTAGTTGAGCTAAAATTACAGCTACTTTTGGTAACTCACATGGTAGGGTATTAGGCATAAATTTATATGCACCAGGATTGGGTGAATTAAGTATGAACACACCTTTTTCCGGAAGATAATCAGCCTGTGTTTCGATTGCTATCAGATTATTACCGTAAGCCAGTTCAGTCGCCAGATATACGCCAATAGCACTACCTGAACAAAGCTGTTGGTATAGATTTTCTATATATGGTGTTTGAGCACCTAAGTTGGCGATAGTCCCTATGGCCAGATTAAAATGAATTGACATCATAGAAACTACAGCGGCATCATGCGGAGCTACGAGTTCATAAAGCGCAACCAATTCATTAAATGATGTTATATCAATATTATTATCCTGAATGTAATTAAGTAACTTTATGAATTTCTTTACTGACGACTGGTAATCATTGCAGGGAGTTTTAAGTATATTAAAAATATTATCAGATGATTCGTCATTCTCTATGTCTAAATAACCATTTAATTTTAATGCTGAATTACATAATGATTTATTCATTTTGCTAAGACCTTCTTCCTGAATAATAATGGGTAATTAGCCACCTGTAGTATAAGCGGATGCAGAAAAAGTATTGTAGATAGTGCTCATCAGCATGTAGTAGAAAAATATAATTTAAAACTTGCTTTATTATATTTCACCCTATTTTTTGGCCTAAAATATCAAAAATCGCGCTCCGAAATAAGTACAAAATACAGTAGTACTCCCTATTATTAATTAATGGTAAGTCGCTATAGCGTGGATTTGAATGTTTGTAAAGCGTCGCTTTATTTAGTCAGCTTAGTTATAAATTCGGGGTTTAAAGTAGAAACTCAGTAAGAATACGCACTCTGTTCCACTATTTGCAATAGCGCAGTTTTTAATATGATTAGTATCAATTGAAACGCAAGATTACATCGAAAATAGGATAATAGTCTACAAGATATTGGTTACCAAAACTCTCTGAGACACCTTTAGCCAAGTTCTCTATTTTATAAAATAATTGGGGTTATTATGTACAGTGCGGATGTATTACTGAACAAAATCAGTCCTACTCGCGACGGTAGGACGATGACTCTCGCAGACCTTCAGCACCTTTCCTTCAGTGAACTGAGAAAAACATTTGATGACCAACTTAGTTGGGGTGAAAGCCATTATCTCTATCGTGAAACTGTTGAACAAAAAAACGTCATCGTCTGCTGGAAGCCCGTATTTTCACCCGCGCCAACCCGCAATTATCCGGCGCTATCCGTCGGGGTATTGAACGAGACAGCGCTTCACGCAGTTACGATGAAATGTTCGGCTCCCGCTCTTCTTCCTTTGTCAACTCGGGCTCCGTGGCCTCCATGTTCTCACCGGCCGGCTATCTCACGGAGTTGTACCGTGAGGCGAAAGATCTGCATTTGACAAGCTCTGCTTATCATCTTGATAGTCGCCGCCCGGATTTGGCTGACCTGACGCTGAGTCAGAATAACATGGACTCGGAAATCTCCACCCTGGCACTGTCTAATGAACTGTTGCTGGCGCATATTACCCGTCAGACCGAAAGTGACGCGGAAGCACTGATGGAGAGCCTGTCGACTTACCGCCAGGCCATTGACACGCCTTACCATCAGCCTTATGAGACGATCCGTCAGGTCATTATGGCGCATGACCGTACCCTGTCAGCGCTGTCCCGTAACCCAGACGTCATGGGGCAGGCGGAAGGGGCTTCATTGCTGGCTATTCTGGCCAATATCTCACCGGAACTTTATAACATCCTGACCGAGGAAATTACGGAAAAAAATGCTGATGCGTTATTTGCGAAAAACTTCGGTGAAAATATCACGCCCGAGAATTTTGCATCACTATCATGGATAGCCCGGCATTATGGCCTTGAACTTTCTGACGTGCAGAAATATCTCGGGATGTTTCAGAACAACTTTTCTGACAACGCCTCTGTTTACGTTGATAATATTTCAACGGGGCTGGTGACAGACCGTGAAGGTAAACTCGAGGTTTACAAAATAACCCGAATTCCTGGCGGGGATTATACTAAGCACCTGAACTTTTGGGATCTGCTCTATCAAGGTGACAACAATTTCGTTATCAGAGCTAGCTTTAAAAAAAGTGGGGGCGCTCTCACAATCCGTAAAAGTAACGTGGGAACGACCAACGGTAGCAAGGTCATAGGTTCTATCTCTGCACCAACCGATGCGAATACAGTTTATCAAAGTGGCGTGTTGTCACCGCTTACCGCTAATGAGTTGAAAAAGGGGGCAACAATATTTGATTTTAATCGCAGCGGCAATGGACAGATTGGGTGGACTGCTGTCTTTACTTTCGAAAGTTATCCTCTGAGCATTTTCGCCCTCAAACTGAATAAAGCCATTCGTTTGTGCCTGGCTAGCGGACTTTCACCGAATGAACTGCAAACTCTCGTACTCAGTGATAATTCACAGGGCATCATCAACGACTCGGTTCTGACCCGAGTTTTCTATACGTTGTTTTACAGTCACTCTTATGCTCTGAGCTTTGATGACGCGCTGGTGCTGAGCGGAGCCATCATCAATCAGTATGTCGACGACGACAGCGTCAGTCACTTTAACCGTCTCTTTAACACCCCTGCGCTGAGTGGGAAAATCTTTGAAGCTGACGGCAGCACGGTCAGCATTGACCCGGGTGAGGAGCAAGCGACCTTTGCCCGTTCGGCCCTAATGCGGGGCTTGGGCGTTAATAGCGGTGAACTGTATCAACTAGCTAAACTGGCTGGTGTGATGGACATAAAAAATAACATCACCCTTTCTGTTTCTGTTATCTCCTCACTTTATCGCCTGAAATTACTGGCCAGTGTCCATCAGCTAAAGGTCAATGAACTGTGTATGCTTTATGGCTTTTCGCCGTTCTGGGGCAAAACAACAGCGTCTCTGTCTTCTAAGGAGCTATCGCGGCTGGTTATCTGGCTGTATCAGATGACGCAATGGTTGGTTGAGGCGGGGATCTCCACGGAAGCGCTTTGGTTGTTATGCACCCCAGAGTTTAGCGGGAATATCTCCCCGGAAATCAGTAACCTGCTGAATACCCTCCGGCCCCGTATTAATGAGGAGATGGCGCAGAGTGGCGACCGGGAACTGCAGGCTGAAATTCTCGCGCCGTTTATTGCCGCTACGTTGCATCTGGCGTCACCGGATATGGCGCGTTATATCCTGTTATGGACAGATAATTTGCGCCCGGGCGGCCTGAATATTGCCGGATTTATGATGCTGGTGCTGAAAGAGACACTGAGTGACGATGAAACGACCCAACTGGTGCAGTTCTGTCATGTGATGGCGCAACTGTCGCTTTCCGTGCAGATGCTGCGCCTCAGTGAAGCGGAGCTGTCCATACTGGTCATCTCTGGCTTCACCGTGCTGGAAACAAAAAATCAGCCTGCCGGACAGCACAATATTGATACCCTGTTATCACTTTACCGATTCCACCAGTGGATTAACACACTGGGCCACCTCAGCTCTGACACGCTGGATATGCTGCGCCAACAGACGTTGACGGCTGACAGACTGGCTTCGGTGATGGGTCTGGATATCAGTATGGTGACACAAGCGATGGCCTGCGCCGGCGTGAGTCGCCTTCAATGCTGGCAGGATATTGACACCGTGCTGCAGTGGATAGATGTGGCATCAGAACTGCACACCATGCCGTCGGTTATCCGGACGCTGGTGAATATCCGTTACGTGACCGTACCGAACAAGGCAGCGCCGGATCTGCCTTCCTGGGAGGAGTGGCAGACCCTGGCAGAAAATATGGAAGCCGGGCTCAGTACACAACAAGCTCAGGCGCTGGCAGATCATACCGCAGAGCGCCTGAGTAGCGTGCTGTGCCATTGGTTTCTGGTGAATATCCCGCCTGAAGGAGTGTTCCTGCAAAGCCGGGATGACCTGTACAGCTACTTTCTGATTGATAATCAGGTTTCCGCAGCGGTGAAAACCACCCGGCTGGCGGAGGCCATTGCCGGTATTCAACTCTATGTCAACCGGACACTGAACCGGATAGAACCCAATGCCCGTGCTGATGTGTCAACCCGTCAGTTCTTTACCGACTGGGCGATGAATAACCGTTACAGCACCTGGGGCGGGGTATCGCGGCTGGTCTATTATCCGGAAAACTACCTTGACCCGACCCAGCGTATCGGGCAGACCCGGATGATGGATGAACTGCTCGAAAACATCAGCCAGAGCAAGCTTAGCCGGGATACGGTGGAGGAGGCCTTTAAAACCTACCTGACCCGCTTTAAAACCTACCTGACCCGCTTTGAAACTGTGGCGGATCTGAAAGTCGTCAGCGCCTATCACGATAACGTCAACAGTGACACCGGGCTGACCTGGTTTGTCGGGCAAACGCGGGAAAATCTGCCGGAGTACTACTGGCGTAACGTGGATATCTCACGCATGCAGGCGGGTAAACTGGCGGCCAATGCCTGGAAAGAGTGGACGAAGATTGATACCGCACTCAATCCCTACGGGGATGCGGTGCGTCCGGTGATGTTCAGGGAGCGCCTGCACCTTATCTGGGTGGAAAAAGAGGAAGTCGCGAAAAATGGCACCGATCCGGTGGAAACTTATGACCGTTTTACGCTGAAACTGGCATTTTTACGTCATGACGGCAGTTGGAGTGCCCCCTGGTCTTACGATATCACGGCTCAGGTGAAGGCAGTCACCGACGATCAGCCTGATGTTGAACGATTGGGGTTGGCGGCTTCAGGCTTTCAGGGCGAGGATACGTTGCTGGTATTTGTGTACAAGACTGGGGAGAGTTACAACGATTTTGGCGACAGCAACAAAGAGGTAGAGGGACTATTTGTATATGCGGATGGCACCTGCAACCCAATGAATGCGAAGCAGTTGAATCGCTATTCCTTGATAAAGAATACTTTCGATATTATCTCTTCGGATAGGGGGCATATTGTTAAACGCGCCAATTATAAATTTGCTCAAGATTATGATATTCCTAGCTCTTTAGCACTGGACTCCGCTCCCAGTCAAAATTCATTTATCGCTATAGATAATGCATTGATACCGCAAATATCTCACGTCCATTCAAGTGAAGACTTGATTATTACGCTGAATAATCCGGGATTTACTCTAAATTATCGAGCAAATGATGATCTAAGACGCCATCAATTAATTGCAATGAAAGTTTGTGGCAAGCCAGATCACACATTTATTTTGGCGGATAAGGTAAGTAAATATCTTCCTTTTCCAAAGATGTACGGGCCAATTCCAGTTTATAACACAACAAATAATACCATTGGAGTCGCACAAAACTCTCCTTTTTATCTTGGGGGAGAAGACAACTACATAGCCTTGAATTCAGACAGTTCCAGAGAGTTTTTATTTCCTATTAACTCTTTTGAGAATACAACAAACTTTCACGTTGGCTCAAATCGCCAAGAAAAATTTAAAAAGTGCGAGACCACTTCTTATGTCTTACGTCTCCGGAGTTACCTCTACTGGCCTATGTTTATGTCGCAATCGAAAGGGTGGTATTATTTTGATTCGAACATAGATGCAAAAAACATCTTCTTTTCTGTAAGAAAATCCACAAAAAAATCAAGTCTTTAATGCCAAGGATGCAGCCAATAACCTTCCGAAACCCAGCTTTGAAGGAATGAATTACGTATTTAATCCTGTTATTTTGAATGCGTCAGATCTAACCTTTATTAACAATATAGAGTCCATAGATGTCTATTTTGAAATTAAAGATAACGATGGAAAGAGTATTGGAAAGGCGAGTTCTACGCTGACGATAAAAAAAGTAGATTACTCTCAAAACAATATTCTTCACCTATATAACACTGATGCTGGTGTTCAGTATATGCAGCTCGGAGTTTATCGCATTCGCCTTAATACCCTGCTGGCACTTCAACTGGTGTCCAGAGCGAATATCGGCATTGATACCATCTTGACCATGGCGACGCAGCAGCTGCCGGAGCCGCAGTTGGGTAAAGGCTTCTACGCCACGTTCACCCTGCCGCCTTACAACCCGGCGACGCATGGTACCAGTCTGGCGTTCCAGCTTAACCTTAAACATGTGGTTGATGATAATGCGCACATAATTTATTCGGGGTTGCTGCAGGATACCGAGCTTGCGGTTCGGCTCTTTATTCCCCTGGATGATAAACCCCTGAGGTCATACGTTGCCAAGGTGTTTTTAACCACTCAGAAGAATCCCAATGACGGTACATGGAACGGACCACACTTTACGGATGATAGCGGTAAAATAGGTATCCATGACAGTTCGAATGTCAGTATGTTCGCTGGGGTACAACCCCATAACGGTATCACCACTGAACCACTGGATTTTAACGGGCCTGTGCACTCTATTACTGGGAGCTGTTCTACTACACCCCGATGATGTGCTTCCAGCGTCTGTTACAGGTACAGGAAAAACAATTCGACGACGCCACCAAATGGATGAACTACGTCTACAATCCCGCGGGCTATATCGTTGACGGGGAAATCACTCCCTGGACCTGGAATTGCCGACCGTTGGAAGAGACCACCTCCTGGCATGCCAATCCGCTGGACGCAATTGACCCGGATGCTGTCGCCCAAAGTGACCCGACGCACTACAAAGTGGCCACCTTTATGCGCCTGCTGGATCAGCTTATTCTGCGCGGCGATATGGCCTATCGCGAACTGACCCGTGATGCACTGAATGAAGCGAAAATGTGGTATGTGCGCACTCTGGAATTGCTCGGTGACGAACCGGAGGATTACGGCAGCAGCCAGTGGGCGGCACCGTCCCTTTCTGTTGCAGCCAGCCAGACTGTGCAGGCGGTTTATCAACAGGATCTTGCTGCGCTGGACCGTGGAGACGTTTCCACGCAGTCCCAGCCCCGTACCGCTAATTCTCTGGTCGGGCTGTTCCTGCCGGAATATAACCCGGCGCTCACTGATTACTGGAAAACCCTGCGCCTGCGTCTGTTTAACCTGCGCAACAACCTTTCCATTGACGGGCAGCCGTTATCGCTGGCGATCTACGCCGAACCCACCGATCCGAAAGCGCTGCTCACCAGCATGGTACAGGCGTCTCAGGGCGGCAGTGTATTGCCGACAGGCACTTTGGCGCTATATCGCTTCCCGGTCATGCTGGAGCGGGCCCGCAATCTGGTGGCGCAATTGACCCAGTTCGGGGCTTCTCTGCTCAGTATGGCAGAGCATGATGATGCCGATGAACTCACCACACTGTTACTGCAGCAGGGCATGGAGCTGGCGACACAGAGCATCCGCATTCAGCAACGGACAGTAGACGAAGTGGATGCCGATATTACCGTATTGGCAGAGAGCCGGCGCAGTGCGCAGAACCGTCTGGAGAAATACCAGCAGCTGTATGACGAGGACATCAACCACGGAGAGCAGCGGGCCATGTCGCTGTTAGATTCGGCGGCAGGTCAATCCCTGGCCGGTCACCGTTGCCATCTATTCCGGTTCAGCAGGACAGTGCCATGCTGATCGATTTCAACGGCGACGGTCGGCTGGACTAGGTAGTGACCTCTGCCGGACTCCGGGGTTACCACACGATGACGCCGGAGGGGGAGTGGACGCCATTTATCCCGCTGTCTTCCATCTCGGTGGAATACTTTCATCCGCAAGCGCAATTGGCAGACATCACCGGCTCGGGGTTACCCGATCTTGCACTGATTGGTCCCCATAGTGTGCGGTTCTGGGCAGATACCCCGGGGGGATGGGATAAAGCCCAGGATGTGGGCTATCAGGGGAGTATTCCGCTGCCGATCCCGGGACGGGATGCGCGCAAATTGGTGGCATTCAGTGATATGACGGGTTCCGGGCAGCCGCATCTGGTGGAAGTCTCTGCTGACGGTGTTCGCTGTTGGCCAAATCTGGGTCGGGGACGCTTCGGTGAACCGTTGACACTGCCGGGTTTTCGAATTACCGGGGAAGCTTTTAACCCCAATCGATTGTATATGGCGGATATGGACGGCTCCGGTACCACTGACCTGATTTATGTCCACAGTACTTATCTGGAGCTCTATATCAATGAAAGTGGCAACCGATTTTCAGAACCGTTGCGCATTGACCTGCCGACCGGGGCACGTTTTGATGATACCTGCCGGCTACAGATTGCGGACACCCAAGGGCTTGGCGTTACCGCTATTATTCTGACTGTGCCACATATCGCTGTACAGCACTGGCGTCTGGAGGTGACGGCACATAAACCCTGGCTGTTGAATGCGGTCAACAACAATATGGGGGCTGACACCGCATTATATTATCGCAGTTCTGCCCAATTCTGGCTGGATGAAAAACAGCAGGCGACAGAGGAAGGGCGTAAGGTCGCCAGTTACCTGCCATTTCCGGTACATCTCTTGTGGCGCACAGAAGTACGGGATGAGATCACGGGAAACCGGCTATCCAGCCGTTGCGATTATGCCCATGGTGCCTGGGATGGCCGGGAACGGGAATATCGTGGTTTCGGGCGGGTCACGCAAACGGATACAGATGAACGGGCGTGTGCGACCCGGGGTACACAGACTGAAACATTGGCACCTTCCCGCACCGTCAGCTGGTTTGCCACGGGGATATCTGAGGTGGACGGTTTGCTGCCGCGCGAATACTGGCAAGGGGATGAACAGGCTTTTGCGGGCTTTACACCCCGTTTTACCCGCTACGACACCCCCACAGGCAGTGAGGTCACCATCATCCCGAATGAAGAGGAAATGTACTGGTTGAGCCGGGCGCTGAAGAGGATGCCGTTACGCAGTGAAATATATGGGGATGACGATACAGAACTGGCGGGGACGCCCTATTCTGTCAGCGAGTCACGTCCTCAGATCCGCCTGCTTGCGGGAATGATGGCAGAGGCGCCTTCAGCATGGCCCTCAATGCTGGAATCGCGAAGTTATCAATATGAGCGCATTGCAGCAGATCCACAGTACAGTCAGCAGATTGTTCTGAAAAGTGATACATTAGGCTTTCCCACGGATATTCTGAGTATCGCTTATCCCCGGCGCCAGAAACCCGCAATGTCACCCTATCCGGATACCTTGCCGGAAACGCTGTTTGACAGCGGTTATGATGACCAGCAAATGTTGTTGCGCCTGACTCGTCAGCGCTACGAATATCATCATGTGATTGACGAAACATTATGGCTATTGGGACTGCCAGCGGTGTCGCGCAGTGATACCCGGGTATTATCTCAGAACGTCGTGCCTGACGGCGGATTATCACTGGAAGGGTTCAGTACGGTCTTTGGCACTCCCGGTGCCGGACAACTGCCTAACACAGAAGATGACTATCTGGGGCATGTGACAGTGAACTATACCGGTGCTGGTGGTAAACCGGATTTTCCTCCTCTAGTTGCTTACACCGAAACCGCTGAATTTAATAAGGCCTCGTTAAAAGCCTTTGAGGGGATCATGAGTCCGGATGAGCTGCAAAAAGAGCTTGAAAACGCGGGCTGGCAGTCTGTTCCGGTGCCTTTACAGGACAACGGGGGATTTAATGTCTGGGTGGGACGTCAGGGTTACACCGATTTTGCGGGAGCAGAAGGGTTTTATCGGCCACTGGCACAGCGTCAGACACTGATGACCGGCAAAAATCTTACCGGTTGGGATACGCATTTCTGCGCGGTGATCCGGGAGCAGAGTGCCACGGGGTCGGTTGCGTATGCCCAATATGACTATCGTTTTAACGTGGCCAATAGGGTAACGGATGCGAACGATAATATTTCTACTTCCACGTTTGATGCGCTGGGAAGAGTGACCAGCGTAAGATTTTGTGGACTGGAAGCAGGGGTGATGCAGGGATACACCCCCCTGAGCTGGATGCCGCGGGTAACACCAGAAACGACAGAATTTAAAAACGTATCCCCCGAAGATAATCGCATGGGTCGGCTCGCCCTGAGACGTTATCTGCGCCGAAATTCCGCCGCGAGTTTTAGCTCAAATTCCTGCCTTCCACCCCATACGCTGAATATTTCAACGGACAGATATGACCGTGATCCAGAACAACAACTCCGCCAGAGCCTCTCTTTCAGTGATGGTTTCGGAAGAACGCTACAAACCGCCGCCAGACATGAAGCAGGGCAAGCATGGCAGTTGAGTGATGACGGTACGATTATCGCAGATGAAGCCGGATTACCCATCAATGAACACACTGATTTCAGGTGGGTGGTATCCGGGAGGACAGAATATGACGGCAAAGGCCAACCTGTACGTACATACCTGCCTTACTTTCTGAATAACTGGCGATATGTCAAAGATGATAGTGTACGTCGCGATCTCTTCGCTGATACAAGCTGTTATGACCCGCTGGGCCGTGTCTGGCAAGTGGTGACTGCGGCGGGTTATCTGCGCCGGACGTTAATGACTCCCTGGTTTGTTGTCAGTGAAGATGAAAACGACACGGCCGCAGAAGTGAGCCAATAGCACATGTACTAGCCACCGAGATATCGGGAAACATTTTTCAGGAGTCATCAATGTCACAGACATTATATTCAGGAACCCCGTCCGTAGTTGTCATGGATAACCGTGGCCTAAACGTCAGAACTGTTCAATATTACCGGCATCCGGATACGCTGGATCTGACCGATGAACGTATTTCTTTTAGTCAGTATACCCAAGCCGGTTTTCCGGCGCGGATCTTTTCACCCCGTCAACATGATTTATGGAAAAACGACAACCGCATAAAACCCGACAGAGCCAGTATACAAAGCCTGAGTGGTATGGCTCTCCGGACAGAAGGAGCCGATGACGGCGTTGCCGCGGCATTAAATGATATTGCCGGGCGGCCGGTGATCAGTATTGATGCGATGGGGGTAAAACGGCGATATTTATATGAGGCGCATCATCTGGCCGGGCGACTGCTGAGTATTTCTGAACAGGCGTCAGGGCAGGAACCCAGTATTGTTGAACGCTTTATCTGGTCAGGAAATAGTCAGCAAGAAAAGGCCTATAACCTGATTGGAGCCTGTGCATCCCGCTACGATACGGCAGGACGTGAAGCATGCTAGGGCATATCTTTACTGGGAAGTCCGATAAGAATAACCCGACAGCTATTGCCAGATGATATGGACGCTAACTGGCAGGGAAACACGCCCAATGATTGGAATGCGCCATTGTCCGGAGACAGTTTTACCACTCGGATGACGACGGATGTCACCGGGGCGATGCTGACACAAACGGATGCGATGGGAAATCAGCAGCGTCAGGAATACGACCGGGCCGGTCAGGTAAAAAGGAGTTGGCTGACGCCTGTACGGGGAGAAGAAAAAAATATAATGACCTCTCTGACCTATTCAGCGGCAGGACAAGTATTAAGCCAAAGAGAGGGTAATGGGATTGTCACTACCAATCTGTATGAACAGAAAACCCAGCGACTGTCTGCAAGTCGCGTTGAACGGTTATCCGATCATCCATCCGGCGCCGCAATTTTACAGAATTTTCATTATCTCTATGATCCGGTAGGAAATGTTGTCAGCGTTTATGATCATGCGCAGGCTGTACGGTACTGGCGTAACCAGAAAATTTCGCCGGAAAGTCAATATACCTATGATTCGTTTTATCAGCTTGTTAGCGCCACGGGGCGGGAAATGTCAACGATTTCTGGCTCAATTTGTCCTTCGGTAAGAAAAACACCAATCAACAGTATAAGAATGATCAACTAATAACATTGGTAAATGATGGCAATAACACGGCAAAAGCAAGGTTGATTAAGCGAACCCGCAAAGATTACTACGATTCACGTTTAAATTACGCAGAGCTTATTCCGGTAAAAGGAAATGAGTACAAATATAATTTCAGCATAAAAAAAACAGAGCATGACTGTATAGATTTTCGCCTTCAAAATGGAGATGACGAATATGTATATCGAGATACAAATTTCGTGCCTATTGCTAATACCCATTACAGCATTCCCATCAAACTGACGACAGAACAAGTTATCAATGGCATAACACTTCGTTTATGGCGAGTTAATCCAGATCCTTGGAAACCTATCAATGCCAACACATTCTTCAAAATGGTGGAATTCCCCGGCGATATATTTCTATTGAAATTGAACAAAGCCATTCGTTTGTATAAAGCGATGGGAATAGCTCCAGAAGATATCTGGCAGGTGGTAGAAAGTATTAATGATGATTTAACCATTGATAGCAATGTGCTGGGTAAGTTGTTTTATGTCCAATATTATATGCAACACTATAATATTAACGTAAGTGATGCGCTGGTATTGTGTAATTCTAATATTAGTCAATACCCCACTAAGCAGCAAGCCAGCCAGTTCACAACGCTGTTCAATACACCGTTACTGAATGGACAAGAGTTTTCTGCCGATAATACCGAACTGGATTTAACCCCTGGTGCATCAGAAAACCATTTTCACTTGGGGGTAATGAAACGTGCTTTCAGAGTTAATGATACCGAGCTGTATACTCTATGGAAACTGGTCAACAAGGGAACAAATTCGGCATTTATTTGTTCAATGAAGAACCTGTCAGTCCTTTATCGCGTCCACCTACTGGCAGAAATTCATAATCTGACGGTGAATGAATTCTCCATGCTGTTGTCCGTTTCCCCATATGCAGACAAGAAAATTGCCGATTTCTCCGATACAGAATTAACCCAATTAATCAGTTTTCTGTTTCAATGCACACAGTGGCTGGCAACACAAAAGTGGTCAGTCAGTGATGTATTTCTTATGACCACAGACAATTACAGCACTATCCTCACTCCGGACATTGAAAACCTGATCACGACTGGACTATCGACACCTTCACTCGGTAGTGACGAACTTATCCGTGCTGCTGCACCGCTTATTGCTGCCAGCATTCAATTGGATTCAGCCAAGACAGCGGAAGCTATCCTGCTATGGATTAATCAGATAAAACCTCAAGGGCTGACATTTGATAATTTCATGATCCTTGTTACCAAAAATGATCGCTCAGAGAATGAAACTCAAAAAATGGTAGCCTTTTGTCAAGTACTGGGGCAACTTTCGCTGATTGTGCGCAATATTGGACTAAGCGAAAATGAATTGACACTGTTGGTCACAAAACCGGAGCGGTTTCAATTAGAAACAACGGTACTACAGCATGATCTTCTCACACTTCAAGCGTTGACTCGTTTCCACACTGTAATAATGCGTTGTGGAAGCTATGCCACAGAAATTTTAACTGCATTAGACATGGGGAGACTCACAGCCGAGCAGTTGGCTATAGCTCTAAAATTTGATGTTCAGGAAATAGCTCAGGCATTGCAACAGGCTGGTTCGGGAGAAAGCATTTTTACCAATTGGAAAACAATGGATGCAACTCTGCAATGGCTGGATGTAGCCACCACGCTGGGCATCACTCCGGATGGCGTTGCAGCACTCATAAAACTAAAATATGCCGGTGAACCTGAAACACCTCTGCCAACTTTTGATGACTGGCAAGCAGCCAGTATTTTGTTGCAGGCAGGTCTGAACAATCAACAATCCAATTACCTTCAGGCGCTGTTGGATGAAGCAACGGCTACAGCGGTCAGTGCTTACTATATCAATAATGGCGCACCTCAACAGATTCAGAGCCGGGATGAGTTATACAGCTATCTACTGATTGACAACCAAGTTTCTGCCAAAGTGAAAACTACCCGTGTGGCAGAGGCAATTGCCAGCATTCAACTGTATGTCAATCGGGCGTTGAATAATGTTGAAAGTAAAGTATCAAAACAAGTGAAAGCCCGTCAGTTCTTCTGCGACTGGGAAACCTATAATCGACGTTACAGCACTTGGGCCGGAGTGTCTGAACTGGTCTATTACCCGGAAAACTATATCGATCCCACGATGCGTATTGGTCAGACGGGTATGATGATAACCTGTTACAACAGCTTTCTCAAAGCCAATTAAACACTGATATCGTCGAAGACGGTTTCAAAAATTATCTGACTGCATTTGAAAATGTCGCTAATTTACAGGTCATTAGTGGATACCATGACAATATCAATGTGAATGAGGGATTAACCTATTTAATTGGTCATAGTCAGACAGAACCAAAATTATATTATTGGCGTAATGTCGATCATCAAAAGTGCGAACACGGTAAATTTTCTGCCAACGCCTGGGGAGAATGGAAAAAGATTGAAACCCCAATCAATGTATGGCAGGAAAATATTAGACCTGTTGTTTGCAAATCTCGCTTGTATTTACTGTGGCTAGAGAAAAAAGAATTAAAAAATGAAGATGGTTCGCTAAATGTCATCGATTATATATTGAAATTGTCACATATTCGTTATGATGGAAGTTGGATTTCCCCTTTTAGTTTCAATGTATCCGATAAAATCAATAACAATTCAATTGTTGGTATATATTGTTCTTATGATTATGAAAAAGAAGTGGTAATTGTTTATTTTTATGAAAAGAAAGATGCTTATTCAAGCAATAACCTTCCTGCAAACAAAGGAATAACCATTAATCCTGATATGACATTTTCTATTCTCACGGAGAATGATTTAAATGCCATTGTTAAAAGTACATTATCAGAACTTGATACCAAAACGGACTATAAAGTTAATAATCAATTTACCATAGACTACTTAGTTGAATACAAGGATAAAACGACAGACAAAAACAAAATTATTAGTTTAACAGGCAATATTGTTGATCTATCATATGAATCATCAACCAGTGGTCATATTAAATTAAGCTTCAAACCATCAATGGAAATTAGCTTTTCAAAAGGAGGTATATATAATGATGAGATTAAATACCTACTATCGATGGTAGAAGATGAGGAAGTTCTTTTATTTGATTATGATAGGCATGATGAGATACTTGGAAAAGATGACGAAATCGTACATTATGGAACATTAGATTTTATTATTACTATAGATTTAAAAAATCCAGAATATTTTAGAGTATTAATGCATGGTAGAACCGAAGAAAAGATCTCCAGAGAATCTGGTGGAATTTTAATTCATATGAGTAACGGTACTGAATTAAGCCTCGAAGTTAATATGGTATCTAATTGGAAAGATAGCGCAGGAGTCTGGCATACTATATGCGAAGCATTTATTGATGATATTTTAAACATTAATGAACCGGAAATTATATTTGTAGGATTTGAACGTAACGACCCATGTCAGTATTTCTATTTAATTGCTACAGATATAGAGTTTGTTTCACCTATGATCCAACAAATTTCAGATAAATATATTGGTTTTTTATTAAAAAATGGCAATGATATTTTAGTAGAATTAAATGCTAACGACCATGTAATTTCTAAGCCTTCACCTGAATCTAACCCTATGGTATATGATTTTAATCAAGTCACAGTGGATGTTGAAGGCTATGATATTCCTCTTATAGGTGAGTTTACTATTAATAAGCCAGAGGTCGGTTATAATGGCATGGTTGCTGAATCGCCGATTCATATAAAGCTAAAATCCAAAGATAAAAGTAATATTATATCGCTGCATAAAATGCCATCAGGCGCACAATATATGCAGATTGGCCCTTATAGAACCCGATTAAATACTTTATTTTCCAGAAAATTAGCTGAAAGAGCCAATATTGGCATTGATAATGTTTTGAGTATGGAAACGCAAAACTTGCCGGAACTGCAATTGGGTAAAGGTTTCTACGCCAGCTTCGTGCTACCACCATATAATAAAGCGGAGCATGGCGATGAGCGCTGGTTTAAACTCAATCTCAAACACGTCGTTGATAATACTCCCCGGGTCTATTATTCTGGCATGTTACAGGATAAAGAGTTATCCGTAACATTATTCATTCCTTTGGATGAAAAGCCACTTGATGAGAGGTTTATTGCAGAAATTTTCTTAAGTACCAGCAAAAACCACGGCGATGTCCCTTGGTCAGGTCCTCATTTTATCTATGTGAACAAAGAACAAAATGAGATTGGCATTAACAGTAATTCAAAGTTAGGCATGTTCAAATTAGTTACGGTACTCAATAATAAAAACACCGAGCCCATGGATTTCAGCGGTGCCAATGCTCTCTATTTCTGGGAACTGTTCTACTATACCCCCATGCTGGTGGCTCAGCGCTTACTACATGAACAAAATTTCACTGGCGCCACACGTTGGTTGCAGTATATTTGGAACCCAGCCGGCTATCTGGTTCAGGGCGATATACAGGATTATTACTGGAATGTCCGTCCATTGGAGGAAGATATTTCCTGGAACGCCAATCCGCTGGATTCGGTAGATCCAGACGCCGTTGCCCAGAATGATCCCATGCATTATAAAGTGACTACCTTTATGAAAGCGCTCGATTTGCTAATTGCTCGCGGAGATAGCGCCTATCGCCAGCTTGAACGCGATACTTTGAACGAAGCCAAAATGTGGTATGTGCAGGCACTCACCTTATTGGGCGATGAACCTTATTTTTCATTGGATAACGATTGGTCAGAACCCCGTTTGGAAGAAGCCGCCAGTCAAACCATTCGTGATCATTATCAGCATAAAATGCGGCAACTGCGTCAACGCGCGGCCTTGCCGGCGAAACGTACTGCAAATTCGTTAACCGCTTTGTTCCTTCCTCAGATAAACAAAAAACTGCAAAGTTACTGGCAGACGTTAGCACAACGCCTATATAACTTACGTCATAATCTGACAATTGATGGTCAGCCGTTGTCATTACCCATCTATGCGACACCAGCAGATCCGTCCGTACTGCTTAGTGCTGCCGTCACCGCCTCACAAGGCGGAGGGGATTTGCCTCGGACAGTAGACAGTAATGCCGATGTACCGTTTTCCGATTATTCTGGAAAATGCCAAGTGGGGAGTGACCCAACTGATACAGTTTGGCAATACCTTGCTCAACATTACTGAACGGCAGGATGCAGAAGCACTGGCAGAATTGCTGCAAACTCAAGGCAGTGAATTAGCTTTGCAGAGTATTAAAATGCAGGACAAGATGATTGCTGAAATTGATGCTGATGAAGTGGCGCTTAAGGAAAGCCGTCATGGTGCACAATCTCGTTTTGACAGCTTCAGTACGCTGTATGACGAAGATGTTAACTCCGGTGAAAAACAAGCGATGGATCTGTATCTCTCTTCATCGGTATTGAGCACCAGCAGTACGGCCCTGCATATGGCTGCGGCAGCCGCAGATTTAGTCCCCAATATTTACGGTTTTGCCGTGGGGGGCTCACGTTTTGGGGCACTTTTCAATGCTACCGCTATCGGTATCGAGATTTCTTCATCAGCCACACGTATTGCCGCAGATAAAATCAGCCAATCCGAAATATACCGCCGTCGTCGACAAGAGTGGGAAATTCAGCGCAACAATGCCGAAACTGAGCTAAAACAAATTGATGCCCAATTAGCTGCTCTGGCTATACGTCGTGAAGCGGCAGTATTGCAAAAAAACCATCTGGAAACCCAACAGGCACAAACTCAGGCACAGCTGGCCTTCCTGCAAAACAAATTCAGCAATACAGCGTTGTATAACTGGCTACGTGGGCGATTGGCGGCTATTTATTATCAGTTTTATGACTTGGCTGTTTCCCTGTGTTTGATGGCTGAACAAACTTACCAGTATGAATTGAACGATAAGGCTGTACGCTTCATTAAGCCCGGTGCCTGGCATGGAACTTATGCTGGTTTGTTAGCAGGTGAAACCCTGATGCTAAATTTGGCACAGATGGAAAAAAACTATTTGGAAAAAGATGAACGGGTACTGGAGGTCACTAGAACTGTTTCTTTAGCTGAGGTGTATATCGGCCTGTCAGATAACAGTTTCACCTTTACTGATAAGATCATTGAGTTGGTAAATGCAGGTAAGGGAAGTGCTGGTACAGATCTGAACGGTTTGAAAGTGGAGGGAACACAGCTACAAGCAAACCTCAAATTGTCGGATCTGGATATTGCCGCAGATTACCCTGAAGGTTTAGGGAAAACTCGTCGTATAAAACAAATCAGTGTCACGCTGCCTGCATTTTTAGGCCCATACCAAGATGTCCGTGCCATACTGAGTTATGGCGGCAGCACAATAATGCCACGTGGTTGCAAGGCTATCGCGATTTCACATGGAATGAACGACAGTGGTCAATTCCAGATGGATTTCAATGATGCCAAGTACCTGCCATTTGAAGGACTTCCTGTGGATGACACGGGTACATTAACCCTGAGTTTCCCCGATATAAACGACAAACAGAAAAACTTATTGCTCAGTCTGAACGATATCATTCTGCATATCCGTTACACCATTCGTTCTTAATTCCGAGTTAGCTAATTACAGACCCCAATGGGGTCTGTAAGGCGTTCCGTATGCAACGTTCATGAACTGAAATGACACCTTGAGAAAGGCATTTGCAAAAATTAACACTTATCTCTATTCGTTCTTGTATGTGAATTTTATTGTTATTAAACAATTAATTACAATATCACTTGAGCTTAAAATCTATCCTACTTATTAAAAGAAACATTTGAAAAAGTAGCTTTTCTACAATAAGATTGTGTGGGTAATGAGTCCCATTTTTTACACAGCGCAATCATGATTATGATCAAAAATCGAGCTAATAAGGTAAGTTCCATTATCTGAACGGAGTGGACACACTTGTTTTGTAACAATTCGATTCGAGCTTGTTTGAACGGAAGACATTAAAATCAGCAACAAGGAGGAAATTTTGAACCACCAAAACCTAGATGAATTTAACGATGGAAGTGATGAAGACACAAAATCATTGATGGTCATTTCACGTGATCAACAAAAGCAGGGCATGATCATGTCATTGTCTGCATCTGGCCAGCAGATACATAACAATCCCGCTATTGCATATCTTGTCAGTCTTGGCTCAAAGCGAAGTCGCCAGACTATGAAATCGTTTCTTAATATCGTGGCAAAAATGCTTGGGTATCAAAATGTACAGGACTGTACTTGGAATGCACTACGACGCCATCATGTGCAAGCTATCATGGAAATGCTCTCCGATTCCGGCAAAGCCCCAGCGACGATCAATACCTACCTTGCCGCGTTAAAAGGCGTGGCGCTGGAAGCTTGGACAATGAAGCAAATCGATACCGACAGTTTTCAACATATCAAACAAGTGCGTTCTGTCAGGGGGAATCGGTTGCCGAAAGGAAGAGCGCTTGACCGTTATGAAATTAAAACGTTATTTTTTACTTGTGAAAATGACTTCAGCACAAAAGGCTTACGTGATGCCGCCATCATTGGTGTACTTGTCGGTTGCGGACTCCGTCGGTCAGAAATTATCTCGCTGGATTTGAAACATGTTATTCGCCGTGAGCAAGCATTGAGAGTCATGGGAAAAGGAAACAAAGAACGTTTATCTTATATGCCGGAAGGAACGTGGGAACGTTTGAACCGCTGGATAGATGAAATCCGGGGTGATTATGCCGGGCCATTGTTTACCCGTATCCGTCGTGATGATGATGTAACAGATAACCGCCTGTCAGACCAGGCAATTTATCATATATTGGAGACACGTAGAATTGAGAGTGGACTGGAAAAATTTGCGCCTCATGATCTGCGTAGAACATTCGCATCAGCTATGTTGGACAATGGGGAGGATATTGTAACAGTGAAAGATGCGATGGGGCATTCAAGTATCACTACAACCCAAAAATATGATCGAAGAGGCGATGAACGTTTAAAAAATGCAGCCAAAAATCTGAATTTTTAACAGGGAAGATAAAATAATTAGAGGAATAGGGTAATTTATTTTTAATTATTATGATCCCTGTTTTCCATTGCAGTTGAACTAAAAAAAGAAAAAATGATAAACCGAGCAAGTTACCTGAATATTATAATTTAATATTCAAAAATAACAGTAAGCATGATGATTTAACTATTTGTGTTATAGAGCATAAATAATAGAGAGAAATAAGCCAGCTCCTTTATGGAGCTGGCTTTTAGAAAATCGGATAATAGAACTTCTGAGTATTTTTAGATATACCGTACAAAAGACGAACAGTTACTCTTCATCCACACTAATCGGGCAAACAAAACCATCCGGTTTAATTGCCAGCAGGTCACATTTAAGCTTATCGATGACATGTTCAGCCGTATTACCAAGAAATGCAGCGGATAACCCAGTTCGCCCAAGAATGCCCAGAACAACCACTCCCGTATTTAATTCATCACAAATTTCAGGAATGACTTTTTCAGGTAGCCCCTCGTGAACATGAGTCTGTTGTTCATCAATATAGAATTTTTGCCGCAACTCTTTCATTGCAACCAAATGCTGACCACGTAATGCCTGGTTATATACATTGGGATCAAAATCGGGCAGTTCCATTGCAATATTTAAAGGCGCGGTAGGATAAGCGCTGACAAGATGAATCAGAGGTTCTTTTACAATTCGGTTAGCGAGATCTTGCGTTTCTTTCACCAATTTTAGATTTAGTGCAGTATGGTAAGATTCTTCATTTGATAAATTAACCGCAACAACGGCAGAGTCTTTTTCTGGCCAGACCTGATCTTTAACCATCCAGACAGGGCAAGGGCATTTACGTAATAGATGCCAATCCAGCGGCGTAAAAATCATGGATTCCAATAAAGAATGCTGATGTGCCATTTTCAATAATAAATCATGCTTTCCTGTGATGACTTCCTGAATAATGGCTTCATAAGGACGACCATGCCAAACTACCTTGATTTCAATGTCGATGCCTGATTCAAGATAGTAGTGTGCCTGCTGTTTTATCCAAGCAATTCTTTGACCAATGACACCTTTACGCATGGCATTTCTTTCTTCTGGAGAAAGCAGGGTGGTCATTTCATATGAGAGGTCATAAATAGGTAAGAATGCTTTAATCCGGCCACCATTACGTTGCACGATATATACTGCACGTCTTAATGCCGGCTGATCATCCTGATTTGGGTCAATTGCAACTAAGAGGTTTTGGTAGTTTGCCATATTGAATTCCTCGCAGAGGCTGGATACATCTTTGTAAGAAGATAAACCAATATGACCAACTATAACAGGGTAAAAGAAAGCCAGATCAGCAAAATATAGCGATCCGGCTTAAAATTTAAGATAACTTTAGGACACGCAAACAGGGGCTTTTCCTGCCAATTCCGTCAGTTTCTCCATATTTTCGACCGCGATGTACTTACCTTTAACACCCAAAATGCCATTTTTCTGGAAACGGCCAAGCAGGCGGCTAATTGTCTCAACAGTCAAACCAAGATAATTACCAATATCGCCACGCGTCATGGTCAAACGGAACTCGCGAGGAGAAAAACCGCGCTGCGCAAAGCGGCGTGACAGGTTATAGATAAATGCTGCCAGCCTTTCTTCCGCATTCTTCTTGGATAGCAGGAGGATCATTTCCTGATCGCCTTTGATTTCACCGCTCATCAAGCGCATCATCTGCTGGCGGAGATTTGGCATCTTACCGGAAAGATCATCCAGTGTTTCAAATGGGATTTCACACACCATGGAAGTTTCCAGTGCTTGGGCAAAGCTGGGGTGCTCAGTATTGATGATAGCATCAAACCCTACTAAATCGCCGGCAAGGTGAAAACCAGTAATCTGCTCATCGCCTTCTTCAGTAATCGTATAACTTTTGATAGTCCCAGAACGGATAGCATAGAGTGATTTCAATGCATCACCAGCCTTAAACAAAGTTTGCCCTTTCTGGATCGGTTTTTTACGCTCAATAATATTATCAAGCTGATCGAGTTCATATTCATTTAAGGTGAAAGGAATGCATAGCTGGCTAATGCTGCAATCCTGACAATGGATTGCACAACCACCAGATTGAATCCGACGAATAATACGTTTTTCCGGGATCATAGGGAGTGCTCATTAGAAGTGATTGATATACGTCAATTTAACATATTTAGAACGCTCTGATAAGAGCTAGATTCTCTTATTAATCACTGTATAAATCATCACGCAAAAAGGCATCTTGAGAAAAAAAAGAATTTTTTGGGGTTAACGCTAAATTTGCGTAAAATTTTCGCCATTCAATATAACATATCAATCAAACTTAAATTGAATTAATAATATGATGTATTGATTCTTGTTGGTCAGCAGTGTGCTGGCAGCGCTGATTATTGTTTTCATCAGTGTAACAATGCGATTGATTGAGCAGCCTGCCTATATGGAGTGGTTAATAGAAACCACAACAGTCGACGAAAATATTATCTTTCCACTCCATCCAGAACTTAATTTCAAAAGTGCATTTGGGCTGAGAATAGTTTCATGGTGTTTATATATTATTGCAATGGCAATATGGGCTTACTCCTTATGGAAAGGGAGAAATCGGGCGTTAATCCGTCTGGGTTTTTCCATTCTGTCTGGCACGGTTATCATGTTTATCGCTGAGATGGTCAATCAATATACTTTTTTCATTATATGTAACATGTAACCGCCATTTTACCTTGATTGGGTAACTTTCCACTTCCCCTGTTCTGCCGTTCTACATAACACGATTAGTGACAGTGTCATGTTTTTTGTTATGTAGAACGTTCTCACATTCATAGTCTTAAAATGAAACATTTCCATATTCATATCACTCCGTATTCCGCACATTAATTTGTTGTAGCGCACAAATTTGAAACTATTTATTAACTTATGATTAATATTTTAAAAAGTATGTTTTATATCGATTAAAATAGATTAATTTGATATGTGTTAATGAATGTTTTTAGCACATTCATCAAAAATTAAATTATTTAATTTCAATAAGTTATTGTTATTTTTTCTTTTGTTACAAGAGGTGTGCCATTAACGTATGAAACAAAAATTATAACATTAACAAATTTATAAACGCATAAATTGAAAAATAGTATAAAACACTAAGAACCAGCAAAAGGTATCGTGATTATGACTAAGCCTCTTTATACCAACTTAAATGTAGATGCGTTGTTTCTAGGCCCAAAATCAGAAAATGCAGTTTTTTTCAGAGAAATGATGGACTATGCAGTTAGTGAACACATGCACTGGCGTTCAGGATTTCACCCAGAAGATGCCGCTTTGGTTACATCCGTTGATCGTTATGAGCATAATTACAGAGAAACTCTCTATCGGACAGAAGGAATATTGAATCAGCTATCAGCAAAATTGAAAAACACCTCGATTCCTTTCTTCTCCCCTCGTTATCTAGGTCACATTAGTGGCGACACTTTGATGGTTTCCAATCTCGCCTATGTGATGGCAATGATGTACAACCCCAACAACTGTAGCTACGAATCATCACCCACAACAACAGAACTTGAACTTGAATCCGGGTTAGATCTCTGCCGGATGTTTGGTTATGACCCTCAGCACGCATGGGGACATATCACTTCCGGTGGAACTGTTGCTAACTATGAAGGTTTGTGGGTTGCCAGAAACTTAAAAACATTGCCTTTTGCTGTATCCCAACATCCTGATACAAAAGAGTTGGTTAGTCATAAGTCACCAAAGCAATTGATGAATATGCCAACAACTGAAGTTCTCGATTTAATCAGCGAGTTACAAGAACGTGGGATTTTCGATGAAATACGTAACATGACGTGTCGTGGTACAGGGAGTAAGACTGAAATTTTGGGTAAGCTACTCGTACCACAATCCAAACATTATTCCTGGATGAAAGCAGCAGATATTTTTGGGATCGGTCAGGAAAATATTATCCCATTGCCTGTGAATGAACACTATCAAACCGATATTGGCAAAATGCGGGAAATCACTTTTGACTTAATCGAGAAGGGCGAGCCTATTTTGGCGATGATTGGTGTAGTCGGTACGACTGAAGTCGGTGCTATTGATCGGATTGATGAAGTGATTGCATTACGGCAAGAATGTGAAAAACGTTATGGTGGATCATTCTATATCCATGTTGATGCCGCTTATGCAGGATATGCCTGTTCCATGCTTCTTAATGAACAGGGTGAATTTATGGAATATGATGATCTGGTTAACTATCACCATACACTAGGCATCGTACCTGAAAATATCAGTTGGCCAAAACCAGAGGTTTACCAGAGCTTCAAAGCATTGCGATATGTCGATTCGATTACAGTTGACCCGCATAAGGTTGGATTTATTCAATATTCAGCCGGGGCAATTTGTATGAAAGACAAACGTATTCTCGATTTGATTTCTTCACGCGCCCTTTATGTCTTTGAAGAAAATGACAACCAAAGTAACTCTCCTGCCAGTAACCGAGGGGTACTTGGCGCTTCTATCATGGAAGGTTCGAAATCAGGGGCAACCGCAGCAGCGCTGTGGGCAGCTCATCGATTACTGCCTTTGAACATCAGTGGTTATGGAAAAGTGATAGCCGCTGGCATAGTCACTGCGAATCAGCTATTAGATAAAATGGCAAATATGCCACCAATCGAAGTCGGTGAGTATCGGTTTAAAATGCATATTATGCCAACACCTGATTTTCACATGATCAACTTCACCTTCAAAGAAGTCGGAAACACCAGCCTTATCAACCACAATGCACTTAACAAGCGAATTTATGAACTGTGTTCATATTCTTCAGGACGTGCATATAGCAACGATTTTCTCACATCCTCAACCATACTGGATTACAAAGAGTACGGTGATACACCTTGGTATTACGCTGAAAAATGTGGTTTTAGCCATAGTGAGTGGGAAAAAACACGCTGTATTTATGTATTACGTGCAGCAGTAATGACACATTGCTTACGTAATGAAGAACACTTCGAAGAGCATTGGAATCAATTACAAGCTATTTTCGTCAGAAAATTAACTCAACTGGTTGATGAAGAAGAGAAAAAATTACGCCAGATGTTGAATCGTGAGGAGTCGTTTCTTATTATTGACAAAAATAACTGACATTGGTGTGAGCGGTTATTTATTTTTACAAACCAGAATAAATTTTTAATTATAGTTTTATATTCAGAACATATATTGATTGACAAGGCTTGGAGGATAGCGCTTCCAAGTCTTTTTTATTACGTGACAGTGTCACCAAAAAAGTCTCTTATTGTCAGCACAATACTTATTATTAAACTGAATCCTAACATTAGCATGGTTACTGCAATGCCATGATGAGTCATCAGCATTGTAGCAATCGGGATCAAAAGCAAAATCACCAGATTGTTCAAGCTTTCTGAAACCGCCAGTACCTGACCTTTATGCTGTTTCGCTCGATTTGCCAGAATAACGGTACTGATCGGTGCAGCAAGGCCAAGGGCGCTTCCCCATACAATCAAGCAGCTCAGGCTAAAGGGCAGAGATAAAGGCATCAGCATAAACGCAGTCGTCGCTGAGGAAAGTAACACGATCGCCAGTAACAATATGATTTCATCCCTTAATCCCAGACGTTTCACCATGCCGACGGACAAATTGCCCAAACCAAGACCGATTCCGAATGTAGAAATTGAGATACCAATCGTTCCTGTTCCTATCTCATAGTGTTGTCGTAACACCTCTCCAGCCAATATCAAAGCAGACACCGCCGTACCATTCCAAAATCCTTTTGCGATAAGAGGAATCATTAAATTTTTCTGGCGCACCCACTGAAACATTGATTTAAATGTAACCACTTGGTGTGTTATTCTCTCAACAGGCGCTTGAATTGGAATACATTTCCTGCCTAAGACAAAAACCAGCAAACACCCCGCAGCATTGACCAGAAATGGCGCCCGCCAATCAGATAATTCCGTTAAAACTCCCGCAAATATTGGGCCACCAGCAATACCCGCTGTCATGCCAAGCATAGCCAAACTCATGGCTGACGCTTGCTTTTGGCGTGGGAAAAGTTCTGCAATCAAGGCAAACGTTGTTGGGATTAATGCCGCTGAAGCGATGCCACCAAAAATACGCAATCCAATAGCAGTACTCAAATTTGGGGCAAATGTTAGCGCCAATCCATCAAACATAAGAAACAGCAGGGATATCAGTAACAATTTGCGTCGATTTACACGATCAGAAAGCCAACCGAAAAAGGGGGCTGCAAGAGCATAGGAAAGAGCATAACCGGATACAAGCCAAGCAACATTATCAAGCGTCGTTCTAAATGCACTGGTCAATGGCTTGAGCATGGGAGACAGCATAAATTCCGTCGTACCAATGAAAAATACAGCGAGTGCCAATACAGGCAGAATAAAACGTGGCGGCATATTCTGGCCTCCTTTTATTAAAATAGGGATAAAATATCTAGCCTTGGTGAAATAAATGTGATAGTTACCACATTAGATAGCTGGGCAGGGGATGGATATCACGAGCTAACGGAAGGAATGATTTTTATTGTTAGGAAGATGTAAGGTTAAGTAAAAATGCTGATATCCCATGCGTGTCTCTGGGCAAAAGAACACAACTGCCAAGAAATCGCGTCTAATACCCATATTTCTAATTTGATATCACAAAAACTCCATCATTCTTTAGGGTTTATTGAAACCGAACGAGTCATTTTCTATAAAAAAATGATTTTATAGGTCAGTTCTATCCGGGTTCCACCGAAGAACCCCCAAAAGTGACGATTCCAAGGATGTAACTTAATTACAGTCTCATTGCCGCTTCTGGCTCTGCCGATGCCTTCGTTAAATGCGATAAGAAGCACTGCAATGCATCAGATGGGGTAGTATCTTTACGCCAAAATACTCCAACGCTGCCTTTTTGCTCGATACGGGGCAAAGGCAATATTGCTAGTTGACCTTTTTCTACATAACGATGTGCTAAACGCCACGATAAAATCGAGACAATATCGCTTGCTTGGATCATATTAATGGTTACATTCATTGATGACGATTCTAGATAATTGTCGGGTAACATTACACCTTGATCGACGATGGCATTATCAATGCTATTACGAATGGGAGTACCTGTTGGCCAGACAATCCAGTTGTATTCTAAGAGATCTTGCCAATTAATACTCTCTCGATTGGCTAATGGGTGGTTACAACGACCCACAAAACAGACCGGCTCTGTATATAATGTTTGGTAATTGAGAGGTAATTGCAATGCTTTTCCACCGACTCGGCCAACCACAACATCAATTTTGCCGGAAATTAGGCTTTGCAATAGTGAAGTCATGACATTTTCAACGACTTTGACATGAATACTTGGGTAATCATTAACAAGTGAAAGGAGGGCAAGAGAAACACAGTCCGTGGCGACAGGTGAACTGCCAATAATCAGACTACCTTTGATACCCATTTTAAATTGTTCAATATCTTCTTGAGACCGTTCTAAATCATTAAGTATACGCTGGGCATGTTCCAGCAGCAGACGGCCACCTTCCGATGGACGTAATCCTTTGCTGTGTCGTTCAAAGAGTGTGATCCCAATATCTTCCTCTAATCCCCCTAACCATTTTGATAGTGCGGGCTGAGTAATCCCCATAATCTCTGCAACTTTACTTAAATTCCCTTGCTCGCCAATACAGATTAGCAGCCTTAGATGCTGAATTTTTAATTTTTGTGTCCAGTTACTCATAGGTATAACTCCCAGGTTATGGATGAGGCTGAAATACCATTATATTTTCACACCTAGTAGTAATACTCTCTTAACAAAATAGCAACAAGCATTAAAAAAATGATAAAAATACCGATAATCATGAGGTTATGAAATGGCACTAAAGCGCAGTATGACTGTTCAGGAGGTGATTGATGCAGCCCCTGTATCCCGCTACCAATGGCAAGTGTTGATTTGTTGTTTTCTAGTCGTAACGTTTGACGGTTTTGATACTGCGTCAATCGGGTTTATTGCTCCCGCTATTCGCCAACAATGGCAGTTGGATGCAGCGCATCTAGCACCTTTGTTTGCCTCAGGTCTTTTTGGGCTGACGTTAGGTGCTTTGATATTTGGGCCAATGGCGGACCGTTTTGGTCGTAAAAATATTATGCAATTTAGTGTGGCACTTTTTGGCCTAATGTGTTTGTTGTCGGCATTTGCTACAGATATGACAACACTAACGATATTACGCTTTTTGACGGGGCTAGGTCTTGGTGGTGCAATGCCGAATGCAATCACATTAACATCGGAATTCATGCCTGCAAGGCGGCGAGCTGGTTTAGTCACGCTTATGTTTTGTGGTTTTACGTTAGGTTCAGCCCTAGGGGGGATTGTAAGTGCTCAATGGGTACCTTCCATTGGCTGGGAAGGGATCTTGATCCTCGGTGGCGTCATGCCATTAGCATTGAGTGTCTTGCTATGGAAAATCTTGCCTGAATCACCTCGTTATCGAGTATTAAAACAGTATCAACCCGAAAAAATTCCTGATGTCTTGAATAAAATTACGGGTAAAAATTATGACGATGTCACTTTTTACTTGGACGAAAAACCTGCAGAAAAAAGCGCTGTCTCCGCATTATTTAGCCGTGAAATCTTACCTACAACACTGTTGTTATGGTGTGTGTTCTTTATGAGCTTGCTGATTATTTACTCACTTTCAAGTTGGTTACCGACATTACTGAACAATAGTGGGATCGATTTACAACATGCATCTTGGGTGACGACAGCCTTTCAGGTGGGTGGAACGGCAGGGGCTATTTTGATAGGGGTTGTGATGGATCGCTTAAATCCTTATTGGACATTAGCGGTAAGTTACGCCCTAGGGGCAGTATTCATTGTATTAATCAGCTTCTCAGAAGGCTCTTTATGGATGATGGCACTGGTTGTCTTGGGTACAGGTGTGGGGATTAGTGGATCTCAGGTAGGCCTTAATGCGTTGTCCGCCGCACTCTATCCTACTCAATGTCGTGTAACAGGAGTGAGCTGGGCAAACGCCGTTGGCCGTTGTGGTGCGATTGTTGGATCCCTCAGTGGTGGTTTGATGCTGTCTTGGAATATCTCTTTTAGCACGATATTTATTGTTATCGCTTTACCTGCTGTCGTTGCTGCTTTAGCAATGGTTATTTTACGTACACAACATAGAACGGCACGTATTGTCGTCTCACACATGACCATACAAGAAAAATAGATCATATAAAGGGGTCAAACATGCAAAAAATTAACACAAGCCAATTAGATCGCAGAAAGAGTTTCTATCAGGACATTGCGAAATTAAACCTTTCGCCTCTTTGGGAAGAGTTACATAGATTAGTACCAGATGTACCCCATTCCTCTATTTCTGCCGCGCTATGGCGTTATCAGGATATTCGCCCTTTTTTGATGGAAAGCGGAGAGCTAATTGGGGCTCGCGAAGCGATTCGCCGCGTACTGGTATTAGAAAACCCAGCGTTAATCGGTAAGTCATCTATTACGTCATCATTATATGCCGGATTGCAATTAATCATGCCTGGAGAAGTTGCACCGAGCCATCGACATTCTCAATCGGCTTTACGTTTTATCGTTGAAGGGAGTGGGGCGTTTACAGCCGTTAATGGTGAGCGGACGATGATGGAGGAGGGTGACTTTATTCTAACTCCGCAGTGGCAATGGCATGACCATGGCAACCCAGGAACAGAGCCTGTTATCTGGGTTGATGTGGATTTGCCTTTAGTGAACTATCTGGGATGTGGATTTGCGGAGGATTACCCAGAAGAACAGCAACCCGTGTTGCGTCCAAATGACGACTACTTGCCACGCTATGCCGCCAATATGCTGCCTGTACGTTATCAATCAGGTAATTCTTCACCGATTTTTAATTATCGATATGACCGCAGCCGAGAAGCGTTAGAACAGCTAAGCCGCAATAGTGATCCAGATAAATATGAAGGGTTCAAACTGCGTTATGTCAACCCAGCAAATGGTGGGCACACAATGCCAACCATGGCAACATTTTTGCAGTTATTACCAAAAGGGTTTAAAGGGGAAAACAGTCGTTCTACAGACAGTACTATTTACTATGTCGCTGAGGGGCAAGGTCAGGTCACTATCGGGGGAGAGCACTTTATGTTTGGCCCAAAAGATATTTTTGTAGTGCCATCTTGGCTTCCCGTCAGTTTTGAAACTCAGTCGGATACCGTGTTATTCAGCTTTTCGGATCGCCCAGTACAAGAGGTATTAGGTCTATTTCGGGAAGCTCGTGGTTAAAGATAGCTGCGCCACTCTGGTAGACGCTTTCACATTAGGAACTCGTTGATATTTGATTAAGGAAATTTGTTATGAGTAAGTTTGTTTTTTCACCGGTACCTCAAGTTGCCGTTCTTGTTGTTGGGACAGATGAATTTTTTCCTGTTCATCGTGTTTATTGTGTAGGGCGTAATTACGCGGCCCACGCTCGTGAAATGGGGTTTGATCCTGAGCGTGAACCGCCTTTTTTCTTCTGTAAGCCAGCAGATGCGGTTGTGCCTGTGAAGGCGGGTGAGATTTTAGAATTAGCGTATCCTGAGCAAACCGAGAATTACCACTATGAAATTGAGTTGGTCGCGGCGATTGGAAAAGGCGGCAAAAATATCTCTGTCGAAGAAGCTTTGAACCATGTTTATGGTTATGCAACGGGGCTCGATATGACACGCAGAGATCGCCAGATCGAGATGCGTAAAATGGGGCGTCCGTGGGAAATCGGTAAAGCATTTGATCTTTCTGCGCCTATTTCACCGATTCATCCATCGGTGAGCTGCCCAGATATGAATAAGGCGGCGATATGGTTACATGTCAACGGCACAGAATATCAGAGTAGCAGTATTGATTTTCTGATTTGGTCTGTTGCAGAGACAATTAGTTATCTATCGACCTTCTTTGAACTGCAGCCGGGCGATCTTATTTATACAGGAACACCTGAAGGCGTCGGTGCAGTCGTGAAAGGGGATACAATTATCTGTGGCGTAGAAGGATTAACAGATTTAACTGTGGCGATCATTTAGATTCATAAGGAGATGAAAGAATGAAACTATTTAGTTTTTTTAATAGTTCAGCCTCTTATCGGGTACGTATCGCTTTAGCGTTGAAAGGTATTGATTACCAAACAGAGCCAGTTAATATTCGCCAGTATGATACGGAATATTTGCAGCTTAATCCCGTTGGCGCCGTACCAACGCTAATTGATGATGAAGGCAACTCAATGGGTCAGTCATTGGCTATTATTGATTATTTAGAGCGGTGTTTCCCTGTGCCACAACTCTTACCACAAGGCGCACAAATACGCACTCAAGTATTAGAGATTGCCTCTATTATCGCTTGCGATATCCACCCTGTGAATAATATGCGAGTTTTACGCTATTTAACGGATGAGTTGCAGATTAGCGATAGCCAGAAAAAAAATTGGTATGCCCACTGGATCAAAGTAGGGCTAGGCGCAGTGGAGCGTTTGTTAGAGAAGAATAATTCTGGAAATTATTGTGTTGGTGATCAAGTGACATTGAGGGGGGAGGTATCGGTGGTGCCGCTGCTGCATTATCACTGGCAAAAGTCGGCATTAAGGTTTTATTATTGGAACAAGCCAACGAGATAGGTGAAATCGGTGCGGGGATCCAACTTGGCCCTAATGCCTTTTCTGCTTTAGATAGTTTGGGGATTGGCGAAATTGCGCGTGAGCGAGCGGTATTTACGGATTACATTGCCATGATGGATGCGATGGATGCTAATGAAGTGGTACGAGTTGATACCGGGCAAGTGTTTCGTGACTATTTTGGCGGTCCATATGCGGTTATTCATCGAGCTGATATCCATGACACGGTTTGGCAAGCCGCTTTAAAGAATTCATTAGTGAGTTATCGAACCGCAACAAAAGTGGTGGAAGTGAATATCACTCAAAATGATGTAGAAGTCATTGATGAGAAAGGTAATAGCTATAAAGCAGATGTATTGATTGGTTGTGATGGAGGGAAATCGATTATTCGTGACTCTACATTGAATGATAAACCAAGGGTTACAGGTCATGTTGTGTATCGTGCGGTTATTGAACGAGAAGATATGCCGGAAGATTTACGAATTAATGCCCCCATTTTATGGGGAGGCCCGCATTGCCATTTAGTGCATTACCCACTACGTGGGGGGTCACAATATAATTTGGTAGTCACTTTCCATAGCCGGCAGCAAGAGGAGTGGGGAGTAACTGATGGTAGTAAAGAGGAAGTGATGTCCTACTTTGACACTATTCATCCACGGCCTCGGCAAATGTTAGATAAGACAACATCATGGCGTCGCTGGGCGACAGCCGATCGTGAACCTGTTGAGTCATGGGGCACTGGTCGAGTCACCTTATTAGGTGATGCTGCACATCCAGTCGCACAATATATGGCTCAGGGGGCATGTATGGCGTTAGAAGATGCCGTAACATTAGGGGAAGCGGTGAAAGCGTGTAATGGTAATGCGATTGAGGCGTTTAAACTGTACCAAGCCGTCCGCATTCCGCGTACTGCTCGTATTGTGTGGTCTACTCGGGAAATGGGACGTCTTTATCATGCAAAAGGGGTTGAACGCGAAGTTCGCAATTTACTGTGGAAAGGTAAGACCCAGCAAGATTATTACAAAGCTTTGGAATGGTTATATGGCTGGAAAGAAGAGAATTGTTTGCAACCGAGGTAAATCACGGCGCTCCTTTTCGTAAGGCATTATTTCTTTATTAATATAATGAAAGCGGAATAGCTTGTTTTATTCGCTCAGGTATTTCTCTATTTTTTTGATTAAATATGCGTGTTAAGTTAATCAATGAAATTATCTGCACTTTTGTTATAGTCGGTAATACAATACACTGACTTACCGCGTCCACTAATG
>NZ_JANAIF010000130.1 GCF_024721015.1 Xenorhabdus bovienii
TCTACGTGAGAAGTAGAAATGGTGATACCACGCGCTTTTTCTTCTGGTGCGTTATCGATCTGATCGAATGCACGAGCACTACCGCCGTAAGTTTTCGCCAGAACAGTAGTGATTGCTGCAGTCAGGGTAGTTTTACCGTGGTCAACGTGGCCGATAGTACCAACGTTAACGTGCGGTTTTTTACGTTCAAACTTTTCTTTAGACATTAGATTGTTCCTCTAAAACACGGAATCGGTGGTTTCACCACATCAACCAAACAGTCGCTTGTTAGGTATTTACAGGAAGAAAAATCAGGAGGCAAGAACAGGGGAAGTGGTGCTGATAGGCAGATTCGAACTGCCGACCTCACCCTTACCAAGGGTGTGCTCTACCAACTGAGCTATATCAGCACATCTTGGAGCGGGCAGCGGGAATCGAACCCGCATCATCAGCTTGGAAGGCTGAGGTAATAGCCATTATACGATGCCCGCGTGAACTCGGCTACCTGACTTTAATCAGCTGTTTATTGTATCTCAAGTATCTTCTCTGGAGTAGTAACTCGAGCAGAACACTCAAGACAAAAACTGGTTAATGGTGGTGGGGGAAGGATTCGAACCTTCGAAGTCTGTGACGGCAGATTTACAGTCTGCTCCCTTTGGCCGCTCGGGAACCCCACCTTTCCAAATTTTTAATGGTGCCGGCACCAAGAGTCGAACTCGGGACCTACTGATTACAAGTCAGTTGCTCTACCAACTGAGCTATGCCGGCATCAAGTGCTGCGCATTTTAGGTAGTGTTGGCCCCCGATGCAACAAAAAAATTGTTTTTTTTATTCTTTCGTTCACAAAACGATCGACACAGGCATTTTTGATGATTTTTTCAATAATATTGGTATAAATAATCAACAAAAAATCATTACTGCTCAAGCAGCAAGAAACAGATTCACCGAATCTTTTTAAAAAATCATTCATACTACATTGGTTCTTTTTAAAAAAAGTAAGAAATAAGCTAGAAAAACAAACAAGAAAATTGTTCTATTTTTTACAATTTTGTATTTCCTATCAAAAAAATTACTAAAATCATAAAAAAATCTACGCCTGTAGTAGCGCAACCGATATGATGAGATTTATTTTTTGTCGGATACGGGTGTTCACAACAACCTGTCCAACCTGCATAGACAGGCAGATGTTGGCTTATGAATAAGAAAGAATCTTTTTTGACGACTCCATATTTACAATTTGATCGTGAACATTGGGCAACATTACGTGACTCAGTGCCTTTGACACTCACAGCAGAAGAGATTGCTGCTTTAAAAGGGATTAATGAAGAGATTTCAATAGAAGAAGTGGTTCAGATCTATCTTCCATTGTCACGTCTACTCAATTTTTATATTAGTTCCAATTTGCGGCGGCAGGCCGTCCTTGAACAATTTTTAGGGACTGGTGGGCAAAAAATACCTTACATCATTGGCATAGCAGGCAGTGTTGCTGTTGGAAAGAGCACAACCGCGCGTTTATTACAAGCATTGTTAAGCCGCTGGCCCGAACATCGCCGCGTTAAACTAGTAACGACAGACGGTTTTTTACACTCTAATAATGTATTGAATGAACGTGGCTTAATGAAAAAAAAGGGCTTCCCTGAATCCTACGATATGCGCAACCTAGTGAAATTCGTCGCTGATATAAAATCAGGCGCCGAAAAAGTTACAGCACCAGTATACTCTCACCTCAGCTACGATATTGTCCCCAATGAACAACTAATTATTGAGCGTCCAGATATTTTGATCCTTGAAGGACTAAACGTGCTGCAAAGTGGTATGGATTATCCACATGAACCACATCATGTGTTTGTGTCTGATTTTGTCGATTTTTCTATTTATGTCGATGCGTCAGAAGAGTTGCTCGAACAATGGTATATCAACCGTTTTCTTAAGTTCCGGCAAGGTGCTTTTTCTGATCCAGACTCTTATTTCCACAATTATTCTAAGTTAACTACCGAAGCAGCGATAAAAGTTGCATCAGATATTTGGCTGGAAATTAATGGATTAAACTTACAACAAAACATTTTACCAACTAGAGAGCGCGCTAGCCTAATTATGACTAAAGGAGCGAACCACGCTATTGAAAGTGTCAGGTTGAGAAAATAAAACAATAGCCGGAACTATTTCCGGCTTTGCATTCAACAACCTCTGAGAGAAATTTCACCACCAATATACGGCGTAATAACACCATTTATATCAAGCAGCAATGCCCCTTGCTGATCAATTCCACGAGCCGTTCCATAAACTTCCTGATTTCCAATAATCAGCTTTACTGAACGATTCATAAAATGATCTAATTTTAACCACCGGAAAAGAAATGGAGATAACCCTTCGTTTTCAAATTGAATTAACGCTTTTTTAAGCTCAAGAATAATTTCAGAAATTAATTTATTGCGTTCAACAACTATTCCCGCTTGCTGTAGATTAGTCCACTGCTGGTTAATCAATTTCTGCTGTTCACTACTCATTGAAATATTCATGCCTATTCCGATAACAATCTGAGCCGCATCACCCATTTTTCCTATCAATTCAACTAATATCCCTGCCAGCTTTTTATCATCCAGATAGAGATCATTCGGCCATTTCACTTTTACTCTTTCAGCACCCTGACGGTTAAGCACTTCCGCAATGACTATCCCAACAACCAGACTTAATCCTATTGCTGCGGCTGGCCCTTGCTCCAAACGCCAATACATGGACAAATATAAATTTCTACCAAAAGCAGAAATCCACTGCCTGCCACGGCGCCCCCTTCCAGCATACTGATATTCGGCGACACAAGCGTCACCTGAATCGAGTTCTGACAATTTCTCCAGCAAATACTGATTGGTAGAATCGATAACAGGTATAACTTCGAGACGATCATTTGGCAGGTAACCTGCAATAAGCTCTTTATCCAGCAGATTCATTGATGCAGGGAAACGATAACCCTTACCCGGGATAGTTAAAATCTCTACGCCCCATTCACGAATGGTCTGAATATGCTTATTTATTCCCGCACGACTCATTCCTAATTCTTGACCAAGCTGCTGACCGGAATGAACTTCGCCATCGGATAACACTTTAATTAATTTTAATGGGATACTAATATCTTTCATGAAATACATTCCACTGCATCTATCTCACCCTCACTACCAATGAAACGTACTTCAGGCTCTAAGAAAATATTAAATTTTTCTGCTACTTTTTTACGTACATAAGTCGCCAAAGCAGTAATATCCTGACCCGTTGCATTACCTTTATTGATTAACACCAGTGCCTGTTTCATATGTATGGCAGCGTCACCAATACAATAGCCTTTCAAGTGACATTGATCTATCAGCCAACCTGCCGCTATCTTTACATTATGTTCATTATGGTGATATTGAGGACACTCTGGATAATCAAATTTGATCTTTTGCGCCAATTCAATAGGTACAATTGGATTTTTAAAAAAACTGCCAGCATTCCCGATAATAACAGGATCGGGTAACTTACTCTGACGCATTTCACAAACAGCATTGAATATGCGTTCTGGTGTTACGTCTTCACATGAGAACTGTGTTAAGCCGCCATAAGTTAATATTGGTTTCCAAACCTTATTTAACTGCAAGCCAACTGCTGTTATAGCATAGCCATCTTTATATTGATGTTTAAAGATACTATCTCTATAAGCAAATTGGCATTCATTTGCCATAAGATGAATCAGTTTGCCAGTTTTCAACTCTATTAGATCGACATATTCACAGACATGTTTAAATTCAATTCCATATGCACCAATATTTTGAATTGGTGCTGACCCCACATTTCCTGGAATCAACGCTAAATTTTCTAAGCCATAGATCTGTTGATGAAGAAGATGAACAATCAGCTGATGCCAGTTTTCACCAGCGCCAACATGGATATGCCATGCTGTATCCGATTCTTGTATATCAACACCAAGAATACGGTTCAATATCACAGTACCTTTAAAATTTTCGGTAAAAAGAACGTTACTCCCCCCACCAAGTAATAAAATGGGATGCTCTTTTTCCTCCGCTTCTTGCCATGCAGACAACAGTGATTCAACTGAAGTTACGGTAGAAATATGATCAGCACAGACTGAAATACCAAACGTGTTGAACGCTTTTAATTGGATAAATTGACAGGCAGACATTTACTTCAAGCTCGATAAGTAATTTATCTGTAGTCTATCAGACTCTACATTTGAAAGATAAATCAGTAGTTACCGGCTATGATAATAAGAAACTAAGAAACGTAAAAGGCCACTCATTTGAGTGGCCTTTTGACTGGGTATTAAAGCTTGGCAGTTCCCTACTCTCACATGGGGAGACCCCACACTACCATCGGCGCTACGGCGTTTCACTGCTGAGTTCGGCATGGGGTCAGGTGGGACCGCCGCGCTATTGCTGCCAAGCAAATTCTGTTTTACTTGCCGAACATATTATTTATGGTGCTGATACCCAGATTCGAACTGGGGACCTCACCCTTACCAAGGGTGTGCTCTACCAACTGAGCCATATCAGCATGAGCTATTTTCGGTCACTATTGATGTGATTCCGAATGCTGAAATAAAAAATGTTGCCATGTGGACAATACTTATAAATAGGTGTCTGGCAGTGCCCTACTCTCACATGGGGAGACCCCACACTACCATCGGCGCTACGGCGTTTCACTGC
>NZ_JANAIF010000131.1 GCF_024721015.1 Xenorhabdus bovienii
GCCGCAACAGATCCGCTTACATATTCTTCAATCAGTCGCTGAGGTCTGATAGCAAATCCAGCCGCCTCGATTTCACGGCGCTGGTTTTCTGTATTCTGTTCAAGGGTAGACACCCTGCAGTAAGCAAAAACTCGTGACATAACGTTACTTTGTGTACGAAAATGGTGTACTAATTATAGCTTATGTACGAAATAAAAAACACTCACTTTCGTACAGTGTCGCTGCAGGTTGTCCGAAACCGACCGTTTTAGTACATGATATTTGGGCATAGGTAAATGTCACATTCCGTTTGTTAATTTTCGAAAATTAGATTCAATAATGAATCTAATTTTGATTCATGTCTAGTGTTGATTATTTTTTTATTAGAATGTACTATTGTATATCGATAAAATTAATCAATAGGATAATAAATGAGTGAATCTTTTTTGAGTCACTTAAAGGAAGTATATCAAGATCGTGAACGAGATCTCGTTACATTAAGTGTGCGTGTCAGTGTTGAGGAGAATGCGGCCATTCAGGATTTGGTAGATTCAGTTGGCTGTAACCGGCAGGATCTTCTTTATGAACTAATAAAAAAATACGCACTCAGTGAATGGGAGGTGATGAGAAACGAAGAACTGGATGCCGAACTCAGTGGCGGAGGTGCATCTGGTGATAACCATACGAAGACCTATTTTCTGCTTAACACAAACAAAGCCAATAGTGCTAAGGATCACCAATTTATGATTGAAAATGGCTTTGCTGCTGCATTTGAAGAAGGTTATATCCAGAAAATAGAAAAAATCCATGAAGGAGATACTGTCTTTTTGTATGAGTCAGGCGTAGGTATTGTTGCTTACGGCTCAGCAACGGGTAGGGTACTGAAAACAGATCATCTCGGTGTGAAAAATAAAACCTATTATCAAAAACTGGATGGGTTTCATGTTCTGGATAAACCACTGCCTGCCAAAAAAATTTGTACTCTGCTTAAGAGGAGAATTCCTTTCGTACAAACACTTATCAGGCTTAAAGATGGCGAAAAGCTTCTGAAATAACGGCTTGATTGCAGGTCATGTATTGAATAGTTAGTTAATGTGATATTTTATGGTGAAGTATGGCTAAAGTTGACATTGATTGTCGTTATTATCTCAAATCAGAAAAAGTGAAAGGACATGGAAAAGGTAATGGGGGACATCCTCGTTATCGCTGCTATGACTGTTGCAAAGTCTTTCAGTTGGAATATACCTACCAAGCCTGTAAACTGGGCGTTAAAGAGCAAATTGTCGATATGGCAATGAATAATGGCGGCATCCGTGATACCGCACGTGTACTGAAAGTTGCCACCTCTACTGTCCTGAAAACACTAAAAAACTTAACCCCCGGAACGTGACTACGCTGCCCCTTGATGGAAATAACATTCAGCTTATCTGTGAAATAGATGCACAAGGGTCGTTTGTAGGCAGCAATAAGAATCAGCGCTGGCTTTGGTATGCTTGGGAACCCCGAATGAAACGAATAGTCGCACATGTTTTTGGTGATCGCAGCAGGAAGACACTGGATAAACTACTGGCATTACTGTCTCCTTTTAAAGTTCGATTTTATTGCACGGATGATTATGCGGTTTATGATTGTCTTTCAGAAGAAGAGCACTTAACAGGAAAAATGTTTACCCAACGAATAGAAAGGACCAATCTCACCCATCGTACTCGCCTAAAAAGGCTGAATCGAAAGACGATTGGCTATTCCAAATCCGAAGAGATGCATGACAAGGTGATAGGGACGTTTATTGAGTGTGAAAACTACGTTTAATGAACGATCTAACTATTCAATACATGACCGACGGATGAGCCAACGGTGAAGCGTGGAATGATCAACGATAACACCACGCTCAGCCATCATCTCCTCGAGATTGCGCAGACTCAGGGCATAGGCCAGATACCACCGAACACACTGAGCGATAACATCGGTGGGATAATGCAGGCGCCGGAAGGCTTTTCGGATCAATGACATGGTCAGGTAACACCATAAAAAAACAACATGTTACCCGACGATGCCTTAATGCGACAGAACCACAGAACCTACTTATGTATATTTGTATCGAGGAACCATTTTATCAGCCAACTCCTGTGCAACTTCAATAAACACCCGCCCAGCCGCTGTTTGCCATGCCCCTTTTCGCTGCATCAACACCCCCGTTCTTTCCAGTTGTCGGTCAGCAAGCGGGATCGCTACCAGATCATTATTCTGCAAGGCAATTGCCGCCGGGAGCAGGGTTGAAAGCGATGTCCTGCGGATCACGTCTAAAACGGCGCAGATGGAAGTGAACTCCATCTGCACTTGCGGGCGCAGATCTGTCTCACGAAAATAGCGATCAATCTGTTCACGGGTAGCAAACCCTGCACTCAGCAGAATGAGTTTTTCATCGTTGAGTTCATTCAGGGCGATTTTGCGCTGCTGTGCCCGCGGATGGTGGCAGGCCACAACAAGAGCAAGGGTTTCAGTCAGCAGGGTTCTTGATGCAATTCCCGGGGATTCTCCGCCATCAAAGGCAATGCCTATATCCAGATCATCGTTAATTAACCGCTCTTCCATTCTCTCCTGGGACATTTCCTGGATTTGCAATGTGATATAGGGATAACGCGTATAAAATTCGGCAACCAGAGGCCCGATAAAATAGGTGGTAAAGGTGGGCGTGACAGCGACACGCAACGAACCTCTGCTGAGATCCTCCACATCATGAATAGCCCGTTTACCTTCATCCAGTTCCTGAAATGCACGGCAAACATACTGTAAATAAACTTCTCCGGCATCAGTCAGGCGGGTATTGCGTCCGCTGCGGTCAAACAGCTGCACGCCGAGGCTTTCTTCCAGAAGCCTGACCTGCTGTGACAGGGCTGGTTGCGATACATGCAGCGCTGTTGCTGCTCGGGTAAAACCATGGTGTTCTGCGACGGCGAGAAAATACCTGATATAACGGAAATTCATGACAATCACCCATAAGATTTTCAGATGATAATCATCATAAACGAGACTTTTACCTTATGGAATATGGGGTGTAACCTTCACCGCATCCCACAGCGAGACAGAAGATTCACAATGAAAAAAGTTATTGACGACTTTCTTAAATTTCAGAGTGATACTTTCCCTGAGCGCGTTGAGCTGTTCAGAAGCCTGGCTACACAGCAAAGCCCGCGGACGTTGTTTATCTCCTGTTCAGACAGCCGTATGGTTCCGAACCTGGTGACACAACGTGAATCCAGCGATCTGTTTGTGATCGTAATGCTGGCAACTACAGTCCGTAATCCGGTGGGGTCTCGGCTTCGATGGCTGACAACCCTGATGTCCGTGCAGTGCCTGTTCGGCAGTCATCGCCGTCTGATATTAATTTCAACTGTAAACAAATGAGGTATCACCATGATTCAGTCACAAGTTAACCGCGAAGTCCGCCTGGCGCTCGCCGACAAAATCCGGTCAGTCAAAACGAAGAAAGATCTCTCGTTCGCCCAAATTGCCGACGGCACTGGTTTATCGGAAGCCTTCGTCACCGCCGCACTCCTGGGACAGCATGCACTTCCGGCGAAAGTGGCTAATATTGTTGGCAAAAAGCTGGATCTTGACAGCGATGCCGTCATGTTACTGCAGACTATCCCTGTTCGTGGCAGCATTGAGGATCGCATTCCCACCGATCCGACCATGTATCGTTTCTACGAAATGCTGCAGGTTTACGGCACCACGTTGAAAGTGCTGGTACATGAAAAGTTTGGTGACGGCATCATCAGTGCCATCAATTTCAAACTGGACGTGAAAAAGGTTGCCGATCCGGAAGGTGGTGAGCGTGCAGTAATCACGCTCGACGGCAAATATCTGCCGACCAAACCATTTTAAGGGGTTCTGTCGCATTAAGGCATCGTCGGGTAACATGCTGTTTTTTTATGGTGTTACCTGACCATGTCATTGATCCGAAAGGTTCTGTCGCATTAAGCGGTCATCAGGTAAGCTTCCCTGTTTTTGAGCGAGTCCAGAGCGATGTCCCTTATCCGAAAAGCGTTCAAACGTCTGCATTATCCTGTCGATATCATTGCCCAATGTGTTCGTTGGTACCTCGCTTATGCCTTGAGTCTGCGCAATCTCGAAGAGATGATGGCAGAGCGTGGCATTGGGGTCGACCATGCCACTATACATCGCTGGGTGTTACGTTTGGTGCCCCTGCTCGGCAAGGCTTTCCGACCTCGCAAAAAGCCCGTTGGCTCCCGGTGGCGGATGGATGAAACGTACATCAAAGTGAAAGGTCAGTGGAAATACCTTTACCGGGCGGTCGATACCGACGGTCAGACGATTGACTTCCTGCTGACCGCTCGCCGCGATGCAACGGCAGCCCGGCGTTTTTTCCGTAAA
>NZ_JANAIF010000132.1 GCF_024721015.1 Xenorhabdus bovienii
GCGCGTCTTTTCTTGCCGCAGTGCAAATCCGTTGCCTTGTTCTTTGGCTGAAAATCTCATGACGACATCGTCTAATGTATCGGTAATGCAGTGGGAGAAAAAATGTTTTTGCAACGTAGGCCCGTTTTGGGCAGCTTTTTTCTGATGGGATGGGTATTAGCGGGTTGCAGTGGGCAACAAACTGATCATTCATCTAAACGCCACAAAAATTATCAGTATTCTGATCTGAGGATCAATCTGAGTGAAAATGCCAGTACGACCTGCTTTGATGCAGGGGGAATTCTAGCGCTGGCAATACAGCTCAATGGAAATCAAACGCCGGTTTGCCAATTAGCAAATGGGCGCCGCTGTGATGAACGAGCCCTGTTGGATGGTGGCTGCACGTCTATTTGAGTTTTCTTGTTGTCAAAAATAACCCATAATTCTTGTAAACACACCGACGACGATGTTGGGTAGTGTGTTTGCTATTTTGTTAGCTTATACGATATTTTTTCTTAAGGAACAGCCCTTACGGGCTGTCTCTTATTATTGTGGTGCAATTATTCCTGATATCTCGGAAGCTTGTTAAACTGATAACAGTAAATAACTTTTTGCAACTAAGTTATGTTTTCAGTTCTTACCCCGAACAGTAAAAAACTGACTGATCAGAACCAAAACACCTATCACCAAATAAGCAGCAAAAATACCAATTAACCATTGCGGCATATCCAGAGTCAGAAATGACCACTGTTTCATCGAACAATCACCAGTGGCTTGAAATACAGAAGGCAGCCATTCATTCAAGGGTAGCCATGACGGGAATCTAACAAAAAATTCGCAGGTATTAAAAGGGGAAGGGTGGAGTTGCATCATGGTATGATTCCACGCCAGTTGTAATCCCTGCCATCCACTATACAGCCATAGTAGGATTGCCAGCCAACGTAGTGGCGTTTTTGGTGTAATGGCACCGAGCAGAGAAGCTCCTAAAATGCCAAATAGTGCAATTCGCTCATAAATACACATCACACAGGGCTGTAACTTCATCACATGTTGAAAATAAAGTGCTGTCAATTCTAATATAAGAGCTGTTAACGCCATCAGTAACCATGCGCTTCGCCCTTGGGAACTCTGTTTTAAAAATCGAAACATTTTTCTGTTTTTCCCATCGTTTAAATTTAACTATAAATGATGGCTCATTTTGCCGTTTTAAAAACCATAAAAAAATAAAATTAACCACATTATCTTTCTAAAAAGGGGCAACAAAAAACCGAACAGTGCATATTTTCACCATCCGGCTGAGTTTGAGGTAAATTACGGAGCGATTAAAGTGGAGTGATCAGACCGAGTTTTATCAGATACTCAGTCGCTGGAACAAGCCAGAATTCCACACTCAACAAACCGACCAATGTCATCACAATGGTATAAGGCAGCGCCATCACCACCATGCGGCCATAAGACAGACGAATCAATGGAGACAGGGTAGATGTTAGCAAGAACAGAAATGCTGCCTGTCCATTTGGTGTTGCCACTGATGGTAAGTTGGTGCCTGTATTGATAGCTACTGCCAGAAATTCATATTGTTGCTGTGAAATTAAACCATTCTTCAAGGCAATTAGCGCTTCATTAATGTAAACCGTACCTACGAATACGTTGTCAGAAACGGCAGAAAGCAATCCATTGAATAGATAGAATAATGACAATTGTGAGGCTGGCGAAGATTGCAGCACATATTGAATGAATGGCGTAAACAATTGCTGATCAATAATCACGGCAACGACAGAGAAAAAAACGGTTAACAGTGCAGTAAACGGAAGGGCTTCTTCGAACGCTTTACCTAAAGCATGCTCTTCGGTGATACCGCAGAATGCCGTAGCCAGAATGATTACCGACAGACCAATCAGCCCGACCTCTGCTAAATGGAAAGCCAATGCCAAAATCAGCCAGATACCAATTAATGCCTGAACGGCAAGTTGAGTTTTTTCCTGCCGAGTACGTTTTTCACTGGTTTTTTTATCGTAATCTTCTAAAACCGAACGAACGTGATCGGGTAATTCAGCACCGTAACCAAACAATTTAAAATGCTCGACCAGCAAGCAGACCAGCAGACCGCAGACAAATACCGGTATGGTGACAGGAGACATACGAACAAAAAACGTCACGAAATCCCAGCCAACGTGTTTAGCAATAATCAGGTTTTGTGGCTCGCCCACCATGGTCATTACACCACCCAAAGCTGTGCCGATACCTGAATGCATCATCAGGCTGCGCAGAAATGCCCGGAACTGTTCCAGAGTCTGCTTTTTATCTTCGCTGTCAATAAACTGATCATCGTTCAGGTCAGAACTGTCATTTTGGCTGGAGGAAAGGAAGTGGTGATAAATGGAGTAAAACCCTACCGAAACACTGATAACGACGGCAATAACGGTCAAGGCATCGAGGAACGCAGACAGAAAGGCACTCGCCAGGCAAAACGCGAGTGCCAGCATTTTTTTGGAGCGAATAGTTAACAGCAGCTTCGTGAAAACAAACAGTAGCAGTTGCTTCATGAAATAGATGCCGGCAACCATGAAAATCAACAGCAAAATAACTTCGAGATTGTTGGAGATTTCATGACTTATTTGTTTTGGCGAAGTCATCCCGATGATGACCGCTTCAATAGCGAGTAATCCTCCGGGTTGTAAAGGGTAACATTTTAACGCCATTGCCAACGTGAAAATAAACTCGACAACGAGCATCCACCCTGCAACGAAGGGATTGACAAAGAAAAAAACCAGTGGATTGATAATAAGAAAAACAATGATAGCCAATTTGTACCAATCCGGCGAGTTGCCGAGAAAGTTTTTCACCACTGCATGTCGAATACTGATTTCCATTATTATTAATATTCCTCTTTGTGGATACATGGGACAAATCTAAAGAGTCATAGTACGCGCTAAACGATAGCAATTTAAGGGTATCAGGACATAATTAATCAGCGAATAATCCCGTTTTTTATGATTCCTTTCACTCTTTCGCTGTTTATTTACTATGTAACTATGTCGATCAGACGCATTCTGGTATGATTGATGATTATTATTAGCTAAGAAAATTGCTTTGGAATAGTTAAAATATGGTAATTAAGGCTCAAAGCCCTGCGGGGTTCGCGGAAGAGTATATCATTGAAAGCATTTGGAATAATCGCTTTCCACCAGGTTCCATGCTGCCAGCAGAGCGTGAATTATCTGAGTTGATCGGTGTCACCCGTACTACTTTACGTGAAGTGTTGCAGCGCCTTGCCCGTGATGGCTGGTTGACTATTCAGCATGGAAAGCCAACAAAGGTCAATAACTTCTGGGAAACATCCGGTCTTAATATTCTGGAAACGCTGGCACGGCTTGATCATGATCGCGTTCCCCAGTTAATTGATAATCTACTGGCGGTTCGTACCAATATAGCTGCTATTTTTATTCGTACTGCATTTAGACATAATCCTGAAAAATCATTGGAAGTATTGGCAGAAAAAGAGAATGTGGAAGATACCGCCGAATCTTTCAGTGCTGTGGATTATGATATTTTTCGTGGACTGGCTTTTGCGTCAGGAAACCCAATTTACGGTTTGATTATCAATGGATTAAGAGGGCTTTATACCCGCGTTGGCCGCTATTATTTCTCAAATCCTGATGCCCGTATGCTTGCACTGAATTTCTATCAGCAATTGAGTACGATGTGTCGGGAACAATCTTATGACAAAATCATGGATTGTGTGCGTAGTTATGGTAAAGAAAGTGGAATCATTTGGCATGGCATGCAGAGTGTTATGTTGAATGATTTAACAGAAGCACGTCACAGCTGATCAAATTGCATTTCTAATTTCTGTTTTTTATCTGTCATCATATTTTAAAAGCGCACTAGGGCGTGTCACAACCTCAGAATACCAAGACATAAAGTGTTTAAAGAGACGGCGGCGAGAGGAAAAGGAACGATGGGAGGGTTCTAGGGTTTTAAACTTCACCTCGTTATTAACCATCTTGGTGAAATTGTTGCGGCAAAACTCACCCCCGCGAATGTTGATGATAGGACACCGGTTCGAGAATTATCAAAAGGACTTTTAGATAAACTTTATGCGGATAAAGGCTATATCAGCAAGGCATTAACGGAAGACTTAAAAACAGAAGGAATAACCTTAATTTGTATTAGTCGCGACTTGGTCTGACAGTTCAACTTGCAAAGTTGAGAGTTACCGATTTTGATATAGATGTCCAAATCTTAAACAAAACACGAGGTAACTCTCATGCTTTATACTAACAATCCTATTATCAAACACAAAGTCGGTTTGCTTAATTTAGCCGAAGAACTCGGCAACGTTTCTAAAGCGTGTAAAGTGATG
>NZ_JANAIF010000133.1 GCF_024721015.1 Xenorhabdus bovienii
ATCAAAATGAACTGCTGAAAATATTGGGGCAACCCTATGAATCATTTTATTCCTGAAAGTGGTGCGGAATGTCGGTTACATGTGTCTACGAAATGGTTTTTTGTTAATAATACTTACGATTATTTTTTGCTTATATATATTGTCTACTGCATTTTTTACACATAACTTACGGTTCGAACCATTGATATCTTACTGCTTATAAATAGTCGGCAAACAAATTTAGCTACAATACTACCTATAAAGGGTCTTGCGCCCATTTCAGCGAAAAGTTCTATTGTGGGCTAGCGAGAGCATTTGAGCCGTAATTTACGGTGCTATTTAAGTGTATCTTTAATGCACTGACTAAAACTCAGTGCAGAAAATAGCTCAGACTGATGTATAATGCACCGTAATAATAACACCATGTATAGTGCACTGATGAACACCAATATGCGGATTTACGGCATCAAAAGCGATTAAATAAAACATAACAAACTGATTTAAATTAATTTATCTGCGTTCGTGGAACTTTTCGCTGAAATGGGCACAAACCCCCATAAAGCATGGTTAATTATTAGCATGTGAGTTCCTCTGCCAGAACTGGTTTTTCTTACGACATCAATATCTCAAACCCGTAATATAAGGGCTAATTCGCTGTCATAACGTATTGTGGTTGTGAGTTACCTGGTACAGGAGAGAATTCTACAGCTCAGTACGATCATCAGGATACCATGTGAACTGACGGAAATTTCGGCGATTCCGGCGTAGAACCCCTATCAGGCATTTTGGAAAAAGCACCATTAATTGAGTTAAAACTTGGATAACGAAGTATATGGATAATTTTGACGATTACGAAAAACTTTCTGCACGCCATGTCTCTTTGCAACGCATTCTGACCCTATTTAAACCTTGGCGAGGACGCATTCTTTTTATTGGCTTACTCATCGTCATTGGGGCTAGTGTCGGCGTTCTCGCGCCCTTTTTATTACGCGAAATTATTGATACTGCACTACCTCAACAAGATATACAGCTTCTTGGCTGGTTAGCATTAGGTTTGATCGTGATTACCGCTCTAAACGCAGCGATTAACGTGATACAAATGATATTATCTACCAAGATAGGTCAAGCCATTATGCACGAGCTACGGGTACGGCTCTATGGGCACCTGCAAACACTTTCTCTTGGCTTTTTCACACAAACTCGGACAGGCGAAATTCAATCAAGTATCGCCAGTGACATTGGCGGACTTCAATCTGTCGTCAGCAATACGGTGACCGAAATCGTTCGCAATGTCAGCATTACAGTAACCACCGCCATCGCGATGCTGTTGCTGGACTGGCGACTTGCACTGTTCTCCTTTGTCGTCTTGCCGCCATCACTCTGGCTCAGCCACAGAGTCGGACTAATACGTGAACGCCTGACGCATCAACAACAAGATGGTCATGCAGATATGTCTGCGATCGTACAAGAGACCCTATCAGCTCCAGGCATTATCCTGTCGCGTACTTTGGCACGCGGTCTTTTTCTGACCCAGCGCTTTGAAAAAGCATCGTCCAAAACCTTGCATTTAGAAGTGCGTGCACATACTGCAGGTGAATGGTCATGGTCGGTGATTGAACTACTACTCGGTGCGATGCCCGCGCTGACATTACTATTGGGCGGCTTGCTGATTGGACAAGGCGTGCCAGTTACCATCGGTACGCTCGTAGCCTTGATCGCACTACAGGAACAATTGCTGTGGCCCTTAGAAAATTTATTGGAAAACACGGTAAAATTGCGCACTACACGGGCACTATTTACACGTATTTTTAAATATTTAGACACCCCTCCCGATATTGTAGAACCTGTTCAGACTCGGGACTTCAGTAATGAAGGTCCGCGTGGCCATGTACGATTTGAAAACGTCAGTTTTAGCTACGATAGTACTGACATATCAAGCTTATGCAACGTATCAATAGATATTCCAGCAGGTAGTCATGTGGCTATAGTCGGACCTACAGGTGCAGGTAAAAGTACCTTCGGTTATCTTCTGGCCCGACTCGTTGATCCGAGTCAAGGTCGGATTACAATTGATGGCATTGACCTTCGAGAGATGAGCTTTGAACAACTTGCAAGCGTACTCGGCGTAGTCACGCAAGACCCATTTCTCATGAATACGAGCATCGCAGAAAACTTACGCTTTGCCCGCCCAGAGGCCAGTGATGAGGATCTTGTTGCATCTGCGCGTACTGCACAAATCCATGATTTAATCGTCTCGCTGCCTGAAGGCTATCAAACCAAGGTTGGTGAACGTGGCTACCGCTTTTCAGGTGGAGAAAAGCAACGCCTCGCGCTGGCTCGAACGATCCTGCGTAACCCGCCAATTCTACTGCTTGATGAAGCAACCAGTGCGCTAGACAACACGACGGAAAGGGCAATTTCTCTAGCTTTGGCACAAATGGCATCCGAACGTACGGTCATCTCTATTGCGCACCGTCTCTCTACTGTTCGTCATGTGGATCAAATATTGGTGCTCAAGGATGGTCAGCTAGAAGAATGGGGAACCCATCAACAGTTGGTCGAAACAGATGGCATCTATGCCGGACTGTTACGTACAGCTGAGCCAACCTAAAATTCCATTGTCGGATAAGCACAGCCTGTTGCCAGGCTGTGCTCTCCTAACAACCTGTTCAGAGTCTTTTTAACAACACCGCTAAGAAGGCCAAATTGACCATTTTCAGGCTAATATTTAGTTTTAGTTCGCAATTCTTCCAAAGCCGCCTACATTTTTCCAACCAACTGAATGAGCGTTCAACTAATGTCACTGGGGTAGACTTTTCTCATCCTCAGATTATCAGGGTTCAGTGTATTTTAGTAAAGGCTCTGAACAGGTTGTTAGGGGTTTAAGTTGTCCGAAAAGCCAGACAAGCAAGCCGGCTAAGAATATAAAAACCTCGTAAAACTTACGCCAGAGCTTATTCGGTTGAATTGTATTCATGGGAAATTTTGTAGCACGGCAAGGTTCTGTCGCATTAAGCGGTCATCAGGTAAGCTTCCCTGTTTTTGAGCGAGTCCAGAGCGATGTCCCTTATCCGAAAAGCGTTCAAACGTCTGCACTATCCTGTTGATATCATCGCTCAGTGTGTTCGCGAGTATCTAGCCTACGTAATAGCGAAGAAATGCTCGTTGAACGGGGGGATATATTCACTCATACTTTCTCTGTTAATGCGACAGAACCTTCAACATTGATCTTGATAATATAACAAATATGTTATACCTTTAATCATAACGAATAAGTTATGAGGCAGATATGTGGGAAGTTATAACGACAGAGTGTTTTGACGGGTGGTTTCTGGCTCAGGATGATGAACTCAGGGAATCAATTTACGAAGCAATGGGTGTATTAGAGAAATTCGGGCCGAATCTCGGTAGGCCTTATGTTGATACGCTACATGGCTCAGATTTTCCAAACATGAAGGAATTGCGTGTTCAACACGCAGGTGATCCGATTAGAGCTTTTTTTGCATTTGACCCTAAGCGGCGGGCAATCGTTTTATGTGCTGGCAATAAAACAGGGGTAAATGAAAAACGGTTCTACAAGGAAATGATCCGACAAGCTGATTTTGAGTACCGCCGTCACTTGGAGAAATAATTATGGCTAATTACAGAGAATTGTTAGCAAAAGAAAGCCCAGAAATGCAGGCACGTATTGAAAAGCGAGTTGAACAGGCTAGCATCAAATTAGCCCTTAGTCAGTTACGTGATGAATTAGACATGTCACAGGCGGAGCTTGCTGCCGTTATGGGTGTTCAACAGCCTTCCATTGCTCGAATGGAAAATGCGGATCATGATCCGCGCCTCTCAACGCTCAAGCGCTATGTGGCAGCCTTGGGAGGGGAATTAAGTATTGATGTGACACTTCCAACCGGTAAGCGTGTGGCATTCTATCTATGATTCAGGAGGTTAATAGTAGGCGGTAACGCCTCATCGTCTCATTAGCCTCTAGGGTTCTGTCGCATTAACAGAGAAAATCTGAGTCAATGTGGGATTGGTTATATTTTATGCAGCTAATCGGTAAAACATTTCTGCCGGTGACAATGCCTTATCTTCTGATTGTGAGTCTTGTCCTTTACGTAGCATCGAAACGAGCTCTATCCCCGCTAAAATCGTTTGGGCCCGGCGAAACGATTTAAAGCCTAACATCGGCCGTATCCGACGTTTGACATGGCGAGGGTCTTGCTCAATGCGGTTATTCAGGTATTTATTTTGCCGGATTTCAATCCC
>NZ_JANAIF010000134.1 GCF_024721015.1 Xenorhabdus bovienii
TGAGTTTTTGGCGAAATTGATTATACCCAATCATCATGCTGTTCAGATTACCTTCACAAAACGTCAACACGCCCTAGTAATTCGAAAGGTTTTTTTATTAAACAATCTAATAGTGGGCATAATAATACCACTTGGATGTTACCATCGATATCTGCTGGAAGCTTATTTACTGTAGATGCTAATTCAGGAATTAACGCTGATATTAAAATACAAAAAAGTCAATCTCTGAAAACTGCATTGAATATTCTTGGAGAAAATCCAGAAACAGCTTGGTTAAAAGATTTAAAAAATCGACATGATGTAAAATGGAATGAAGTTCAAGATGCGTATTCTAATTGGGATTATAGTAATCAACAATTAAGCCCAGTAGCTTCTGCTATTATAGCAGTAGCAGTAGCGGTCGTGACTGCTGGATCAGGTTTAGCTCTTGCTGCTGGCGCATCCGCTGCCAGCACTGCTACTGGTGTTGGCGTAGCTACTGCAGCAACAGCGACTACTACAGGTGCTATTGTTTCCGGTGCAACCATTGCAGGTATGTCATCTTTAGCTTCTAAAGCAGCGGTTACTCTAGTTAATAATCAAGGGAACTTATCTAAAACTTTTAGAGAGTTAGGTAATAGTGATACTGTTAAATCAACCATTACTTCCATGGCAATTGGAGGGGCTTTATCAGGATTCGATCAAGCTATGGGTTGGACTGCGACTAAAGATGGAGCTAACGCTGCAGCTTCATCAACCAACTCAAATTTACCTCTATTGAGTGAAGGAGATTGGATTAAAACTGCTCAGCGTGTTGCAGGACAATCTGTTATCAGCTCCAGTTTAAATACCGCAATTAATGGCGGTAGTTTCAAAGATAATTTTGCTACAGCGTTACTTGCCAATGTCGGTAATCAAATTAATGCGGAAGGTGCAAACCTTATCGGAAACAATGGAGCAGTATTAGGAGTCCCTGGAAAGGCTATTAGCCATGCTGCGGTATCAGCCCTTGCCGCAGAAATCGGTGGTGGAGATGCAAAAGGTGCTGCTGCTGGCGCATTAGCTGCTGAATTAGCTGCAATTGTTATGGAAAGCACTCTATTTGAATCTACATATAAGAATGAACCTGAGCGACAAATTCATAAACTTCAAGAAGCACTTACAGGTAATGAGACCAAAACTCAGACAGCAAAAATGATTGGAGCGCTGTCGGGGGCATTGATTAGCGGTACACCGGAAGGGGTTTATAGTGCGGCCAACAGTGCAGAGCTTGTTTATCGCTATAACTATACTGAGCATATGTTGGATCAAATTGCTCGTGAAAATGGAATGGATATGGCGGCGGCGGCAAAAGGTGACCAAGCTGCTGCAGAACGTGTTGCTGCACGACAGGATGCTGCGATTGCTGTAACTGCAATTGCGGCTGGTGGCTATGCTCTGACTGCCGGGCGTTATATACTGATTGCCGCATCTGCTGAAGCGCGCCTCGCTCTTCAAGCCTGTAAAGCTGATCCGATTCTGTGTGTAAATCAGGCAGGAATTTTTGCAGCAGATGTTGTTGGACCCGAAGCGGCTATGGGAACTTTGGCTGCGGGCGGAACCGTTAAGGTATTAAGCAACAGCACAGAAAATGCGAAAAATTTAGCTAAAGAACTGAGTCATGCTTCAACAGCACTGTTAAAAAATGAGAAGCCTAATACTCATGTCGTAACGAGTTTAGTAGAAAAAGAAGCTCTGTATACTGGAAAGAGAGCGCAGGAAAATTACCGTGTTTATGATTTAAATGAGGTCACTGATCGAGCTTTAGATCTAAATAAAATTAGACTAGATACTAGCCATCTACTTAAAAAACGTTATCAAGGAGATACGCCTGTTAGTTATGCAGCAGCTTCGGTCATTGCTGACGGTAAGACTGAATATTATCTATCCGTCAGTGGCAAGGCATGGTCTGGTAATGCACCAACAACAGTAAACATCAGTGGAGTTAATTATAAAGTTATCTTGTCTGATAGCGAAAGTATACCTAGTATAGGAAATATAGAAACGAAAATGACAAATTTCAATCACGCTGAACAAAAGTTATTCAGCCACATTCAGGATGCTTATAAAGACCAAAAGGCGAATATAAATATTTCGGTGCAAAATACCTCAAGAACTGAACAAGGAATGTGTATGAGTTGTGGGTATACCAGCCAAAATTTTGCTGAAATGAACAAAAATTTCAATGTCAATATTTTTCAAGGCTCAACAGGAGTTAACCCATGATCAATCAAACATTAATGAATTATTTACACTCGATTTATCCTGAGTTAGAAGTCGATACCAGTTATATCAGAGGGTATTCTGCTGAAGAAATACCAAAGTTTGAACGTTTTTATGATATTGAAATAAGAAGCCAACTATACGATTTCTTAATTTGTATGGGGCGTTGTAGTGGTGGTTTTTTTGGTGATGTTCCTTTGGCTTTTTATCATGAGCAAAAAACTGCGCGGGGAGGAATATTATTCCAAGAAGATCTAAGAGATGAATTGGGAAACATTCAACGTCATGATTTAATAGTGAAAAAACCGTTTTTTATTTCAGTGGAAAGCTACACTCAATATTTTTTTGTATTAACTAAATCAGATAATCCTGATTTAGTTTATCGCTATGATGAAAACGAAGAAACCGTTCAAGCAACTAATTGGTCGTTCAATGAGTACCTAAGACATGTTGTCAATGTATATACACGTAACCATAAGGTTAAAGCACCTTTTGATTTATGGGGTGAATTAATTATTATCTGATTTTTTTGGGTACTCAATTTTATAGATGTCAACTAACCCAGAAAGTAGGCTAGTTACACTAAATAGCTAATAAACCCTGAGTCCGGAATTCCACCGGACTCAACCCATTCAATATTAAGTTAATTCATGGTTGTAACAATCAATATAACTTTATGTCGCTTTTGAAATTGATGTTAACTATCTATCACATATTGAAATCAACCTGCTATCCCCGCGCAATATCCATTTTTCTGACCACCAAAATGGCAGACTCCAGTTCACTGCATTGGTGCTCCCGCATTAACGCTCTGCGCTTGGCTTTTTCTTCTTTTTCCGTCATACCCAGCGCCAGATAAATACTCGGTGGCACGACCCGAAACAAAGCTTCGATTTTTTTCGCCAGTACTACACCTTCGGTATAACAACGTAGCAATTTACTGACGGGGCGCAATACTGCTTTCTGCTCTCCGGTCCGTTTATTAAAATGGGCGATTTAGTAGAAAAAGAGAAGCTGCATAGTTTATGCTAAACAGCCCCTAGCCGATGAAATAAATAAATTTCCATCTAAAACAAAAGAATCAGGAGTTGCAATGATGATTGGAGCTTTTGATTCTGTGACTGGAAAAGTTGCCAGAGGTAATTAATGAATATACTAAATGAATCATGGGAACCCGGTTTTGGAACCATTTTCACGTGGTTTGCAATGGATAAGCAGGGGAAAATTGCAGTCATGGTGAATAATTGCTGGGGATGGCTACCTAGTGCATTGTTACGCATGAATAATTTTGAAGATATATTAACTGAGCTGAATGAATATAAATGGGAAGAATCGGAAAAATATACAATTTATCCCGATAGCAAAAATGGACAAACAATATTAGATTTATATTCTTCTCTTACACATCAAGATACTAATTGTAAAGATGATGTAGAAGAATGGTTTTATTTAGCCCAACAATCAGAAGACTTGGATGAAATTAATCTACCCGCAAGAAAGGGATTATTCATTTATCATGGTATTGAAGGAAGCAATCCTGGGCAAGATATTCCTGTAGGTTATGATGGTGAAACGAAAATGGGAGACTATTTTCGTTACTTAATCCCTACTATTTATGCCACGATTGAAGATTTTCCTGAATCATTACGTAAAGTAATTGCTGTTTCTGATACGCTAGATTTTACAAAAGATCGGCTATTGGATAATGATAAAATTAATGAATATTTTCCCAGAATGTATTCATAGTTTTCTTGTTACATTGAGTGGCGTATATCTTATGCGCTACTGAATACCGCAGTCCTAATGATATAGTCCAGTTGATTAGATATCCCATTGAACCTCTTCTTTATCGCTCATGGTATTTCAAATAAGTAATCAAGAAAAATTAATTGCAAATTTAGCACCATAACCTTCCAATAGAGTATTTAGCTCATACTCCAC
>NZ_JANAIF010000135.1 GCF_024721015.1 Xenorhabdus bovienii
GCACTGGCATTTACTCTCGTTTGGTTACCAATGTGGGCTGATTGATTTATGAACATAAAACATCAACAGTCCCTAGTTTAGTTAGTGCGCTTTTTTACATTTGGTTGTTTTTCCATCTTATTCATGCCCCAGTATTTTTATTTTTCAATTGATGTTGAAAATTTACACAAACTGTAAAATTCAATTTTTTAAATTATTATTCTGCCCAATTGTTCTTGCTGAGATATTTAATTCTAATTATTTTGGTTTGTCAGTATTTTAATGTAACTTTTAATTGTAAATTTTATGTTTCTTTTTTCCCGCAAAAATCACTTTAACAGGTAGTGAAATAAGGTGATTGTCAGCATTAAATTCTCATTTAATTTATTGAATTAATTTGATTTTTATTCATTTTTGATCAAATTTAGAATGATGATATTATCAATGTTTTGTAATAAAAATGTGATTCAAATCCTAAAATTAAATTAATAATGTTGCAGTCTATTATTCTATATTGGCTTTTTATATTCAGCATATTATGCTTGCACATATTATTCATATCAACAGGGGGCAGAATGAAAGTCCTTATTTTAGGCGGTGGCGTTATTGGCGTCACCAGTGCGTGGTATTTGGCACAGGAAGGCCATGAAGTGACTGTGGTTGATCGCCAGAATAGTGCCGCTGAAGAAACGAGTGCAGGTAACGCTGGTCAGATCTCACCGGGATATGCAACGCCATGGGGAGCACCGGGAATACCACTGAAAGCAGTAAAATGGATGTTTCAACGCCATGCACCACTGGCTATTCGCCCTGATGGTTCACTGTTTCAGCTACGCTGGATGTGGCAAATGCTGCGCAACTGTGATGCAGACCATTACGCCATGAATAAAAGCAGGATGGTGCGATTGGCAGAATATAGCCGTGATTGCATTAAACGGTTAAGGGCAGATACTGGCATTCAATATGAAGGGCGTCAGGGAGGAACTCTGCAATTATTTAGAACCGCCAAACAGTTTGATAATGCCGCCAATGATATCGCAGTATTGGAACAAGAAGGTGTTCCTTACCAATTATTGACCGCAGAACAACTGGCATCAGTGGAGCCTGCACTTGCCCATGTTTCTCATAAATTGGCGGGTGGGTTACAACTGCCGAATGATGAAACGGGTGATTGTCAGATATTTACCAAGGCACTGGCAAAAATGGCAGAAGAGGCGGGAGTCAAGTTTGTATTTAGCAATCAGGTTAAACAGATTCTGGTGGATGGAAACAAAATCACGGGTGTCCAGTGTGATGATGGCATTATGACGGCGGATAACTACGTGGTGGCGATGGGATCTTATTCTACCGACATGCTGAAAGAATTCGTTAAAATCCCTGTTTATCCGCTGAAAGGCTATTCTCTGACGATGCCGATTATGGATGAAGCAAGAGCGCCAACCTCAACTGTGCTGGATGAAACTTACAAGATAGCTATTACTCGTTTTGATAACCGTATTCGCGTTGGTGGCATGGCAGAAATGGTTGGTTTCAATATGAATGTGCCGAATAATCGCTGTGAAACGTTAAAAATGGTTGTGCAGGATCTCTACCACAGCGGTGGCAATATTGCTGAAGCTACATTCTGGACTGGGTTACGCCCAATGACACCAGATGGTACTCCTATCGTCGGCCCAACCAAATATAGTAATCTCTATTTAAACACAGGGCATGGAACGCTAGGCTGGACGATGGCCTGTGGTTCAGGGAAATTATTGTCTGATTTAATTTCTGGTAAGACGCCGGAAATCGCGGCAGATGATCTCTCGGTATTTAGATACATCAATGGATTCAATACAAAAGTGCTTCGAGTGAAGCATCGTTTACATACGGCATAAATTATAAGGGGTCGTCATGCCACGTCCTATTTTGGCGACGATCCATCTCGATGCATTCCGCCATAACTTGGCGGTTATCCGCCAGAAAGTCGGTGACAGCAAAATCTGGTCAGTAGTGAAAGCTAATGCATATGGGCATGGATTGGACAGAATATGGCAGTCACTCATGCAAACGGATGGATTTGCGCTGCTTGATATGAATGAAGCTATTTATTTAAGGGAACACGGGTGGCAAGGGCCAATCCTGTTATTGGAAGGTTTTTTCAAACTTTCGGATTTGCAGCTCATTGATCAATATGGCCTGACAACTACAGTGCATAGTTACTGGCAACTCAAGGCAATAGAAGAGGCCAGACTGAATAACCCCATTGATATCTATTTGAAACTCAATAGCGGAATGAATCGTCTGGGTTTTACCCCTGAAGAATATTCACAGGTGGTCTCAATGGCGAATCGCATAAAAAATATCAATTCAGTCACGTTGATGACTCATTTTGCTAATTCAGATAATGAGATTGGTATTGATGGGCAATTTGCGGTTGTTGAATGTCTGCAAATGGGCTCACTTCCTCGCTGTCTAGCCAATTCTGGTGCAGTTTTGTGGCATCCGAAGACACATGGTGACTGGGTTAGGCCGGGTATTATCCTGTATGGTGCATCCCCGAGTGGAAAGTGGCGTGATATTGCTGATGTGGGTTTGAAATCAGCGATGAGTTTGCACAGTGAAATCATTGCGGTTCATGACCTACCTAAAGGGGCAAAAATTGGCTATGGCAGCCGTTATACAACCCAGTATCCTACCCGCGTAGGTACGGTGGCATGTGGTTATGCTGATGGTTATCCAAGGCACGCCCCAACGGGTACCCCCATCCTTGTTGATGGTGTCCGCACACAGTTACTGGGTGCCATATCGATGGATATGATGACGGTTGATTTGACGCCGTGTTCACAAACAGAAATAGGTAGTACCGTGGAGTTATGGGGGGAAAACTTGCCAGTGGATGAAGTGGCGGAATCCGCAGGAACCATTGGTTATGAACTTCTCTGTGCTTTAGCTATACGTGTTCCGGTAGTTGTTAACTGATCTTATCTCTTTCAGGCATTTTTCCGTACCGAAATTTGGAATAAATGCCTGCATCTTTCTTTATAACATCAGCAAAATTAATATTCAGATAATATCTAAGTGTGACGTTGTAACTTGATGGCTTTTAACCAATGGTAACATCAAGCTGCCAGTTCCGGATTTTATGCATATAGTGCGATTAAATCAAAAATCATTATCAATTGCTTGGCAATAAATCACCGGATACATACACTTTATGCCTGATTTCACAACAATTTGTCTGACAGGAAATAACTTATAATGACTAATAAGGTGTTTATTGCAGTAGCGGGGCTTTGCCTATCTTCTTCTGTGGCATATGCTGGCGAATGGTCTATTGGGTTGTCGGCATTGTATGAAGCTAAACCTTACAAAGGATTGAAAACAAAAGATAAAATACTGCCGGTTCCCATGGTATCTTATGAGAGTGAAAACTTTTATTTTCAGACTTTGGCGGCAGGTTATTACCTCTGGAACCAGCCAAAGGATAAACTTTCTGTAGATCTGTTCTATTCTCCACAAGCTTTCCATCCCAAGGATAGTACAGATGAGCAGATGAAAAAACTGGATCGTCGTCGTGACACGGTTATGGGTGGTTTCACTTATAAACATCATGAAGATTGGGGGGTGCTGCGGGCCTCATTAGCTGCCGATATACTGGGCGAAAGTAACGGTATCAGTGCTGATTTCGCCTATTTATATAGTTTCCAGCAGAGCGGCTGGTTATTGGAACCAGGGGTAGGCGTTGTCTGGGATAGCAAAAAACAGAACCGTTATAGTTATGGCATCAAAAAGAGCGAATCTGTGCGGAGCGGTCTGGCTGAATATACACCGGGCGATAGCTGGAGCCCTTATCTTGAATTGTCTGGTTATTATACCTTCGATAAGAATTGGACTGCTTTCATGATGGGGCGTGTAGAACATTTACCAAGCGAAGTTAAAAACAGCCCGATGACCAATCGCTCATACTCCGGTACTATCTGGTCGGGTATTACTTATACTTTCTGACAGATATTGTTCATGTCAAGAAAGATGCAAAGCTGAACTCTTCAAGATAGCCATAGCAAAATAGTCATGACAGAGTTCAGCTTATCGTTTATTTTTCCATATGAAAGGTTTAAAACCACGGTCTTTAGACGGTGACTTTGACTTTAATTCTTTGACCTATGCGC
>NZ_JANAIF010000136.1 GCF_024721015.1 Xenorhabdus bovienii
GGGATGGCATGTGACACCGCCTTTTATTTAAGGAAGAAGAGCCCTATCATGGCACATGATGGATTACGGCTGTAGTATTAGGCTGTGTCCCTTAATGTAAATTGATAGTATTCTCATCTAAACTGTTTTCAATATGGGAAAAAGATGATGGCACGCTACGACATTCCTGATGACGCATAGATAGTGATAGAACCTTGTTTGCCCCCGATCCATTCAGAGCGGGCAGGACGTCCACATGTTGAACACCGCCGTGTGATGAATGGGATGTTCTGGGTCTTGTGCTCCGGGGCACCGTGGCGTGATTTACCTGAACGCTATGGTCCTTGGAAAACGGTCTATAAACGATTTAATCGCGGGTCAAAATCGGGCATTATCAACAAGATATTTAATCGGTTACTGTCCATTCTGGATGAAAAAGGCTTGATTGACTGGGCTGAAATTTGCCTGGATGGCAGCAATATTCGCGCGAGTAAAGATGCCGCAGGCGCGAAAAAAAACATCCCGATATCACCGACGATCATGCGCTGGGTCGCTCACGCGGTGGTTATGGCACCAAAATCCACCTGGCAACCGACGGAAAGGGTTTTCCCCTCAACCTGATGTTGACCGCTGGGCAAGCTCATGAAAGTCAATCCGCCATCCCTTTGCTCGACGGCATTGGTATACAACGCAAAAATGGTTTCATGAAACGACGTGGCAAAGCCGTGCTGGCAGACAAAGGGTATTCGAGTAGAAAGCTCCGCGGTTATCTGCGTAAATTGAGAATCAAAAGCGTTATTCCTTATAAAATCAATGAAAAAGGCAGTGCTGATGGTCGTACGCAATTTGATGAACAGGCTTATCGTGACCGCAATGTTGTCGAACGCTGTTTCGGTTTTCTGAAAGGAAATCGGCGTATTGCAACCCGTTACGAAAAAACCGCACGAAACTATTTGTCCAGGGTGAAATTAGGCTGTATTCGACTCTTTTACAGGCGGTTATCTAATTAAGGGACGCAGCCTAGTGCAGTGGAACCAGTGGAAATATGAGTATGATGCCCATGGCAATGTTATCACTCGCGGTACAGGCAATATAATAAACAGACCTACCGTTACGATGGAGACAACCGTCTGACGCTTGCCGAAGGTCACGGCATGAAGGCCATCTATCATGATGATGCCCTTGGCCGGCGTATTCGCAAGGTGGTGACAACTATGCTGACAGAGAGGGTTAACCGAGTTCTGGTCATGACAAACGATTGTTTGGCAAACAAGGGGCGTCCATGTATGCACGACAAAGTTATCGGTACTTTTATCGAAAGAGAATACTACATTTAAGGCAGTTCAACAGATTGAATACATGACCTATATTTTATACTCCGCAGGAGTCGCCGCAACCAATTTTTTGAAGTTCCTATGAAAGTGGCTTTGGTCATAAAAACCTAACTCAGTTGCTACAGACGCTATATTCATTCCCTGCTTCAAAAGTACTTTTGCTTCATTAATGCGCATTGCGATTTGCATAGCATGTGGAGTAATACCATATGCCTTTCGAAATGCGTGGATAATATGATATTCACTCAATTGAGAGTGAACAGCGATATCCTTTACCGATATATTGCTTCGAAAATTTTCACAAATATATTCATACGCCTTAGATACATTATTTTTTGTTACAACTTTCTCTAAAGGCATGGAGTTGGACTGTGAAAACAGATTGGAAAAAAAAGAGATGCTCTCTTCTTCCGTTTTCATTTTGTCTTTATCAAGAATGATTGTGTTGGCTAATTCTTGAAACTGTACATAAAGTTCTGGAGCATCGGTATGATTAATTGAGAACGGGATAAAATTCGTTACTCTTTCACCTACAACCATCGATTGCACATAGCCTAACCATTTGGGACATACATACAACATTTTGTAACTCCAATTTGTATCTGGTACTGGGTTGCATGAATGGACCTCTAGAGGGTTAACTATGACAAGAGAACCCTTTTGTATTCTCCGTTCAATATTACTATTGAAGTAATCACTATGACCGCAATCTACAGCTCCAATGGAAAATTCTTCATGAGTGTGTTTCCCGTAACAGGCTTCTGAGTTTTTAGAAGAGCGCAGCTCAATGGGTACTGCGCTCGAACGATAGAATTTTTGCTTGGTCATCTGTGTTCATACCCTTTTAGGGGCTGTTGATGTTTTGTGAGGGATTATTAGACAGCAAGATGATTTGGTATAATTACTTTCGCCAAAAAACAACCAGACCTCACCATCATACTGCGAACCATGTTAACAGATCTCCATTGGAATAAGCTATCTGCGTTAATGCAACACCCGGGTTGGATTTATCACAAACCTGAACACCGCTTGACCTTTGAAGGCATTCTTTACCGAATGAGAATGAGCATTCCCTAGCGCGATTTACCGCCAGAATTCGGCAAATGGAATAGCGTCTTTCAGCGTTTTAATGTCTGGTCAAAGAAAGGTATTTTACCAATTATTTTCAATAGGTTATCTGGATTTACTGATATGGAATGGTTGTTTATTGACGGAAATATCGTCCGGGCTCACTAGCATAGTGCAGGAGCAGCTTCAGATGATGATGAGGTATTGGCAAAAGTTGTGGAGGACGTTCAATCAAAATCCATTTGGCGGTCGATAGTTATGGCTTGCCTGTTCATTTTGAATTGTCCGGGGGACAAGTACATGACATTGTTCACGCTGAAAGTTTAGTCGAACAATAGCCCCTTCAGATTTTGTGATAGCTGACAAAGGGTACGATAGTCAGGCGTTCAGAAATCATATTGAACAGCAAGGAGTAACGCCAATTATACCCTACCGAAAAAATAGCCGAAAATCGGATAAACAGATTGATAAATGTTTATATCGTTATCGTCATTTGGTGGAAAATGCGTTCGCCAGAGTTAAACATTTTCGTGCAATAGCAACAAGATACGATAAACTTGAACGAAATTATGCCAGTATGTTGGCACTGGCATTTATCATTATCTGGTTACCAATGTGGGTTGAATGAATTATGACCTTAAAACATCAACAGACCCTAACCTGACATAAAAAAAGTATATACGACCGTAATTGCTAACAATAGCCCCATAGTGAGATTAAAAAGCTTATAATGTTTAGGTGTGTCCAAAACTGTCCTAATCGTTATTCCCAAAACAGCCCATGCTGAAATTGATGCATAACAGACAATAAAAAAAATCGCACAAAAAAGTAATAGTGCATTAATCTCTGCATCGCGACTACTAAAAACGGATATACCTGCTAAAGACACAATCCATGCTTTCGGGTTAAGCCATTGGCACATTATTCCTTGTATAAGGGATGGAGCACGGGTCTCTAGTGCACTATCATCACCGATCATTGGTTTTTGCATAGCAACTTTATATGCCAAGTATAACAAGAAACTGCCTCCTATATAGGTAAGCATTTCAGTTAGATATGGCACCTCATTTATAACTTGAGCTAATCCAAAGCCTAGTAAAAATAGAATCGATACAAAACCAATTGTAGCACCGGTTATATGTGGGATAGTTCGAATATATCCGCAATTGGCTCCGGTAACTGTCGCTATTATATTTACAGGTCCTGATGATATAGAAGTTACAAGGGCAAAAACTGCCATTGCAAATAATTGAGTCATAAGCTTCTACCTCCTAAAAATCAGTTACTTCTCCAGAACCATTAATAAAACGATTCTCTTGCAAATCAACAATGCGGTACCGTTTTGCCTTGATTTTTCCCTCCTTGCAATAACCCGCTTTGCTTTCCCAAAATCCTTGTTCGAACTCATCAGTAAAGTACAATTCAGACAAGCATTTAACCCCTTTGTACCGATATAGCGAAAAGTCGACTAGACGGATAGGGTAACCTTCTTCCAAAGATAGGGGTTCACCGTCCACCGCCCAAATAATCATCGCTCTATTTTCTAATGCATTACTAAGGGATATTGTAGAGTCATACTCTCCCTTACTTGTACCTAAACTTATTTGCTTCAAATTGTATGAAAGATATTTTGCTTGGTTTATCCCTAGATATTTCAATAGGTCTTCTAGATGGTGTCGTCATGAGAAATTTCGTGCAATAATAATGCCCCACCATTCCATCATAAGAGTTGATTAACCATG
>NZ_JANAIF010000137.1 GCF_024721015.1 Xenorhabdus bovienii
ATAGCGCGTCTTTTCTTGCCGCAGTGCAAATCCGTTGCCTTGTTCTTTGGCTGAAAATCTCATGACGACATCATCTAAGAAATGGAGAGCAAAGATACAGATTGGTGACAAGTATCACCACCTCGGAAGATATCACGATATTGAAGACGCGTTACAAGCATATAAAAAAGCAAAAAATATCGTCATTAAACAGCGGGAGACAGCATAACAATGAAACTGGAATCAGCATTAAAACACTTTCACCCGAAAACACCGACATTCAGTGATGCGTCAACCAGTACCGCACCGGACAGAATGAAAGGCATGGATACCGCTGCAGCTTTGGGGATGGCGGGATCACAAGCCAAGTTCGGGATGGCGGCATTTTTTGCGAAGAACGACGTCAGTGAAGAAGACAAGTTCAGCACCGTAGAAGAGCTGACCCGATATGCAAGGCGAACTGTCCCTAAGCTGATATCAAAGGCAGCGGGAAATAAATTGGGGCCATGTCTAGTTATCTTATCGAAAATGGCGTTTGAAGATTATGCCCGTTCAGCGGCGTCAACTTGCCAGTGTTCGGAATGTCGCGGGAAAGGACTTATCTACGGCATGAAGGAAGTTGAAAAACATCCCGGCATTATTCGTGCGGACGGTGAAGTGATTATTGCACCGTGGATTGAAAAAGAGCAGGTGGGTGAACTTTGCCAGAAGTGCAACGGGAAAGGCGTACTGTCAAGTCGTTGTCGCTGCAAGGGGCGGGGTGTCGTAGTCGATGAGGAAAAGACCGCATTACAGGGCGTACCGGTTGATAAAATCTGCCCTCGATGCTCAGGGCGGGGTTACAGCAGAGTGCCATCATCAGTGGCTTATACGGCAATCAAGGCGCTTGTTCCTGCATTAACTCAATCGTCATGGTCTCGTAACTGGAAGCCCTTTTATGAAAAGCTGGTAGGTAAGTGTTACGCCGAAGAAAGCAGTGCGGAAGCTATGTTTAGCAAGGTGACAAAATAAACTGTTTTATGTCATCAACAGTATTTGCATTTTGCATAAAGATGGCTTAACATCTTCAAATAGTGGGAACTTGTAACTATACTCACTACGAATTTTAAGCCTCGCTCAGTGCGGGGCTTTTTATTGTCCTAAATCCATAAGTGAACGCATGCCTGCACCAATAACCGAATCTTTAGTTATCCGTCCTGCATCCGAACAACCCACGCCAGAGATGAATGGCAAAGAGGTATTGGTCTTAAATCCTTGCTATTCCGTACTCCTAGGTGTATCAGTATCACAATAAGATATACCTTTGGGGAGGATGTATGGGGTGGTATCGACATTATTTCAAGGATATTTGCAAACTGTCTTTACAGGAAGCGGTGAAGGGTAGTGTCAAGCTTGTGGTCAGTGATGATAGACAATACCATTATTTTTTGGATATACCGAAACACCAACTAGGTCCCAGACTCAATATTTTTGGGCACGGCCATCCAAAGGAAGCCCTTTTCCAAGGGCACTCAGTAGAATGTCCTTTATCTGGTACTGAGGCTGCTGGTTTTCCTTGTAGGGAAAGGTTACCCGATGCACGGCCTTTATCACCCAATGATCTTGCAGACAGTATAAAGCCACTAATTGTAAGGTATCACATCCGAAGCATCCGGTTAGTTGCGTGTTACACTGGAAAAACAGGTTTTGCCAGTGCCTTATCTCATTTAACAGGTTTGCCTGTTAAGGCTTCAATGCAGCATATTGATGCGATGGAATTTGTTACGACTGGTCGTTATTGGATAATAAAACCACAAGAAGAAGAATCAAAGGAAGCGGAACGAAATTTCCGTTGGTTTGATTTTAATGACTAAACACTGCGATGAGTACAAAATAGGGAGTTAGATGGCATAACGCAGGAAATCAGCACCTGCCTCCACAACTCGATCAGGGTCGGTCAACACCTATATCACTTTTAAATCAATAGGTTAAATGTGATTTTGGGTGATGCGGTCAACACCTCGAACGGGGTTAGAGAACACCCCCACATGCTAGATAAATCAACGTGTTAATGTGATTTTCAGCGAAAAAGAGATCACCCCCATGAAAGATGAATTCGAATGGTGTGATGAGTTCGATGGATTTTAATTCCCCCGAATTCGAGGGAATCTAGCAGTCTACTTTTTATTTTCGCCTTTTTTCAATTTAAGCCCAAAGAGAACAAGCCCAATAGCCAATAAGCTTTCGACAGTACCCAGTAAAAGATCATCATATTGAATCAATCTAATACCCGCCGTAAAAAGTAATATCATGCCGGCAAGAATGAATTTAAATGACTTTTGTTTGAGTGGGTTTTTATCGTTCGGTTGCATAAAAATCCTTTTATATTAAATGTTAAAATCTAGCATGAGTATCACATGCTCGGTCATTCTGAACAACTCAACCTATCGGTCTGACCGACTAGTTCAAATTCAAGGCTACGCTTCGGCGTGGCCTTTTTCACATCTGGAACTTTGGCGTAGAGGGTTCGCGCGGATGCCTGAAGAGCATCAGGACTCGGTTCGATTCCGAGAGGTTCCACCAAATTATTGAAGGTCGCTCAATGCGGCCTTTTTTGTTACACGACTTAAATCTTCTTTAAAAACTTCCTCAATGGTTCCAAATCTTTAATGGTCTCTTTCGGATTAAGAACATCGTAAGAGTTAAGAAAGACCACATAATCAGATGGATGAGTATCGTGATAGTGTTGAATTTTAGCCGTTTCATTGTAAGCTCGTTTATATGACTTAATGGCAGACTTAAGTTTCTTCACTTTCCTTTCTGGAATGAGAGCGAACAACTTGTCAAAATCTTGTTTGTTTAGCGTTTGAAATGGATATCTACCAGATTCTATTAAGGTTATTTCCTTGGTGAGTTTTACCAATATCTCATTAGATATCTTCCTGCGCTCCTTTTTGTCTTGATCTTTCCTGTTAGAGAAGTAAAGAACAACAGGAATCAACACACCGATCACAGCAATAATGACTTCAATTGTCATGAGGTATCCCTATGGAAATATCCATTATTACGTTAATTTCGTTTAGTGTATCAATGTTTAGTCTTGGTTGCGTGTTTGGGTTTATTCTAAAACGTGACTAATACGTCATATTAGCAATATCAGCAAAACAGCTCCTAATTCGCCACCGCAATCACTCTCAGTACCTCTGTATCTCCTATTGCGATCGGCATCCTATTAACCCAATCACAGGGGCGACCATAGCTCACCCCACGGACGCCCATTGTTCAAATGGGGTGGAATATGAAGATGAAAGAAAATCCTGATTTCTGGATGCATCTGGGTGACTGGCTCGTCTCGATAAAAGAGCAGGGTATCGGTGCAGTCTTAGCGGGGACAATGGCATTCCTCCGGGGACGCTATCACGGCGGTGGTTTGCTACGAGTCTCTATCGACGCCTTTATGTGTGCCATGTTCGCTTGGTTCATTCGTGACGTATTAAATTTCATGGGTCTGAATCCTGACTTGGCTTACATCGGCAGTGTGGTGATTGGTTACTTGGGTACAGACTTCATCGGTCAATTGCTGCGTAAGGCGGCAGAGAAAAGAGCGGGGGTCAGCAATGACAATGAATAACTTCAAGTTCAGCCAACGCAGTGAAAATAACCTCAAGGGCGTCCATCCTGATTTGGTGGCTATCGTTCGTCGTGCGCTGGCATTATCTCCGGTCGATTTCACCGTGATTGAAGGGCTTAGAACGCTTGAACGCCAAAAGCAACTGGTTGCTGAAAAGAAAAGCCGGACAATGAATTCCCGCCATCTGACAGGCCATGCGGTTGATCTGTTTCCGGTAGGTGGAAACTGGAACGATTATAAATGCTGGCTTCCGGTATTGAATGCCATGCGTCAGGCGGGTGAAGAACGGGGAATAAAACTACGGTTTGGCATGACCTGGACGAACAACCCTAATGATAAGCCGGCTAGATTTCTGGATGCGCCCCATATTGAGATACCGGCATGAAGTTCAACAGCCAGTACTTCACCCTCGGCGCTCTGGTGATTATCTCCGGTCTGCTTTGGTTCTATTACAGTGAGTATCGG
>NZ_JANAIF010000138.1 GCF_024721015.1 Xenorhabdus bovienii
ACTCACAACAGCATCCCTGATGATCAGTCAGGGGATTATCGCTCTGTAAAAGTGATAATCAAGATATAAGGTTAATTAGGATAAGTCACTGTTTTAATCCTTTGGATGTAATCAGAACCTCAGAAGGAATAAGTTTTGTAATCAAATTGTTGGAAAGGCAAAGAGGATGAGTTTCAATGAAATCAGAGTATGTACCAGAAGCTGGCGATATTGTATGGCTTGATTTTGATCCGCAAGCAGGACACCGCTCTGCATTGGTTCTTAGCCCTGCTATTTATAATGGTCGGATAGGGCTGATGTTATGTTGCCCCATGACCACTAAGATCAAAGGCTATCCTTTTGAAGTAAAAGTAGAAGGTGAAGAGGATAGTGCAGTACTGGCTGATCAGGTAAAAAGTTTAGACTGGCGCGAGCGCAATGCTACAATAAAAGGAAAAGTATCGGCTTCCGTACTTTCAGAGGTTAAAGCAAAAGCTAAAGCGTTAATAGGCTGATATCAAGGAAACATCAGCGGGTAAGTTTCAGAGCGTTATGACCCATGCTACCCGCTTAGAGTGCTTTAAACCCCATTCTCTGAGGTAACCCCTTATCCGGAAATATCCTATTTTCACAATGATAATCAACATAACGTATAGGCCATTTTACATACAAAAACCATGTGGAGTTGTATTCTGAATACGCCAACCAGTTTAATGGACTTCATTCAAGTTAAGCCACTGCATTTAATATTGCAGTGGCTTTTTTCTTTTCACAGAATGTATTAACGCAACAGCCAATGAATAACAATAAAAAATACCAGCGTAAAAAACAGAATTTTTAATATTGAACACGTATGCTTGCTGATAAAATAGGCCAATCCAACCGTGACTAAAGCAATCAAATAATTAATATCAAAATTATGAATTAATTCACTCAGGGATAAATTATCAGTAATTATAGTTATTACTACGGAGGGAATTTTTCAACACATCATATAGAAAATATCACATACACAATATCATATAACATTATCTTCTATGCAATGCCTTTGTCATTGACGTTATATTGGGAACAATTCCAAAAACAATAATTCCCTCTTGGAGAAATATAATGAAAATCGTACTCAACATACTACTGGCAACTATCATCCAATTAGGCATCACCCAACTGGCGTATGCAAAATCTACCCTTGATAATATCCAATCCGCCGGCGTATTCAGAATCGGGACAGAAGGAGCCTATGCACCATTCAGTTATCATGATGCTTCCGGCAAGTTAACCGGTTTTGATGTGGAAATTGGCCGCGAAATTGCTCTGCGTATGAAAGTAAAGCCTGAATTTATTGAAGGTAAGTGGGATGGTTTGATTGGTGGCCTTGATGCCGGACGTTCCGATGCAGTAATGAACCAAATCGCCATTACGCCAGAGCGTGCGAAAAAATACCGCTTTTCCCTGCCCTATGTCATTTCTGAAGCGGTGCTGATTACCCGAAAAGATAATCATGACATTAAAACTTTCAGTGATTTAAAAGGCAGAACCTCCGCCCATACCCTGACTAATAACTTTGCCCAGATTGCCCGCCATTACGGTGCAGAAATTATCGGCACCAATGGCTTCAGTCAGGAAGTGGAACTGGTCAGCACAGGTCGGGCGGATGCCACTATCAATGATAAACTTTCTTATCTCGACTATAAAAAACATCGCCCGGATGCACAGGTAAAAATTGTGGCGGCCGATACCAACGCAGCACAAACCGCCGTGCTGCTGCGTAAGAGTGATACTGAATTAAAAGCGGCCGTTGATAAAGCGATTACTGAAATTAAAAACGATGGTACTTATCAGCGGATTTGGGATAACTATTTTGGCGGAGAGGTGGCTGAATAATCAGAATAAGATTATGGGTGTTTTTTAAATATCTATCCCAAATAAATTTCGAATTGCAGTGCAGTGTGGAAAGTGAATTAAGCCAACAAAACGGCCACTTGAAAAGTAAATGATATAAAGCCACTGTATTTTATTATGCAGTGGCTTTATTTTTTAATAAAACATATCTTTTGCCTTTCAAATTACCAATTTATTATCTACGAAGTTACTTAAAATCTATCGGATATAAAGATAGGTAATAATATTTACGACTAAAAAACTAACTATTAGGATAGAAAACATCACAATGTATATAATTTTCATTCAAATTATAATTTTTTTTTAAAATCTCAGTCATATCATTTATCATATTAGGAGAGCCACACATATATACATCTATCTTATCATTCAAATCAATTTGACTTTGAAAGATATTTTGTACATATCCAAGCTCACCTTCCCAATTATCACTTTCATCTGGATTAGATAATGTCATATGAAAATAAAAATCAGGGAACATCTCTTTCCACTTCTCTATAACATGTGAGAAATAGTAATCACTTTTTTTCCGGCCTCCCCAAAAAAGATGAATTTTACGCCTATAAAAATTATAAGACTCGATCAGAGATTTAACCGGAGCAAAACCCGTTCCTGTCACAACAAAAACAATATCCCTAACCTCATCATAATTCTTTGCAATAAAATCTCCATATGGACCATATATCCACAGCACATCATTGATCTCAATTTTTTCACAAACTAAATCAGAAAAAACCCCATTTTTATTCTTAGCGACATGGATTTCTATATAACCATCATTTTTTGGAATATTTGCTATGGAATAATAACGGCATTTCCCATTAGGTACTTCTATTCCTATATATTGTCCAGGAATAAAACTCATTTTTGATTTTTTAGATAAATTAAATCTTAAAATAGTTATTCCTAAAAACCTTTTTACATCACATATCACACCACCTTCTTTAGTATTAGAGAGCGTTACACCATCTCCATCTAACTCACATACAATATTGCTTTTAGCAATAGCACAGCATGGCAGAAAATAATTTTCTTTTAACTCACTTTCTGTTAGCCCAATTTTTTTACTACCAATGTACTCTATATTTCCAGTAAGTAATTTTAATTTACAAACTCGACAAGCACCTAATCGACAACCATTCTTTAAAGAATATCCATTAATTTCGGCTTGTTCTAGTATTGACGTATTTTCGTCAGAAAAAAATTCGATTCCAGTTTCATTAACACTAACTAAATATTTCATAATTGTATTAATATAATTACCTACCATTTAAAGATTCAATATATTCTTTCCCAGCGAAAATAAACTCTTCTGGTGAAAATCCACCGCCAGACTCTTCAATGATAAAGTTACCTTTATATCCTTCGTTGACCATAAAAGATAATACCCTATGATAATCAAAATTCCCTTCACCTAACGGAAGATGGATATGCTCACCATTCAACACATCATTAAAGTGTGCATTTCTCACATAAGGAATTAATTTTTTTAACGCTTGATTATATTCATTGGTACTTTTTTTATTCATAAAAGATTCAAAATGAACAATATCTAACGTTAAATAAATACTATACTCATGACAAAGTATTTCATGTTGCTCATCACTCAATACAATATATTTTTCTCTATCACTCCCTGTATTCTCCAATAATATAGAAATTCCCTTTTCTTTTGCTAAATTTGACAATTTTAAAATAGATTTTGATAGTTGTTTAAAATCAAAATCAGATATTCCATTATCATCAAACTCTAAATATCCTGGATGAATAGTGAAGTACTTAGCGCCTATCCTGCTTGCTTCATTTATATACAAAGAGATATATATCCGTCGTCATTGAAGATGCTTGATTTTTCATTTGTATCAGATCATGATCGCGCTCATGAAAATTAATCT
>NZ_JANAIF010000139.1 GCF_024721015.1 Xenorhabdus bovienii
CGATTAAATAATCGCCCTCGTAAAACACGAGATTACAAAACACCGAATGAGTTATTTAAAGGAATACCCACTCATTTGCTTCGTTCATTACGGTGTTGCGCTTAATATGTGAATCCAAGTATTTTTATTATATCTAGAAATTGAAAGTAATGTCATTTTTTTGTAAAAAATAAATTTTAAACTCATTTAATTATATAGGCTATTGGTTTTTTTTAATATTTTTAAAGCGAGATGTGTTGTGCTTTAATAAATTTGGACACTTTGGTAAAGGAATAGAATGACTTTAACTAAGGTGTCTTTATGAAACGAAAATCACCCCAAAAATTTACCGATAACTTTAAAAGAGAAGCGGTCAATCTGGTTGTTGAACAGGGCTAGGCTGTATAGTTTTTCTTTTGGTTTGCCACCTGTCGTCTTCCGTTCTCGAATTCGTTAGTCATGGGTGATGAAGTTGACTCCGTTAATAAATTCGATATTGTTTACGGGTGATTCATTGCCATATAAATGCCAGCCGTCCATTGACTCACGGGCGAATAACTCAATGCGTGGTACGTCTCCATATAACTGTTCTAGCCTGTGGTGAACCTCCCTCGGTTTTTGCGAATGCTCACCCAGGCACGAATAAACAACCTGCTTCACACTGGCGGATTGCCGTTCCAGTCCATTGCCTCTGACTGCTATTAATACATCCTCGGTATTGCTGCGGGTATAATTGCCGCCGTTCATCCGTGTTTCGGTGTTGAGCAGGTTGATAAAATCCCAGCTATCGAGCAGCCTTCCTTCCTGAATGGCTTTGTCTATGCGATCCATTGCCAGCTTGTTCAGCTTCACCCATGTAAACAGCTTCATTGTCTTATCCTAACATAGGGTATTTGCCACTACCCCCGATAATACCCCCGTAATGGGGTTTATTCCAGTTTAGTTCGGTTTAGGCGGGTTTAGTATGATTGCTTGATATTCTGGGGTTTTAAGTGTGGTTGTTTAGGTGGGTTTAGGTAGGTTTAGTCATGTATGGCGTCCCCTGCAGGAATCGAACCTACAACTAGCCCTTAGGAGGGGCTCGTTATATCCATTTAACTAAGGGGACTTTTTACTACTCTGTTTCAATCTGTTGTGAGCTGTTTGTATCTTATCTCTTTCTTCCTGTTTTAATCAAGTTTTTTGCCTTTATTTGTTTCGCTTTGTTCCTACTCGTTTTTAGTTGTGGTCGGTTCGTTCACTTGCCATTGTGTACAGATTGAGTACATAATTACACTTCAACTTGTGTACAGGTTATAGCTATGGCATTGAGCGACACTAAACTACGTGGTATTCACGATAAACCCTACAAAGGGACGCCTGAGTTAACCGATGGTGACGGCTTAAGTGTCAGGATAACGCCGAACGGAACCATAACATTTCAGCATAGATATCGCTGGAATGGCAAGCCTGTTCGCCTTACTGTTGGTCGTTATCCTGAAATGTCGCTCAAGGACGCACGAATCGCAGTAGGTGAGATGCGCTCATTGTACACAAAGGGGCTTGATCCAAAAATGTATTTCTCTCATTCAGAAGGAGAAGCAACATTAAAAGATTGCCTTGATTACTGGTGGGATAAGTACGCATCCACTCTAAAACCTAATACTCAAATACTTTATAAGTCCGTCGTGTACAACACGATGTACACACAATTCTTGTGTACACCAGTAGCCAGCATACCCGTGTCATCTTGGGTTAAGTTTTTCGACAAGCAGGAAAAGGAAAACCCAAAAAAAGCGAGGGTACTTTTAACTCAAATGCGCTCAGTAGTTAACTGGTGCATAGGGAGGCAGTTTAGTGATTGTTGGCTGCTCCGTTGCTGGCTGAGTTATTATATTGCCATGGAGGATCAGCCAATATCAGGCTGTATTTTTGTTCCATCTCTCCGCCTATCCCGCTCATAATCCTCTCCGCACTCCCGACTACAGAATGCACCGTGTGTTGCTGGCTCAGTCTCACACCATCGGCACATTCCGTTGATGCTGGTTAATGGTGGTTTCCGGTTCTGGAGCGCATGGGATACCGTCAACTCAACGGCATCGTTAGCTGTGTCGATAATATCCATGATGGTTCTCTATTTGTTGGGGTGGCGGTAGAGGGGGAATATATCGTCAGCAATATCAGGATGCGATTCATTAAACCCAATCCATTCTGATACTATTACTGGTAGGGTTGTAGTATCCATAATACGAAACATACCAGTAATACGACCCCACGCCACAGGCTCCATATTTTCATATTTGGCCAGCCGTTTTAATATTGTAATATAGACATCTAAATCTAATATTATTGTACTGGCACCTTCCGATTTAAATTCCTCGGCTGATTCCAATGTTGTGTTTATTTTCTCAATCACATCTTTGCTCATTTTTGGCTCTCCTGTTTGATTATATTCTCCCGACTTGCGTTCCATGCTGCTTGGAATATTTCCCAGTAATTTTGAGCTGGCATATTCCAATATGTTCCATCGTCATATTTACCTAATGAGTCAATTGGATAATTGAACCCATCAACCATGAATTTCTCAAACGCTTCTCTGCATAAATCTGAATCAGTCATTATTATCACCTGATTTAATTTTCTTAACTGGATAATTGCATCCAATCATTTGATGAAATACCCACGAAGAAAAACGGCCTAAACCTATTCCGCTCCATTCTGATAAATTCCAAACCTGCAACCAAATCCATTGCCACAAATTAAAACGACGTTTATTTGTCATTACCATCACCTGTGTATTTTATTTTCCTAGTCAACACTCCCTCAATCAACGTGCGCATTTCCCAGCACCAATAGAACGATTCAACATAAACAGATAATTCTCCATAATCATGTTGTTTACGAGCAATGAATCGTTCCGCCGCTTCTCTGGTTAAATGAGTATTTATAGTTTTGTAATCGTACTTCCAGTAGAAAATATATGAGTCCTCTAATACAGACACGATGCATTTAGCTTTATCTATATCGTCTAAATTGTCTAAATCATCCAAAAATTCCTCTGTCGCATAATTAAATATTTTCTGTTTCTGTTCATCATCTAAATGAGCTAATGCGTTCTCTAGGGAATAATACGCTCCTCAATCGTAATATATTCCTACCTCGTCATCCTCAGAGCCAGTCAATCTAACCTTTTCTCTGACTGTAAATGATGGATGCGCCGTGCCGTGCCGATCAACACCTTCGCCTTTATGTTGATATTCGAGGCGTTTAACAAAATCAGCCCATGTTTCACGGGATAATTCGCCGCCATCTGCCAGTGATGTAAAATCAGTCATTATTTAAACCCCCTGCATATATTGGTTGCTTTCTCGCACACCTCGGCATTAAACCAGCCGAAATGACATTTATTGATACTAATCCCCAGCCTCCATGCCAGCCATCGGTACGCCTCCGTGCGTTCAAAATTCCCTCTCTTTCGCATCTCCTCAAATTCCTGTTTGCCGCTCCGCCTCGCTCTCCGTGTCGGTTCATCAGCCAGATATCCCAGTGGAATATCGGTTTCTGGATGCATACCGACACGAGCATCGCATGACCAGCAGACATAGAACCACGGCCATTTGTCGTCATGCCGGGTCTTCCCAAACACCTCCGTGTGATGGGCTATCTTTACGTGACTGCGGCAATGTCGGCATTGGGTGGGAACGGGGAGCGGGTCATTGACCCTCTGTGCTGCTTTAGGATTGGGGTTCCATGGGGTGAACTGCATGTTGTGTCCTCCCAGTCATTATTGTTTCCTGAGTAGATAGGAAAGATA
>NZ_JANAIF010000013.1 GCF_024721015.1 Xenorhabdus bovienii
TGGATGGGATAATGGTTATATGCTGAAGGTTCTAACGGGAGGGTTTACGTCAGTATAATTTAGACCCGTTTGCCCTAGGTAGTTATTGATGCAACCGATATCGTCATACTGTTTTTTTGCTGAAAAAATTTTCAACTGGGATAAATCGCCTATTGATATTTCTGATACCAATCCGCATTATTCAGTAATCGGCAGAAGCCGTCACATTAAAAGGTAAAATAAACTGTATGGAATGGATCGCTGATCCTACGATATGGGCCGGTTTGGCCACACTTATCGTTTTAGAAATTGTTCTCGGAATTGACAACTTAATATTTATTGCCATTCTGGCAGACAAACTTCCTGAAAAACAGAGAGACAAAGCTCGCCTAACAGGTCTGACCTGTGCTCTGGTCATGAGATTGCTCCTGTTATTCAGTCTTTCTTGGCTTATTTCCCTGACAACTCCATTACTAACTTTATGGGATCATCCTTTCAGCGCCCGTGATTTAATTATGCTGATAGGGGGAATATTCTTGCTGTTCAAGGCCACAATGGAGTTAAATGAGCGGTTGGAAGGTAAAATGCTACATAACAACCAACAGCGCAAAGGTGCAAACTTTTGGGCAGTTGTTGTGCAGATTATCGTCTTAGATGCCGTCTTCTCGCTGGATTCTGTCATTACTGCCGTGGGTATGGTCAATCACATTGGCACCATGATGGCTGCTGTCATCATTGCCATGATCCTGATGATATGGGCCAGCAAGCCGCTGACGAAATTTGTTAATGCTCATCCGACCATTGTTATCCTGTGTCTCAGCTTTCTGCTGATGATCGGTTTCAGTCTGGTGGCTGAAGGCTTTGGCTATGTCATTCCAAAAGGCTATCTCTATGCCGCCATCGGCTTCTCAATTATGATCGAAGCGCTGAACCAGTTTTCCCAGTTCAATCGCCGTCGGTTCCTGAGTGCTTCCCGTTCCTTGCGCGAAAGAACCGCAGAGGCTGTACTTCACATTTTAAATGGCAAACGTGAAAACGCCGATCTGGACAATCACGCTTCCAATCTGATCGCAGACCATGAAGATCATAAAGCCGTCTTTGAACCGCAGGAACGTCATATGATCGCCCGTGTTCTCAGCATGGCGCAACGCACAGTCAGCAGTATCATGACCTCACGCCACGATGTGGTTTACCTCGATATCCATGCACCAACTGGAAAATTGACAACACTACTGGAAAAGCAACCGCATACACGAATTGTAGTAACGGATGAGCAAGCCAGTGACGAACCACTCGGCGTAGTGCATGTTATTGATATCCTCAACCAACAACTGACGCATAAGTCATTTGACTTACGGAAGCTCGTGCAACAGCCTCTGATCTTCCCTGAATCACTCTCTCTGCTTCAGGCGCTGGAGCAGTTCCGTCAGGCACAGACGCACTTCGCCTTTGTTGTTGATGAATTCGGTTCCGTTGAAGGTGTGGTCACAGTGACTGACGTGATGGAAACCATTACAGGCAACCTGCCTGCGGGGGGTGGAGAGATCGACGCCCGCCATGATATTCAGGTAACGGAAGAGGGATACTGGATCGCCAATGGATTTATGCCACTGGATGACCTTGTGCTCTATGTTCCATTGCCATTGGATGAAAAGCGCGAGTACCAGACACTGGCCGGCTTGTTGATGGAAGACCTGCAGCGTGTTCCACAACAAGGTGAGCAGTTACAGATCGGCGAATATCTGTTTGAACCGCTCGAAGTAATCAGCCACCGCATCAATAAAGTGAAAATCACGTCCCTGAAAACGGAAGAAAAGATAGAAGCATAATTCACTGCATTAAACCCATCACTAACTGACAAAAACCGACATAATGTCGGTTTTTTCAGCTCTGACAAATTTTATTGTATCGTTTTAACCTTTATTTTTAGATAATTTGTCTGAGCAGCTTCGCAGGTGCAATTGAATGTCTCATTTGACATTGCCTGCAAGATGTCTCTACGAACACACATTCACCCAGTTTATGACGCAGGCTGATTAAACCAGCGCCATAACTCAAACGGATATCACAAGGGGATGTGTGTCGTGGTAGGTAGTTTTGACACTGACCATTCTCCACGACAGGAAATTCACGCACAAGGTGTGCTATCCAGTGTTAATGAGCAGGTTTGATGATTTACTCATGGGCGGAGAAGTCACCACCGCCTTCATATTGCCCCAGGATCTTTTCAGCAAAATTTCCTGTGGCTGGGTTAGCAATACGTCTATTTATTGTTGATAAAATGAGGGTTTCATATGAGTACGAAATATTTTGCATTACTAACACATGTAGGCACTAGTAAACTGGAAAATGCTACGACATCGGGGACGAAACTTGAGATTACCCATATGGCCGTTGGTGACGGCGGTGGCAGCTTACCCATCCCAAACGTCAATCAATCCAAACTGATTAATGAAAAACATCGCGCTGAAATTGATGTACTGACCATTGATCCCAAAAAACCCAACCATATTATCGCCGAGCAGGTACTTCCTGAGGGTCAAGGTGGCTGGTGGATCCGTGAAATCGGCCTGTTTGACAAGGATGGAACGCTGGTTGCTGTCGGGAACTGCGCAGATCTCTACAAGCCTCAATTGCAAGAACAGACCGTTAGCATGGCGCTACCCGTCAGCAACTCAGATTGGCCGGGCTGGGTAAACGAGCTATTTTCTGGTCTGGCAACACGCAATTATGTGAGAGAGAAAATTAAAGATCATGCCGAAAGCCGCAATCACCCAGATGCAACATTGAAAGAGAAGGGTCTTGTCACTTTGAGTAACGCAGTAGATAGTGACAATGAAACTCATGCTGCAACATCAAAAGCGGTGAGAACAACCTATGCTCTGGCGACTAAAGCCTATGACTTGGCTAATGTAACCAAGCCTACCGACAAGTGGGTACCTTTGACCCGCAAAGTTAATGGCAAAGAGCTGTCATCGGATATCAATATTAATGCAGTTGATGTCGGTACCTATAACAAGGCTGAGATTGATATTCAAGTCAATAAAGCAGTAGAAACCGCTGGCAGCAAAGTCCCCTTGACCCGCAAAGTTAATGGCAAAGAGTTGTCATCCGATATCAATATTAATGCAGTTGATGTCGGTACCTATAACAAGGCTGAGATTGATACTCAAGTCAATAAAGCAGTAGAAACCGCTGACAGCAAGGTTCCCTTGACCCGCAAAGTCAATGGCAAAGAACTGAAAGAAGATATCGTACTCAGTGCGGCTGATCTCGATACCTATAAGAAAGATGAAATTGATCATAAAGTCGGCAAAGTTGAAGCTCTGGCTGAAACTGCCAATAAGAATGCAACCTCCGCAATTCAAAGCGCTGACAGTAAAGTGCCATTAATCCGCAAGGTGAATGGTAAAGAACTGTTAACAGACATTGAACTGACCGCACTTGATGTAAATGCCTACAACAGACCGGAAACCGACGAGCTTATCGGCATAGTTAAAAAACAGGCTGATACTGCTAACCAAAATGCGACTGCTGCCCTCCAAAGTGCTGACAGCAAAGTCCCCTTGACCCGCAAGGTAAATAACAAAGAACTGCTAACTGACATTGATCTGAACGCGGCGGATGTCGGTACTTATAACAAGTCGGAAATTGATGCTCATATCAACAAAGTTGAGCAATTGGCTGATACCGCCAATAAGAATGCGACTTCCGCTATTCAAAACGCTGACAGCAAAGTGCCATTAACCCGCAAGGTAAATGGCAAAGAACTGTTAACAGATATTGAACTAAACGCGACTGATATCGGTACCTATAACAAGGTGGAAATCAATGAGCATATCAGCAAAGTTGAGAAGCTAGCTGAAACCGCCAACCAGAATGCCACGACCGCGATCCAAAGTGCCGACAGCAAAGTGCCGTTAACCCGTAAAGTCAATGGCAAAGAACTGTCAGCCGATATTCAATTGAGCGCGGCGGATGTCGGTGCCTATACCAAAGTAGAAACGGACGACCGTATTAGTGACGTTAAAACTCAGGTTGATAATGTCAATAAGCTGGCTGAAACCGCCAACCAGAATGCCACGACCGCGATCCAAAGTGCCGACAACAAAGTGCCGTTAACCCGTAAAGTCAATGACAAAGAACTGGCAGCCGATATTAAACTGGACGCGGCGGATGTCGGTGCCTATACCAAAGAAGAAACTGACACGCATATCAATATCGTCAAAACTCAGGTTGATAATGTCAATAAACTGGCTGAAACCGCCAACCAGAATGCCACGACCGCGATTCAGAATGCCGACAGCAAAGTGCCGTTAACCCGTAAAGTCAATGGCAAAGAACTGTCAGCCGATATTCAACTGAGCGCAGCGGATGTCGGTGCCTATAGCCAGAAAGAAACTGACGATCATATCAATATCGTCAAAACTCAGGTTGATAATGTCAATAAACTGGCTGAAACCGCTAACCTGAACGCCACGACCGCGATTCAGAATGCCGACAGCAAAGTGCCGTTAACCCGTAAAGTCAATGACAAAGAACTGTCAACCGATATTAAACTGAATGCAGCGGATGTCGGTGCCTATACCAAAGAGGACACTGACGCTCATATCAAAGACGTCAAGGTTCTGGCGGAAACTGCCAACCAGAACGCCACCACCGCGATCCAACGTGCCGACAGTAAAGTGCCGTTAACCCGTAAAGTTAATGACAAAGAGCTGTCAGCTGATATTAAACTGAGCGCGGCGGATATCGGTGCCTATAGCCAGAAAGAAACTGACGATCATATCAATAACGTCAAAACTCAGGTTGATAATGTCAATAAACTGGCAGAAACTGCCAACCTGAACGCCACCACCGCGATCCAAAGTGCCGACAGCAAAGTGCCGTTAACCCGTAAAGTTAATGACAAAGAGCTGTCAGCCGATATTAAACTGGGCGCGGCGGATGTCGGTGCTTATACCAAAGAGGAAACTGACGCTCATATCAATAGCGTCAAAACTCAGGTTGATAATGTCAATAAGCTGGCGGAAACTGCCAACCAGAGCGCCACCACCGCGATCCAACGTGCTGACAGCAAAGTGCCATTAACCCGTAAAGTCAATGACAAAGAGCTGTCAGCCGATATTCAACTGAGCGCAGCGGATATCGGTGCCTATACCAAAGTAGAAACTGACGATCATATCAATAACGTCAAGGTTCTGGCGGAAACCGCCAACCAGAACGCCACGACCGCGATCCAAAGTGCCGACAGCAAAGTGCCGTTAACCCGTAAAGTTAATGACAAAGAGCTGTCAGTTGATATTAAACTGAATGCGGCGGATGTCGGTGCCTATACCAAAGAGGACACTGACGCCCATATCAAAGACGTCAAGGTTCTGGCGGAAACTGCCAACCAGAACGCCACCACCGCGATCCAAAATGCTGACAGCAAAGTGCCGTTAACCCGTAAAGTTAATGACAAAGAACTGTCAGCCGATATTAAACTGAGCGCGGCGGATATCGGGGCCTATAGCCAGAAAGAAACTGACGATCATATCAATAACGTCAAAACTCAGGTTGATAATGTCAATAAGCTGGCGGAAACTGCCAACCAGAATGCCACCACCGCGATCCAAAATGCCGACAGCAAAGTGCCGTCAACCCGTAAAGTCAATGGCAAAGAACTGTCAGCCGATATTCAACTGAGCGCAGCGGATGTCGGGGCCTATAGCCAGAAAGAAACTGACGACCGTATTAGTGATGTCAAAACTCAGGTTGATAATGTCAATAAACTGGCTGAAACCGCTAACCTGAACGCCACCACCGCGATCCAAAATGCCGACAGCAAAGTGCCGTTAACCCGTAAAGTTAATGACAAAGAACTGTCAGCCGATATTAAACTGAATGCGGCGGATGTCGGTGCCTATAGCCAGAAAGAAACTGACGATCATATCAATAACGTCAAGGTTCTGGCGGAAACTGCCAACCAGAACGCCACCACCGCGATCCAAAGTGCCGACAGCAAAGTGCCGTTAACCCGTAAAGTTAATGACAAAGAACTGTCAGCCGATATTCAACTGAGCGCGGCTGATGTCAATGCCTATAGTCAAAAAGAAACTGACGACCGTATTAGTGATGTCAAAACTCAGGTTGGTAATGTCAATAAGCTGGCGGAAACCGCCAACCAGAACGCTACCACCGCGATTCAGAATGCCGACAACAAAGTGCCATTAACCCGTAAAGTCAATGACAAAGAACTGTCAGTCGATATTAAACTGGACGCGGCGGATGTCGGTGCCTATACCAAAGTAGAAACTGACACGCATATCAATATCGTCAAAACTCAGGTTGATAATGTCAATAAACTGGCTGAAACCGCTAACCTGAACGCCACCACCGCGATTCAGAATGCCGACAGCAAAGTGCCGTTAACCCGTAAGGTCAATGGCAAAGAACTGTCAGCCGATATTCAACTGAGCGCGGCGGATATCGGGGCCTATAGCCAGAAAGAAACTGACGATCATATCAATATCGTCAAAACTCAGGTTGACAATGTCAATAAACTGGCTGAAACCGCCAACCAGAATGCCACCACCGCGATTCAAAGTGCCGACAGTAAAGTGCCATTAACCCGTAAAGTCAATGATAAAGAACTGTCAGTAGACATTAGACTGGGCGCAGCGGATGTCGGTGCCTATACCAAAGAGGACACTGACACGCATATCAATAACGTCAAAGTTCTGGCTGAAACCGCCAACCAGAATGCCACGACCGCGATCCAAAGTGCCGACAGCAAAGTGCCGTTAACTCGCAAAGTCAATGGCAAAGAGCTGTTAACTGACATTGAGCTGAGCGCGGCTGATATCGGTACCTATAACAAAACCGAAATCGATGAACGTATCAACAAAGTTGACAAACTGGCTGATACCGCCAATCAAAATGCCATTTCTGCCATCCAGAATGCCGACAGCAAAGTGCCAGTAACTCGCAAAGTGAACGGCAAGGAACTGTTAACAGATATTCAACTGACTGCGGATGATGTTGGTGCCTATAACAAGAAGGAAACCGATGATCGTATCAACATAGTTGATAAACTCGCTGATACTGCCAATAAGAATGCTATTTCTGCCATTCAAAATGTTGACAGCAAAGTGCCATTAACTCGCAAAGTGAACGGCAAAGAACTGTCAACAGATATTGAACTGACCGCGATTGATATCGATGTCTATAATAAAGCAGATGTCAACATTCTTTTCGAGGACGTTAAAGAACTGGCAAATAATGCAAATAACAATGCGGATAACAAAGTACCATTAACTCGTACAGTAAATGGTAAGTCGTTGTTAACAGACATTAAACTGCAAGCATCTGACCTCAATGTCTATAGCAAAGGAGAGGTTGATAGCCGCATCGAAGATGTTAAGGAACTGGCAAATAGCGCAAATAATAATGCGGATAGCCGAGTGCCGTTAACTCGTACAGTGAATGGCAAGGCGCTGTTATCGGACATTAAACTTATAGCATCTGATGTGGGCGCTTATACTAAAGCGGAAACTGATCTCCGTATCAGTAAAGTTGAAGACTTGGCTAAGAGCGCCAATAATAACGCCAGCGGCCGACTGGAGAAAGGCCAAAACGGGGCGGATATCCCAGACAAGAAAGCGTTTGTAAAAAATCTTGGCCTGTCCGATCTCATTGGGTTAGGTATAGAATCCCGTCGAGTCGGAACAGATGTCACCATAATCAAGCTTGGTGATATCATCAAGATCAACGGGCTTGCAATAGCTAGTGAACCGATTGGTGAAGTTAATTCATTCGTTATCGGTGGGATTACATACTATACCCACTACTACAAAATACAGCTACCAACCAGCTTGCCAAACGGCATAATTTCATGCCATGCAAGTATTGTCGGGAATAATTTTGATAATCAACAACCGGGTTACCTTGCTGATGTAAAAACACAGCGAAATAATCCAAATGGCGTGGGAGTGTCGAAAGATACATTGACAATATCTGTCACAACGCCACAGGTTGGCTGGGTGCCTCACTTCGATTATCAGGTTATAGGGTATTAACATACACTAGAAGTTTAGTCCTACCCCGTTATTTTGTAGTGAAGTCGTACCACTATAGAATTGGCATAAATCAGGTGATCGCCTCGGCGATCACCTTTAATATGCGGTAGTTTAGACCCAGTCTACCAGCCAAGCACATTTTCCTTTGCATCTCCCTACAAATAAACCAGCACCATAATCTCATTAGGTATGTTGAAAACTCATTTATTCAACAAATTCTCAAATTCCTTACGATCTTCAGCACGACTATTCTGTTCAATCCAATTTCTGATGGATTGTTTGGCTTTTTCCTGTAATTCATCACTCAGCAATGCTTCAACATTGAGCTTATATTGCAGGTTATCCCAATTACCATAAACCCGCAGGGGCACTTTTAATTTCTGTAGCTTACGCACAAATTCGTTTTGTTTTCCCCAGCCGCCTGTCAATTGCACCCACAACGACATATCGGTGTTTTGTTTCAGCAAATTCGCCTTGCCCTGCCCTGTGATATTTAACATGCCCGATATCGCAGAAAGGTTATCAACCTTAAGCTCACCTTGATTCAGTTGCGCTCTGACAGACATATTTTTTGCTTCGGTAAAATCATCAGTATTCTCTGGCTGATTAACTTGATCAGTCGCCCTCGAAAAAGACTGCTGAATAAGCTGAGGAATGTTCAATCCCTCCAAACGCGCATTTTCCAGGCCAATATTCAGATCACCCTGCCAGTAATGGGTAATAGCATATTCGTCATAGCCTTCCCCCAGAAGATCACCATCCAGCTCAAGTTGCCCACTGAATACCGGTGGCAGAGCCAGAGCCGTCAACAGTGGTTTCAGCTCTATATTTTGCAATAGCGGTTTAGTATGTAATTTAGCTGGGTTAACCGTGGCATCAATCGTCGTGGGGAGCGCAAAATGCCCACCAAATACATCGCCGCTTAATTTCAAGATTTCTGCCATTCCATCATTATTGACGGCTTTCAAGGCAAAATTATCAATATCCATGCCCTGATAAATAAACTTATCTGCCACAAACGAAAGATTGGCCTCAAATGCCTTCAGTAAACTCAGATCATAATTTGATAACGGTGAAACAGACGTCGCAATCACCGGTTTCAATAAACTGTTTTCAATTCGATAATCATGCCTTGCCTGCAAATCATTTTGCGGTAATGCATCCCATCCCAGCAGATTATCTAAATTCAGTTTTGGCGAACTCAGGTTGATGGTGTATTGTGGCTTATTTTGCAAATTAACAGCAATATTGCCGTTAAGTTCGCTTTCATTTACCGTCAACGCTAGTTTTTGCAGCGAAATGAATGAAGGAGATGATTGGTACGCCAAGCTAACGCTGCCTGTTCCTTTGATACCCTCAGACGGTAACCCGACTCCCTTCAGTTGATATTTGAGCGAACTGACATCAGCCGCCAAGCGCTGCGGATAATCAGAGATATCAACAGAAGTATTGAATTCGAATGCCAACTCCTGCTGGTTTTTATTGATCTTGCTGCTGAATTCAAGATTGACGTGATCCTGATCCCTACGCTCCATCAGGAAATTGATATCACGGATATTTAATTGGGAATCAGTATCGGTTTGCCAGACCAGTAAGCTATCCGCTACCTTGATTCTGGCAATATCCAGTTTCCAACCTTGACCCCCTGCCACCGGATATTGGATATCACTTTTCGGCGCAATCGGGGCTTCAGCCTGTTTCTGCGGCTGGCTGTCCGGCATAAATCGCAAAACTGCACCTTTCAGCATCACTTCTTTGACTACAAACTGGTGGGATAACAGCGGCAGTAATTCGACATCCAGACGCATGTTCTCTGCCACCACCGCAGGGATTTCGGCATCAGGGGCCGTCAGTGATATCTGCCCAGTCAAAATGCTCAGTTTTGGCCAGATATGCCAGCGCAAATCATCCTGTAACACGAGATGATAACCACTCTTCTTTTGTACCTGTTCGACTATGTAGCCACGAAAATCATTCGGATTAATCAGCACAACTAACGCAGCTAAACCAGCAACAATGACTACTAACAAAATAACGAGTGTCGTCAACAATCTTTTCATGACTTCCTCAGTCTCATGTCTACAAGATGAATACCTTCACCAGAAAAAATTAGTCCTCACTAATTCGGCTGCCTACAGCTCCCTGCTGATTTTTGTACTTGGCATCCTGACGTCGGTTGTAAGGGCGGTCAGCTGAACCCGAAAGGGGTTCAAAGCTCAGCGCCCCAATCACCATGCCTGGGCGCAACGCCAAAGGTAATTTGCCTGAGTTATAAAATTCCAAAACAATTTGACCATGCCAGCCTGGATCAATCCGGTGGGCAGTGACATGTACCATCAGGCCGAGGCGGGCAAGAGATGAACGCCCATCCAGCCAGCCAACCAAATTATCGGGCAGTGTGACCGATTCCAGCGTTACCGCCAGTGCAAGTTCGCCGGGATGGAGGAAAAAAACTTCTCCCTCCGGCAAAACGATTTCATCGCTCATGACACGATCAAGTGCTGCATTGACTTCAGCTTTGGGACCACTCAAATCAATGTAGGCAGCAGTATGACCACGAAAAACGCGAAACTGATTCCCAAGGCGCACATCAGCAGTTGCCCCATTTATACGTTCGATAGGGGGACGTGGGGTAATTACCAGTTTACCTTCATCAAGCCATTTAATAATGTCACGGTCACAGAGTCGCATTATTTCCTCTCAAATACGATGATGCTTATGAATGCCTGAATGGCAAATTATTCGTAAAATTGGCCAATCTTAGCTTTCAATATGTCGATAGCCACGCGGTTCTTCCCACCACGGGGAACAATAATATCGGCATATTGTTTTGATGGCTCGATAAATTGCAGGAACATTGGACGAACGGTTTTCTTATACTGTTCGATGACAGAATCCAATGTACGTCCACGCTCATTCACATCACGCTTAATGCGGCGCATCAGGCAGATATCCAATGGTGTATCTACAAAAATAGAGAAATCCATTTCCTGACGCAAACGCTTATCCGTTAATAGTAGGATACCTTCAAGGATGATGACGCGTTTTGGTTCAAAATGGATGGATTCGGTTTTGCGGGTATGAGCAACATAGTCATATTGAGGCAATTCAATGGATTTTCCGGCTTTCAATGCTTGGATATGTTCGAACAGTAAACTGTGATCCATTGAACTTGGATGATCGTAATTAACTTTATAACGTTCTTCCAGAGGAGTGTTTTTTTGGTCTTTATAATAGCAATCTTCTGGAATAACACCGATATTGTGATCACCAACCTGAGCCCGTAATTCTCTATAAAGTGTACTGGCAATAAGACTTTTGCCTGAGGCAGAGGCACCTGCAATACCTACGATTGTACACTTATGTGCTTCATCAGCCATAATAGAAGTAACCTGGTTAAAAAAGAAAAAATAAAGTGGGGACATAGCATTCAGTAACGCTATGTTTGGCGGATTATAGGGAGTTAATGACTTCTATTCCAGAGTAAACAAGATAAGTCTCGTTTTTTTCTATACGCCCCGCATAAAAATTCCGCGATTTCGCCTTGAAAAATGAAAAAATGGCCCTGTATAAACAGAGCCATTGATCGGCGATGCTGATATAGGCTTCATGAACCGATCACAGGCCAGATAGCGACAATACCAACAAAATCACACTAAAATACGGATGTAAATACTTATACCGTATTCGTAGCGAGGGATTACAATAACTGTTACTAATCAACAACGTTCCGTCGCATATCGACACGAAATTGCCTAACTCAAACTGCGCGGAAAGAAATTTCCGTAGGAATTTTCTCTCCCTGCCAGTACATCTGAGCAGAGATATTGGCGGCAATGTCACGGTAAATATCTGCCAATTCACTGCCAGGCTGGCTGATAACGGTCGGTTCGCCGCGATCAAGATCTTCACGCAGTGAGATATGCAACGGAATCTGCCCCAACAGTTGACAATGGTATTTTTCCGCCAGTTTCTCTGCACCACCCGTACCAAAAATCGGCTCCTGATGGCCACAGTTGCTGCATATGTGGATGCTCATGTTTTCAATAATGCCCAATACTGGCACATTGACTTTCTGGAACATGGCGATGCCTTTTATCGCATCGAGCAGAGCAATATCCTGCGGCGTTGTAATAACCAACGCGCCAGTCACCGGAATATTCTGGGACAGCGTTAACTGAATATCCCCTGTTCCCGGCGGCATATCGATGACCAGATAATCCAGATCCGGCCACAGTGTATCCTGTAACATCTGCATCAGAGCCTTGCTCGCCATTGGCCCGCGCCAGATCATCGCGTTGTCATCTGTGACAAGATAGCCGATGGAATTCGTCGCCATGCCGTGCACCATAATCGGCGCCATGTGCTGACCGTCAGGTGAGGTTGGGCGTTCTTGAGCTGTGCCAAGCATATTGGGCACGGACGGACCATAAATATCCGCATCCAGAATACCCACCTTTGCCCCTTCCTGCGCCAGCGCCAGCGCCAGATTCACCGCCGTGCTGGATTTCCCCACACCGCCTTTCCCTGAGCTGACCGCCAGAATATTGCGGACACCGTTGACGCCCTGCAGATTATTGGCACGGCGCAGAGTACAGATATCATGGGTAAGCCGCCAGTCAACAGATTTTGCTCCCGTAGCCGTTTGCAAAGATTGAGTCGTTTCTTCCTTCAGTTTTGCAAAAGCACGCTTCCAGACGAACGGCATCATTAATTCAATATGCAGTACCCCATCAAGCATGGCGCAATGATGCAATGCTTTCAGAGCTATCAAGTCTCGCTCTAAAGTCGGATGCTTGAACGTTGCCAGTATTTTCACAACGTGTTCTTTCAGCAGGTCAGGACTGGTCTGCTCGGGGGATTGTGAGTTCATCCCGGCTCCTTTTGATTTGTCTTTTTTTAACCGAAAACCGTTTTGTCCATCATAGCAGAAGCGGGCGGTTTGGGATAAGACCAAAATTGAAATCGACGCCGAATAGCGCCTTAAATAAAAGTAACGAAGATCTTGCGTTACCCTAGCGACAATGTTCTTGATCAGGTAACATCAAAAGCCCTTTTCAATATACGGAAGTCAGATCCTAACTATGTCTCAAGTCGCGAACAAATTATTGGTGACCTGTGCGTTGCCTTATGCTAACGGTCCCATTCATCTCGGTCATATCCTAGAACACATTCAGGCTGATATTTGGGTTCGTTATCATCGAATGCGCGGCAAAGAGGTTCACTTTATCTGCGCTGATGATGCCCACGGCACGCCAATTATGCTGAAAGCCCAGCAGAGTGGGATCTCGCCAGAAGAAATGATTACCAAAGTGAGCCTAGAGCATCAGCAGGATTTTGCCGGCTTTGCCATCAGCTACGATAACTACCACTCTACGCACAGCGAAGAGAATAAAGAGCTTGCCACCAAAATTTATCTGGAACTGAAAAAGAACGGTCACATCAAGAACCGGAAGATTTCTCAACTGTACGATCCAGAAAAAGGCATGTTCCTGCCAGACCGTTTCGTCAAAGGTGCCTGCCCGAAATGTAAGGCCGAAGATCAGTATGGCGATAACTGTGAAGTCTGCGGAACCACTTACAGCCCAACGGAATTGATTAATCCTCGTTCGGCAGTATCCGGTGCGACGCCAGAAATGCGCGATACGGAGCACTTCTTCTTTGATCTACCTGCTTTCAGCGACATGCTGCAAAAATGGACGCGTTCCGGCAGCTTGCAAGAGCAAGTCGCAAACAAAATGCAGGAATGGTTTGACTCAGGTCTGCAACAGTGGGATATCACCCGTGATGCACCTTATTTCGGTTTCGAAATTCCTGACGAACCAGGCAAATTTTTCTATGTCTGGCTGGATGCGCCAATTGGTTACATGGGGTCGTTCCAAAACCTGTGCAGCAAACGTGATGACCTGAATTTCGACGAATTTTGGTCGAAAGATTCCGAAGCCGATCTCTACCACTTCATCGGTAAAGATATCGTTTATTTCCATAGCCTGTTCTGGCCAGCCATGTTGGAAGGCAGCAACTATCGCAAGCCGACCAATCTGTTCGTTCACGGCTATATCACGGTTAACGGCACGAAGATGTCCAAGTCGCGCGGGACGTTTATCAAGGCTGAAACGTACCTGAAGCACCTTGATGCAGATTGCCTGCGTTATTACTATGCTGCGAAGCTCTCCTCCCGTATTGATGACATCGATCTCAATCTGGAAGATTTCATTCAGCGCGTTAACAGCGATATCGTGAACAAAGTAGTTAACCTTGCTTCACGTAACGCAGGTTTTATCAATAAACGTTTTGCGGGCAAATTGGCTGACCAACTTGCTGATCCTGCTCTGTACCAGCAATTTGTTGATGCGGCTGAAGGTATTGCAGAAGATTTCACCAACCGTGAATTCAGCAAAGCTATCCGTGAAATCATGGCACTAGCCGATTTGGCAAACCGCTACGTTGACGAACAGGCACCGTGGGTTGTTGCCAAGCAAGAAGGTCGGGATGCCGATCTGCAAGCCATCTGCTCAATGGGTATCAACCTGTTCCGCGTTCTGATGACTTACCTGAAACCGGTTCTTCCAAGCCTGACTGACCGTACAGAAGCGTTCTTGAATACCGAACTGACTTGGGATGGCATCCGACAACCATTGCTTAACCATGAAGTTTCACCATTTAAGGCACTATTTAACCGTATCGAGATGGCAAAAGTTGACGCTATGGTGGCTGACTCCAAAGAAAGCATCGAGCCACAAAAAACCCTGACAGGCCCACTGGCCGATGATCCCATTCAGGACACCATCGCATTTGATGATTTTGCCAAGGTTGACCTGCGTATCGCACTGATCAAGCAAGCTGATTTTGTCGAAGGTTCAGATAAGCTGCTGAAACTGACCCTTGATCTTGGTAGTGAAACGCGTCAAGTCTTCTCCGGTATCCGTTCAGCCTATCCAGATCCAAAAGCGCTGGAGAACCGTCTGACAGTGATGGTAGCCAACCTCGCACCACGTAAGATGCGTTTTGGCATTTCTGAAGGCATGGTAATGGCGGCTGGCCCTGGCGGAAAAGAGATTTTCCTGTTAAGCCCAGACAGCGGTGCACAGCCGGGAATGCAGGTTAAATAACCATCAGATACCTTGTGAAATTAAGGTATAATGATAAACAACAAAGCGGGCTCAAAAAAGAGTCCGCTTTTTAATGTGACGTATGGCACATTTACAGAGTTAGTCGTATGATAAAACCCTCGTTATATTGAGGAATTATGTTTATGTCTTTCCGAAACATGCTGGTGATAGGCTGGCAATACCTGCGTGCATTCGTGCTGCTCTATTTGTGCCTCATCGCAGGAAATATCATTTCAGCACTACTTCCCTTCTCTCTCCCCGGCAGCATTATTGGCTTACTTCTTCTGTTTTGTTTACTTGCATTCCAGCTTATTCCTGCATATTGGGTGAAACCGGGCTGTAGCCTGTTGATGAAAAACATGACATTGCTGTTTTTACCTATCGGGGTGGGTGTTATGGATTATTACCCGCAACTTAGCCAGCAAATGTTCCCGATTGTTCTCTCCTGTATCGTCAGTACAGTAATTGTCATGATTGTCGTTGCTTACAGTTCCCATTATGTCCATCGCGAACGCATCATTATTGGCGCTCAACGAAAAGAACCCGATCTCAGCTCCCCGCCATCACAACAATCGGACAAAAGATAAAAATGTTAAGCCATATCTGGTGGTCACTGCCATTAACACTGCTCGTATTTTATTGCGCCAAAAAATTGTCACGGCAACTCAAACTTCCCATCTTTAATCCATTGTTGCTATCGATGGCCGTTATCATTCCTTTGCTACTGATGACTCACACCCCCTATGAGCACTATTTTACCGGTAGCAGGATCTTAAACGACTTACTGCAACCCGCCGTTGTCGCATTGGCCTTCCCTCTTTATGAGCAGCTCCATCAAATCCGCGCTCAATGGAAATCCATTATTAGCATCTGTTTTATCGGTAGTATTGTCGCGATGGTGACAGGTACAGCTATCGCGTTATGGGCGGGAGCCAGCCCTGAGATCGCTGCCTCTGTGCTGCCCAAATCCGTCACAACACCAATTGCCATGGCCGTTGCGGATTCCGTTGGCGGAATTCCGGCTATCAGTGCAGCCTGCGTAATTACTGTCGGTATTTTGGGCGCGATCTTTGGTCATAATTTGTTCAATCTTCTAGAAATAAAAACGTCGGCTTCAAGAGGATTAGCCATGGGAACGGCATCCCACGCCGTGGGTACTGCACGCTGTGCCGAACTCGATCATATTGAAGGTGCATACAGTTCTTTGGCGCTGATGACCTGCGGCATTATCACCTCATTAATGGCACCTTTTTTATTTCCTGTACTGCTTCATCTATTTGGCTAATATTTTGCTAGTTAGCAGCTCGTGATCAAACGGTGAAAAATTCATAAAAATAGTAAAAATTTGATATAAGTTACTAAAATAATGTATCTATTACACTCATTTCACTGATTATATGGCGTTTATCACATTACAAACCTGAGCAGACATCCTAGAATGACCTTCAATTAATTTGGAGATCATTCTATGCAAGCTCGTTTTCACGCTATTTGGTCAGAAATTACCCCTAAACTGCAAGAAGCCCTGTTACCCTATATCGGCAATGACGATTTTCCAGCGATGCTGACCGCAGAGCAGGTTGAATCAATCAGGCAAATCTGCGGTTTTGATGATCATGCGCTGGCACTTGCTCTATTACCACTTGCAGCGGCCTGTGCCATTACACCTATCTCGCATTTTTACGTCGGGGCAATCGCACGGGGAGAAAGTGGCAACCTTTATTTTGGTGCCAACATGGAATTTGCTGGAGTCCCCTTGCAGCAAACCGTTCATGCCGAGCAATCAGCCATCACCCATGCTTGGCTGCGCGGTGAAAAAAAGCTGGTTTCCATCACCGTCAATTATTCGCCTTGTGGGCACTGCCGCCAGTTCATGAATGAATTGAACAGTGGAACACAATTGGAAGTCTGTTTACCCAACCGCCCACGATTGACGCTGGCTGACTACCTGCCGGAAGCCTTCGGCCCACGCGATTTGCTGGACGCACCATTACTGCTGGATACCGTCAATCACGGCTACCAATTGGATACCTGTGACGCATTAGTGCTGGCAGCACTGGATGCAGCAAACCAAAGTCATGCTCCTTACAGCCAATCCCATGCCGGTATCGCGCTGCTGGATGAACAAGATCAGGTTTATACCGGCCGCTATGCGGAAAATGCCGCATTTAACCCAAGCCTACCACCTTTACAGGCAGCCCTGATCTTAATGAATATGTCTGGTGGCAATTGTCAGTCCATCAAACGGGCAATACTAGTGGAAGGAAAAAATAGCCATCTATCCCAATCAAACGCGACCGAATCCACATTAACTGCCCTCGGTTGCACCAAAATAGAATGCCATAGATTTTGACTACCCATCTCAAAAAAACAACAATTCAGCAAAAAATTCGGGCAAACATGAAATAAAGATAACTTAACAAAATGGCAAAATTCCCCTCTGGATCGCTCGGAGGGGGTAAAATCGAAAAAACTCATAACATTTAATTAGCTAATTCTGTAAGTTATCTCTCATTTTTGCTCATGATAAACATAATTAAGTAACATTTACTGTACTTATTTTTTTTATCTTCTTAGGATCTACAGCTGATTTTGTTATTGATTAGTCCAAAGAGTAAGTATCATGGAACTGGAACACGAAAGTAAACGTCCTCTCTATATTCCCTATGCCGGCCCTATCTTGTTGGAATTTCCTCTTCTGAATAAAGGCAGTGCCTTTACTGAAGAAGAACGCAGCAATTTCAACTTACATGGTTTATTACCTCAGATAGTTGAAACGATAGAAGAACAAGCCGAGCGTGCCTACCGTCAATTTTGCGATTTTAAAAGTGACGGTGACAAACACATTTATTTAAGAAATATTCAGGACACCAACGAAACCCTGTTCTATCGGCTTCTTGATGCCCATCTCAGCGAAATGATGCCTATCATCTACACCCCTACGGTGGGTGAAGCATGTGAACACTTCTCTGATATTTATCGCCGCGCCCGTGGGCTGTTTATTTCCTATCCAAACAAAGCGTCTATCGATGACATGCTGCAAAATGCCACCAAGCAGAATGTTAAAGTCATCGTTGTTACCGATGGTGAACGTATCCTTGGTCTGGGAGATCAGGGCATTGGCGGCATGGGTATTCCTATCGGTAAACTCTCGCTGTATTCCTCTTGTGGTGGGATCAGCCCAGCTTACACCCTGCCAGTTGTACTGGATGTTGGTACAAACAACCCGCAGCGCTTGAATGACCCACTGTATATGGGCTGGCGTCATCCACGCATTACCGGCAAAGAATATGATGAATTTGTCGATGAATTTATCCAGGCTGTGAAACGCCGCTGGCCAAACGTGCTGCTGCAATTTGAAGATTTTGCCCAAACCAACGCCATGCCGCTGTTGACACGCTATCGTCATGATCTTTGCTGTTTCAATGATGATATTCAAGGCACGGCAGCCGTTGCCCTCGGCAGCCTGATTGCCGCCAGCCGCGCCGCTGGCCGCCAGTTGAGAGATCAAACCGTGACCTTCCTCGGAGCAGGTTCTGCCGGTTGTGGTATTGCCGAACAGATCGTCGCTCAGATGAAATCTGAAGGATTGAGCGATGAACAGGCCCGCGCCCGCGTGTTCATGGTTGATCGCTTTGGGCTGCTGACTGATAAACAGCCAAACCTACTGGACTTCCAGAGTGTACTGGTACAGAAAAGCAGCGTCCTGCAATCATGGGATGTCAGCAATGACAGCCTTTCACTGATGGATGTGGTTCGCAATGCCAAACCTACCGTTTTGATTGGTGTTTCCGGCCAATCGGGTCTGTTCACGGAAGAGATTATCCGTGAAATGCACAAACATTGTGAGCGTCCAATCGTCATGCCACTGTCCAACCCGACATCACGTGTGGAAGCGCGTCCTGAAGACATCATTAACTGGACAGATGGCAAAGCGCTGGTCGCGACTGGCAGCCCATTTGCCCCTGTGAAGTATGATGGGCAAGAATACCCAATCGCACAGTGCAACAACTCCTATATCTTCCCGGGCATCGGTTTGGGCGTCATTGCTTCCGGCGCCAGACGTGTTACGGATGATATGTTGATGGTAGCCAGCCGCGCATTGGCGGATTGTTCACCGTTGGCACAGACGGGTTCAGGTCCATTACTGCCACCGATTGATGATATTCAAAACGTTTCCCGCAAAATAGCTAAAGAAGTGGCGAAAAAAGCCCAGATTCAAGGCATGGCTACCGTCACGTCAGAAGATGCGCTAGAACAAGCCATTGAGCGCAATTTCTGGAAACCAGAATATCGCGTCTATAAACGCACTTCATTCTGATCTAAGACCTGCTAAGATCAGCTACAAGCCTGTCAGCACCGTTGGCAGGCTTTTATTACAGTCCGAAAACTTGCTTCAATATTTCAAGTAAAGTAGCCTTTAAGACATTGAATCATGAGTACACACAAGGTAAACAGAAACAATGTGGAAACGCCTGATTACCGGGTTGGTTTTCATCATGGCTGTTCTAATGCTAACAGTCATTATGCTTGACCGCTGGATTAGCTGGAAAACCGCCCCCTATATTTATGATGACCTCAGCCAGCTTCCTGAACGAGAAGTCGGTATGGTACTCGGCACGTCCAAATATTACACATCCGGCGCCTATAACCAGTACTATTTCTACCGTATTCAAGGGGCTGCTAACGCCTACAACAGCGGGAAGGTGAATTACCTGTTACTGAGCGGAGATAACGCCCAACTCAGTTATAACGAACCCATTACAATGCAGAAAGATTTTATCAAGGCGGGAATTCCGGCTTCCAAAGTGATAATGGATTTTGCTGGCTTTAGGACGTTGGATTCCATTGTCAGAACTCGTAAGGTCTTTAATGCCAACAATTTTACTATTATTACTCAGCGTTTCCACTGTGAACGCGCCCTGTTTATTGCCATGCATATGGGCATAGACGCACAATGTTATGCCGTCCCTTCTCCCAAAAATATGATGATCATACGTTTCAGGGAAGTATTTGCACGCCTCGGAGCCTTGGCTGACCTCTATATTTTGAAACGCGAACCTCGCTTTTTAGGCCCATTAACACCGATTCCCAGCGAAACTGTCATTCCAACAGGTATTGAAGGCTATCCTGCCGTATCGCCAGAAGAGTTACAGGAATTGGGGAAAAAGCCGCGCAGTTAATAAAAGTAGAAATAGAATAAGAGCCTATTGGATAGGCTCTTACCTTTTCACTTAAACCCTGCCAGCCAGTTTTCCGGTTAAACCACGCCAGAGCTTTTCAATCGGCCCTTGCTGATAACGTTTTAACCACCAGCAGGCAAACCAGATATTGAAGGCCCAGATCAACGGAATAAACACCAGCAATTCCAAACGGGTAAACTGATCAAACAATCCCCAACGATAAAAAATCGTGGTGCAAATCAACGTTTGCAGCAAGTAACTGGTCAGCGCCATTCTGCCAACTTGTCGTAACCAGAAATTCACTCGCCAATGGGAAATGATTGGCCAAAAACCATAAATCAACGCGATATAAGCCAATGCCAGCAAGGGTGTCGCCAGTTCGGAGATAGTATGACGAATCGTCCATGAGGCAAAATAGCTGAAGGGATATAAACACTGTATTGACAGAGCAATAACCTGAATGACCATACCCAACGGAAGTAGCCATAATGCCACCCTGCGGTAATGACTGAGGCTAAACTCCCCTTTCAGCCAGCCATTGCGCAGCAACATCGCCCCACAGAGCATCGTCCCAACCATTTGCCAGCCATATTGCACGATAACCACTATCATCATGCCACTTACCTGACGAAAACGATGCTCGATAGCCAATAACCCACCCTGGGTTTTCCAATGACTTTCATGAAATATATCCTGCGGTGTTGGCTGCCAGAAGGCACTATTTTCTCCCACTGGAAACAACCCCAGAAGATAAAACATCATCAAACCAAACAGATAAAAAATAATTCCTTTACCAAACAATCTATGGCGAGTATGGATAAAGTGCCATGCCAAAAGACCAACAATGCCATATAACAGTAAAATATCACCATCCCACAGCAAGATACCGTGCAACAAGCCAATAACAGCCAGAATAATCAGTCTGGGAATATTCCATTCACTCCCCCGCTGCCACAGTAATTCAAGTGAAGCACCAAATAACAAGGTTAAAATGAATAAAAATTTTCCCTGAGTAAAAAAACTCAGGACAGACCATGTCATCACATCAGAAAATGAGATCGAATCTTTATAAAAAAGATTCATAGAAGCGGCATATGGCAAGGCAAAACTGAAAATATTCAAAATTAATATTCCCAGAATAGCGAAACCACGCATACTATCAATTGCCTCAATCCGCTGACCCATTACCTCACTATTTTCCATGGCAATAAAAGTTCATCATGATAAGTGCAGGTGACGCACGGCACGCAGAAATTCCTGTCGTGTATTCTGACTAGATTTAAACAAACCGCCGAGAGAAGTTGTCGTCGTCGTGCTGGTCGCATCGCGGATGCCACGGGCTTTCACGCAGTAATGAACAGCATCAATGGAAATGGCAACGTTATTTGTACCGAGCAGCGTTTGCAGTGCAATCAGGATCTGCTGTGTCAACCGCTCCTGCACCTGTGGGCGCTGCGCAAAAAATTGCACGATCCGATTAATTTTCGACAGGCCAATCACCTTATCCTTAGGGATATAAGCAACCGTGGCTTTGCCATCGATAGTGACGAAATGGTGTTCACAGGTGCTGGTCAGCGTGATATCCCGCACCGTTACCATCTCATCTACTTTCATTTTATTTTCTATCAAGGTGATTTTCGGAAAGTTGTTGTAATCCAATCCTGAAAATATTTCATCTACATACATTTTCGCAATACGACTCGGCGTATCCGCCAGACTGTCATCACTCAAATCGAGATTTAACAGTTTCATAATTTCTGTCATGTGTTCCTGAATCCGTACCTTACGCACTTCTGGTTCCAGAGTTTGTTCACGCAATGGGGTTTCAAGGCCACGGGAGACCAGTGCCGAGTGCACCAGCGCAGCTTCTGTACTTAGGGATGACATCAGTTTCTCCAAGAATAATACTTTCCGTTACTTGACGGGGAATCGAGACGCATATTTTACGCAGATATCTGTGAATCTAACACCTTACATACAATACGGGTTCATACAATACGGATTCACAAAACACCTGCTGGCATGGTATCCACTCGCGTGGTATGTGTTTACATTGTATCTGTGTACAACTCTATCTGCACGTTATCAATGCGCCAAATTTGGATTACTCACTGTGGATCTGATTGCGCCTGAATACCAGTAATCCCGCAACGACCAGGCCAATAAATGCGATATACAAAGCAGGCTCCAGTTTGCCCGTCAGCCACGTCGAAATAGCTGACAACATTGGCCCGACTAATTGCCCCAGCGCATAACCCGTGGTCAGCAGCCCCGCCATATAACGAGCCTGATTCGGCGCTAATTCACGCCCATACAACAAGGCCAGTTGCACGACACACATAAACCCACCACCCACCAGCAATGCCCCGATCACAAGGCCTCCAATACCCGGCAGCACTTCAGCAATCAATATGCCAATTGCCTGAAGCCACAAGGTGATCGCCAAACGGATTTGAGTCGTCGATACATGGCTCAACAAAATTCCCAGTACAATGCCGAGTACAGAAGCGCCACCAAATATCGGCCAGACAAATTGTGCAAACAGGCTGTCAGGAAAACGCTCTGTTGCCATTTGAGAAAGGAATGTGGCGGGTAGGATATAACCAAATCCAGCCAGGCTGTAGCTCCATATCAACCGTTTGATTTCCGGTGTCAGAGTAAGTTTTTGGATGTTAGTCTGTGGGCGGTGCAGTTCACCACGACGAGGCAGATAGCGGCTGACATAGATACTGCATAACAACGCCAACATGCCATAAATCACCCAAGCGTTGGCTGCACTCATCTCCCAAGATTGAATAGCAACAGCCAGCACACCACTGATTAAAATCCCTATTCCGGTTCCGGCAAAGACAGCGGCACTCAATCCCGGCCGATGCAGTTTTGCCAGTTCATCGTTCGCCCATGCAGCGACCAATACCAACGTCCAACCACTCGCCCAGCCAATAAAGAAACGAGCAATACTATGCAATATTGGCCCATCCAGCAGGGCCGAAAGCAACGTGATCATCACCGCCCCCCACAGCCCACTCCACAGGCGGTATTCCACGAATCGCTGTGCTCGCATCGCATCATAAGAGCCAGCCAGATAACCAAGGTAATTAAATGCAGCAACAATTCCCGCTCCCGTCAGTGTAAATTGGAATTCAGCAATCATCAGCGGAACTTGTGGAGTAAAAGTGAAGCGTCCTATTCCCATTGCAACAACTAAAGCGAGAAAACCGCTCAATGCAATTTGGAAGGCTTGATAATGACGACGGCCAGAAGTGATGATTTGATTTCTCATAGTGATTAAAAAATAATGGGATTAATTGTTTTAATTAACATTATTCAGTTATAACAAATCATAAATATAATACACGTCTTTTCTTAACATTTCGTTTTTTCTCTGATATGACAACAATTCCCCATCAAAGCGATCTTTGCCATAATGCGGCCAGCACAGGAATAAACGTTTATCCGCTATCGGCGGCATATTGGGAGTTCTTTATGGATCATTGTCATACCTCAGGCTTAATCTCGCTCGAACAAGCGCTGGAAAAACTATTGGCACAAGCTGTTGCCCTGACTCACACAGAGACCATCAGCCTGATGCAAGCCGCTGGCCGGATCACCGCTACAGATATTATTTCGCCAATCAACGTTCCCTCTTTCGATAACTCAGCAATGGATGGTTATGCTGTTCGTCTTGCCGATCTAAACGGAAATCAGGCTTTGCCAATAGCAGGCAAGGCATTCGCTGGTGCGCCGTTTCAAGGAGAATGGCTTGCCGGCAGTTGCATTCGTATCATGACTGGCGCTCCCATTCCCGCTGGTGCCGATGCGGTGATAATGCAGGAACAGGCTGAAGTTACAGAAGCAGGTATTCGATTCCCCTATCCCGCTCAACCAGGGCAGAATATTCGTACCATTGGAGAAGATATCGCTCAGAATGCGGTCGTATTGCCAAAAGGAACCAAACTATCCACAGCACAGTTGCCGGTGATCGCCTCTCTGGGCATTGCAAAGGTTAAGGTTATTCGCAGGTTGAAGGTTGCCATTTTTTCTACAGGTGACGAATTACAGGCGATTGGTGAGCCATTACAGGCAGGTCAAATTTACGACACTAACCGTTTTGCTGTGCGCCTGATGCTGGAAAAACTAGACTGTGAGGTAATCGATCTCGGTGTGATTTCCGATGATCCTGACGCATTGCGCGATGCCTTTGCCAAAGCCGATAAACAAGCAGATTTAGTGATTAGCAGTGGCGGGGTTTCTGTCGGTGAAGCCGATTACACCAAAGCGATTCTGGAAGAAGTTGGCAAAATCAATTTCTGGAAACTGGCGATTAAGCCCGGCAAGCCTTTTGCGTTTGGCAAATTGGAAAACGCGTGGTTCTGTGGTTTACCGGGAAATCCTGTCTCAGCCGTGCTGACTTTTTATCAACTGGTACAACCGCTGATTGCCCGTCTGTCAGGTTTTACAGCATGGCAAGCGCCAATGCGCCTCAATGCTAAGGCCATCACACCACTGAAAAAGTCCCCAGGCAGGCTGGATTTCCAACGCGGCAACGCTTCCATTAATGAACATGGCGAATTAGAAGTACAAACCACCGGGCATCAGGGTTCCCACATTTTCAGCTCATATAGCCTCGGTAATTGCTTTATTGTGCTGGAACGAGAGCGTGGACACATTACGACTGGCGAAACAGTGCAAATCGAATTTTTCAACCACTTACTGAAAAACCAATAACTAACGGAAAAATAATGGCTATCGAGCTCACCGATGAAGAAATCCTGCGCTACAATCGGCAGATTGTCCTGCATGATTTCGATTTTGACGGACAGGAAAAGTTAAAATCAGCCAAAGTGTTGATTGTCGGTGTGGGCGGTCTCGGCTGTGCCGCCTCCCAGTATCTTACTTCGGCTGGCGTTGGGGCAATCACCCTGCTGGATTTTGATGCCGTTTCCCTCTCCAACCTGCAACGACAAATCCTTCATCGCGATGAGCGCATCGGTATGCCCAAAGTGCATTCGGCCGCCCAGACACTGCGGGAAATAAACCCGCACGTCACCTTACATCCCATTGAGGGATTATTGGATGATCCATCACTGGATGAATTGATTGGCCGACATGATCTTATTCTGGATTGTACGGATAACGTTGCCATTCGCGAACAGCTCAACCGCCTGTGTTACGGGCGTAAAGTTCCCTTGGTTTCCGGTGCTGCTATTCGCATGGAAGGGCAACTGGCCGTGTTTACTTATCAACCGGATGAACCCTGTTATCGCTGCTTGAGCCGATTATTTGGTGAAAACAGCCTGACCTGTGTTGAAGCGGGCGTGATGGCGCCACTGGTGGGAATTATCGGCTCCCTGCAAGCGATGGAAGCGATTAAATTACTGACTCAATGCGGGAAAGTCAGCCGTGGCAAAGTGCTATTGTTCGATGCCATGACCCTGCAATTTCGTGAGATCAGGCTGCCTAAAGATCCTCAGTGTGAGGTTTGCCAGAGCTAATTTTAACAACAAACCCTATTCTATACTCACTGCCTTTCCTACCTGAAAAAACGCGGGTTAAGGGGAATAAAAATATTGATGATGATTTGATAACGTTATCTGATGAAGATCAAATTTCTTTACCCGAATACTCATGTGATGACCACATACAGACATTACTCCCTTCTTTTATATTCCTTCCTTAGAATCGTATTCGAGCTATGGTGAGATTTCCCTGGTCTTGTATTATAAAATCTTAATAGATAACATAGTATTATAAAGCACCATCAATGATAATATAATATCAACGAGATTATATAATGCAAGAACTGAATGGTAAAAAATCAACTGAAGCTGATGCCTTGTTATCCAACATTGCTAAAAATATTGATTTTTTGATGAAAAATAACAACATAGACTCACAGACTCTGAGCAGATTAACAGGTCTCGGAATTGCGACTATCAACAGCCTCAGACGTGGAGTTGGAAACCCCACTATTGCTACTGTTTCATCAATTGCAGATGTATTTGGTGTCAATGTGGGTGAAATTACCGACGGGAAATTATCTGAATCAAATGGAAATGAAGAAATTATCTCCTCAGTACCTCTGGTTAGGTATGATGAATTGGATGGTTACGTATCTGGCAAAATAATCACCAAAAATTTATATAAGCTCAGTATTCAGGATAATCATGAAGATTCTCTTTTTGCCGTAGAATTTGGAAATAACCTTTTATTTCCCTATTTTGACAGCAACACCATCGCAATAGTTTCTAAAACCGAGGCAGTTTGTGACAGTGATGTCGTTCTCGTAAAAATTAAAGATGCTCCCATTTGTTTTAGACAAGTTTTTGTCGGCGAAAGTGGAATTTACTTTTCAATATTAGGCATTGAGAACGAACGGAAAACGGTTTTAACGCAGAATTACACAATAATTGGAGTTGTAATTAGGTCGATTAGAAACTTAAAATAGGATTTAATTGTGGGTAAAATAATAAGTTTTCTCAAAAAAATATTCGAAACTCGTTATATATACAGTTTACAAAAATTCGAGCCCATAAAGGAAAACGGATTTTATATCTTGAAAGAGCTAGGCACCCATACATGCATAAAAGCAAAAGCAGAAGATATTTTTGACGGCGATTTATTATACAATATCAACCCTGAAGATATCATATTCATAGCAAGGTTTGAAGAATATGATATGAGAGAAAAACAAAAATTCAAAATCATAGAGGAGAGGAGAGATCTTTCATTTATCATACAGAATGCGTATTCTCGCAGACAAATTCATGGAAAAGAACTGCTTATAGAACAGAATATAGTAGAAAAAATAGATCCGACGAGCCTTGTGAGAATAGCCTATATGTCAGGATTAAAGGATGGAAGGAAAATTTCTGACGATATCTCAAAAGCTGAAAAAATAAAACCCTCTAAATCTCCAAATTTAAAGGTAATAAAATGACTCAGAATTATCCCACTCATTCAAGGTTTAAGTATGATTCGTTGTTTGTTTCTCTATCTGTAACAATAATGATAACTTGTGATGTTCTTGTATATAAAACACTAGACTTTTATGATTTTAAAATTACATTTAGTGGAATTTTGTTCTCGTTCTACTTTCTTATATCCACGATTCAGACGGAGGTTTATGGATACAGACAAGGCGTAAAAACGGTCTGGATCATGGTGTTATGCCAATCAATCTTTGTCATGGTTATCTTTGTAGCATCGCATATGCAACCCGAAAACAATCAAATATCAATGAACTTTAAGTCATTATTCGGAGAATTTTGGCGTGTTATGGTAGGGACATGGACTTCTGTACCCATTTCTTACTTTATTAACGGATTTGTTATATCCAGCCTGAAAAAAGTCTTTCTTGGCAGGTTCTTTTTCATCAGGTATCTCATTGCCTCGATGACGACTCAGGCGGCTCTTCTGTTATCAGCTTATCCTATAAGCCTCTCTTCAAAATATAATTTCAATGAATTAATAACAATAATCACAACAACATGGTCTTACAAAGTCGTAATGTCCATTATTCTTCTGCCTATAGGGATCATCTTAGCGGATAAGATAAAAAAATTAGAGTCGGCTGATGTATATGATTGGGGCATATCATACAATCCATTTTTCCTCAGAGGTAATAAAAAATGAAAGTTGTTAATTTGACAGACATACATCTGACCAGAAACAGAGATAAAAAACTATTTGATGTAAATCCTTATGATAACTTTGATTTTGTTTGTGAGGAAATACGTAGAATACAGAATCTTACTGGGATAGAGTTAATTATCGTATCCGGTGATATTGCAAATGACGGTGATATTGACGCCTACAGATATTTTTTAAATAGAATGGAGTCACTAAAAATACCTTATATTTCCATACTCGGCAATCATGATCTCAATAAAAACTTTGAAATAGCACTGGCGGAAGAAAAACCAAAATACATTATTACCTCCCGTGAATATAATAACAATAATTGGTATATGACTTCCGTCGACACTGTCGTTGAAGGAGAAGATTATGGTTTTATAACTCAAGATAACCTTGCTGAATTAGAAAGAAAAATTATCACAAACAGAAATTTTAATATCGCCATATTTATGCATCATCATGCCATGCCGGTTGGTACGCCAATTGTAGATAGCTGCATGCTGAACAATGCCAAAGCAGTATTGGAACTTTGTGAGAAACATAAGGTTAAATTTATTGGTAGCGGTCATGCGCACACACCACGCATTTGGCATCATAATAATATGACAGCATGTGTTTCTCCTGCTGTTTCATTTCAATGGTTATCAGGCACCGATACAGTGAAAATATCAAAAGGCTTTGGCTTTAATGTTATAGATTTTGTGCCAGATTTATCTATAACGTCATGTATTTATTAATCGTCAATAATGGCAAATAAAAAAGCGCTTCATATGAGGCGCTTACTTATTGGTTGATACCTGATAGGGTACTTTATCGGGGAATTACATCCTTGTATTCACTTCAGCCATTCCGCCCCCAATCCTCAAACTGAAAAATAATATTCTCTTTTAAGATTCATGCGGGCAGAAAAAAGGCTTTACTCAGCAATTCCCTGGCTTCTCAGATACTCATCATAAGTACCTCTGAAATCAACCACTTTGTCGGATTTAATTTCTAAAATACGGCTTGCTAATGAGCTAACAAATGAACGGTCATGGGAAACGAAAATCAACGTACCTTGGTAGAGTTCCAGCGCAAGGTTAAGGGATTCGATGGATTCCATATCCAGATGGTTGGTTGGCTCATCCATAATCAGAATATTCGGTTTGTGCATCATCAGCTTACCGAACAGCATCCGTCCTTGTTCACCACCGGACAGTACCTTGACCTTCTTCTTGATGTCATCCTGGCCAAACAACAAGCGTCCCAGCGCACCACGCACGGCCTGCTCATCGTCTCCTTCGCGCTTCCACTGACTCATCCATTCAAATACCGTCAGATCGCAGTCAAAATCGCTAGCGTGATCCTGCGCATAATAGCCAATCGTATTATTTTCAGACCATTTGATCGTACCGCTGCTCGGCTCTGCTTCACCTACCAGCGTTTTCAGCAGCGTAGTTTTACCGATGCCGTTTTCACCAATAACCGCCATTTTTTCGCCAACTTCCATCAGCAGGTTCAGGTTCTTAAACAGTGGTTCGTTATCATAGCCCTTGGTTACACCTTCCAACTCTAGCGCATTACGGAACAGTTTTTTCTCCTGCTCAAAGCGGATATATGGGTTTTGACGGCTGGAAGCTTTCACTTCTTCTAACTGGATTTTGTCAATCTGACGAGCACGGGACGTTGCCTGCTTAGACTTAGACGCATTGGCACTGAAACGACTAACAAATGACTGTAAATCGGCAATCTGTGCCTTTTTCTTGGCGTTGTCTGCCAACTGACGTTCACGAGCCTGCGTCGCCGCAGTCATGTATTCATCATAGTTCCCCGGGAACAGACGCAATGCGCCATAATCCAGATCTGCCATGTGGGTACAGACCATATTCAGGAAATGGCGGTCATGGGAAATAATAATCATAGTGCTGTTGCGTTCGTTGAGCACTTGTTCCAGCCAGCGGATAGTATTGATATCCAAGTTGTTGGTTGGCTCATCGAGCAGCAGAACATCAGGATTAGAAAACAGTGCCTGTGCCAGCAAGACACGCAATTTCCAACCCGGTGCCACCGCGTTCATCAAACCATAATGCTGATCCACAGGGATACCGACACCGAGCAGCAATTCTCCCGCACGTGCCTCTGCACTATAGCCATCCATTTCACCGTAGGCGACCTCCAGATCAGCCACACGATAGCCATCTTCTTCGCTCATTTCTGCCAAGGCATAAATGCGGTCACGTTCCTGTTTCACTTCCCACAGTTCCGCGTGCCCCATGATGACCGTATCCAGCACCGTGTAGGTTTCGAAAGCGAACTGATCCTGACGCAGCTTACCCAACCGCTCATTGGGATCAAGACTGACATTACCGGCGGTTGGCGTTAAATCTCCACCCAGGATTTTCATAAAAGTAGACTTACCCGCCCCATTCGCGCCAATCAGACCATAACGATTGCCGTTGCCGAATTTGGCAGAAATGTTTTCAAATAGTGGCTTACTGCCAAACTGCATGGTGATGTTGTTTGTACTTAACACAACTTTTGCTCTTAAAGTGGATAAAAGGGAATTTGGAAAAAAATCGATAGTCGCGCATTATGCCACAACAAGAAAAAAGTATCGCCAGAATACCTCGACCTCTATCTCAAAAACCAAAACACAGACCCCGTTCACATAAAAAAGATAAATAAAATTTTCTTATAAAACGACCTAAGTTGTCCGCTAAGAAAGCATAGAATAAGGCCAATAATTATTATAGACTTTCGATAAATTTTGCGGCTCAACAATTTGATATACCGGAAAAAGAAAATGCAAAAAATCAGATGGGGTATTATTGGTTGTGGTGATGTAACAGAAGTAAAAAGTGGCCCTGCTTTTTATAAACTGGAGGGTTCAGAATTAATTGCAGTTATGCGGCGCAACGCAGATTTAGCAAAAGAATTTGCCAAACGGCATAATGTCCCAAAGTGGTATTCTGATGCCGAATCGCTGGTTAATGATCCTGAAATTGATGCGATATACATTGCGACACCGCCCTCGACACACAAAGAATATACTCTATTAGCCGCACAAGCCGGAAAAATAGTGTATGTTGAAAAACCCATGGCGCTGACATTTGAAGAATGTAATGAAATGATCGCTGCCTGCCAATCTCAGAATGTGCCACTGTTTGTCGCTTATTATCGAAGGGCACTACCAAGATTCCTAAAGATAAAAGAATTAATTGATTCTGGTGCCATTGGTACTCCGCGCATTGTAAATTGCCAACTCTTCAGAGAAATGGAATCTCGCTACCAAGATCCTGATAATTTACCCTGGTTCGTAAAACCAGAAATATCCGGTGGTGGGTTATTTGTTGATTTAGCCTGCCATACACTTGATATATTAGATTTTCTGTTGGGAAAAATCATTTCGGTCAAAGGGCATGCCAATTCACAGGCAAAAGCCTATCCGGCGGAAGATTGTGTCTCAATGTCATTTATGTTTGAAAACCATATCCAAGGCGTTGGTATATGGAATTTTGCCGCTGGCACCCGTGAAGATAAGGTAGAAATTATCGGCACGAAAGGCAAAATAGCGTTTGCGACATTCGGTGATGCAGCTATTTCATATTATGACGAAAATAATCAGCTGCACCAATTCCATTTTGAAAATCCCAAACATATTCAGATGCCATTTATTCAAACGGTTATACATCAATTACAGCGCAATAATATCAGTTCATCCAATGGGGAAGCCGCCGCAAGAACCAGTTGGGTTATTGATGAAGTCCTAAAAGAGTATCAAACTGCCCTATACATAGAAAACAAAGAAAAATAACCCGTCAGGCCAGCATTGGCTGGCCAAAGTAATATCATTGCCCCAAGATTAAGTCGTTTTGTTATTTCACCATATTGATGGTCAGAGTTAATTTAATAATTAAAAATGGTTCATCGCACTTTGCCGGGAGACGCGGCACGAATCCTCAGAAAGAAGTAATCCGTGTCGCGGTATCCGTAAGCCATCCGCTTAATGACTTTTATCCGATGGTTCATGCCCTCTATTGTCCGACTGCGAACTACCCATTCCCCGTGGCACAAGAGCATCATGCTCTTCACTGCTAATATCGCGTCTGTTGGAATTAAAGCAGGACAGACAAAGCGCTGCTGTTGCTAAGATTAGGCAATAAGCGATAATCAGCCAGGCAGTAGCGCTGGATAAAAGTGTAATGGCAAGCGTTCCGCTCCCCCCTAACAGTAGCCCCCCCAAGCAGAAGTAAACTGCTGTAGCCGTCCCAGCCATATGATCGAAACCTCGAAGCGCACCATTAGGCGCCACAGAAACCGCAGTAGCGATACCCACACCGACAAGCCACATTGGGACGATAAAGCCAAATACCGATTTAGGTATAAGTGTCTCTCCAACAGCCAGCAGCAGTGCTCCTGCCATCAGGCAGCACATTCCCGCCCGTAACATGTTCAGGCTTCCCCACCGGACAACCAGACCTCCCACGATCCGCGAAGTCACCATCATAGCGATAGCCACTGTTGCAAATAACAAGCTGAAGGTAAGCTGCGATAACCCTTGTCGGCCCATCATTAACCAGGGGGCAGTCGAAAGAAAGACGAAGAAGCTACCCATTCCTGCGCTGTAGCAAAGCGTGTACAGCCAGAAATTCAGGCGTTTTACAGGAAGAAGTAACTGCGACCACTGCAAGTCTGACTTCCGTTGCCATCGGGTCTCTGGCCAGAGTTGCCAGGCGGCAATAACAGCTACTGTCATTGCGCCTCCTAGCAAACCAAAGATTGCGCGCCACCCCAGCCAGGTGTCAACCAACACTCCTAGCAGTGGGCCTACTGCCGGAACCATAGCAAGCATAGAGCTGAGCAAGCCATAGATGATGTTGCTTTCCTCACGGCCCGAATAGATGTCGCGTATAGTCGCGAAAGTGGCTACGAGACATGCCGAAGCACCGCAGGCTTGAATAACCCGGAAGCTCAGAAAAATTTCTGGTGATGAAGCGACGGTGAGACCGAATGAAGCCACAATGTAAACAATCCCACCACTAAGTAAAACAGGGCGGCGACCAAGCCGATCTGACAGCGGGCCGAATAGAAGCTGACCGGCTCCTAACAGAACCAGGTATGCCGTCAACGTTAGCTGGATCGTCCCTGCTCCGGCACCAAGTACACCGGCTATGAAAGGCACTACCGGCAGATACATATCCATGCCCAGTGATGCCAGTAAATCGAATGGTGATAACAGTAATATTGTGGCGGTAAGAGAATATCGCCAAGAAAAATCTTTTGAGTGCACGAGCCCATCTCCTCAAGTGAAGGATTTGGCGGTACTCTCGTAGAACGATGTGGTTCTTGAGAACACCGCAACAACCGAAAAACTATGGCTGCCGCGGCTTATTTCTCTGCTTTCTCGGTAGTGCTCATATGCGAGTTATCTCATGAATGAATCCATATCGTAACAATCTTCACACTAAGATGCGAAGAACCTTAACAATATCATCCCTGTATTAATCACACGATTATGTTATGAGTAGATCACATAATGATGAAATTTATCCTATGATGTCATCTAATTCTGGAATAAAAATATTTTTTTAGCAAGGGTTTGAAAAACATTAATGTTAAAAATGACAACAGTAGAAATAAAAAAATATCAACTATCAGAATATTATTCTGATAGTAAAATAGACTGTTAATTTATTACAGAGTAATTGCCATCAATTTATTGATTTCGTTATATCCTTCTCTTTCATAAAAACGAATGGCTTCAACATTGTGCGACAAGACTGTCAATTCCAGATGCGAATAATTATTTTCCTGCGCCCATTTTTTCATTCCAACCAACAGTCGCTGGCCAATTCCTTGGCTTCTGGCATCCTGACTGACGATCAAATCAAAAATATAACCATAATTTCGTGGTATCAAACAATTAAACGGCGGTGTATTTTGCTCTTGCGCAATGGAAAAAACCGCCGGGTAGTGCCACAAAATCCTCTGCCAGTTCAATCATTACTTTTTGATTATACGTTACACAACTGATAATACAGTTGAGTTGCACCTGTTTCGCTGCGAAGATGGTAGCCCTAAATAACATGTTGTAACCGAGGTTTTCTGTAAATGTCTCTTTCCAAACACCGGGCGGCTTCTTTTCCACTGCTTCCTGTCGTTTTATTATTACTTTCAATGACATCAATTCAAGCGGGAGCTTCACTGGCCAAAACAGTATTTCATGTCATTGGCGCACCTGGTGTCACCGCCCTGAGACTGGCGTTGGGGACGATTATTTTATTTCTGATTTTTAAACCTTGGCGTCTGAAATTCCAGCGAGAGTCTCTTATTCCTCTTTTTGCCTATGGCATTTCATTGGGCGCAATGAATTATCTGTTTTACATGGCATTGTCCCGTATTCCTCTTGGTGTTGCTGTTGCGCTTGAATTTACGGGGCCTTTAGCTGTTGCTATGTTCTCTTCCCGACGCCCGCTGGATTTCCTTTGGATCGCCTTGGTCATTGCAGGATTAGGTTTTCTGTTACCGGTCGGAGATGGCGTCAGCACACTTGATCCTATCGGAGTCTTATATGCATTGGGAGCCGGTGTTTTCTGGGCACTCTACATTATTTTCGGGCAACGTGCTGGTGCTGGCTACGGTGCTGCAACGGTTTCCATTGGATCATCGATTGCCGCCATGATTTTTTTCCCTGTGGGATTGATACAAACTGGCCCAGAGTTACTGTTTGATCCCTCATTGCTGCCTATTGCACTAGGGATCGCCATTTTATCTACCGCATTTCCCTATACACTGGAAATGATTGCCCTCACCCGATTACCTGCCAAAACGTTTGGGACATTGATGAGCCTTGAGCCTGCCTTGGGAGCATTATCGGGAATTATCTTCCTGAATGAGCATTTGACGATGACTCAGTGGATTGCCCTGTTCTGTATTATTTTCGCTTCAATAGGCTCTACCTCAACCATTAAGCGGAAGGCTAAAATAGAAAAAGTAGAATAATCAATTAGTCATAAACAAGCTGAAGTTATCCAGAAAAACCGGAGAGTTTCGAAACTCTCCGGTTTTTCTATTATTGAAATATGAAGGGTATATCAACTATCAATGTAATAGAAACAAGCAATATGACTCCCGGAGAGTTATCAACTAATCTTATTTCATCCAATGAGATAACTCATTATTCGGCATTAAGGGAACATCATTATGAGTACAGCAAAATTAATCAGCCCCAACACTTCCCACCTGATTTATACCCGCAACAACATTAATGAAGATGTAAAGCAGAGATCGATTACTGCCCTGAATCATATGGTGATCCACTTTATCGACCTCTCCATGATGACTAAACAAGCCCATTGGAACATGCGTGGCAGAAACTTTATTGCCATCCATGAGATGCTTGATGGTTTCCGCACTGCTCTCACTGATCACCTTGATACATTCGCAGAACGTGCGGTTCAATTGGGTGGCACCGCGCTAGGAACGGTTCAGGAGGTTCACAGCCGAACCCGGCTGGAAAATTACCCAACGGGCATCCATGATGTGCAGGATCACTTAAAAGCACTGGCAGACCGCTACGCCGTTGTTGCAAATGATATCCGTCAGGCGATTGTTGATGCAGAGGATGAAGATACGGCGGATATGTTTACCGCAGCTTCCCGTGATCTCGACAAATTTTTATGGTTTATCGAAGCAAATATTGAGCAATGAAATAAAAATATTATTTTTCATCATCTTATGGCCGCATCTGCGGCCTTTCTACATCACGGATAATCTCCAATAAGAAAAAACATCGAAAAATAGCCGCTACAATGTCAAAGATTAGACTAACCTTTAAAAAAATCATTTTTCTCTCTATAATCTCTTTTTGATTTAAAAATCAACATGAGGACGCTATACGATGGATACCGAAGTCAAAGATTCTAACGGCGCATTATTAAATGATGGTGACACCGTTCAAGTTATCAAAGATCTGAAAGTCAAAGGTACTTCTAAGACGCTGAAACGCGGCACATTGATCAAAAACATTCGTCTGACTCACCGTGAAGATGAAGTTGAATGTAATTCGGATAAAATCAAAGGGTTAGTGCTTAAAACCTGTTTCTTGAAGAAAATTGGGTAAATAGCAGTTACAAACCGATTTTTGCTTAAAAGATAAATAATATTAATTTTTATATTATTTATCTTTTTTTATAAAAAGTTTGGAATAAAATGGAATATTTTTCCAATTTTCAACGAATATCAGAAAAATAATTCTTACAATTCATAATATAACCCCGCTTTAGAATACCTTCTCAACAAGTATCAAGTATCATCATACAAATGTACTATCAGCCTTCTTTTTTAATACATTAACTCACTAACGATTATTTATATTTTCTGAAGCAAATTAAATAGTAAAAATTCACTACAATCATTGATAATTACATCACGTATAACCAGACTGTGTTTCTTTGTTTACTTCGAATCAATTACACACTTAATAACGAAAAAAATTCAAGTTATTATAAACTTTAATTTTAGTTAAAAAACAAAATTATGTTTGAGATTAAAATAAATTATATGGAAACATCCTACTAATATTTTACAATGATTCACTATAATCATTATAATTTAAACCTATCTTATCGATAGCTCACCGCTATATTCAACAAAACCTAAACAACATTTATTATATAAAAAAACACATTGACATAGAAGAAGCAAAGAATAGAATTACCATTGTTAGCAAGCATGCTAATATAAATTAAATCTGATATTTTATTTAATATCAAATAGGAGTCAAAAAATGGAAATTGAATTTATTGAAGAATCTGAATCATCTGTAGAAGTTCTTTGCAATAGTCTTGGATGTCCATAATAAAATATATTACCCTCCTTATTACAGGGGGGTACATTAGGTGTTCATCATGAATATAAAAGAAATAAACATTTATTTATCTAAATTGATATCAAATCCTAAATATTCCATAAAAATGTATGAAAACCCTAATAAGTTCATGGAGATATATCACATATCTCAGTCTAGTCGAGGTATTTTAATAGATTTTTTTAGGCAAAATGGTAGTAAGTTTGTTAACTCTTCAATCTTACAAAAAACAAAAAGAATGGATGGATTAATAATGTCACTACCAAATTTATACAACTATTTGAATAAAGATAATTTTGAATTAGAATTTGAAAAATACCTTATAAATATTGACTTCAATAATGAAGTAAAAAAGAACCCTATTATTGAATCTACTTTCTTTTGTGAACATATAATTCAAAAGACTGGAGATGACCTTTTGAGAACTATTGCCTTATATGAAAAAGAAAAAAATAATCTATTAAAGGATAAAATTAATTTTAAATTGAGTGGTGGTGGTGGATTTCTTCCACATCAAGATCATCCAGCGTTTACTAGATTTATTAAAGAAGAAATATTTAACATTATGATCCCAGTTGATGATATGAATATAGCAAATGGTTGCCTATATATTTCAAAAATTCCATTTAAAAAGAAATCGATCCCTCATAATAGTGGACAAACATTAAAAAGCGCATATAAAAATTATCACTGGATTCCTATTCAAGCTAAGTTATGAATTAAGATTATTCTCTTTTCTTAGTCTATCTGTTATTTTTATTTTATTTTTTATCTTTAAACATGGGCCATTATATAATATGGCTTATACTGCCATTATCTTATTGGTGGCTTTGAATTTGTTTATCAGAACTAACGATAATATAAGTCACCGAATAACAGAAAAATCTTTTTTGCCTTCATTTCTTTTATTCCCTTACTTTATAAATTTATTATACTTTATAAAAAACAAAAAAATATTCACCATAAATTTAATTATCTCAGTGATACTCTCCTATCTGGTTTGCTATATTGCTTATCAGCAAACACCCGATAGAATAATCTATATAACAATAATATATCTCAGTTTTACACTTTATATATTCACCCTATTTTTCTACAATATCATTCACATAGAAAATAAACACCTATCTTATCTTGTTAATTTCTCATCAAAAAGAAAATTTATTTTCATTAATTATACTCTGTGTCTTTTATTATTTATAATATGTGGCCTGTATTATATTATAATGACCAAATCAACTGCGATATTAATTTTTTATTATTCAGGAATTTACTCTTTAACAGCACTAATAAATTTATCAAGATCGCAATATACAAAATTAATCACCCTGTGTGTTATTGTTTTATTTTCTTGTTTAGGAGGATATATTTATGCTTAATATTATCGGATTAGATATTTCAGTTGGCCATAAAAAAATATTCTCTGATATTAATTGCCAGTTTGATATTGGGCTAAATCGTATTGTAGGTGTTAATGGTTCTGGAAAAACCACGTTTCTTTCCTGTATTTCTGGTATTAACAAAATTGATAAAGGGAAAATAAACCTTATTAAAGACAATAAAAATCATCCATTCAAGCTACAAAAGCAGGGTTTTTATCTTTCTGATCATATTGATTTTTATCATTTTCTTACCGGACTGGATATCATAAAACTCATTAAACGTTATAAAAAAATAAATTGCCATCATCAGTTAGATGATTATTTAACAGGATTTGGCATATCCGGTTATCTGAATACTAAATTTGGTGATATGTCACTGGGAACCAAAAAGAAACTATTACTGACATCAGCATTAATGACTGATGTCGATGTTTACATTTTAGATGAACCCACCAATGGCCTTGATGTGACATCAATTAGTTTTCTAAAAGAAAAATTCAATTCTCTTGCTGACCAGAAAATTATCATTTTCAGTTCACATGACGAAAATTTCTTAAAAGATCTCAACATACATGATTACAAAATACATGAAAACCGTATTTCCAAAACGGGAAGTTAGCATAACTTATCGTGGTCAATAACGCTTCGTCACGTTATTGACCTTTTTTCATTTGCAGTAATTCATCTTCTGACGGCACATCCGGTTGCTCAATAGGAAATACCGGTAAAGCATTCAACAGACGGGAACCATAACTTTTGCTCAGTAGGCGCCGGTCATAAATCACCACCTCACCATAACATTCATGACTGCGGATCAATCTTCCCACTTGCTGAATAAGGCTGAAAGACGCACTCGGCAAACTTTGTACTTCAAAAGGGTATCGCTTTAGGGATTTCAGCCATTCACTTTCCGTAATGATGACCGGATTGGTCACAGGAGGAAAAGCTATTTTATGGATATGTACTTGTGAAAGATAATCACCTTTCAAGTCCAGTCCTTCCGCGAATGACTGCAATCCAATCAACACGCTGGGCTGCCCTTCATCAATACGTCTGCAATGAGTTTCCACCAATCGATAGCGCGGCTGATCACCTTGCACCAATAACATAAGCCGCAATTCTTTCACGAAAGTGAGAAAACCTTCCATTGCACGCTGGCTACTAAATAGCACCAACATTCCCCGATAGGCTCCCATCAGTACCTGCGAACGAAAATAACGCGCCATTTCTTCAAGATGCTGCATTTCATTTTGAATAGTGGGTTCCTGCGTCATCTGGGGAATAATAATACGTCCCTGGCGTACATGTTCGAAAGGAGATGACAAGGTGATAAAGCGATCATCATAATTTTCATGCAGCCCAGTCAGCTCCTGAATACGAGAGAAGCTATTTAGAGAACGTAATGTCGCTGATGTCACCACAACATGGGGAATATTACGCCATAACAACTGCGTTAATTGCTCGCTGACTCGAATGCCTGCACAGTGAAAATAAAGATGCGATTGGTTTTTCTCATAACGGCGAGTGAGCCATTTCGATATTGGTGCATGGGAAGATTCTTCCTGTGATGCTAAACGCCACAGTTTCACCATATTTTCAAAGTAACCCGATGTTCGGCTGGTTTGCAGAATAGCATGATGCAACCTGACAATATCCTGTTTGGCTGTTTGATCGGTAAGATCATTTAAAATCGCTTCAGACAGGCCACGCAACCCATCAGTAAGTTTGAATAATTGCTGGCAGCATAACAGCAAATTTTCAGGTAATTTTCCCAGTTCAAATAAATATTCTGCTGTTTCACGGCGCTCGGGCAATAATACCTGTGTGATATCCGCCAGCTCCTTAAAACATTCACGAATTTTTTCACAATGCGCCTGCAAACGGGTGATATTTGCCAAAGCTGGCGGTTTGGCCGGGCGAAATTGAAGCAAGTATTGCTCTACATGGCGAACAAAGGTATCCAACTGCCCATTAAGTTGAAATAACGTGATTTCGCCTTCAACTTCCAGCGAATCCCTTGCAACATCAGGAATATGATGCCCTTCATCCAAAATCAGCAACAGGTTTTTCGCGTCCGGCAAAACGGATTCATTTTCCAGTGCAGCTATGACCAGAGAATGATTGGCAACAACAACATCCGCATTTTCAATTTCCCGACGGGCAAGGAAAAATGGGCAGCGATGGTAAAACTGGCAATTTCTCGCCAAACAATTCATTTTATCGGTGCTGATCTTTGCCCACAGCGAATCCGATAACGCCAGTTGATGATGGTCACGCAGACCATCCCAGGCAAAAGTGGTGTAATCACTGCGCAGCCTACGGCACAGTTCCCGCTCTTCACTATTGGCGATTTCAGTTTTGTCTTCGACCAAAAGCATCAGATCAATCTGCTCCCCCTCCGCAGCACAGATAGCTTCCAAATTGCGGGGGCAAACATACCGCGCACGGCCAAAAGCCCCGGTGAATTTCAGGTCAGGGATGAGCTTGCGTAACAACGGCAAATCTTTGCTGTAAATCTGATCTTGCAAAGCAACATTGGCTGTACTGACCACTAGCGGCTTTTTTTCCGCCCGACTGACGGCAATACCCGGGATCAGGTAAGACAGCGTTTTACCGACCCCGGTCGGGGCTTCTATCACCAAATGTCGTCCCTCTTCATCTGCCAGTGTCTTTGCAACCTCTGCAATCATCTGACGCTGAGGCTCGCGTGGAATGAAGCCATCAATATGGATGGATAATGCCTTATACCATTGGCTAATCTGATTTTTTATTGAACTGGAAAGTGCCATGAGTTTTGCTACGTAAAATTGGAGGGCTATTCTCCCATAGAGCGACCCTCAGATCAGCTTTATATCGCTATTATTGGGAACACGTTTCCAGCTTTTTCATTGGAGAAGCAAGAAAATCGGTTATTACTTGTTTGGAATACAGAAGCCGATATACTTTTGGCTTTCCGTGTCGGCTATAAACCATGACTAGAAGCTATCACTGAGAACCACGACTTAAAAATATAGCTTTTAAAAACATAGCGGCTAAAAATTCTGATTAAAAATCTTATTGAGAACTAAAGATGAAAAAAATCCTGCTTATTATCATCGTGTTATTTTCCCTCGGCTCTATTGGCGGTGTCTTTTTGGCAGGGCTGAATATGTACACTCGCTCAACAACTCCGGTAGAAGAGCCACAGCAGTCACAGCAGGAAAACGCCCCGATAGGGCAACAATAACCGTCAATACATCCGCTTTTATTGCAATATCCGGCATTGCAACATCATGTGAGAAAGCTCATGAAAAATGAATATTTTGTTAGTCCGCAATGGTTAAACGACCATCTCCATGATGAGAATGTCGTCATTGTTGACGCCAGCGCCCCCATGCCTACCCAAACTATCGATTATCACCAGTTATGGCTAGATAACCATATTCCGGGTGCCCAGTTTTTTAACCTGGATAAAATCGCCAATCTCCAGACTAACCTGCCACATATGCTGCCAGAACCGGAGATTTTCCGTCAGGCCGTTAGCGCGATGGGGATCAGTGAAAACCATCTGGTGATAATTTACGATCAGGGGAATATGTTCTCTGCCCCACGAGCATGGTGGACTTTCAAGATCTTTGGCACTCGCAATATCCGTATCCTTGAAGGGGGTTTACAGGGCTGGCAGCAAGTGGGTTATCCAACGGAATCAGGTGAAGTTACCCGTCAGCCCCAAATTTTCAATAGCCAATTCACCCCTGAAAAAGTCTGTTCTCAGGAACAGATCCTTGATGCTCTCCATAATAAAGCGCCAATACAGTTTATTGATGCCAGAGCCGAAGACCGTTTTCAGGCTAAAGTACCAGAACCTCGCCCCGGTTTGAGAATGGGGCATATACCCGGCTCAAAAAATGTCCCGTGGACAGCATTGATTGATAATGGAAGTTATAAGTCACCAGACGAAATTGCAGCTATATTCAAAAAGCAAAGCGTTGATTTAAAACAGCCAATGGTGACTAGCTGTGGTTCTGGAATGACAGCCGCAGTTTTAGTATTAGGGCTGGATATGATTGGTCACAAAGAAGTGGGATTATACGATGGCTCTTGGGCGGAATGGGGTGCCGATGATTCTCTTCCGTTAGAAAAATAGATAAAACAGCAAAGGGCATCAAAATATCATGCCCTTTTTCCTATCAAGCATATGAATCCTACTGCTTTTATAAGACGATTAATTAGAAATTTTATGGTATACAAATAGGACAACTATCGCACCCACGACTGCAATGGCAAAACTTCCCAGATTAAATCCATCAACTTTTCCCATGCCGAAGAATGTACTGATATATCCGCCAACGACTGCACCAATAATTCCTAAAATCACCGTCATGATGATACCGCTGCTGTTATCCCCCGGCATAACCCACTTCGCAATAATTCCAGCAATTAAGCCAAAGATAACCCATGACAGGATACCCATATACAACCTCCAGAATTGATTAGATGATTTGCTTAAGAACCTTAGTATAGGCTCTAATAGGATTTTACTGTATATTTCTCTTCTATGCCCTAATTTAAGACACTAAATAAAAGAATTGCAAATAGTAAAAGAAAATATATTTATAAGTCATTAGCCATATTTATATAAAAATTAACATTAAAAATCAGAATCCATTAATGAAATTTAAAAGTTAATTTTTCCAAATGAATAATTATCACAGGTCAGTTAGCAAAATATTTTTCAGTATAATGGGAAATATTCGGACAATATAATAAAGATGAAAGGGATATAGCAGATAATTTAATAGCGGCTGGGTGAGTCCCAGCCGCTACGTTCTCTCAATTTATAGCAATAATCATGCTTCTGCAGCTGAAGAGATAATATTTGAGATAGCAGCAGACGTTTTCAATGCTCTAATCTGCATAAATAACTCATCGGCTTCATCATACTCTTTACGTAGATAGCCAAGCCACTGCTTGATGCGGGCAACGTGATACATACCTGTATCACCCCGCTTTTCCAGATAAGTATATTTTTGCAATAACTGAAGCACACCATTCCACGGCATTCTTGGTTCGTTATATTTAATAACACGACTCAAGTTTGGCACATTCAGTGCGCCACGGCCTATCATCACCGCATCACATCCCGTCACCTTCATGCACTCCTGAGCACTGTGCCAATCCCAGATTTCACCGTTGGCAATCACTGGAATGGCGAGGCGACGCCGGATTTCACCAATCGCCTGCCAGTCTATGCGTTCTGCTTTATAGCCATCTTCTTTAGTACGCCCATGCACCACCAGTTCGGTCGCACCCGCCTGCTGAACGGCATCCGCAATTTCAAACTTATGATCACCGGTATCCCATCCCAGACGCACTTTTACCGTAACCGGTAACTCTTCAGGTACCGCGTCCCGCATCGCTTTGGCACCACGGTAGATGAGTTCAGGATCTTTCAATAATGTGGCTCCCCCACCGCCGCCATTTACGGTTTTAGAAGGGCAGCCGCAGTTTAAATCAACGCCCCAAGAGCCCAATTCAACTGCCCTGACAGCATTTTCGGCCAGCCATTCTGGATATTGCCCCAGAAGCTGCACCCTGACGGGTGTTCCTGATGGTGTCCGGCTCTGGTGCTCCAGTTCAGGACACAACCGGTAAAAGGATTTCACCGGCAGCAGACTGTCCACCACACGTAGAAATTCCGTGATACAGAGGTCATAATCGTTGACCTCACTCAACAGTTCCCTGACCAGATGATCCAGAACACCTTCCATCGGAGCCAGTAAAACGCGCATGGATTATTTTCCCGATACGGCTAGTTTGCTTTGGATGAAGTACGCGGCCAGCCCTGTCGCGATGGTGCACCTTTACTACGCGGACGATCACTGTTTTGTTTGGCACTGCCTTGGCTAGAACGGTTCTGGCTGGAACGGCTCGGCTTGGTACTACCCTGATTGGAAGGGCTTTGTCTGCCGTTGCCACGCTGACTGCCACGGGAATTACTTCCGTTCAGAATGGGCTCAGCTTTAATGGAAGGATCAGGGTCATAACCCGAAATCGCAATACGTGGAATTTCACGCTTCAGCAGTCGTTCAATATCGTGCAGGAGTTTGTGCTCATCGACACAAACCAGCGATATTGCCTGTCCTGTCGCTTCCGCACGGCCAGTACGACCAATACGATGTACGTAATCTTCCGCAACATTAGGCAATTCAAAGTTAACGACGTGGGGCAGCTGATCGATATCCAATCCACGGGCAGCAATATCTGTCGCCACCAGCGCGCGTATCCGGCCTGACTTGAAATCGGCCAGCGCACGGGTTCTGGCTCCCTGGCTTTTATTACCATGAATCGCGGCAGCAGTGACACCATCTTGACTGAGCTGTTCCGCCAGACGGTTTGCGCCATGTTTGGTGCGGGTAAAGACCAATACCTGCTGCCAGTTCTGGTTGCCTATCATATGAGAGAGCAATTCTCCCTTACGTTTTTTATCCACAAAATGAACAGCTTGATCGATTTGTTCAGAAGCCGAATTACGACGGGCAACTTCTATGCTCACCGGATCACACAGCAGTTTATTGGCAAGGCTCTTGATATCATCGGAAAAGGTCGCCGAAAACAGTAAATTCTGGCGTTTTGCGGGCAATTTGCTCAATACCCGACGAATGTCATGAATAAAGCCCATGTCCAACATGCGGTCGGCTTCATCCAAAATAAGGATTTCAACATGGGATAAGTCCACCGCATTCTGGTGTTCTAAATCCAACAGACGCCCCGGAGTTGCCACGAGAATATCGACACCACCACGTAATTTCATCATTTGTGGATTAATGCTGACACCACCAAATACAACCAGTGAACGCAATCTGAGATATTTACTGTAATTGCATACATTTTCACCCACTTGAGCCGCCAGCTCACGGGTCGGTGTCAAAATCAGCGCCCTGACCGGACGACGACCTTTTGCCTGAGCCGGAGATTCACTCAGTAATTGCAAAATTGGCAAAGTAAACCCTGCCGTTTTCCCCGTTCCCGTCTGGGCACTAGCCAAAAGATCTTTACCGGACAACACAACAGGTATGGCTTGCTGCTGAATAGGGGTGGGTTCCACGTAACCTTGTTCTTCAACGGCACGTAAAATATCAGCCTTCAAGCCGAGTGACTCAAAATTCATAAATAAGAAATGCTCCAGACTTCACCATTCCTGAAAACCAGTTCAGGAGCAGTTTTATGGGAAGAAAACAGACGCGATAAATCGCAAAGAAATTACACAAACTGCAATGCATCATAAGCTGGCATTATAACAGATATGTTTTTCTAAACAGCATAGAAGAAAAGAATAATTGACTTTTATATGCTAATAAACGTGCCTATTGGCAGAAAACGTTTGCAGGAAATGACAAAAAATAGGCATATTATTTTTTTTTGGTGGCGATTTAACGTAAATTTATGCCAGCTTTACATCAGGTTACTTTAGTTTTAAAGTTAATCATATGATTGATATATCGATGGCATTTTCGAAAATTTTTTGTAACAGGATACCGCATAACATGGCAGCTAAAACGACTCAAACATCGCGAGGCGAACAGGCCAAACAGCAACTTATTGAATCAGCGATAGAAATTTTCGGGAAGTCCGGTCTGGAAGGGGCGACCACCCGTAATATTGCCCAGCACGCAAAACAGAATATCGCCGCTATTTCTTATTATTTCGGCTCTAAAGAAGGGCTATACCTTGCTGTCGCACAATTTATTGCCGATAAGCTAAAATCGGAATTTTCCCCACTCGTTGAAGCGATTGACCGTTTTTTTGTCGAAACTTCTCAGCCTTATCCACAAGCGCAGATACTGGCATTTATCCATGAAGGAATGACGAGGTATAACTGTCTGATTTTCGAAACAAGCAGCATCAATCTCAGTCGAATCATGTCACATGAGCAGTTGACGCCCACAGCGGCTTACAGCGTTATCCATGAACAGGGGCTTGCCCCGGTTTATTCCCGTCTGAATAAACTCATCGCCAATTATATCGGCGCGGATGAACGCCAGATTTCAACACAGATCCACACACATGCCCTGTTGGGGGAAATTCTTTCTTTCCGTCTGGCACGAGAAGCGTTACTACGCCAAACGGGTTGGGACAATCTTGGCACCAAAGAATACGAATTAATCAATCAAGTGTTATCTCAACACATCACTTTATTGCTTAACGGGTTACGGCAGAAGTAACTCACCCAATGCCATACAGGCTGAAAATTAAAAATTGAATAACGCATAAGGGATGGTATGAACAGTAAAAAGTTTGCTCTTTTCCTATTAGCGATCATCGTTGTTATCGGAGCTATTGTCGGCATTGATTATTATCAGGAACAAAATGACAAGGAATTAATGCTGTATGGCAATGTTGATGTCAGAACCGTCAATCTTGGCTTTCGAGTCGCGGGTAAGCTGGCAGCCCTGCAAGTAGATGAAGGCGATGCAATCACTGCGGGTCAGGCACTCGGCCAACTCGACAATGCCCCCTTCATCAATGCCCTGAACCAGGCGAAAGCAACCCGTGACGCCGCCAAAGCAACTCTTGCCAAAACCGAAGCCGGTTATCGCACTGAAGAAATTGCTCAAGTACGTGCCGAGACCACGCAAAAAGAATCCGCATTCCGCTTCGCTGATAGCTTCCTGAAACGTCAACAGGGGTTATGGCAACGTAAAATGATTTCCGATAACGAGCTGGACAATGCCAAAACCGGCCAACATCAGACGCTGGCGGCCTATCAAGCGGCAAAAGATAAGTTACGTCAGTTTGAGGCGGGTTATCGTAAAGAGGAAATTGCCGCCGCCAAAGCGCAACTGGCACAAGCAGAAGCTGCCGTGGCACAGGCAGAGCTTAATTCACAGGATACGCAACTGACTTCACCGTCAGCAGGTGTCATTCTTACCCGAGCCATCGAACCCGGCACGATGCTGGCAGCCGGAAACACCGTCTTTACACTCTCGCTGACCAAACCTGTCTGGATCAGAGCGTATATTGATGAACCCAATCTGAATCAAGCGATAGCAGGGCGCGAAATCCAAATTTATACCGATGGGCGGAAAAATCAGCCCTATCACGGCAAAATCGGCTTTGTTTCTCCAACGGCTGAATTCACGCCCAAAAATGTCGAAACACCTGACTTAAGAACCGATTTGGTCTATCGGCTGCGCATTATTGTCAACGATCCCGATGAAGGGCTAAAACAGGGAATGCCTGTCACTCTGCGTTTCACTGATTCTAATAAGTAAGGCGCGAACATGACCAGTTCGGCTTACACGATAATACTGAACGGCGTAGAGAAAACATTTCCGGGGTTGGAAGTTCCTGCCGTATCACACTTGAATGCAGAAATTCAAGGGGGATCAGTTACCGGTCTTGTCGGGCCGGACGGTGCCGGAAAAACCACGCTGATTCGGATGCTGGCAGGGCTATTGAAGCCCGATAACGGCAATATTAAAATCATGGGGCTTGATCCCATCAAAGACAGCGTTGAAGTGCGTTCTGAACTGGGCTATATGCCGCAGAAGTTCGGTCTGTATGAAGATTTAACCGTGCTGGAAAATCTCAATTTATATGCAGAGCTGCGGGGTGTGCTTCGCGAAGAGCGCAAGGCCACTTTTCAAAAACTACTGACTTTCACAGACTTAACCCATTTCACCGGGCGGCTGGCGGGAAAATTGTCCGGAGGCATGAAACAGAAACTGGGGCTTGCCTGTACACTATTGGGAAGCCCGAAAGTTTTGCTGCTTGATGAGCCGGGAGTGGGTGTTGATCCCATTGCCCGTCAGGAATTATGGCAGATGGTGCACGAACTCGCTTCCGACGGAATGTTGATTCTGTGGAGCACGTCTTATTTAGATGAAGCAGAGCTGTGCCGTGATGTTTTACTGCTGAACCGTGGTGAATTGCTCTATCGCGGTCAGCCGCAGAAATTGACCCAGAATATTGTCGGACGATCTTTTCTACTCGATGTCAAACAAGGTTCCCGCCGTAAAATCCTGCAACATGCGCTTACGCTGCCACAAGTGACGGATGGAGTGATTCAGGGAAGATCTGTGCGTCTGATCTTAAAAGCTGGTGTAGACCAAAGCGATCTACTCCAGCAAATAGGGCTGCCTGATGCCAAGCTATTTGACTCCGAACCTCGCTTCGAAGATGCCTTTATCGATCTACTGGGTGGCGGCCCTTCCCATCGCTCTGCACTGGCAGAAATCATGCCGCAGATACCGCCCAATCCGACGGAAACCGTTATAGAAGCCCGTAGCCTGACCAAAAAATTTGGTGATTTTGCAGCAACTGATCATGTGGATTTTCAGGTGAAGCGCGGGGAAATTTTTGGCTTGCTCGGGCCTAATGGTGCTGGAAAATCGACAACCTTCAAGATGATGTGTGGGCTGATCGTCCCCACTTCGGGCAATGCGCTGGTTCTGGATATGGATTTAAAAACCAGTTCAGGCAAAGCTCGCCAGCGTCTCGGTTATATGGCACAGAAATTTTCCCTCTATGGCAATCTGACCGTTGCACAGAATCTTAAGTTCTTCTCCGGTGTTTACGGGCTGAAAGGCCGCCATCAGCGGGAGAAAATGGCTGATATGGTCAATGCCTTTAATCTCGAACCGATCTTGCATCAAACCACCGACAGCCTTCCGCTCGGCTTTAAACAGCGTCTTGCCCTTGCCTGCGCCTTGATGCACGAACCCGATATTCTGTTTTTGGATGAGCCAACGTCGGGCGTCGATCCACTGACTCGCCGCGAGTTTTGGCTACATATCAACGGAATGGTAGATAAAGGTGTTACCGTGATGGTGACCACCCACTTTATGGATGAGGCAGAGTATTGTGATCGTATCGGGCTGGTATTTCGGGGAAAATTGATCGCCGCAGGGACACCTGATGAGCTGAAACAGTTGGTCACTACTCCTGAGCGTCCCAATCCTTCAATGGAAGAGACCTTTATCGATCTTGTGGTGAATTATGATAAGGAGCCGCAATGAGTCATCCTGAACGCATTCGCCCTGAATATCAGGGATCCCATAAAGCTGTCAGTTTTTCATGGCGTCGGTTAAAAGCACTGTGCATTAAGGAGAGCAAACAAATTGTCCGCGATCCCAGCAGTGCCTTGATTGCGGTAGTTATCCCGTTGATGCTGCTGTTTATCTTTGGTTATGGCATTAACCTTGATTCCGGCAAACTGCACCTCGGCATTCTGATGGAACAGCAAAGTGAAGATGCCCGTGAACTCGTTCATGCATTTACAGGCTCGCCCTATATCGATGCCACTGTCAGCGACAATCGCCAACTCTTGATCAATAAAATGCAGATGGGTGGGGTTCGCGGTATCATCGTGATACCGGTAAATTTTGATGTTCAGCTCGCCCGTGTTGATGGTTATGCCCCTATACAAGTGATCACCGATGGCAGTGAACCCAATACCGCCAATTTTGTTCAAGGCTATGCGAAAGGCGTCTGGCAAATCTGGTTACAGCAACGGGGGCAAAATCGCGCGGTTTCAACGGCTCCACTCATTGACATCCAAATCCGTTACTGGTTTAACCCCGCAGCCATCAGCCAGCATTTTCTCATCCCCGGCGCCATTTCAATTATTATGACGGTGGTAGGAGCGATCCTCACTTCTCTTGTGGTCGCCCGCGAATGGGAAAGGGGAACAATGGAAGCACTGCTGTCAACCCAAGTCACCCGAACTGAATTACTGCTCGCCAAATTATTACCCTATCAAGTGCTGGGTTCTTTCGTCATGGTGCTTTGCATGATATTCACCGTGTTTGTACTGGGCATTCCCTATCGCGGCTCACTCTGGCTATTGGCACTGATTTCCAGCCTCTATCTCGCTACCGCCTTGGGTATGGGCTTGCTGATTTCTACTGTGACACGCAATCAATTCAATGCAGCAATGATTGCCCTGAATGCCGCTTTTTTGCCTGCCATTATGTTATCCGGCTTTGTTTTTGAAATAGACAGTATGCCCGCTTTCATTCAGGCAACGACTTATGTCATCCCTGCCCGCTATTTTGTCAGCAGCTTACAAACGCTATTTCTGGCGGGTAACATCGGCACTGTGCTGATCACGAATTTGCTTCTGCTGATTGCCAGCGCCATCGTTTTTATTGGCTTGACCGCATGGAAAACCCGTCGGCATCTGGATTAAGAAGGAAAGAGCATGTTTTACAGCCTGTATACGCTAGTCATAAAAGAGTTGCAGTCTCTCCTGAGAAATCCCCAGACACGAGCCACTCTGATTGTGCCGGTTCTCTTTCAGATGACCCTGTTTCCTTGGGCGGCCACGCTGGAGGTCAAGAATGCCACGATTGCCATTTATAATGAGGACAAGGGGCAGGCTTCCATTGAATTAACCCAGCGTCTGGCAAAATCGAAAGCATTTCCTGACATTATTTTGCTGACCAGTTCACAGGAAATCCGCCCGACGTTAGATAACCGCAAGGCACTGCTATTGGTGCGCTTTCCCCAAAATTTCAGTGCCAATATTGCCAGCCAGACACCGACTTCAATTCAGGTTTTACTGGATGGACGCAACTCAAACAGCGCACAAATTTCCGCTAATTATATCCAGCAGATTGTGATGAATTATCAGAAGGAATTATTAGGCAATTCGGCCAGTCTCAACAATAGCGACTTGATCATTCGTAATTGGTATAACGCCAATCTGGATTATAAATGGTTTGTGGTGCCATCACTGGTTGCCATGATTACGACAATTGGCGTTTTGATCGTGACCGCACTTTCCGTTGCCCGTGAAAGGGAACAGGGAACACTGGACCAATTGCTGGTTGCTCCGTTGGCGACATGGCAGATTTTCCTCGGTAAGGCGATCCCCGCATTGGTTGTGGCAACCACTCAGGCAAGTATTGTTTTACTTATCGGGACATTGTTTTACCAAATTCCTTTTGCCGGTTCCTTGCTGCTATTTTATGGCTGCACTCTGGTTTATGGTCTATCGCTTGTTGGTTTTGGCTTACTTATCTCCGCTGTCTGTTCAACGCAGCAGCAGGCTTTCATCGGCGTGTTTGTGTTTATGATGCCAGCTATTCTGCTGTCTGGTTATATTTCTCCCGTCGAAAATATGCCCGTTTGGTTACAGGATATTACGTGGGTTAATCCTATTCGGCATTTTACTGATATCACTAAGCAAATTTATTTGAAAGGTGCGGATTTTTCGGTGATTTGGCACAGCTTATGGCCGTTATTAGTTATTACCGTGACAACTGGCGGGATCGCTTATCGGTTATTCCGTAGTAAAATTGCTTGATGAATTATGGAAAATTATTTTCTCCCGAACTTTTGGCTGATTTTTCCAGTCATGTATTCCACAGGGACAACTCTTGACCGGAGGTGCAAAAAGAGGAAAGCATAATCGATCATCATTCTATTTTTACATTCTCTCTAAAAATAATTAACAAAAAAATAATGGGAAATAATATATCAACAATTAATCAGAAAAAGATCTTCTTACTTTCTTTTATTTCTAATATAAAAAAACCTGCTGGTGCAGGTTTTTTTCCAAAATATTCAGTGGTGATTAACGACGATCACCGAGAATACGTAACAACATCAGGAACAGGTTGATGAAGTCCAGATACAGAGTCAATGCGCCAGTAATGGAATATCTGCGCAGGTTCTCTTTATCGTTAACATCCAGCTCTGCACCCATTTCTTTCAGTTTCTGGGTGTCATAAGCAGTCAGACCCGCGAAGACTAAAACACCAATATAGGTGATTGCCCACATCAGTGCCGGGCTTTTCAGCCAGATGTTTATCAGAGAAGCCAGAACGATACCAATCAGCCCCATAAACAGGAAGCTACCTAAACCACTCAGGCTGCGCTTAGTGGTGTAACCGTAGACACTCAAAGCACCAAACATCGCCGATGAAATGACAAAAGTACTGGCAATCGAGCCAAGAGAATAGATCACAAAGATACTGGAAAGCGTCAGTCCCGTCAGCATGGAATACAGCATAAACAGCCCTGTCGCCAGCGCACCGCTCATTTTATGAACCAAGCCAGACAGCACAAATACCAATGCAAGCTGTGCAATGATCAGGCCATAAAATACAATGGAACTGCTAGAGATTGCGTTTAAGATTTCAGGGCTATTCGCTACATATCCTGCAACAAATGCAGTTAACAGCAGACCACAAGTCATCCAGCCGTAGACTTGTGCCATATAAGTTTGTACACCAGAGCCAGCTTTCTGGACAATCGAACCACTAGAACGTTGATATCGGTCCATGACGATTACCTTTTTATAACAAGTTAAGGGAAATTGAGACTAATTGAGACTGCTTAAAAATAAACAGTCTATTCAATTGTTATACATTAGCATAGAACATTAACAAAACCATCCGCCAATTAATGGCAATTTCAGCGATATATTATTTAACTATCCAGTTTTAGAGATAGGCCGCAAAATTATCAGCCAAAAGATTTTACCGTTATTTACCAGCGCCCAGCCGCTTCCTGATCACTCTCTCGCGTTGCTACCCAGCGCTCTCCTTCCACCAGAGACTCCTTTTTCCAGAATGGTGCTCTGGTTTTCAAATAATCCATAATAAATTCAGCCGCAGCAAAAGCCATGCTGCGGTGAGCGCTGGTGACACCAACGAACACAATCTCCTCACCCGGATACAATGCACCGATGCGATGAATGACACTGATTCGTTGCAGCGGCCAGCGCTGACGAGCTTCGTCAATGATAGCCTGCAACATTTTTTCCGTCATACCCGGATAATGCTCCAGTGTCAGTGCCTTGACGCTATCCCCCAGATTATGATTACGCACTTTGCCCGTAAAGGTAACGACTGCGCCATCATCATCGCACTGCGAGAGCCATTGGTATTCATCACCAACGTTGAATATCTCCCTTTGGACACACACTCGTGTGTTTTCCATGATCATCCCCCCGTAACTGGCGGGAAAAAAGCCACTTCATCACCATCCTTCAAAGGGTGTTCAGCATGTACAAAAGATTGGTTCACTGCGGCAAGTAATTTGCCCTCCTCCAGTGCCAGCGCCCATCGTTCTCCTTTCTCAATCAGAGAGTGACGAAGATCCGCAACCGTTGGGTATTCATGAGGCAGTTCGAGTGAATCAGCCCCTACCAGTTCACGAATCTGTGCAAAAAATAGGACTTTTATCATGATCCCACCTTAAAATTTCCTGATTTGCCGCCGCTTTTTTCCAGCAAACGTACCGGCCCAATCACCATATCTTTTTGCACAGCCTTACACATGTCGTAAATCGTCAAAGCCGCCACAGAAGCAGCGGTCAAGGCTTCCATTTCCACGCCGGTTTTCCCCGTCAGGCGGCAGCAGGATTCGATTCTGACACGATGATGTTCGGCTTGTGCTTCTAGTTGTACTTCAACTTTACTCAGCAGCAGCGGATGGCACAGTGGGATCAATTCCCAAGTTCGCTTCGCTGCCTGAATCCCCGCAATACGGGCAGTCGCAAAAACATCGCCTTTATGGTGATCACCAGCAACAATCATGGCCAGCGTTTCCGCCTGCATTTCAACAAAGGCTTCTGCCCGTGCCTCTCGCACGGTTTCCGCTTTGGCAGAAATATCCACCATATGGGCTTCACCCGCAGTATTGATATGGGTCAGTTGGGACATTCTCCGCTCCTGAAAAATGAATTGAGCCGTTAAATTAACCGCCAATGAAAGAAAGATTAGGGGTAATGCCACTATCCCCCTGATGTAAAAAGTGAGTCTCACGCTTATGGCGCAACCCACCTTGAATGCGCAATTTTAGATCATCAAGTAACGTGTCATCGGACAATAAATCACGCAATGGAATTCCCTGCTCACCAAACAGGCACAGGTGAAGATTGCCAATCGCAGAAACCCGCAGGCGGTTGCAGCTTTGGCAGAAGTTTTTTTCATACGGCATGATAAGGCCAATTTCGCCCTGATAATCGGGATGACTAAAGACCTGAGCCGGCCCGTCACTGCGGGCGCGTTGCTGTTGCTGCCAGCCCTCTTGCAGCAGATGGCGACGGATCACTTCACCGGAAAGATGGCGACGGCGGAACAATTCACTGCCTTCCCCCGTTTCCATCAATTCAATAAAACGCAATTGGATCGAACGATGTTTAATCCACTCCAGAAAAACGGGCAGGCTAGTATCATTGACGTTTTTCATCAATACGGCGTTGACTTTCACTCCACTGAACCCTGCGTCAAAAGCCGCGTCAATGCCACGCATAATCTGGAAAAATTTATCCTGTCCGGTAATGGCGTGGAATTGGCGGGGATCAAGGCTATCCACACTGACGTTGATCGCCGTCAGCCCCGCCTCTTTCCAGCGGGCAACATCGCGCTCCATTCGGTAGCCATTGGTCGTAATGGCGATTTTTTTGATCTGTGGGTTTTCATGCACTGTCGCGATGATATCGCAGAAATCACGACGCATAGTGGGTTCTCCGCCCGTCAGGCGAATTTTTTCCGTCCCCAGTTCAGCAAATGCACGGCTGACGCGGCGAATTTCTGGCAGGAACAGGAACGATTGGTGCCCATGAGGGTGATAGCCATCAGGCAGGCAATATGTGCAGCGAAAATTACACACATCGGTAATCGATAATCTCAAGTAATAAAATTTGCGGGCAAATGCATCTACGAGTTGTTCCACAATAACACCTTCCAAATACGGGAGATGCAGGCATTTCTACCTTGCACCCTGGTGACTCAGGAGCCACGGCCAAAGCATCATATCAATGTGGTATCCGTGTGATAGAACAACGACTTAGACACAGAGGCTAGGAGTTAATACCAATTTCAATCATTATATGAATAATTGTGTGAGTAACGAGATTCTCGTTGCTGATTCTAACGTTTAAGATAATAAAAAGCTAACACCAACCTTCGATATATATCTTATTACACAACGAGTTAATGAAACATTGTCACATCTACTTCCGAAGATGCATCACTCTGTTATCAATCAAAATATTCGGCAAAAGATCGGATAAAATCACGGCAATTTCTCAAAGCATCATATTTTATGATAAATTACACCCGATTTATTAAGGCCATATAAGTTTAGTCAATATCAGTAACAGGAACCCTATGCGAAACCGCACATTAGATGATTTAGATCGTGTGGTCGCCCTCGGTGGCGGTCACGGACTTGGGCGCGTCATGTCTTCCCTTTCATCTCTCGGTGCCCGTCTGACCGGTATTGTCACAACGACTGACAATGGGGGATCAACCGGAAGAATACGGCGTGCTGAAGGTGGGATCGCCTGGGGTGATACCCGCAATTGTCTGAATCAACTGATCACTGAACCGACGGTCGCTTCCGCCATGTTTGAATATCGATTCAGTGGTAATGGCGAGCTGGCCGGCCATAATCTGGGCAATTTGATGTTAAAGGCGCTGGATCACCTGAGTGTCCGCCCCCTTGAGGCCATTAACCTGCTCCGCAGTCTGCTAAAAGTCAATGCACATCTTATCCCGATGTCCGAACACCCTGTCGATTTAATGGCTGTCGATGATCAAGGCAATATGGTGTATGGGGAGGTCAATGTTGATCAACTCAATTGTGTACCACAGGAGTTAATGCTCTATCCCCATGTCAACACGACCAAGGAAGCGCTGGAAGCCATCGAGCGGGCAGACTTGATTTTGATCGGACCCGGTAGTTTTTTCACCAGTCTGATGCCGTTGTTATTGCTGGAAGATTTAACTCAATCTCTGCGCCGTAGCAATGCCAGTATGATTTATATTGGCAACTTGGGGAAAGAACTCAGCCATGCTGCCGCAGGTCTGTCGTTGAGCGATAAGCTTGAAATGATGGAAAGTAAAATTGGCCGCAAGATGATTGATGCGATTATTGTTGGCCCTTGTACTGATATCAGCTCTTTAAGTGACCGGATTGTGGCTCAACAAATTTTAGAGGCTCAGGATATTCCCTATCGCCATGATCGTGAATTATTACGACAGGCTATCGAAAATACCCTGCAAAAATTGGGCTGACTATTTTGCAAGTGGAGAGTGATGCTATTCACTCCCCACATTCCATTCTATTTCCATTACGAGTTAGCAATAAACTGTGCCCGCAATGCCTGTACCTGATCACGAATATTCGCCGCCTGTTCAAATTCCAGATCCCGCGCATACTGGTACATTTTTTCTTCCAGTTCACGAATTTTGTTTTCCAGCTCTTTTGCCGACAATTTACGGTAATCATCAGTGTCGGGAGAAGCTTTACCTCTTCCTTTGGCTTTTCCTTTACCATGCGCTGGTTGACCAATTTTCAGGAGATCACCGATTTTTTTATTCAGCCCTTTCGGTACGATGCCGTGTTCCTCGTTAAATGCCTGTTGTTTGGCACGACGGCGCTCAGTTTCATCAATGGCTTTTGCCATAGAATCGGTGATCCTGTCACCGTATAAAATCGCCTTGCCGTGCAAGTGACGCGCCGCTCGACCAATAGTCTGGATCAGGGAACGCTCTGAGCGCAGGAAACCTTCTTTATCCGCATCCAGAATTGCCACCAGAGAAACCTCCGGCATGTCCAAGCCTTCGCGCAGTAAGTTAATGCCCACCAGTACATCAAACTCGCCCAGGCGAAGATCACGGATAATTTCCACCCGTTCCACGGTATCGATATCAGAATGGAGATAACGCACTCGCTCGCCGTGCTCTTCCAAATATTCAGTCAAATCTTCTGCCATCCGTTTTGTCAGCGTCGTCACCAGTACTCGCTCGTTTTTCTCGGCACGGATACGAATTTCAGATAGCAGATCATCAACTTGCGTGGCTACAGGACGAACTTCAATTTCAGGATCAATAAGACCCGTCGGGCGCACCACCTGCTCAACCAGTTCGTTACCTGATTTTTCCAATTCATAACGGCCAGGGGTTGCAGAAACATAAATCGTCTGGGGCGCCAGTGCTTCAAACTCCTCAAACCTCAATGGGCGGTTATCCAATGCTGATGGCAGGCGAAAACCATAATCCACCAGCGTTTCCTTTCGGGAACGATCGCCACGATACATGCCGCCAATCTGCGGGATAGTGACGTGAGATTCATCTACCACCAGTAAACCATCCGCTGCAAGGTAATCAAACAACGTTGGCGGTGGCTCACCTTCGGCACGGCCAGAGAGATAACGGGAGTAGTTTTCAATGCCAGAGCAGTAACCCAGTTCGTTCATCATTTCGAGGTCAAATTGTGTTCTCTGGGTGATACGCTGTTCTTCCAGCAGTTTATCCGTCGCCAGAAGCATTTTGCGTCGCTGTTCCAATTCAACTTTAATGTCTTCCATCGCCTGAGTAATACGCTCACGCGGTGTGACATAGTGAGTCTTGGGATAGACGGTATAACGCGGCACGTTGTACTGAATCTGACCGGTCAGTGGATCAAACAGGGAAAGCCGCTCCACTTCATCATCAAACAGTTCAACACGCAGCGCATGTTCATTAGATTCTGCGGGGAAGATATCAATCACTTCGCCACGCACCCGGAAGGTCCCGCGCTGGAATGCCTGATCATTGCGGGTATATTGCAGCTCTGCCAGACGATGCAAGATGGCGCGCTGATCAATGAGCATGCCATCGGTCAGATGAAGCATCATTTTCAGGTAGCTATCGGGGTCACCCAGACCATAAATCGCAGAAACCGAGGCAACCACCACCACATCCCGACGTTCGAGCAGGGCTTTTGTTGCCGACAAACGCATTTGTTCGATATGCTCGTTCACAGAAGCGTCTTTTTCGATAAAGGTATCTGAGCTGGGTACATAAGCTTCTGGTTGGTAGTAGTCATAATAGGAAACAAAGTATTCCACCGAGTTTTCAGGGAAGAATTCTTTCATTTCGCTATAAAGTTGAGCCGCCAGCGTTTTATTGGGAGCAAGGATCATCGTTGGCCGATTCAGATTTGCAATAACATTAGCTATCGTGAAAGTTTTGCCTGATCCCGTCACCCCCAAAAGCGTCTGGTGGGCAAGACCATCTTCCAGCCCTTCCTGTAATTTCCGGATAGCCTCTGGCTGATCCCCTCCCGGTTCGAAATCAGAATGTAACTTGAATACTTTGCTCGTTTCTTTGCTCATGCTCCACTTCCACCTGATATCATTTACAACAAAAAGCCCCTGCACATCCAAATGCCGACCCAAACTCTCTTATAATACTGGATAAAAAACCAGCTTCAAGTGAGTTAATAAAATAATATTGTTTTTTATTGCAAAGGAAGCATGTGGAGGTTTGGCAAAAGAAACCAAAATAACTTTATCGTGATATTAACTTTTAGTTAACACCTGACGTGACTATTTTTATCCCCAGATATTCGTCTTGATTTTTCCCATTCTTGTATTAGCGACTGAAATGATGAAGCACTGAATCGCAAAGGGGAGTGGAAAGGGATTGATTTTATATAATCAACTGATTCTGATAAAAAAAATATCAGAGGAGAGAATAACAGCAAATCTTGCGCAAGCCGCGTATTATCTTGTGTCAGAGTACTTTTATAAAACTAATACACAAGGTTATCCACAGGAATAGTGGATAACTCAGCAAACCCTATTAGGCATGGGAGGTTACGGAGTTATCCCCTTTTATAAATTTCTTCAGTAGTGGAATATTTTCATGCTGTTTTAGCATTGATTCGCACTATTTGTTGCTCAAAAATGGCTCAATCGTTGTTGAAATGAAGTACTTTCTATACCTGAATACCCACTTTCCCAACGGCCTAGTTATCAATTTTAACTGACGCTAAGTAAACAATTAGTTAACCAATAAATCAATATTTATATATTCGCCGATATTATTGTTATCACTCAATTCGCTCAAGTGAGGGATAACCCCTAGTAAAGGTGCGGGAATCATCCGTTCCAACGTCTCCAAATACGCTGTCTGACGTTTACCGGCGGGTTCAATTTCATTGGCAATCCAGCCGGCTAACCTCAATCCAGAATGTTGAATCGCTTTTGCCGTCAATACCGCATGGTTAATACAGCCCAGTTTGACTCCCACCGTCAAAATCACAGGCAGTTCTTCCTGAATCACCCAATCAGCAAAAGTGGTATTTTCCGACAAAGGTGTATACCAACCGCCTGCACCTTCAACCAAAACCCAATCAGATTTTGCCGTCAATCTTTCCAAACCCTGTGATATCACCTCAAACTCAATCGGCTGGTTAAGTTCAGCACTCACAATATGGGGAGATGTCGGTTCAACAAATACCAGTGGGTTGACTTCTTGATAAGCCAAGGATACGGAACTGTTGCGCTGTAAGGCCAGTGCATCTCCATTGCGTATTCCTTCTGAGGTGATCTCACTGCCCGATGCCACGGGTTTGTAACCTGCGGTTTGATATCCTTGCTTATTTGCCGCTTGCAGCAACGCGCAACTGACGATAGTTTTACCGACTTCAGTGTCGGTTCCGGTAAGAAAATATTTATTTGTCACAGTAAATAACTCCAAAAGCAATCTGATAGCTTAATGGGTAATCCTCATTATTCCGTGGATACGCTTCAGCCAGAGTGTTCAGGCGTTTTCGGGTCATGAGTCCATGCTGGCGACCATGATGAAGGTGCGTAGCCCCTATTCCTTTCAGCGAGTTCAGCAAAGGCAGCAGTTGCGGGTAATATTGGCAATATTGTCGGCTTATTATCTTGTGTCGATAGGCGTGGCACGCGTCAGTGATCGCTTGTAAAGGCAGAAATTGGTTGATATGCCGATAAGTGTCAACCTGTCTCCACGCCGCTTCCAACTCATACAGCGAACCTTGCGCAAGTGTGGAGAATAAAATGAGGCCACCGGGACGGGTAACCCGATGAAATTCCTGCAATGCACATGGCAGTTCATTACACCACTGCACGGCCAAGTTGCTGAAACAGATATCTACGCTATTATCCGCCAGCCCCAAGTGCTCAATATCCCCTTGCAGGTAGTAATCGGCAACTTGCTGCTCCTGCGCATGATTTAACATACCAGAAGCCAGATCCAGTGCGATAACCTGCTTGCCCCGCTGCTTCCAGTGCGCACTGAAAAAACCTGTTCCACAGCCTGCATCCAATACCCGGACACCGAGATTTTCTGCCTGCGCCAGTTCCATCAGGTATTCACCTGTTTGCTGTTGCAATTTAGCAGCCGTATCGTAACGAGAAGCGGCGCGCCCAAAAGCGCCTGCAATCGCCTGCTTGTCAACGGCCTTAACAGCCAGATCCATGCAACGCCTCCAGTAATATCTCAATATCCTGTTGTGTATGGCTCGCCGTCAGTGTGATACGCAAACGGGCACTTTCCAGTGGAACCGTTGGCGGGAGAATCGATTTTACCCACACTTTCTGCTGTCTGAGCACATGGGATAGAGCAATGCAGCGTTCATTGTCACCAATGATCAAAGGCTGAATGGCCGTCTCTGAATCCATCAGGGTAAAAGGCAAATAATGAGCTTCGCGGCGAAAATATCTGATGTTGTTTTGTAATCTCTGACGCAATTCATCGCCTTCCTTGATTTGCCGTACCGCTTCAGACAGTGCTACCGCCTGTGCGGGTGGCATGGAGGTGCTGTAAATTAAGTGTCTGGCATACTGGATCAGGTATTCTGCGGTTTGTTCATCACACAGTACCGCCGCCCCACTCAATCCGAACGCCTTACCAAAGGTGACAATCAAAATTTCCGGTTTGACATTCTGCGCCCAGCAACTGCCCCGCCCTTGTTCACCGTGGATCCCGATACCGTGGGCATCATCTACCATCAACCAACTGCCCGTGGATTTTGTCTGCTGTGCAAGGGATGCAAGCGGCGCACAATCCCCATCCATGCTAAAAATACCTTCCGTCACTACCAGCGTTTTGCCCGCACAATCTTTTGCCAGATGCTGCTTCAGGGAATTTGGATCGTTATGCAGAAAACGTCGAAGCTGTGCGGGAGAGTGCATGGCGGCTTCTATCAGCGAGGCATGGCTCAGGCGATCAGCAATAATCCGGTCGTCTTTTTCCATCAAAGCCGCTATCACACCTTGATTGGCCGCATAGCCAGAAATAAATAGTAAGGCGCGGGAATAACCCAACCATTCCGCTAATTGCTGTTCCAATGTGTGGTGAACTGCGGTGTAACCTGTAACGTGTCCCGAACCCCCACTGCCTACACCGTACTGTTCAGCTCCCTGCTGCCAGGCAGCAATAATCTGGGGATGCTGACTCAGCCCAAGATAGTCGTTGCTGGAAAAATTCAGGTATTGACCGTCTGAAGTATGTAATAAACGCCCATCTGAACCCAGATGGGCTTGTCTGCTACGCCATAGAGATGTTCCCCGACGTTCAGTCAATCGTCGGGAAATCGTGTCTGACCAGTTCATTATACTGCCGCATTATAGAATTGTTCGTAATCAACATTATTGATAATGGCTTCAGTCAGATTCTGCTGTTGTTGATTGTCACCAAATGCCGTCTGAGTCTGTTGAGGATTGATGCCCAGCCTGCGGAACAGTTGCAGATCTTTGTCTTCATCCGGGTTCGGTGTGGTCAGTAATTTACAACCGTAGAAAATGGAGTTAGCACCCGCCATAAAACACATCGCTTGCGTCTGCTCATTCATCTGCTCACGTCCTGCGGATAAACGAACATGGGATGCTGGCATCATGATCCGAGCCACAGCAATGGTGCGAATAAAGTCGAAAGGATCAACATCATCGTTGTTTTCCAACGGGGTTCCCTTTACTTTCACCAGCATATTAATGGGCACACTTTCCGGCGGCTTCGGCAAATTCGCCAGTTGCACCAGCAGTGCCGCACGGTCACGGATTTGTTCTCCCAGACCGACGATGCCACCAGAACAGACTTTGATGCCCGCATCCCTGACATTTCCCAACGTATTCAACCGATCCTGATAGCTGCGAGTGGTGATGATATTGCCGTAAAATTCCGGGGAGGTGTCTAGGTTATGGTTATAGTAGTCTAAACCAGCCTCTGCCAGACGTTGTGCCTGAGTTTGATTCAACATTCCCAGAGTCATGCAAGTTTCCATACCTAATTCTTTAACTTCCTTGACCATGGTCTCCAGATACGGCATATCACGCTCGTGAGGGTTCTTCCATGCTGCCCCCATGCAGAAACGGGTTGAACCGGCATTTTTGGCCTTACGCGCAGATTCGATGACTTGCTCAACTTCCATCAAACGCTCTTTTTCCAAGCCTGTTTTGTAACGGGAGCTTTGCGGACAATATTTGCAGTCTTCTGGACAGGCGCCGGTTTTTATTGAAAGAAGCGTACTGACCTGTACTTGCTGCGGATCAAAATGTTCACGGTGTACCTGCTGTGCCTGAAATAACAATTCGAAAAAAGGTTGATCAAACAAAGCCTGAGCCTGTTTGATAGTCCATTGCTGACGCTCATTCACAATAACATCCTCCAGTGTGAAAAAATGTTGTCAGTTTAAATAACGCCGCTATCATGTCAACCAAAATGAACCAAGAAAGGTTTACAACAAACTTATTATGAATCCTTCAGATCTTGAATTTGACTTACGCCATATCTGGCACCCGTATACATCAATGACTCATCCACTCCCCACTTATCCTGTAATTTCAGCCGCAGGGGTTGAGCTGGAACTGTCAGATGGCCGCAGACTGATCGATGGTATGTCTTCATGGTGGGCGGCGATCCACGGTTATAATCATCCTGTGCTCAATGAAGCAGCAAAGTCGCAGATTGACAGGATGTCTCATGTGATGTTTGGCGGTATCACCCATCCTCCCGCGATTGAATTATGTCAGCAATTAGTCGCGATGACGCCGGCCGCACTGGAGTGTGTTTTTCTAGCGGATTCAGGATCTGTCGCTGTAGAGGTTGCCTTGAAAATGGCGCTGCAATACTGGCAAGCCAAAGGAGAAAAACGCCACAGATTCCTGACCCTGCGTCATGGTTATCATGGAGATACTTTCGGTGCCATGTCTGTCTGTGATCCCGACAATTCGATGCATAACCTGTATAAAGGTTATCTCCCTAACCATCTGTTTGCTGATGCACCACAATCCCGGTTTGAGGGTGAATGGCAACCTGAGGATATCACTTCGTTCCGACAGTTATTGCTCCAACACCACAATGAAATCGCGGCCGTAATTCTGGAACCGATTGTGCAGGGCGCAGGTGGGATGCGTATTTATCATCCTGAATATCTACGTCAGGTTCGTAAGCTGTGTGATGAATACCAGATCTTGCTGATTGCGGATGAAATCGCCACGGGATTTGGGCGGACTGGCAAACTATTCGCCTGCGAGCATGCACAGATCGAGCCGGATATTTTGTGTCTGGGCAAGGCGTTGACAGGCGGTTATATGACATTATCGGCCACATTAACCACTCGTCATGTGGCTGAAACTATCAGTCAAGGTGAAGCTGGCTGTTTTATGCACGGCCCAACGTTTATGGGAAATCCTCTGGCTTGTGCCGTTGCCAGCGCCAATCTGAAATTGCTCTCTGATAGTCAGTGGCAACCACGCATTCAATCCATTGAGGCCCAGTTGAAAGCAGAATTGCTCCCGTTGAAATCACACACTACCGTCAAAGATGTTCGGGTATTGGGTGCTATTGGTGTCGTAGAGATGAAACAGCCCGTTGATATGGCTTCGCTACAACGCCGCTTTGTACAGCATGGTGTTTGGATCAGGCCATTTGGCCGGTTAATTTATTTAATGCCACCTTACATTACCCGGTCTGAGCAATTATCTAAACTGACAAATGCAATTAATGATGTAATAATTTAAAAAATAAAGCCAGCATTAATAACATGCTGGCTTTATTTTTCATTCTCGATATTTTAATTATCACATTATTAATAAAAAAAATAAAATAATGAAGGCATTATCAAAAGACACTCACTGACAAATATTATTTACCGCCGACAAGTATATTCTATGACTTACAGGTGAATTTCCTGATATATTCCAATCAACCATCATGTTCATTCAAATAAAAGAGGAATATATTATGAGCGACGAAAAATCAATTATGCCTTCTAACGAAGAAATGCAAGCTACATTTTCATTATCTAAGGAGATGCATGAAAAGGAAATATCACACCATTCAACTGTTGCAAGAGAAATACCTGAGTTAGCCCATTTGTTTGTAAAAAATCCCAACGTGATTTCATCAACGGGTTATGGTGCTGGTCTGATAGAATATATTAGTGGAAGTTTTAATCTTAATACATTCCAACAATATGGAAGTTATCCTTTTATCCAAATATCATCCCATTCGGCTATAATTGGGTATGCGCCAAATGTTGGCCAGCGGGTTAAATTTAATGGATATGTTAATGCTGGGCACACTATTCCAATTATTAATTGGAATAATTTTTATTTTGCAGGGACAGTACATAATATTAGATCTATTATAAACGTACAACTTACTATTCAACTTTACATTAACCAACAGAATATTTTCATCCGTCTTTTCGATGGGAATATTTATTTGGGCGATTTAATTTCTGTATATAGACCTAATTCAATCATTCCTGTTCCTATAGTAATATCAGGCGTTGGTTCATTTAGTTTAATCTAAAACTGTATTAACTAGTTATTTTATAATTCAACTTTCATACCTAATAGATTTCAAGTTACAGCCAAAAAAGCAGCAACTTGAAAGATAAAGGGGAAATATTGCCGCGCTAAAAATAGCGCGGCTCAAGTTTACAATGCCAGCACTGTAACCCACATCGCGCCTTTGCCCACTGGATAACGCGCTAATTGCGTTAATTTTCCAGAATATTTATCAATACGTGACACTGAAATATGATCTGATTTCTGCCCTGAGGCAATCAGGAAGCTGCCGCTGTGATCAATCGCAAAACCACGAGGCTGACTTTCTGTCGGATAATTTCCGACTAATGTCAGGTAATAGCCATCTTCTGAAACGCGGAAATGGCTGATCAGGCTCTCTGAGCGCTCACAGGTATAAAGGTGACGACCATCCGGTGTCATGTGGATATCCGCAGACCAGCAGACACTGGAAAAATCAGCCGTCAATGAATCAACAGATTGCACAATGCGATATTTGTCCCATTTACGCAGAACATCGACAGTCGCATCCAGTTCATTGATGCAATAAATCGCCGATTTTTCAGGATGAAAAGCCATATGACGCGGGCCAGCTCCTGCTACCGTACTGATTTCATCCGCCCTATTTTCTGTCAGATAACCCTGCTCATCCAGATTAAAAACGCGAATGTGATCTTCTTTCAGGCATGGAACCAGTAACTGGCGATTTTCCCGATCAATATTGGCAAAATGGGGCGCTTGCAGGCCTTCTACGATCTGAACCGGCGCTTTGGCAATGCCGTTTTCATCAATAGGGTGAACACTGAGTTTGTTGAAACCATAGGAAGCAGAATACAAAAAACGTCCCGCTCTATCCGTAGAAATATGCGTAGGGCTACCCGGCAACGGCGCAATGGCCTGCTGTTCTAGCCGTCCATCTGACCCGATTGCATAAGTGACGATACTGAACTGAGGGCGAATTCCCACATATAAGTGTTTGCCATCAGGGTTAACTACCATCGGCTGTACTTCGCCCGGCACATTCACTGTCTGGAGAAGTGAGAGCTCCCCCGCAATATTCAGCGACCATACGTGAATCTGACTACTATTAGGGCTGGCTGTATAAACCACCTGTTTCATTTTCTCTCCTTAATGCTTCATCACCATTTCATTGATCTATAAAGATTCTTGAAAAGTTGTGTTTGTTAAAGTGATCGCATGACGGTTTAACTATATTTTGTTACCGTATAATATTTGCTTATATCATCGACAATTTAGAGGCCTACTCATGTCATATCGCGTTATCGCGCTGGATCTCGACGGCACAGTGCTTGATCCACAAAAACGTATTTTACCAGAATCACTAGCTGCCCTGAATGAAGCCCGTCAAGCGGGTGTTAAGGTTTTGATTGTCACTGGCCGCCATCATGTCGCTATCCATCCGTTCTATCAAGCACTACAACTCGATACTCCGGCTATTTGCTGCAATGGGACCTATTCATATGATTACCATGCAAAGAAAGTTCTGGATTCCAATCCCCTTTCCACCCAAGAAGCCGTTCAGGTGCTTTCTTATCTGCATGGAACGGAAATTCAGCATCTGATGTATGTCGATGATGCCATTTTATATCAATTTCATGACACTGTTTCACGCACGCTTGCATGGTCTGATTCTCTGCCTGAACATCAACGCCCCAATCTCCAGCAGATCAATAGCTTTCAAGATGCCATCTATGATGTGAATTTCATTTGGAAATTTGCCACCAGCTCCCCGAATATAGTGAAACTGCGTGAAATCAGTGAACAGATTGAGGAAAAAGTCGGTCTTGAGTGTGAATGGTCGTGGGTTGATCAAGTGGATATTACCAAAAAAGGCAATAGCAAGGGGATGCGCTTGAAGCAATGGGTTGAGTCACAAGGCATATCCATGAAAGAAGTGATTGCTTTCGGTGATAATTTTAATGATATCAGCATGCTGGAAACAGCTGGTTTGGGCGTTGCTATGGAAAATGCGGCTGATGCAGTCAAAGAGCGTGCCGATATTGTTACGCGGGACAATACCCAGCCTGGCATCGCTGAAGTGATTCGAAAATACGTGCTTTAACTCGGTTAATCAAATTAAACGGGAGCGCCAGACAACCGCGCTCCCTCAATTTATTGCAGTATGTGTTACAAAGGTTGATTCAGCGAAACGCTCTTTATTTGCGCATACAGCCATTGACCTGACAGCAGGTTAAGTTCTTCCCGCGCCCAAGCGGTAATTCTCGCCCATAGGAAATGTTCACGCAGTGCCAGCTTGACATCAACCTGACCATCATCTTCAAAAAATTCAATGACTTTAACCTGCAAGGTATTACGAATACTGCTGGCTTTCGGTGGTTCCAAAACGAGAGAAACGTCCGATGCATCAATCCGAATACGCAGAGCTGTACCCGGAGCCACATTAATTTTGGGCAACCAGAGGGCTTTATCTCCTACCGCCACCGCTGTCATATGATAACGCTGATGATGCTCCATGACAGAGACTGTCAGTATGCTGCTAAGGCTCTCTTTTTGCAGCCACGGGCGTAATATGCTGTTTGACCAGACTTCTTCCAATGTGCCTGTCGCTCTGATTTTCCCCTTGTCCATTACGATCACGTTATCCGCCAATCGCAGAATTTCATCCAAATTGTGGCTGACATACAGGATCGGGATTTTGACATCGGCGGACAGTTTTTCGAGATACGGCAGTAATTCACGCTTGCGGGGTAAATCCAGCGAAGCCAGCGGCTCATCCATCAGCAAGATTTCAGGCGCGGTCAGTAATGCCCGTCCAATCGCTACCCGCTGCTTTTCCCCGCCGGATAAGGTCATGGGAAAACGTGACAGTAAGTGTTCAATGCCCAGTAAGCCAATGATGTTGTCAAACTGTGGTTTCATGTCTGGCGACATACCGTATTGCAGGTTGCCCTTAACGCGATAATGGGGAAAAAGGCGAGCATCCTGAAAAACATAACCCATTCGGCGTTTTTCCGGCGGCAGGAAGATTTTCTGCTCTATATCCACCAAAATGCGGCCATTCAGGACAATCCGGCCTCTCTGTGGCCTGCTCAACCCGGCAATAACATTGATCAGAGACGTTTTGCCCGCGCCGGAAAGCCCAAATATAGCCGTAATGCTTTCTGTTGGCAGAGTGGTATCGACCTGCATGTGCAGGTTACCCAGACGTTGCTCAAAATCCAGCTCTAGCATGCTGCCCCCAGACGTTTTCTGCCCCAACGAGTCAGCCACTCGGAAAGCATCAATGAAACCAATGCCAGCACGATAGCAATCACACATAAACGCGCCGCTGCCGTTTCTGCGCCGGGCGTTTCAATCAATGTGTACATGGCAAGGGGAATGGTGCGGGTTTCCTCCGGAATATTCGATACAAACGTAATTGTTGCACCAAACTCCCCCAGAGAACGGGCAAAAGCCAAAACAGCACCGACAATCACACCCGGCAATGAAAGTGGCAGGGTAATGGTGAAAAAGACCCTAAGCGAACTGGCTCCCAATGTACGCGCGGCCTGTTCCAGACGACGATCAATGCCTTCCAGCGCCAGCCGGATCGCTCTGACCATCAAGGGAAAAGCCACAACTGCCGAAGCCAACGCTGCTCCCGTCCAACTAAACGCGAAACTGACGCCAAACCAATCATAAAGAAATTCACCGATGACACCACGGCGCCCCATGCTGAGGAGCAGCAGATATCCTACAACCACTGGCGGTAATACCAGCGGCAGATGGATAATGCTATCCAGCAGGGATTTCCCGAAAAACTGGCAGCGAGCCAGAACCCATGCCATCAATATCCCTAATGGCAAACTGAATAACACCGAGATACCTGAGATTTGTAAGCTCAGTAAAATCGCCTGCCATTCATATTCACTTAACATCTCCAAAAGATCAGTTCCTACAGTGGACTGAAACCATAGCGTTTGAAAATGACTGCGGCTTCAGGGGTTTTGAGATAACCATAAAAATCACGGACGGCCTGATTTTCATGACCTTTAATAACTGCAATGGGATATTCCACTGGTTTATGGCTCTCTAGTGGGAATATACCGACAACTTTCACTTTCTTGCTGGCAACTGCATCGGAACCATAGACAATACCCAACGGTACTTCTGCCCGCTCTACCAGCGCCATACCACTACGTACATTGTTAGTACGTACCATCAGTGGATTGACCGCCTCCCATGCTCCCAGAGATTGCAGCGACTCTTTGGCATAAATGCCAACAGGAACATGATCGGGATCACCCACAGCCAGACGCCCATCTGCCAGCAGAGATTTCCATTTTGTTTTTCGATCGATGTCGATTTTATCCAGCTTGCTCTCTTTGGGTGCAATCAAGACAAGTTGATTACCTAATAAAGTATGACGAGTATTTTCAGCAATCAGTTTTTTGCCTGCGGCATAATCCATCCACTGCTGATCAGCAGAAACAAAGATATCAGCGGGGGCGCCCTGCTCAATCTGACGTGCCAGTGTTGACGATGAAGCATAAGAGGCAACAATGTCTCCCTGTTGTTCTTTTTTGTACTGAGCGGCAATATCGTTAAGTGCATTGGTCAATGACGCCGCCGCAAAGACGGTCACTTTTTCTGCACTCCAGCTATTCCCAACCAGCGCAAAAGAAACCACAGCCCCTGTCAGCAATTGGTACATGCTCTTTTTCATTTCGTATTCCACTTATGATAACCAATATGGTGCGCTGTATATAACAAGATACAACGTTAAATGAAAATACTATCCTGAGATTAATCGGCAAGTTGTGAGCCACTTTTAGCTTTTATGTTAATCCAGGCAGAAATTACAGTTCAGGAAGCAAACAAAAGTTTGCCAGTAAGCGGGAATTCAATCAGATGGGTAGGTAATGAGAGAGAAAAGAAATTACCCGGCAAAACCGGGTAACAGAAACACTAACGGTAAAATCAGATCAAGGCTGCCGTTCGGTATTTCCTGTTTTGGAAATAACGTTGAACACTTCGCCAAGCCCGTAAATCAGCCCCAAAATCAGTGCCATCACAACGGGAACCATGATCAACGCAAACGCCATACTTCCAATCAACTCAAACATGCAAACCTCATATCATGAGTGACCATAATTTAGCCAAAAAATTAACTGTGCAACACTCGGCGTTATTTTTCTTTAATGGAAAAACAGTGCTTCATGACACAGGCGGTGATCTCGCTATTCTAGACAATAAAAAAGTAACAGTAACCGACGAAACGTGCGATTCTTACGGTTATCCTGTAAAAACTCTCAAATATTTGCCTGAAATGAATCACTATGCAAGCCGAAATATTGTTAACACTCAAATTACAGCAACGCCTTTTCGCTGATCCTCGGCGAATCGAATTGCTTAAGCAGATTAAAATAACAGGTTCTATCAGTCAGGGAGCAAAACAGGCCGGGATCAGCTATAAAAGCGCTTGGGATGCCATCAATGAAATGAATCATCTCGCAGATGAGGTATTGGTAGAACGCGCCACTGGCGGCAAAGGTGGCGGGGGTGCGCAACTTACGCACTATGGTGAACGCCTGTTACAACTTTATGATCTGCTGGAAAGAATTCAACAAAAGGCATTCGATGTGCTGAAAGAGGATTCTCTGCCTTTAGATAGCCTGCTCGCGGCTATTTCCCGTTTTTCGTTACAATCCAGCGCCCGGAACCAATTTTTCGGTACGATAGTCGAACGTGATCATGAAAATATCCAGCAACATGTCCGTATCTTACTGGCTGATGGCAAAACATCGATCTCTGCCGCGCTGACTGAGCAAAGCGCAAACCGGCTGAAGTTGGTAAAAGGGAAAGAAGTGCTGGTGTTAATTAAGGCACCGTGGATAACCTTAAGCAAGGAGCCTGTAACAGCGACGCCATTCGATAATGCCTTATCCGGCCAAGTCAGTCTGATTGAAACAGGAACAGAACACAGTGAAGTTATCCTGACGCTTGATGGGGGTGAATCACTCTGCGTTACGCTAACCAATCAGGAAATGGAGCGTTCAGGTCTTCAGCCTAATGATTTCGTCACCGCACTCTTTAATGCCGATAAAGTGATTATTGCAACCCTGTGTTAATGGTACATCCCTCTGATAAACCTAAGTGTCAGAGGGGAATGGCAACTTACCTGTTTCATTCTGTAGTCACCTTCCAAAAATAACCCACCTTCAATGAATAACAGACAGCTACGCATTGACATTGAGCATTATTCCGCTTATTTCTGGTGATCCTCTAGTTGATGTTGCTTAAAAAGGAATAGAAATGTCTGAATTGCAAATAACACAAGGTAGTTTCCGTTTAAGTGACACCCGTACCCTGCGGCTACCGTCACTGAAAATTATTTCTGGCGAAAGTTGGGCGTTTGTCGGCGCAAATGGCAGTGGGAAATCTTCTCTGGCTCGTGCCCTGTCGGATGAATTAATCCAACTTGCAGGTGAACGTTATTGTTCATTTAATACACCTGTACGCCTCTCTTTCGAACAACTTCAACAACTGATTAATAAAGAGTGGCAACGCAACAATACAGATTTACTCAGTGAAGGAGAGGAAGATACTGGACGTACTGCCGCAGAGATGATTCAGCTCCACCATAAAGATAATGAATTATGCCTTGAACTGGCAGCGTATTTTGGTATCAAGGATTTGCTTTCACGTCGGTTCAAATATCTCTCAACTGGCGAAGTTCGCAAAGTGTTACTTTGTCAGGCATTAATGGCTAATCCCGACCTGCTCATCCTTGATCAGCCTTTTGACGGGCTGGATACTTATGCTCAGAATCAATTATCCCAATTATTCGGATCGCTGGCAGCAAAAGGCATCACATTGGTTTTAATACTGACCCGATTCCATGAAATTCCTGATTTTGTCGAACAGATCGGGGTACTGGCTGATTGCCACCTGGCACTGGCAGGAAAGAAGGAGAGTATTCTGTCAGAATCTCTCGTGGCACAGTTAGCCCACAGCGAAGCACTGAAAGACATTCGGCTTCCTGAAACAGACGAATACCGTGCAGATGAACAATTCCCCGAAGATCAACCACTAGTGTCGATGTGCAATGTTGTTGTTCAGTACAATGACAAACCGATACTGCATGGTCTGAGCTGGCAAATAAATCCAGATGAACACTGGCAAATCATCGGTGAAAATGGTGCAGGAAAATCCACCCTCCTCAACCTGATTACGGGCGATCATCCCCAAGGTTACAACAATGAGCTAATCTTATTCGGCCGACGGAGAGGCAGTGGCGAAACCATCTGGGATATTAAACGCCACATTGGTTATGTCAGTAACAGCATTCACCTTGAGTATCGTGTCAGTACCTGCGTTCGAAATGTCATTCTCTCTGGGTTCTTCGATTCCATTGGGTTATATCAGGCCGTTTCAGATCGGCAGCAGCAACTGGCTGATGAGTGGCTGGCCTTGTTGGGATTCTCTGAAGCAATCGCAAACAACCCATTTCACAGCCTATCATGGGGACAGCAGAGGCTCGTTCTGATTGCCCGTGCCCTGGTGAAACACCCCGCCTTATTGATTCTCGATGAACCGTTGCAGGGACTTGATCCCCTTAACCGTCAGTTAGTCCTGCGTTTCATTGATATCATGATTGCCAAGGGGGATACACAACTTCTGTTTGTTTCCCATCATCAGGAAGATGCGCCAGAATGCATTACTCACCGCCTGAAATTTATTCCTGATGGCAATATTTATCGGTATGAAACCGAAGATATCTCCCAACAGTCTTTGTAGTGCCATCCTGTCAGTGCAAGTTCTCTCCCGATTTAACGTCGAAAGAGGGCTTTCACTCGAATTTTTTCACTAAAGAAATAGCAACTGCCAGAAAATCCCTCTCCGCAATGAAAAAATGACTACTTTTTAAAAATTTTTTATAATGACTCAAGGTTATTTTAACCTATTGCAATTTATTTAAAGTCTATTTTTTAGACTATTTGTCTAATCCACCAAAAATAACAGGGAATTATATGTCTTGGGCGTTACTTGCCGTTTCATTGGCGCTTTTGGATACTCGTCGCATTATTGCATTTTCCATCGCATTTCTAGCTTTAATCATTGGGATCAGCACTAACGTGCTCACCTTTCCCGCAATTGCTGCGCTTATTGTGATTGCTGGTTTAGGTACAGCACACGTTTACCTCAAAAAACATCCTACATCCAGAATTATCACTGAGGTGTTACTGCTCATCTCTGTGGTTTTACTGTTCATGCATTACATTCCGGGATTTAATAACTTGAAATACCTAGATAAGGTGCAGGTTGGCCCGCTTAGTGCACCTTTTTCAATGTATTTCAACTTTGACAAGGCACTGATTCCTTTCATTCTATTATTCTGCATGCCAAGCCTGTTCACTCGAAAGCCCGTGGTAGAAGCCTTCCCGCATGTATGGGCAGCATTGATAGTCGCGATACCTGCGCTATTGGGCCTTGCCACAGAGTTAGGGGGATTAGCCGTTGAGCTGCATTTACCTAGTTGGTTCCCTGCTTTCGTCGTTGCCAATATTTTCTTTGTTTCATTGGCAGAAGAAGCCCTGTTCCGTGGTTACCTCCAGCAAAAGCTGAGTCAGTGGATAAATCCCTATTTGGCACTCGTTATCACTTCGCTGATTTTTGGCGCCGCACATTTTGCCGGTGGCAGTTTGTTGATGATTTTCGCAACACTGGCAGGATTAATTTATGGTCTGGCATGGATGTGGAGTGGTCGTTTATGGGTTGCGGTCGCTTTCCACGTTTCACTCAATCTGGGTCATCTCCTGTTTTTCACCTATCCGGTAAAATCATTACTCATACAGTAGCTATTACCAAACATGATTTAGAACAGGGGGTTCAAGACTATTGTTTGCCGTTTCGGTCTATCGCGCCATATAATGCCCGCAGCGACCATTTCATTTTGTATTAAAAAGCACTGATAGGAGTTTAAGCTATGGCTGTAACTAAACTGGTTCTTGTAAGGCACGGAGAGAGCGAGTGGAACAAAGAGAACCGTTTTACTGGCTGGACTGATGTTGAATTGTCTGACAAAGGCCGTACTGAAGCACAACAGGCGGGCCAATTACTGAAACAAGAAGGTTTCGTTTTTGATTTCGCTTACACTTCTGTTTTAAAACGTGCTATTCACACTTTGTGGAACATTCTGGACCAAGTCGATCAGCAATGGCTGCCGGTTGAGAAAAACTGGAAACTGAATGAACGTCACTACGGCGCACTACAAGGTCTGGACAAAGCTGAAACTGCCGCTAAGTACGGAGATGATCAAGTTAAATTGTGGCGCCGTGGCTTCGCGATCACGCCTCCAGATTTGACTAAAGATGATGAACGTTACCCTGGCCATGATCCTCGTTACGCGAACTTAAAACCAGAAGAACTTCCTGCCACAGAAAGCCTTGCAGCCACGATTGAGCGTGTTGTTCCTTATTGGGAAGACGTTATCAAACCTCGTGTTGCAAACGGTGAAAAAATTATCATCGCCGCTCATGGAAACTCTCTGCGTGCTTTAGTGAAATATTTGGATGGTATGAGTGAAGAAGAAATTCTTGAGCTGAATATCCCAACTGCTGTGCCACTGGTTTATGAGTTTGATGAAAACATGCAACCTATCAAACACTATTATCTGGGCAATGCCGACGAGATCGCAGCAAAAGCAGCCGCTGTAGCAAACCAAGGTAAAGCGAAATAATCTTGTATCTAAGATTTAGGAAACGTAATACTAAAAAGCCGGAAATCACTCCGGCTTTTTTATGCTGCTTTACCCCCTCCGGGCTTTGACAGACTGAGATAACTGACGCAGTAACGTTTCTGTGTCATCCCAGCCAATGCAGGCATCTGTCACACTTTGTCCATAAACTAAAGGCTTATCACTATCGAGATTTTGGCTTCCCTCAACGAGATGGCTTTCGACCATGACGCCAATAATCGCGTTTTCTCCCCTTGCAATCTGATCACAAACATCATCATTAACGTCCATTTGCCTTTTGAACTGCTTCGAACTGTTTGCATGGCTGAAATCAATCATCACACGAGGAGCTAAACCAGCTTTCATCAATTCCTCTTTAACGACATTGACATGCTCCGCACTATAATTCGGCTCTTTGCCACCACGCAGAATAATATGGCAATCCTGATTACCCGTGGTGCTGACAATCGCAGAGTGTCCCCATTTAGTCACAGAAAGAAAACAGTGAGGTGAGCTGGCCGCGTTGATAGCATCAATGGCAACTTTTATTGTGCCGTCAGTTCCATTTTTAAAGCCAACCGGACAAGAAAGCCCTGATGCCAGTTCACGGTGAACCTGAGATTCCGTTGTACGTGCCCCTATCGCGCCCCAGCTCATGAGATCAGCAAGATACTGAGGGGTTATCATATCAAGGAACTCACCCGCAGCAGGCAGCCCCATGTCGTTAATATCGATCAGAAGCTTACGGGCAGTACGTAACCCATCATTAATATCAAAGCTACAATCCATGTTCGGGTCATTAACTAACCCTTTCCAACCTATCGTGGTACGGGGTTTTTCAAAATAAACCCGCATCACAATTTCCAAATCAGCTTTCAATTCTTCACGTAACTTATTCAGGCGTTCTGCATATTCCAATGCTGCCTTTGGGTCATGAATTGAACACGGGCCAATCACTACCAATAGACGATCATCTTCACCAGTTAAAACGTTATGAATAGCTTCACGGGCTTCACGAACGGTAGTAGCAGTATTTTTTGTTGCAGGAAATTTTTCGAGTAATGCAACTGGTGGCAATAATTCCGTTATTTTTCTTATCCTTATATCGTCATTCTGGTAATTCATTGTCCTTTCACCTAATGTGTTTACAGTTATTTGAGATAATTTTGTGATCTCAATCTAACTGTTAGGCGTTGTGCTGTAAATAATCTTTGTGAGTAAAAAAGAGAGGATTTCTTTATGGGAGAGGTTTTTTTGAGTAAAAATGATGTTGATTCAAATAATTGAACGGGTGGAATTTGAATACATTGAAGCAAAACATTCAATGGCAGGCCGTAGATAGATTGGCTACCTATGACCTGCGGATAGATTTTAATTCATATTTTCGGTCGATTATGAGCCATTGGGTTTAGCAGCCTTGATCCACAGGCGGGCACCGTTCAGTGCAATACCCGTCAATATAATGTATTGCAAGGACATCGCCAGAACACCTTGGTGGAAATAAATCACTACGCTGATCACATTGATGATCACCCATACCAGCCAGTTTTCCACGTGTTTACGAGTCATCAGTACCATTGCCACTATCGATAATACTGTCATCACCGAATCCCAGAATGGAAATGCATCTGGCTCTAAGGCTGGCATCGTGATATTGAAGCCCATTCCCTGTAAGACAAGAACCGCAATTTTTGCCATATAGCCAAAGATTTGGTCGATATTGAACATCATTATCAAGATTGCAAATATGGAAACCGCGGCGACGGTAATTGTTTGTTTGGGGTTGAGCCAGCGGATCTTAAGTTCCATCTGTTTCTGTTCATTAACACGACTCCAGGCATACCAGCCGTAGATATTGGCCGCGAAGAAAAAGATTTGCAGGAGAAGACTGGCGTAAAGTTGAATTTGAAAGAAGATAACGGCAAAGAGAGAGACATTAATCAATCCAAACAGGTAATTAATGATTTTCTCCTGACTGGCAAGCCAGATACATAATAAACCAGCTATCGTACCAACAGCTTCAATGTACGAAAGATTATAGCCGCCTGCACCTAATGGAATATGTACCAATATGCTATTAATACTGAAAAAACCCATCCTTTCCTATCCTTATCATAAGTAGTGTTTAGTATATCAATACAAAAAACGCGAAATTACGATAAAAATTGACTATTATTTCCATCAATGTTTTTTATACTAAACAAGATAGCGAGTTTATAAATAAAAGTCTTTAATTATTTTAACGTTTTTAAAATGATAATAGATAATAAATGACTCATTTTCTGAGTCAATACTTACGAGTTAGGATGTGCTGATCTACCGACTGAGCTGACGATTTGTCTAAGGAGTATTTGAACTGAAGTTTAATTTAAGAGGGTACGCCGTGCAGGATGATTCGGCCTTAGGGCTAACGTGTTGTTATTTCGCTTCGCTTGGCTCAAATCTGCAATCCACTGATTAAATCTACTGGCTGAACTAACGAATAATCTGAGGTGTGTTTGAACGGAAGTTTAAGATGGTGGGTCGTGCAGGATTCGAACCTGCGACCAATTGATTAAAAGTCAACTGCTCTACCGACTGAGCTAACGACCC
>NZ_JANAIF010000140.1 GCF_024721015.1 Xenorhabdus bovienii
TCATTTCGACCGGCTCACAATAACTGCAAATGAAATTTTCCGCTTAAACCAATCTATTGGATTGTATGGGTATACCCAAAACAGACAGGACAATGAGACAATAACACCGCCTCATAAGGGTTTAAACCAGATTTTCGAGACGCACTACATTCGGCATCTAGATCCAAACGAGACGATTTTTTCATTTGCAGTTAATTTGAGCCCGTAACGATGGAATGCAAGCCCGGCAAGCTGATTGCAAGCTCATTATCACTTAGCGTGAGCCCGGGAGGGTTTTCATTGTCACTTAGCGTGAGCCGAAAATCGCGCTGATTGCGAGCCCACGTAATTTCAAACGCGAGCCCTTACAGTTAGTGAATGTTATTGTTGTCATCGTACAGGGATGGCATGCCTTCGGGACGTGTTTTAAAACGACGGTGTAGCCACATGTACTGGTCTGGTGCCTGCATAATCTCCCGTTCAACCACCTTGTTCATAAATGCTGCCGCTTCGACTTCATCGTTTTTTGGAAAACCTTCCACCGCTGGCTGGATCATCAGCTCATAACCTTTTCCATCCGGCAATCTACGGGGAGTAAAAGGGAGCAGGGCTGGGTCGGACAAACGGACAAGAATCGAAGTACCCGTCGTTGTTGCGGCGTGTTCAACTGCGAATAATGGGGCGAATACGCTTTTACGTGGGCCATAATCATGGTCTGGCGCATACCAAACCATTTCACCATTTTTCAGACAACGGATCATGCCCTTCACATCTTTTCTGTCCAGCATATATTTATTGGAACGCAGTCGTCCCCAAGTTTGCAGCCAATCCATGACGGGATTGTCATTTGGGCGATAAACACCGATCCCCGGATTTAGCAGACCCAGGATACGTGCACCCAATTCCAGTGTTAGAAAATGGATCCCAATAACAATGAATCCCTGATTACTGGACAGCACTTTTTGGAGATTTTCTTCTCCTGTGATTTTGAACCAACGCTTGATTCTCCAGTCAGGCCAAAACCATGCTATGCCAGTTTCAAACAACCCCATACCAACAGACTCAAAATTTCTGACTAGTAATTCATTCCGTTTTTCTGGTGACATATCAGGGAAACAGAGAGCTAAATTGCGTTCAGCGATTTTGGCTCGTTTTTTCAAAAAGCGCTGTGAAAGCCGGCCAAGCCGGGTTCCTATCCAGTAAATCACCGGATAAGGGAGTAAAACCAGTAAATAAAGTATCCCGATACCTAGCCAAGTCAGCCAATAACGGGGGTGTAAAAATGAACGTTGAAAAGATGGTGCTTGTATCATGTGTTTTCAGTGTGTTAAGGATAACATTTAACTAAAAGCCGGACTCGTCAGGCTCCAAGAAGTAATATCGGTGTATTGTGACATTTTTTAGTGAAATATCGAAATATTGAGACATTAAATGCTTAATTGTTGATAAATCAAGCGCCATATCCACTATCGGGTAATGCTGCGCCAGGCCATGATTATGATATTCCTGCGCATTATATTCAAATGCTGTTTTACATCTGTTGGACACGAGTTGGGCGTTGAAATGATGAGCAAGCACTAATTACTATCAGAATAGCAACGTTAAAAATCACTACTCGCTAAAGGCCATTTTCGTTATGATATCCGGCTATCAATGGGATAGCCATTGAAGTTTTGATTCTTTTATTACCGAAATTCAGGAAAGTACACCATGTCTGTCTTTTAAGGCTCCATCCGTGGAACCTTGTCTTATTCGATTGGAATAAAAATCCCTTTAAATCAATTGAATAAAAAGTAACGCAAAGCAACTATAAGAAACCCGCAATCATGCAAGTGTGGACACTTTGAGGTCACTATAACTGCTTAAAATGGTTATATATCTATACCACCTTTCAGTGGATTAAGAGTAATAGCAAACTGCATATAGTCAGGCGAAAGATGAGCATAAGTCATAGTTTGCTGAATATTTGCATGACCAAGGATCTGCTGTAATGCAACGATATTTCCACCATTCATCATAAAGTGACTAGCGAATGTATGACGCAAAACATGAGTTGCTTGACCATGAGGTAAATCAGGTTTTATAACCCTCATTTTTGCTCTGAAGGTATTGTATATAACCTTAAACAGTAGCCCGGACGTTTTAGTTTTCAAGAGTTTTTCCAGTTCATCAGAAATAGGGACGGTGCGTGATTTTCCGTTTTTAGTTTCAAGGAACGTAACACGACCATTTATCACCTGTTCACTCTTTAACGTTGCAGCTTCTGACCATCTGGCACCTGTGCTTAAGCAAAGCAATGCTACTAACTTATAATCTCCTGATAATGCACCGAGTAGATACTTGATTTCCTTATGACTTAAAAAGGTCATTTCTGCCCGCTTTTCTTTCAGTGTCGGCAATCCTTTGATCGGATTATCGCTATTGAAGAATTCGAATTTCTGCAAGGCGGACAGCATGCCGGATAATCGATATAAATCACGATTAATTGTTGCGGCGCTGACGTTGTTTTTAAGTCTCTCCCCCCGATATTCCAGCAAGCAAAGTTTATTAAGGCGATTTATCGCAGGATTACCTAAATCGGCAATCGTGTTTTTGAGTTGCCGGTGCTCTATTTTTGCGTTTTTAAGTGTAACGCCGTGATAGATCCACCATAATTCAAGCAACTCATATAAAGTTCGCCTGTCTGATGCTCTCCCAAAACTTTCAGCATTGGCTTGTGTATAACGTTCAAAAGCGATCGCTTCTGTTTTCTTATCGAATTTTCTCCTGATCCGTTTTCCATTCCGGCCACGAGGTCTAATGTCCACTAGGTAACGACCATCATCGAGCTTCTTAATTGGCATAGTGAAGCCCTCCGATGTAACAAATTGATTGTGTTTCTATCCAGTCAAGAAAATCCTCATGCAGTGTTAGCCAGTTTTCCGGTCTGAGCGGTGTAACATTTTGGTTTCTGCACCATCAGGGGAGAGAGTTGGGCTAATTTGACCAGACTCAGGAGCAGTCTTGTCGGTCATTAGCCACAAGGTGTATTTTTCAAAATTCGGATGGTTAGTTATTTGAAGAACTGTACTTAATCCGGGGGCAGTATGTTCCCCCTCATAGTTCTTGAGGGTGCTTAAGGCAATGCCTGTTAGTTCACTAAACTTTATTTGTGTTAGCCCTTCGGCTTTGCGTATGGCTCGAATTTTTTGAGACATATTCATAGTTGACAGGTTCCATCTCTAAGACTAAAATCCCCGTAAGGTTCCACAATTAAGACCTTTTCGGGCGTGAAAACACTTAGAGTTACCCATCGAAGCAACTCTAAGCGTTTGAACCAGACAGGTTAGCAAATGAGCCTGAAAAATACGAGGTTCCTAATTGACCACTATTTTAATTATAGAAAGGAAAGTGAAAAGTGATTGAAAAAAACCAAAACGGGTACATGCAGGTTTACTACCCAGTCGATGCTGTCCCTTATCAGAAGTTTGCTGACTTAATAGGTAAAACACATGCTGCTGTTAAGGGGATGGTTGAAAAGAGTAAGTTGCCAATTATTCCGTGGCAGAATCCTGATGTGAAAGAACAGGATGGTATGGTTGTGAAAACCCGTGGTGAAAACTGGGTTTATATACCTGAATTCAATAGAGCGATGCGTGATGCTTATTTGAATCGTCCAAAAGAGGTTCGTGACGCTTGGTTATTGTGGATTGGGTTGTAACGAGGTCAGAAAATGCAAAAACTTCTACCAACACCAGAGGAATTAAGTAAAGGACGAATCAAATTCGGCACGTTATTAGTTCGCCC
>NZ_JANAIF010000141.1 GCF_024721015.1 Xenorhabdus bovienii
GGACGCGGTAAGTCAGTGTATTGTATTACCGACTATAACAAAAGTGCAGATAATTTCATTGATTAACTTAAGCAAAAGGGAGACAAATTTAATAAACATCCTGATACAGATTCAAGGCTATGAATATGGCTTTTTTACTGTATTAGGTGTCCGCCCTTTGTCTCAACGGAGTGACGGCAAAAGTAATGCGATTTATGTCGTCAGGTGTCGGTGTGGTAAATATGCCGTCAGGACATTAAAAGCCATTAAAAACCCGAGTAATGTTAATGATATGTGTGTGCATTGCCAGCATCTATTTAGTCAAAGGCGTAAAGAAACCTTTCGCACGACAGGAAAAGATGTTGATTTGTCAGAACTAACCGGAATTAAATGTAAAACCCTTTTAGAAATTAAAGAATAAGAAAACAGTGTCGTGCTTCGGGATTGAATTTTCGGAGTACACCTTATTCTGCTCAGGATGCGGGAGCTGATTGGAGATTATCAGGAGGATGATAATAAAAAGCCGGAAGATCTCTGTAATCTTCTGGCTTTTTCATGATGATATGCCTCTATATTAACTATTTTTTAATACCATTGGGTTAAAAATAACTATTTTTTTATCCTTAGTAACGCCACATGGCATAAAGCCTTTTTTAAATATGGAAAATATTTCCTCTAATTTAGAACTCTTATTGAAAGAAAATAAATATCGATAAATACTAACCATATTTAGCATATGATGACATTCATCACTAACTTCTTCTAAAAATGAATCATATTCTACATTATCAGCTAATCCTTGCTTCTTTCTCATCAGATATAATTTTCTTTTTCTAATATTTTCCTTTACATAATCCTCAGTTGACACCTTTGTTCTGTCAAGAATATCTTTATCTGCCTTTTTATAATCCTCATGAAGATAAAATTCAGATATGAGATCGGAAAAAAAATCGCTCCAAATTGCATATGGACTTGGAACATCCTGATCAAAAAGAAGTTTTATAACATCTTTTTGATCTTCTATAATTTCATATCCTTCTAATTTATCAGAAGAACCAGAAAGAAAATCAGAGCTTTTAAAAAAAATCATTGGCTCCAGATAAAAATCTATCGTTTCATGCATTGATATCACTCTAATATTTTACCTCAATGATCAAACATTCTTTGTCGTTCCCCTTTAAGAGTTCAATGATAAAGTTAATGATGACCTTTTCTACTTGATCCCTATAGGTTGAAATAGTATAGGGACTTTCCAGTTTTATACTTGATGTGAACTATTCAGCCAAGATAGATTTAACTCATTATCTTGGCTGATTTCTAGATATTTACATTCCTAATTTATAAATATTATCGGCTTCCTTATCCCCATCCTCATCCATATCAACGCTACCTAATGCACCCAAATCTAAGCTATAAATAACATCACTTTCCTGACCTTTTTCTACATAAATAAAATAACCAAGATCACCATCTTGACCAATTAAAAAGTAGTTTTTCTCAGCTTGTTGAATAGTATATTTTTTATTTCTTTCAAGAATATAGTCGAAATTATAAACATATATATTCTCTTGTTCTTTACCAGTTATTTCGATATAAGGTTTATCTTGAATTTCCTCAGACAAAAACTTTCTATAACAATGGGGTAATTTAATATCCATTTCTTTTTCAATAAAATCTAATCTTTCTAAAACTTCTTCTTTATTCATGAGTTTTTCCTCTTGATAAACCTAAATATTAAAGAATGGATTTTTTTACTCCAGATTATCAGTTTGTATCATATCAAAAATTTTTTTTTGAGGTTGGAAGGTAATTAAAATCCCACCTTGTTGTTATCTCACAAAACAGGGTGGGCTGGCATAGATCTACAGAGATACTACATTAAATCTAAAGAAAATTATATTTTCTTCGATTTGCTTTTGACTAATTTAATAATCCAATCATTGAATGATGAAAACTCTGCCTCTTCAATCCAATATTCAGGAGGAACATCAGGATAAAAAATAGAATAGCAATTTTTATTCTCTTCTAACATCCAAAAGCCGCCAAAATATCCGGTTTTAGGTATAGATGTTGTCAATAATAAATTAGGATATAGATCCTCACCATATCCCTCAAATACTTCTTTTGAAAAGTTCTTTATTTCGGCTGGTTCTAATACTTCAACTCCTGCAGTAATATCACTTGAAAATATATCTACAGAGCCAACATTTTCAAGGAAATCTTTATATTCATCAGGAAGTAATATATTGTTATTACTTTCAAAAGTAGTAAGTTCAGTGTGATTGAATTTCTTTTTTAAGATAAATGAAAATAATTCTCCATCGCCTAAATCAATCAATTCACCATTGCTTTTTACAAGCCATTCATTCAATAAGTTATAAGCATCAACAATTTTCATTATATCACCTTAAGAGATTAAATAAATTCCATATTTTCCTACCTACCTTCTGATAAGGTATATGAATTCTTAGAGCAGAACCAGTTCCATTTATTTTTTTAAAGAATCGTTCATTCTTTGTTATTTTAACAAAGTAATTTAACCAGAGAGAAAATTCCTTGATATTGTCCGTCTTTTTATTTTCATAAAATAGACAGTCACCATAGCCTTTTGAATTTGTATTAAAATTAAACATTTTCAAATGTGACAGTGAAAATACCATCAACATATCCTCCGGGGATATATTCATGATCTTCATAACGCGCGTTAAAATAACATCCTATTTTCTTGTGATAACCAATAATATGATCAAAAGAATAACACAAAGGAACTATTGTTGGATATTCATAAGAGTAATAAGGTCGATCGTGAGTTAAAAGAAATCAACCCGGTTGTAATTTTAATTCTGGTAAATTTACATGTTGTAATCTCATGTTTTTCCATAATTACTTTATTTAATTCCTATTCTTCCAACCTGATAAATGCGATAAAAATAATCAAGCAAGAAAGTGTAATGAAAAAATCAATGATAAACTTGATTACGATCTTTTCTACTTTAGTTCTATAAGCCGGAAATCATGGGGATCTTTCCGGCTTTTTCAAATGGACAAGCCAAGTAGTTTTTGGCTTGTAATATGTAAACTAGTTTATGTGTTACATACCATTTAATATTTCATCTAGCCAACTACTATTTTCCCTCTCACACTCTATATTTCCGACAAAGAAAAATAGATCATTTTTCTTTATATCTAAATCATATTCAAAATCAGGTATAGCAAAAAGATAGCTTATTTTATCTATCTTGTTTTCTTTCAGTTTTATTGAAACTGGATGGATTATAAAATCAAAATTTGGCTCTAAAATAGGATTTTCTTCTCTAGAAACTTCGCCTAATTCACCTTGCTCTTTTCCATACCAAATAACAATGGCATGGTCATAATCTATGAAACTATTTTCCAACTTAAAATCACGCTCAAATTTGCAGCCTTTATCTGTATTAACAAAGTTATTTAAAATGGATGTATAGTCCATTGAAGTTGAACACCAAACAGCATATTGCTCTTTCATAGTCAGTACACCTAGTTAAAAAGGCAAATCCAGTGGGGCCAAAAAGAAGTCGTTTACTAGACCATTTCCTTACAGCACTTAAGTATCCATTGATATCTTTTGCAAGGCGCATCAAAAAGTATTTTTTAGAAAAAATAAACAGGAGCGTCTCACTATTATGAAAAACTATTTAGAATATATTTAAGTAATCAAGAAAAATTAATTGCAAATTTAGCACCATAACCTTCCAATAGAGTATTTAGCTCATACTCCACGG
>NZ_JANAIF010000142.1 GCF_024721015.1 Xenorhabdus bovienii
TTAAAAAAAACCCTGACTAGAGATAACTACCCAAAACTTGAAATTGGTTACATGGTCATATTATTGAATGGTGATGTTGGGGTAGTTGAAAATATTTTCCATGACGGTACTTATGATTGCAGAATGGAAAGAACAGAAAGATTGCACATGTTACCTCCTACGGGTATGTATATAACTCCAACCAGATACAAGGGATATTCTTTGGACTGGGATAAAACTATCGAGGCTAATAGGGAGAATAACAATGCCTAAACATATTCACGCAGATTTAATGATGAAAGCGGCTAAAATTGCGCAGACTGATTCTGAGTGGTGGAAACATTTTCAAGCAAAAAACGACGATAAAATTGGATGGAGAAATTTAGGAGGAGAAATTGCGTTTATAGAAGGTACTGGTTTCGAATACCGCCTAAAACCCCGCACTGTTCGGATAGGTAATTTCGACGTACCGGAACCAGTGCGGAAGCCGTTGGAATATGAACAGGTATATTATTATCCGGATATAGAAGAAGAAGAAAAGGATGGTTTATTTTGGGATAATTATTGGTCTGGAAGTTCATGTGATTACGTTCGTTTAGAACGCGGCCTAATCCACCTCGATGTCGGATCTGCCGTAATACACGCCAAAGCACTCATCAGTCTGACGGCAAAATGATTCCCGATAGTTTCTATTATTATTCTCTCTCAATTCTAGCCGTCATTTTTATTCTACTCATCACCAGATAATCAATCATGAACAAACGAAATCTAACCCGCGCTCAATCGTGGGGATGTCTCGCTGTACGTGAAAATCGCTCGGCCGCATGGACTCGCGGCATGAAATTACTCATGAAATATTACGGAGGTCATCATGCAAGTATTCGCACCATCGGTCAGTAGCCGACATTATCGAAACGGAGTCAATGTCATTGAATTTCCTGAGGGAGTAAAGGGAATGGATTGCACAATGGAAGAACGCATGGACACAGGGCAGTGGTCAATGAATGAGTTAACGGATTATCTCATTGACAGGGATTTAATGGATAGCTTCATGGAAGAGCTGAAAAAAGCACAGCGGAGGATCGCATGAGATACGACTACACCCCCTATGGCGCTCAGAATGAGCAACATAAACGGAAATACACGGATGAACAAATAGCCGAGCACGAGGAACTGGCATACAAGCGGGAGGTGTTGGGTATGGAGGGATTGTCCGTCAGTGCTCAGGATTTCGCGGGGGATTTCACATGACCAGCAATTACTGGCGCTCACCTGGCTGTTTCGTGCCGAAAGACCCGATAGAGCAGCAGCGATACCTCAAGGAATTGGTCTTCGCAACAATGATAAATAACACCCCACACCCCGCAAGTAAAAAATTATCGGAACGAGTTCGTGAAGAGCGGGCGGGACAAGCCAACCACGAAGCCGCATTAAATCACCCCCCGCTACCCCAGCACCTGGCAGAGCAACGCACTGAACAGAAACGTCAGGCGTGGCGGGATTATTACGCAACTCATCACATAGAATATGACCATTATAAGGGTCATTCACCGACCCGCCGTCATGGTGGTATCTGGACAGGAGACTAGTTTTGACGACATACAGAGTAGTAGATACAGAAACCTGTGACATGGACAGTGGGATTGTTGAGATAGCAAGTATCGACATGGTAGGCAGTGAAATTTATTACAACCTTCAGCGGTCACACTTTGTAAACCCACATAAACCAATCTCAATAAACGCAATGGCTATTCATCACATCACTGATGAAATGGTGGCTGACTCTCCGCTTATTGATGAAGTTATCAGTAATTACAAAGGCGCTGATTATCTGGTTGCGCATAACGCAGAGTTCGATAAGCGAATGATGCCGGAAATGGATGCGCCATTTATCTGTACATTAAAACTAGCAAGGCGTTTATGGCCTGAGTTAGAGAGTCACAGTAACCAATACCTGCGATACGCACTGAAACTGGATGTTCATGTGTCAGAGGGATTGCATGCTCACAGAGCGCTGTATGACTGTATTGTCACAGCCGCGTTATTTAAACGTATCAAGGATGAATCAGGTTGGTCTGACGAGGAAATGCTGGAAATCAGTAATCAACCCTCATTATTGCATAAGTTCAAGTTTGGCAAACATAAGGGAATAACATTCGAAGAGGTTGCGCAAACTAACCCCAGCTATTTCACATGGTTATTGAAGCAACCTGACCTTGATCCTGATGTTGAGTTCACAATCAATTATTGGTTAGCGAGGTAGTCAATATGGGAACCGCAACACTCATACTCGGTGAATCTGGTACAGGGAAGAGTGCCAGTCTACGCAACCTCAATCCAGAAGAGACATTGTTAATCCAGACGGTCAGGAAGCCATTACCGTTTCGCTCCGCAGTATGGAAGCCCTTTAATAAAGAAAACCCCGCTGGCGCTATTTGCTCCACGGATAATTGGCAGCAAGTCATAGCCGTGATTAAGGCAGCTCCCAAGCATGGCAAGACAACTATCATCGTTGACGACTTCCAATACTTGATGGCTAATGAATTTATGCGCCGTTCAGAAGAAAAGTCCTTCGATAAATTCACTGAAATAGGCTCTCACGCATGGAACGTGATTGATAACGCCATCAGACAAACGCCAGACAACTTACGGATCTACTTCCTCTCTCACACGGAAGAATCCCAGCAGGGAAAAGTGAAGATGAAGACCATCGGTAAGATGCTGGATGAGAAAATCACAGTGGAAGGGATGTTCACTATCGTACTGAAAACACTGGTCAAGGATGGACGCTATCTGTTCACTACCCAAAACAACGGGTTCGATACCGTCAAATCCCCAATGGGACTGTTTGACTCATTCGAAATTGAAAACGACCTGAAAACCGTAGATAACGCTATTTGTGAGTATTACGACCTAGAAACCCACACAGAGGAAACAACTATATGAACAATGTTCTTTTTACCTACGACCAAGAATCAGCCATGAGTGCCGGACAAGGCGGTTTTATAAATGAAAGCGGCGCATATGTTATCACCATTAACGAAGCAAAACTGACCACCGCCCAATCTGGCGCTGAGTTCATTGAGTTCTCTGGTGAGACGGATGACGGTCGCAAAGTCAGTTATCTCAGTATTTGTTGCAAGAAAAAAGATGGTTCAGTCAATGCATTCGGTCACAGCATGATACAGGCCATCATGGGATGTTGCGGTCTTCGTCAGATAACTAGCCATATGGTTTCTGTTAATAACCTGATTGCACCAGAATTCACGGGTAAACGTGTTGGTCTGGTGCTGCAAAAGATACTGAGAACAAAGACGAATGGATCTGATACCTACGGAATGGATATCCGCATCCCGTTCTATGCCGACACGCGTCAGACTATTGCTGAGAAAGTTGAAGGGAAGCCAGCAACTACAGTAGATAAAGTCATAGCAAATCTGAAAGACAAGGATGACCGAAAATCAGTTAATTCTAACTCACCATCGCAATATTACGCCCAACAGGATACACCACCCGCAGATTGGGATGATCAGGGTATTCCGTTCTAACGCCATTCGGCAATCCAAATAGAAACATCTAACCCCAACCTATATCACTGCGCTGCTTCATCACAGCGGGAGAATTATTGTGACTATTAAAATGATAGAGACACTCGTTTACTACTCGCCAACAAGGAAAAGGCGATATTTCAGCAAACGTGGAGCCATTAAAGCAGAGGCTAATGCCCGAATATATAAAAAATATCCTAAAGAGGAACAGG
>NZ_JANAIF010000143.1 GCF_024721015.1 Xenorhabdus bovienii
CCGTGGAGTATGAGCTAAATACTCTATTGGAAGGTTATGGTGCTAAATTTGCAATTAATTTTTCTTGATTACTTAAGATACGTAATTATCGCACCTACTACTATAAATAAAATTCCAAAGTGTGACCATGTTATTTTTGTAACTAAACTGTTATAAAAAAGTTAATATATTTCTTGCATTTCGGATTTAATTATTATGCTATAGCGAGTGTGGGCGAAGGATAGATATTGCTGGGGATGGCCAGCAGCATCTTAGTCAAAATGATCCTTACAGAGTGCAAGAGAAATTGGCACCGCCTGTTCTATAAATTTATCTCACCTTTCTTATAAAGACTTTCTGAGGAGCGGTATGAAAGACAGCGAACTGAAAGTCACTACTTTCCGAAAAATGGACTCACTTTTATGAAAAAAAACAATCCGGCACGGCCGATTTTTTTAGGGATGACATTGTTATTTGGGCTATTACCTACTGGTTCGTTAATTGCTGCCACTGAATATCACGAACAGGGTAAAAAAGGTATACCTGATAGTTGGTTGTCAGATGAATTTAAGAATCAATGGGGGTTGGCCTCTATCGGTGCCCATTATGCCTATGCCAGAGGTTATACGGGTAAGGGCATTAATGTCGGTGTATTAGATGAGGCGGTTACCAACCATCCTGAATTTGCTGACAAACTAAAGATAATAGCTCCATCCGACATTTGGAGCTATAGTTATGATCCCTACAGCGATCTGATCAGCTTTGGCGCCCATGGCAATCATGTGTCAGGAACCATTGCGGCGAACAGAGATGGCAGAGAAATGCACGGAGTAGCATTTGATGCTGGCTTAGTCACCGCAAAGTTTCTGCAAAATGATTACAACCGCACAGAAGCTATGATTCAAAGCGATGCTCGCATCATTAATAACAGTTGGGGAGTTCGTCCGCGTTATTATGTGGGTAGCGACGGTAGACCTATCCGATTGCCTAATGGGACTATCGCTTACTATAAAGTTACATTGAAACAGCTAATTAATTATGTCTCGCCAATTAAAGAAAAACTAAACGAGTTAAGCCAAGCCCCGCTCGCAGTTACGGGAGAGCCGTTAGCCAGTGATGCCGGCATGTTGCGTGCTGCTCGCCAAGGAAAATTAATGGTTTTCGCTGCGGGTAACGCGAATAATTATAACGTGACTTGGTTACATGCAGGGATGCCTTATTTCTTCCCTGACGTACTGAAAAACTACCTTAGCGTCACCAATCTAAAAGAAGACGGTTTGATTGCACCATCGTCAACTAGCTGTGGATATACCGCCAGTTGGTGCCTGGCTGCACCAGGCACCAAGGTTTACAGTAGCACTGGCGATTTTGTCTCGAAAAATGGTGGCGAAATTAACGAGGACGCTTTAAAGAAAGGCGAGCTGGAGATTGATCCCACCTATGATACTTACACAGGTACATCAATGGCCGCGCCGCATGTGGCAGGAACCGCCGCAGTTCTGATGCAACGTTTCCCTTATATGACTGCGGCGCAAATTGCCGATGTTATCAAAACCACCGCGACTGATTTGGGGACGCCGGGTCTTGATGACCTATATGGTTGGGGAAAACTGAACCTGAAAGATGCCATTAATGGCCCTAAAATGTTCATTACTAAGCAAGATATTCCCGCTAAATATTACATTGAAGGTTCGTATACCGAAACACAGTTTATCGCCAATATTGCCGGCATCGGCAGTCTGATTGAGCCAGGCACCACCGTACAACGAGTATGTAACAGTATTGAGTGCGTCTATGACTATTGGAGCAATGATATCAGTGGTCATGGTGGCCTGACTAAAAATGGCAGCGGTGCGCTCCTACTTACCGGAGCCAGTACTTATTCTGGTCCAACATGGGTGAATCAAGGGCTGTTATTGGTGAACGGTTCGATAACCTCCGACGTGACAGTACAAAGCGATGCAACCTTGAGCGGAAAAGGCACTGTTGGCTCACTCACTGCTTACAACGGAGCTAACATTGCACCGGGTAATACTGACGCTGCTCTGAATGTTGATCGCGAAGTCATTTTTGAAACAGGCTCTCGCTATCAGGTGACATTAACGCCGGATGGTAAGAGTGATCGTATCCTGAGTAATGGTATGGCAGGGCTGGAAGGTGGTGAAGTGCAAGTGACTTTGGAAAACCGGGGTAACTTGCTGTCGCAGCAAAAGGTACGCAGTCTGCTTGGCCAGCAATACAATATCTTGCAAGCGAGCAATGGCATCTATGGTCAATTTGACACCGTATCACAGGGGCATCTGTTCCTTGATATCCCGCTCAACTATCAATTTGATCGAGCGTTGCTGGATATAAAACGCAACACAACCGAGTTTGCCAGCCTAGCCACAACGGCTAATGGGCGTTCAGTTGCCAAAGCGGCTGATATGCTGAATTCAGACCATCCAGTTCATGAAAGTATTCTGATGGTAAATTCAGCCACACAGGCCAGTCAGGCATTCAGCCAACTTTCAGGACAGGTTCATGCTGATATTGCTGCTGCACAGATCAATAGCAGCCGCTATCTGCGCGATACACTGAATACCCGTTTGCGTCAGGCCAATGGCGTAGCCACTTCTCAGGAAATCAAAGCGGATACAGATGGTGCTTGGGTACAGATAATGGGTAACTGGCAGCGTGCCAGCGGCAACAATGAAGTCAGCGGTTATCGGATGTCCAACTACGGCGTGTTGTTGGGTGTAGATAAAGACTTGTCCAGCGACTGGCGGCTTGGCGTGGCTACCGGCTACACTCGCTCTTCTCTGCATGGGGGCGATAGCGCATCAGCACGCAGTGATAACTATCACTTGGCTTTATACGGCAGCAAACAGATTGATGCTCTGGCATTACGTGCTGGTGTGGCCTACAGTTGGCATCGTTTTGACACCGAGCGCTCAGTTGCTTTTGGTGATCAGTCCGACGATCTGAAAGCTAAATACGGTGCACGTACTGGACAATTATTTACCGAAGCGGGTTATGGTATTAAAACCTCTTGGCTGAATTTGGAGCCATTTGCCAACTTAGCTCACGTTAACTTCCACAACAATAGCATTAATGAACAAGGCGGAGCCGCTGCACTGCACGGCGACAAAAAATCACAGAATGCTACCTTCTCTACACTGGGTTTGCGTGCCGACCAAAAATGGAAAATCGAACTCGAATCCCAAAGAGAATTGCATGTGGGTGTATATGGTGAACTGGGCTGGCAACATCGGTTTGGTAACATCAATCGTGGCACTAAGTTAGGTTTCAGCAATAGTAATACGATGTTTACTGTCAACAGTGTTTCAGCGGGGCGTGATGCAGCAGTGGTTAAAGTAGGTACTGAATTAGATATCGGCAAAAATACCACACTGGCACTGGGATATAATGGCGTTTTATCAAGCAGCCATAAAGATAATGGTGTGTTCTTGAATGCTAATTGGCGATTCTGATCAGTAAAAATTGCCTGAGTATATTCTCAATAAAAAAACTCACTGCTAGCTTGCCAGCAGTGAGTTTTTTTTCACCTCTGAGTACAATCAATATGAAATCGTGGGTATAAATGTTAAAGATGACTCTAAAGGTACAATTGACTATGACGATACCGTACCTCAATTAAATTAATAATTTTTTATTAAGTAATCAAGAAAAATTAATTGCAAATTTAGCACCATAACCTTCCAATAGAGTATTTAGCTCATACTCCACGGT
>NZ_JANAIF010000144.1 GCF_024721015.1 Xenorhabdus bovienii
AGTGGACGCGGTAAGTCAGTGTATTGTATTACCGACTATAACAAAAGTGCAGATAATTTCATTGATTAACTTAATATAGGTAGAGATGCTATTCTTGCATTTGCTGATTCAGAAAAATGTATTGATAACGGAAATCGCTACGAAGAACAATTTTATGGTCGAAGAATAAGACCACACGTCCTTAAACATATTGATTTTTCGAGTCCTTTAACCAGAGATAATATCTTAACATATAGTGCATTCGCTGCAAATAGAACTCTTTTTACCATGAATGAAATGGATTTTTTAATGCTTCCTGAAATGGATAAATTCATCTGGGAAGACTATCAAAAATTTTATTCTGATGAGCGTTTTATTACTTCTAATGCAGGCATTCGGCTTTTGGAAAAATATCTTTTTTCATTTCTTGATGATGAAATCATTATTACTGAAAACTGGAATAAAGAAAGAGTCAAAGAATATTTTTTCTCATTCGCAGATGAATCATTAAAATGCTCATCTCTCCCATCTGCCAATGCAATTTTAACTTCGACAGATCCTGTTACTACATCAAAAGATTGGCTAATTCAATTGGCCACAGATTTCTTAATTGAATCAAGCCCTATGGCTAGATATGCAAGTGGAAGCTATGGGGAAATTGCCAGTTCTTTATTCAAGATAATTATTGATGAACTCGGTTATGGTGATTTTTCTAAACATCATGCAACGTTATACCGAGACACGCTTAATTCTGTTAATTTAAATTCTACACCTCATTACTACTGGCAATATTATCTTAATGGCAGCTTACTATTAGCAAATTATTATAATATGGTAACAAAAGACAAAAGAAAATTTTTTCGTTATATTGGCGCAATTTACCAAGCAGAAACATCTTTCATTACGAGTTGTAAAATTTGGAGAAACGCATTAAAAGAAGTATTACCAAATATTAATGTCAAATATTTTAATGAGCATTGTCACATAGACATTGACCATTCAAGAATGGTATTTGAAGGATTAGTCTCACCGGCTATAGATAAATATGGCCAAATTGCAGCAACAGAGATAATTAGAGGATTCGAAGAAGCATGTTTAATCAGTGATATCAGCGAACAAGATTTTATACGTCAGATAGAATGGAAGGATAATGCTGAAACATATAAACATCTCCATGATAGAATCATCATAAAGGTAAAGGAAGCCGCAAATAAAGGTATTATCCCTTGTGTTAAAATTACCGAGCCATACAATGAGTTGTCAATAACTCACTCTCATGATAGTAATGAGTTATGTCATGTTAAATCAGGAACGATGGAGTTTTTAAATGGTTTTGAAAAATCTACAATTTTAAACGCTGGAGAAGGAATTATTATCGAACATAATCGGTTACATGGTGCTTTAATTAAATCAGAATCTTGTGATTATGAAATATACACCATAGGAGACTTAACTAAATGGGAATAAAAAAAATAGACTATAGCGGGGCATTACTTATTAATTTCCCGGCAGAAAATAAAAGATCAGTCGTTTATATTGAAAATAGTAAAATAATTGCCCTCGATGATAAATGCCCTCATAGAGGCGGGCCTATACATCTTTGCCGGAAACATTCTGACGGAAAACTGGAATGTCTCTGGCATGGGAATACCATAAAGAAACCTTCAATATCAAAAGATGTATCAGCAATTTATCATCGGACTACCGGAAAAGTGACTCTTGTGTCTGTGACTAAAACGAATAGAGAGTGGCCAGTTAAAACGATAGCCATAAAATTAATTTTGAAAAACCGGTAGTGTTTAGATGTCGTCGTTCAGACCCAATCTAACACTTCGATTTGCAAAGAAGAGAGTTGCCAACTTTGATTAAAAGAGGAAAACATCAGTCAAAAATAAAGGAGGTAACTCTCATGTTTCATACTAAGCAAACAAACCATAGCGCACAAAGTCAGCTTCCTGAAGCTTGCTAAAATTTTAGGTCACTTATTTTTCCATAATTAATATATTAACACAGCATTATTTCACTTGAAAAACAACCAGCCAATTAAATACTCCATTAAATATAATGTCTGTAATAAAAATTAATAACGGACTGTTTTAATATGTATAAGTGAATCAAAAAAGGAATCCATTGATTTTTATTGCAATGTGCTAATATCACACCACTCTAACTTTTCAGAATTAATTATTATTTTCATTTGTTATCACTCGTTATTTTTAACTGACAGACACATCGTTGTTTGAATGTTGGGATAATACCCAAGGGCGGTAACATACCGTAAACAAAAAGCAAAAGTTATCAGAATAGTTAATTTCAATGCGTAACTTTATAGCAAAAGATAACGGATCCCGATTGTGATAGAAAAATCTCCTTCATGTTTTATTAAACTTAATACTGTTTCTAATCCTGAGATACGAATATTTTGTTTCCCTTATGCCGGAGGAAGCAGTGCAACTTTTGTTCCCTTTGCCAAAAAAATCAAAACAAACGCTGAGTTTTTAGTCATACAACCCCCCGGTAAAGGCAGCAGGATCAGAGAAAAACCTCATAATGACATGAGCCACCTTGTTGAAGACATCTATGTCAATATTAAAAGCTTACTTAATAAACCTTATCTATTTTTTGGTCACAGTTTAGGTAGCCGAGTCGCTTTTGAACTAATAAGAAAAATTAACGCAGCATCATTACCTCTCCCCATCGAATTTATTGCCTCAGGCAGTAAAGGGCCCCAGGTTACTGCTATCAGAGAACCATTAAGTGGGTTACCGGATAAAGATTTTATCAATGGATTACAGACGTTTGGCCGGGTTGATAAACAAGTCATCGACAATGCCGAATTATTGTCCCTGATTTTACCCGCAATAAAGGCGGATTTTAAAATTTCGGAAGAATATCATTATGTTGGAACAGAATCTTTCTCCTGTCCTTTAACCGTGTTTGGTGGAAAAAATGATGCCATAGTCACAGAGCAAGAACTCTATTCTTGGTTAGATTTATTTGAACAAGAGAAAAAGGTCATCATTTTTGAAGGTACTCACTTTTTTATTGACGATAATAATGAACCTGTTATTGATACAGTTCAAAACATTATCAAATCAAAAAGTTCCCAACAATATAACCGATATCCACCAACAATATAACCGTATCGAGCCACCATAGTGTGGCTCGATGCTTATTACGATTCACGGTTTATTCCTATAAACAGTAAATCAGCAGTTTATTGTGAACTTTAAACACTTTACCACCCTGTATTTTTTAATACTGAATAAGGAAACATTTTTTTAAAAACTTGGGGTGTTTTAATGAGGTGGTTTTTAAATTCCTATAGTAACGATATCGAAAAAGAAATAATGAGCCATTTTGATGCATGTATCCCGCTGGCTAAACAACCGCGATATATTGGGTTCTGTCGCATTAACAGAGCGCTAGCAAGAGAAAATGATGTAATTGTTTTTTATGCAGCCAATTGATAGAAAAA